>NZ_JAVJIU010000004.1:0-693512 GCF_031344135.1 Christiangramia sediminicola
TCCTTGAAATGCAAACGACAATCTTCCTCCGAACCGAAATGAGCCGTAAAACTGAATATGTTCATAATCCCTGCTTTTTGAGCGCTAATATACTAAAAATATTAGGTGTGTTTGCGGAGAATCAGAAAAAATTTTCTCAATTCTTAAACTATAACAAAATTATGAAAAAAATATTAGCTTTGTTCGGAGCTACCGAACCAAAGTGTAAAAGGTTATCGGTTAAACTTTCCTTTTTATTTTTCATGCTTTCTCTACTACCTATTAATGCCAGTACTTATGGACAGGATAAGGTATCAATTAATCTAGAAAATGTATCTCTGGGACAGGTGTTTGAAGAGATAGAAGCAAAGACTTCCTATAACATCTTTTATAAAAATTCTATAATTGATTTAGATCGAAAAGTTTCTTTAAAAGTTTCAAATCAGGAGGTTAAAGCTGTTTTTGAGATTTTGTTCGAGAATACGGATATCAATTTCGAAATTTTAAAGAAGCAAATAATTTTAACCAGGAAAACTGCTGAAGTAAAGACTACTCCTAAAGTGTTACAAACGCAACAAAGGGAAATTAGCGGAAAGGTATTAGATGAAAAGGGAATTCCTTTATTAGGGGCTACAATTACTGTTAAAGGAATGAAGCGTGGGACCACCGCTAATTTTGAGGGTGAATTTCGCCTAACGGTTCCAAATGAAGCTGTTTTAAATATTTCTTTTATAGGATACGAAAGTAAAGAAGTTGAGGTAACAGAGAAGACTTTCTATGAAATTATGCTTAAGGCGGATTTAGGGAACCTTAATGAAGTTGTAGTGGTGGGATATGGAACTACAGAACGACAGAATTTAACAGGTGCTGTTAGTACAGTAGATATGGAAAATATCCAGATGCAATCTCCTACAATAAGTTTAGATCAGGCTTTACAAGGTCAAATCCCAGGAGTTTATGTTTCTGGAGCAACTGGGCAACCAGGAGCACCTGCCAGAATTAGAATTAGAGGTACAACCTCCTTACAAGGTTCAAATCAACCTCTGTATGTAATTGACGGTATTCCGGTGGTGCCTAATAGTAATATTCCAGTTGGTGGTAGAGAAGGCCAGGGACTGGGGGGAGTGCTTGAGGTGCAAGGTCTAAATACACCTATAGGAAATATTAATGCGAATGATATTGCTTCTATTACAGTATTAAAAGATGCATCTGCCGGGGCTATTTACGGTTCTCGTGCTGCTAATGGGGTGATAATAGTTGAAACCAAGTCTGGAAGCTTTTCCCAGGCTCCCCGATTTAATATAGATTATTCTCTAAGCTCACAGGAAGCTAAAACCCTGGATGTTTTAAACCCAGAACAATTTAAAGCATTCACTGTTACAGCGGTAGAAAACGGTGTTTTAGATAATTCTTATACAAAAAGCGTTTTAGATGGTTCCTATTTTGGAAACGCTAATACCAATTGGGAAGAAGTACTTTCTCCTTCTAACGCGGTAACTTCAGATTTTAATTTAAGTGTGCAGGGCGGTAGTGAAAACACCCGGTATTTTTCAGCAATAGGAGCCAATACACAGGAGGGTGCTTTTGAAGGATCAAATTTCGATAGGTATTCATTTAAACTTAATCTGGACACTAAAGTTAACAGTGCATTGAATATTGGAGTTCAATCTAGTATTTCTTATACAGACCAGGATGCGCTTGATAGATCATTAATTGATAGAATGTACGTCTTTAGGCCAGATTTGCCAATTTTTGATACTGATGGAAATTATTCTTTTTCCAAGGGTTACGCAAGCGAAAGCCCAGCGGCCTTAGCTAAGGCCACCAATAATAACCAGACCCTTTTACTTCTTACTTCTCTATTTGCAGAATTGGAAATTACCGATGGTTTAACGGCAAAATCACTTATTGCATTAAATTACAATAATGGTTCCCAAAAAAGTTTCTATCCAAAATACACCTTTAGAGGTGGGTGGAGTAGTTTTACAGGAGATGGGGATGGATATGCCCAACAGAGTTCCAGTAAGTTTTCCAACCTTATGTGGGAAAATACATTAAGATATGACAAAGTCTTTAACGAAGTTCATCAAATAAATACAGTTATTGGTGCTTCATTTGAGCAAAATAAAACCTCTTTGCTTAAAGCCTGGGGAACCGGTTACTTCAACGACGTGCTTACTAATATTTCCAGCGCTACTGTAAGCAGGGATGCTTCCTCTAATAAGACGGCTTATGGTCTTGAGTCTTATTTTGGAAGATTCAATTATAATTATGATTCCAGATATTTAATAAGTTTATCGGCCAGGGTAGATGGCTCTTCTAAATTTGCCAAAGAAAATACCCACGCTTTTTTTCCTGCTGCAGCATTGGGATGGAGACTTTCAGAAGAGGCTTTTCTTGAAAACTCTAATACAATTAATGAGCTTAAGTTAAGGGCTAGCTGGGGTGTTACGGGGCAACAAGATTTTTCTCCTTACCAGTGGAGAACGCTTTACGCAACAGATGATTATGGAGACATGCCAGCCATTGTTCTTAACCAGTTAGGAAATGACCGCTTAAAATGGGAGCGCAGCAAACAATTTGATTTGGGGGTAGATTATTCCCTATTTGAAGATAGGCTTAGTGGTACTGTTGGTTATTATGAAAAGAATACCGAGGATGCTATTTTTACAGCTATTAGTCCCGGTAGCACAGGTTTTTCTTCTGTACAGGCCAATGTAGGTAGTACCAGTAACAAAGGTCTTGAGTTTGAGATAAGAGCTGATATAATTAGATCAGATAGTTTTAATTGGAGCCTTGGCTTAAATACCAATAAAAACACGAATAAATTAACCGAAATTTCTGATGATTTTAAGGATGAAGATGGTTTTGTTACCGGCTTTGGAGGCGGAGGCTTACTTAAGGAAGGGAGCCCAATAGGACTTATCTACGGTTATGTCTCTGAAGGAATTTTCCAGGAACAAGGTGAGATTGATGCGCTTAATGCTAATTCTCCCACCGGAAATTATCAAGAGGCCGGGACGTCTCCAGGTGACCTTCGTTTTGCAGACCTTAACAATGATGGTGTGGTGAATGCATTAGACCAAGAGGTTATTGGTGATACCCAACCTGATTTCTTCGGTGGTTTTAATAATACTTTTACCTATAAAAGTTTTTCACTTTCTACCTTATTCAATTTTTCAGTTGGTAATGATTTACACTGGTTCAACCAGGCAAGATCTATAAATTTTGCTAATTCATATTTCGGTGAAAATAAAACCACTGAAGTACTTAATGCATGGACTCCGGAAAATCCAACCGATCAACCAAGAGTGGTTTATGGAGACCCAAATAACAACGATCGAATTTCCAGCTATTATGTATATGACGCTTCGTACCTACGTTTAAAGACTGTGAATCTTCAATATTCTTTTCCGAATGAAACTTTGAACAAGTTTGGGTTTTTAAACAGTGCCGCTGTATACGTTACCGGACAAAACTTATTAACCTTTACCAACTACCCTGGTGCAGATCCTGAAGCTTCCAACTTATATAATAACGATATAAGTGCAGGAAGAGACAATAACAGGTATCCTATATCTAGAGTGTTTACCGCAGGAGTGAAAATTGGATTTTAAAAACTATATGATGAAAAAAATAATAATACCTATATTATCAATATTTCTAATGGCATCTTGTGAACTGACCGATGTCGTGGATCAGGATCCACCAAATAATCTGGTTCCTGAGAATGTGGTGAAAAATGAAAATGACGCAAAGGCACTATTGAATGGTGTTTACAGTACCATAATTTCTTTCTCAAGTCCGCATTATTATATGTATTCAGAGTTAGTTCCCGCTGCCCTTAGCGGTTCTATGAGCTCCATTGGTTTTGGTGATGGAAATTCAGCTTTTGTAACCAACAACGTTCTTTTTGACAATGGTGAATTGAAAAACTTTTGGCAAATTAAGTACAAAGTACTAGATGCGGCTAATAATACCATAGCTCTTGTAGAGGAATTGCCTGATGAAGAGTTTTCGGGGAACACCAAGTCAGAAATTATTGGAGAAGCTCATTTTTTAAGAGCAATGAGTAGCTTTGATCTATTAAGGTATTTTGGTCAGTTCTACGATTTAGATAGCGAATATGGAATTATTATCCGTACAGAACCGGTAAACTTTGTTTCTCGTAATAAAGCTAGAAGCAGCGTGGCCGCTACTTATGATCAGATCTTGTCAGATTTAGATTATGCCATGGTCAATGCTCCAGATTTTTCGGTAAACCATAGGGCTTCTAAAACAGCGGCTAAAGCACTAAAAGCACGTGTGCTTTTGTTTATGGGGAACTATAGTGGTGCAGCCAGTATTGCAAATGAGGTTATAGAAAGCCAGGTAAGACAGTTGGAGCCAGATTTTCCAGCTGTGTTTAATAATGGATTAAATTCTTCGGAAATTATTCTTCTTACCCATAGAAGTCCAGATTCAGACACTGAAGACAATAACCGAAAGCGATTTTATTCTGGGAGAACCGGTAACACCTGGTATCCTGAAATGATGGAAGGAGACCCAAGACAGGAGTTTACCTATGAGGGTCTTAAAATTCTGAAAGTGAATAATGAAGAAACATATAGACCTACCTATTTTCTTAGATTGGCCCAGATGTATTTAATTAAGGCCGAAGCTTTAGCATTTGAAAATGCTGCACTTGAAGATATTCAGGAACCACTTAATGAAATTCGCTTAAGAGCAGGTTTAGCAACTTCTGAAGCTACCACTATTGAGGCCGTAAAAGAGGAGATCTTTCAGGAATATGTGAGAGAACTTGCCTTTGAAAATGGTTCCGAATGGTTTGCTGCAATTAGATTTAATAAGATTATGGAGCTGAAACCAGAAATAACAAGTGAAGATCAATTCATTTTGCCAATACCTGAAGATGAAATTTTTGGAAATTCAGAATTAAACCTTTCAGACCAGAATCCTGGTTACTAATAAAAATATTGCCTAAAAAGTCAATACCTCGCGAGCTTGCCGCGAGGTATTAAATAGAGAATCTTTAAGCTACGCCTCGGTGTATTGAAATCTCGGTTATCGATCTAATACCCTCTCTATTCTGGAGATTTGAATTAGACTTTTCGGCATTTATAAATATCATTTTTTAAACATAAATTTTATGAGTAAATTAAAATTCCTTACAGGGATACTGCTTTTTTGTGTCCTAACGAACCTGGTTGCCCAAGACCTATCCAAAGAGATTCCTATAGATCCCTCAATAAGTATTGGTAAATTGGATAACGGATTAACCTACTATATTAAACACAATCCTAAAACAGAAAATAAAGCAGAATTACGGCTTGTTATAGATGCAGGCTCGGTATTAGAAACCGAAAAACAACAAGGTCTTGCCCATTTTCTTGAACATATGGCCTTTAATGGGACTCGAAATTTTAAAAAAAACGAACTTATCGATTACCTGGAGAATCTGGGTGTTCTTTTTGGTGCCGATCTCAATGCCCATACCAGTTTTGATGAGACCGTTTATAAGCTTACGTTGCCTACAGATGATGATGAGGTTTATGATAAGGGTATTGAAATTTTAAGAGATTGGAGTGATGGGATGACTTTGGCAGAAAAAGACATTGATGAGGAACGTGGCGTTATAGCCGAAGAACTGAGAAGTGGACTTATAGGCTCTCGCCGACTTTTTAATAGCTATGTGCCATTAATTACTAATAATGCCAGGCATGCTAAAAGGCTTCCTATTGGGAAACTGAACGTTATTCTTAATGCTGATTACGAAGAACTTAGAAAATTTTATAGGGATTGGTATAGACCAGACCTAATGGCCTTAATGGTTGTTGGAGATATTGACGTGGAAGAAACCAAACAAAAAATACTACAAAATTTTGGAGACTTAAAAAATCCACCTAATCCTAAACAAAGAACTCATTATGGCATACCTGATAATGAAGAACTAAAAGCCGGGATTTTTACCGATCCTGAAGTATCTTCTCTTAAATTCTTCGCTTACTATAAGAAGCAGAAAAACAATACTGAAACTCTAGGGGATTATCGTACAGCTCTTATTAATAGGCTGTATACTGGTATGTTAAATCTACGATTGGAAGAGGCCAGGGAAGAGGGAGTAGCTCCGGTTATTGAAATAAAAGGAGGAATAGGAGATTTTCTTGCAGATAAGGATTCCTATTTTGTAAGTGCTACGCTTAAAGAAGACCATATTAAAGAAGGGATTATTGCTACACTTAAGGAAAGTGAGAGAGCTAAACGTTATGGCTTTAAACAAAGCGAATTAGATCGCTATAAAAAGCAATTGCTTAATAGTGCGAATCTTATTAGAAAGGAAGAAGGAAAAATCAATTCTCGTGCATATGTTGAAGATTATATAGAGCATTTTATAGAGCATAAACCTATTCCCGGTAGTGAATTTACTTACGAGTTTTATAAAACTCAACTTCCTACAATTACGCTAGAAGAGATAAATGCGGTAAGTGAGGAATGGATAGGTGATGAAAACATAAGCTTAGTACTTGCCGGTCCAGAAAAAGAGGATCTAGAACTTCCTAAAGAAGAAACTTTGGTGCACTGGTTTGAATCAATAAAAGATTTGAAGTTAGAAGCTTATGAAGATGATTTAAAAGTAGATGAATTAATGTCCTGGACGCCAAAGCCGGGAAAGGTTAAGAGCTCTTCTTATAATAAAGAGATCAATGTTACCGAATGGAAATTATCAAATGGTGTAACAGTAGTTTTGAAGCCTACAAAATTACAAAATGATGTAATAAACCTTAGTGGTGTGCGTCCCGGAGGTAGCTCTTTAGCCCCGGATAAAGATTATATTTCTGCTAGGTTTGCCGGAGATATAATCAATCAAAGTGGTTTAAATAATATTTCAGAGAGTGGTCTGAGAAAGCTGAATATGGGGAAAACTGCCTCTGTTAAAAGTTATATCAATTTTTATGAAGAATTAATCTCTGGAGAGAGTTCAACAAGGGATTTTGAAACGATGTTAAAAATGACGCATCTTTCTTTCACCAGTCCTAATAAAGATGAAGCTGCTTTTTCAGTTTTCAAAGACAGAAGGGTTTCAGCGTATAAAAACAATGAACTTAATCCATATAGTTATTTCCGTAAAAAAATAGCTGTCAAAATGACTGATAATCATCTTAGGGCTACTCCGGTAGAATCAAAACAAGTTAAGGAGGAATTAGATTTGGATAAAGCTTACGATTTTTATAAAAAACGTTTTGCTTCTGCCAAAGGGTTCACCTTTTTTATTGTTGGAAATTTTGAGCTGGATTCTATAAAACCTTACGTTGAAACCTACCTTGCTAGCTTACCATCAGGGAATATAAAGCAAAAAAGCAAAGACATTAAATTGCGTTATACCCAGGGAAATAATGAAACATTTTATAAGGGCCAGGAGGATAAAGCAGAAGTACATCTTAGATATACGGGTAAATTTGATTTTTCTATTAGAAAAAAAGATTTATTAAGTGCATTGTCTCACGTGATAAGGCTTAGGTTATATGAAGAATTAAGGGAGAATAGAGGAGGCGTTTACGGTGTGAGAGTCGCTTCATATGCCAGTGAAATACCTTATAACTGGTATCGGCATAGTATTGATTTTACAACATCTCCAGATGATGTAGAAGAACTTATTAAAGCGGTACACTCAGAATTAGATAAGATTAGAAAAGAGGGAGTAACTGAAGCAGATTTGCATAAGGTTAAAGAAGCCTTGCGATTAAGAGGAAAAGAAGGTTTAGATTACAATAGTTACTGGTCTATGAAACTTAAAGAAGTTTATAGGTATGACCTTGATCCTTCTAGCATTCCAGATTTTAATTGTTTTGCAGACGAATTAAACTCAAATGAACTTCAGGAACTTGCAAAGGAATATTTAACGGAAGCTAATTATTCACAATTCGTTCTTCTACCTGAAAATATAGCTAAATAATTTCAATAATTTAGTTTGTCTTAGCTGAAGAAACCGTCACATAATTGAAATGCGGCGGTTTTTTTTGATAAAAGAGGCAAATAAAATCAACCATTTTGCTTTAATCGCAGAGTTGGAATAGTCTCTGGCAACTTTAGTATCGTTTGGTCTATGACAAACGAAAAACATGAATATTGGAATGAGAATTATTCATTTCATAAGCCACTTAGTCTACTTCCCTTCATTCAGTAAAAACCCCATTTGCGTAAAAGAGATTTATTTCAATTAATTTTGTAAACGAGCCAAAAAGCTCTGCAAAGAAATTCGTAAATAAGAGACTTCTGGAAGCTTTTTGGTTTAAGTCCGCTGCGGTTAACTTAAATTTACCGATCAGGATTTCAGTGTTTTTTATAGTCTTTCTTACACCGCATTACTTTTTGCTGCTAAAAAACAAGCTTTGAAATTAACCGGAGTGCATAAAGCGCTTTGCTATTTATAACTCCTATATAATTTCAAAACTTGAAATTGAATGGCATCAAAAGGTAATGCGATGGCGCTGGAAGAAGTAAATAAAATTCATAGCACTTTTTATTCATCCTGAGCTGCACTAAGTTTTAACTGGAATGCAAAAGGAAAATGCTTAAGATGAAAAAAGTAAATTTTTTATCGTTTTAAGCTATTTTTTTTAAGAGCTATACCCTTCAAAAAAGCAATTTAATGGAGAATTGCGGCAGGTTAAGAAAACCTAGCTTAATATTTAGTCGATCCTTCTTGATGGATTCAAAATAGTCAAACTGTTTAGATTTTCTGCCAACCCTTTTTTAGCTAATTTAAAATTTAGGTAATATAAACTTAAACATAAAAAAATCTTCACGGAGAAAGCAACTTATAGTTTTACAATCAAATTAATAACGCCTAGAATCTAACTCTAAAAAAAATTTTATAAGAAAAGATAAGCCTTTGAATTAGCCAAAAAAAACAGCCCACTCTGCTGCAACAGAATGGGCTTAATTAAGACTACAAACAATTAATTTATAGCCACTTGTAATGGATACAAAAATACATTTTTTTTTAAGGAAAGTATATATCATATGCTTTCTATTGATTTTCTCGGAAGCTTTTGCTTCCAATTTTAATACGGGGACAATACCTGAACCCGTTGATTTTCAACAAAATATTCAAGGAAAAGTTCTAGATGAAACCGGATTGCCTTTGCCGGGAGTAACTGTACAAATTAAAGGATCTTCTAAAGGAACAATCACTAATTTTGATGGAGAGTTTACCTTAAGAGTATCGGGCCAGGACACAATTCTTGTTTTTTCTTTTTTAGGATATAAGTCAAAAGAAGTTACTGTTGTGTCTCGATCCAGGTTTGAAATAACAATGGTTCCGGATTCAGAAAGCCTCAACGAAGTTGTGGTTGTGGGTTACGGTACTCAAAAATCAGAAAATGTTGTTAATTCGGTTAGTACCGCAGAGATTGGCGACATTGTAACTCGACCATCGGCAGATATAGCAAGTTCTCTGAAGGGAACTGTACCCGGTTTGAATATTAGGTCGTCATCAGGTGGTGATCCTTCCGAAACTCCCGAAATAAATATTCGTGGTTTTAATTCTATAAATGGAGGGTCTCCTCTTATTATCGTAGATGGTATAGAAGGGGATATTGCCAATATAAATCCAAATGACATTGAAAGTGTAACTGTTTTAAAAGATGCTGGAGCGGCAGCAATTTATGGTGCACGAGGTTCTTTTGGAGTGGTGCTGATCACTACTAAATCTGGAGAGGCAGGTGAATTTAATGTCCAGTACTCTAACAATACTGGTTTTACCACAAATATTGCTCGTACTGACTTTGTAACTAATCCAGCTACCTATGCAAGATGGGTCGATGATGCAATCGGCTCATATCATAGCGGTTGTTATGTATGTTATGAAGATGATGATTGGGAAATTGCCGAACAAGTTGGTAATGGTGAAAGAGAACCTTTTTATGAGCAACAACCGGATGGCACCTATAAGTTTTTTGGAAATACCGATTTCTATGATGTTTTGTTCAAAGATCGTAGGTCACACCAAATAAATAATATCTCTGTTTCTGGTGGCTCTGATAAATTAACCGGGGTTATCTCAGCAAGAAGCTATGAGCGCGAAAAAATTCAGAATATCCAGGATTCGGAAATGAGACGTTATAATCTACAGCTTAAATTGAGTGCCACTCCATACAAATGGTTAAAGTTAAATGCCTTGAGCAGATTTAGTAGCAGGTATGATGAACAATATGCAGGAACTAAAAATGGTTGGGGTGACGAATTTGGGGTGAGTAAATGGCGTGATCTTTTTCCTAATCACCCTGCTTTTGTAGACGGTTATGGTGTGAGTGTTGGTCGAACCAGAAATGGATATGTTGGACGTTTAGGTGCCCTAAAAGAAGGCGCTGCACACCGGCAATGGCAGTATGAAAATTTAACTAATACCCTTGGAGCAGAGTTTAAGCCAATCGAGGGATTAGTACTTAATATGAATTATAATTATAGTATTGACCGTACAGATCGAACCTTTTCCTATAAGCCATTTAGTTATCTGGCTGGTGAAAAGCTGGAGTTGTTAGAAGGACAAGGATTAAATAGACATAACGAGTATCGCTGGAAGGATAATTATACTGCTATAAACATTTATGGAACCTATACCAGGGACATTGCAGATAAGCATAATTTCAAGCTAATGCTCGGTTTTAATCAGGAGGAGTTTGACCGTGATAGAGTGGGAATGAGAATTGAAGACCTGCTTACCCAGGACAAAGCTAATATTGCTTTTGGAACTACAATGCTTGATATGGAAGGTTCCACATTAGAATGGGCTATTCAAGGTTATTTTGGACGATTTAATTATGATTATGATGGCAAATACCTATTGGAAGTTAACGCGCGTTACGATGGTTCATCGCGCTTCCCAGAAGAAAACCGATGGGGGCTTTTTCCATCTGTAGGCGCAGGTTGGATAATTGATAAAGAAAATTTTTGGACACCATTAGAAAAAGCAATATCCTCATTAAAGTTAAAAGCATCCTACGGTAAATTAGGAAATCAGAATGTAGGGGTAAATACCTTTAGGCAATTAATAGGAATGGGTAGAACCTCGTGGTTATTTGATGGAGAACAGGGTAATTATGCCAGAGTACCTTCTCCATTACCGGCTAATATTGGCTGGGAAAAAATCACATCAACAAATGTAGGCGTTGACATGGGGTTTTTAGAGGATAAACTAACTGCCTCTGTTGAATGGTATGAACGTAATACGCGTGATATGTATCTACCGGGACAACCGCTTCCCGCAGTTTTTGGAGCATCAGAACCTCGTAGGAATTACGCAGCAATGCGGAACAGAGGATTTGAGGCGACCTTAGGTTATAATGATGAATTTAATGTGTTAGGTTCTAAACTAGCCCTTAGTGCACAGGCCAACGTTTCAAATAACCAGGCTATAATTACAAAATTTGATAACCCAAACGGTTTGTTAAGCACCTTTTGGGAAGGTCAGCAAATAGGTGAAATATGGGGTTATCGTGTAGATGGCCAATTTCAGTCAGACGAAGAGGCTGCCACCTTCCAAAATGAATATGGAAGAGATAATCTTTTCAGGGTTTATAGAGGCATACTTGATTATGGATCAAATAGTGATTGGAACCGCTTGCGAGGGGGAGATCTTAGATATGTAGATACTGATGGGGATGGTAGTATTGATAATGGAAATAATACCCTTGAAGACCCTGGAGATCTAGTACCTATTGGAAATGCAATGCCACAGTTCCCATTCGGATTTAATATAAATGCTTCGTGGAAAAACTTTGACCTGAACGTTATTGGACAAGGAGTTGCTAAACAGGATTGGTATCCCAACGGTCCCCTGTATTGGGCTACCTTTCATAGACCTTATACATCTTTTATAAGAAAAGATCTTCTTAATAAAGTATGGGATCCAGCTCATGCTAACGATCCAAATAGAATATATCCACAAAGACAAAGAGCATACAGTGCTTTAAGTAATGGACGAATGTCATATAACTATAACGACCATTTTTTAGAAAATATAGGCTATCTCAGGATTAAAAATCTTACGGTGGGTTATACCATTCCACCTACACTTACTAAAAAAATCAATATTAAAAGACTAAGGTTTTTTGTGAGTGGTGAGAACATATTCACCTGGACCTTTGGAGGTTTAACTAAATATCTGGATCCCGAAGAAGTAGGAGCTCATGTTAGTTATTCTAATCCCAATGGAGTGAGTGGAAGATCTGCTACAAATACACAGTTATACCCAATGGGTAAAACTTATTCAGCAGGTGTCCAAATCAACCTATAATTTGCTTTATAAATTTTAGGGATTGTAAAAACAGATACATCAATAGTTAATATATAAAAATGAAAAAAATACGAAGCATAATTCAAGTATTTACATTAGTGATCACTCCTTTTATAATTACAGGGTGTGATGCAGATATACTCGAACAACCACCAGGCGATGCAGTAACTGCAGATGAATTTTTCAATACTGGTGCCGATCTAAAGGCTTATACAAATGATTTGTATGCGGTGCTACCCACAAAATCAGTGTATATAGACGATTCAGATTCAGACAATATTTTAGGAGTAAGTGCTGGTGAAAGACTAAGAGGGGCACGTATTGTGCCAACAGACAGGGGTAGCGGAGGATGGTCCTGGGGCTATCTACGAAGAATCAACTATTTCTTAGAGAATTATAATAGGGTAGATGATGCTGAGGCCACAGCCAAATACTCTGGAATAGCACGATTTTTTAGGGCTTACTTCTATTTCGAGAAAGTAAAGCGATTTGGAGATGTGCCATGGTATAGTGAAGTGATCAATCAGGACGATGAAGAATTATTAACTAAAGCAAGGGATTCACGAGAATTAGTAATGGATTCTATTATGGCCGATATTGATTATGCCATTGAAAATATTCCCGCTGAAAAGGAATTAAATCAAATAACAAAATATACGGCGCTTATTCTAAAAGCTAGAATTGCTCTGCATGAAGGAACATTTAGAAAATATCATGGCTTGAATGATTATGAAAGATTTATTGAAGAAGCTTCATCGGCAGCAAAAGAATTGATGGATAATGGCGCTTACACCCTTTATACTAGTGGCGGTGAAGAGCAAGCGTATCTAGACCTGTTTGCCATGGGAAATCAGAATACCACTGAAACTATTTTAGCTGTGGATTATGAATTTGGATTAAGAACACATGATCTGGCTTATAGGATGACGGCGCCAACCCAGGGAAGATGGGGGCTTACAAAAGAACTAGTTAATAGTTATTTAATGATTGACGGAACACCGTTTACCGATCAATCTGGCTATGAAACCATGGAGTTTTATGAAGAGATGCAGAACCGGGATCCCAGGCTAACACAAACTACAGCAGGACCCGATTTTGCAACGTATGGCTCGCAGGATCTTGAGCCGGTAGATTTAGATATAACCAGAACGGGCTACAGAGTCATAAAAGGATTACCTCCCAAGGGCCCTCAATGGGGTTCGGGTGGCTCATTTAACGATGTAATCCTTTTCCGTTTTGCAGAGGCCTTGTTAATTTATGCTGAAGCCCAGGCAGAACTTGGGACATTGACACAGGGCGATTTAGATATGTCAATTAATAAATTGCGCGATCGTGTAGGCTTGCCACATTTAAATATGGCAGAAGCAAATGCTAATCCCGATCCTTACCAGGAAAGTCTTTATGAGAATATTGAAGGATCAAACAAAGGGGTGATCCTGGAAATTCGTCGCGAACGAAGAGTGGAAATGGTAAATGAGGGACTGCGTTGGGATGACCTTATGAGATGGAAAGAAGGCAAAAAAGCAGAAAAACCAATAAAGGGTATATATTTTTCGGAATTAGGTGCTCACGATTTTAATAATGATGGCAACTATGATGTGTATGTTCATGATGGTGATACTTCCGGGGCGCCAGATGAAGTGTCTTCTACCATAAATATTAATGAAAGACCCCTTACTGAAGGGACTTCAGGCAATTTGCTTTTATTCGAGGGCGGAAGCTTCGATGAAACTAAAGATTATTATTATCCAATACCTATGGAGGACCTGGAACTAAATAACAATTTAGAGCAAAACCCAGGTTGGTAACAAATCATTGATTTTATGATTAAAAACCGGTTAATTATTGACCGGTTTTGTTAGGAAAGTAAATTTTAAACTAAAAAACAGAATGATAAAATATATAATTACAGGTGTTTGCCTTTTGGGAGTCTTTTCCATTTCGGCACAAAATCTTGCCAAAGGTACCGTGTTTGAAGATAGCAATCAAAATGGCAGAAAAGACAGGCGGGAAAAAGGGATAGCTGAGGTGGCAGTTACCAATGGTCATGAGGTGGTATTGACCGATGCTAAAGGAAAATACGAATTACCTTTAGGACAAGACAATATTATTTCAGTAATCAAACCTGCGGGTTATAAGGTTGGTAAGAATGAAGATAATCTTCCCCAATTTTTCTATATCCACAAACCCAAAGGATCACCTAATTTAAAGTTTAAAGGGGTAGCAGCTACAGGGAAATTCCCTAGGTCGGTCGATTTTTCTCTAATCCCTTCAGAAGAGAAGGAGGACTTTACCGCGCTTATTTTTGGGGACCCGCAACCATATTCTCAACAGGAAGTCGATTATTTTGCGGATGGTATTGTAGCCGAAGTAGAAGGTATTGAGAATGTGCCTTTTGGATTAAGTCTCGGTGATTTGGTAGGTAATGATCTTGATCTTTTTAATCCTTATATAAAAGCGGTTAATCGGGTGGGTATTCCCTGGTATAATTTACTGGGAAACCACGATATCAATTTCGATGTGGAAAACGATACGCTTTCCGATGAAACTTACGAGGCACATTTTGGTCCGGCTAACTATGCTTTTAATTTCGGAAAGGTGCATTTTCTTGTTTTAGATGATGTCTTATATCCAGATCCTCGAGATGGCAAAGGTTATTGGGGAGGTTTTAGAGAAGACCAGTTTCAATTTATAGAAAATGACTTAAAGCTCGTGCCTAAAGACCATTTAGTAGTTCTTGCTATGCATATTCCATTAAGTGAACCCGATGGTGTAGATACTTTTAGAGATGAAGATAGGGAAAGGCTTTTTGAACTTTTAAAAGATTTTCCTAACACCCTTTCACTTTCCGCCCATACGCATATACAACGCCAGGATTTCTTCGGAAAGGAAGAGGGATGGATTCAGGATAAACCACACCATCATTATAATGTAGGGACAACTTCTGGAGATTGGTATTCAGGAAAATTAGATGAAAATAATATCCCGATTTCAACAATGAGGGACGGAACTCCTAAAGGTTACGCGTTTATAAATTTCAATGGAAACGCGTATAATATAGATTATAAGGTCGCCGGTAAACCAGCCAATTATCAAATGGAAGTTTTTGCCCCTAAGGTAGTTGCTAAAGGCAGAAGAACTAAGGCAGGAATTTTTGTGAATTTCTTTATGGGAACCGAGGGTGATAAAGTTCTATACCGAATTGATGATGGGGAATGGAGTGAAATGCAGTATATGGAAGAATATGATCCTTCTTACGTAGAAATGGTTTATGAATGGGATCTAACCGAAGAACTAATGCCGGGTAGGAGGTCTTCTAATCCTATTAAGAGTGAACATTTGTGGCGCGGAAATATTCCAGCTGATCTTGAGACCGGAAAACATACAATAGAAATAAAAGCTACCGATATGTTCGGAAAAGTTCATGCAGCAAGCAACAGCTATCGCATTGCAGAACCTGTTAAATAGTTGAGTTTTAATTCCAGTGTTTAGTTTGTAAGGCCTGCCCACAGTTCTCTATCTTTACGGGTGGGCCTTTATTTAAAATTTATGAATATGAAAATTATAAAAACGGTATTGTTTTCCTTCCTGGTGATTAGCCTGGCTTGTAAGAATAAGCAGGAAGAAGTGCCAGAAATTCAAAAAAACGAAGAAGAGCTCCAGGTACAGGTGCAGGGCCATCGTGGCGATAGGGGTAATTTTCCCGAGAACACTGTTCCCGCTTTTTTAAGCGCTGTAAAAAAGGGCGTTGATGTTATAGAACTGGATGTGGTTATTTCTAAAGATAAAAAAGTAGTGGTGTCTCACGAACCATTTATGCATTCACTTTATGTCCTGACCCCTTCAGGAGATAGTATTTCCGAAGACAAGCAAGAAAGCTTTAATATTTACAAGATGCCTTACGATAGCATTAAAAAGTTTGATTCGGGCTCTAAGGGGAATCGATTATTTCCAAATCAGCAGAAACAAAAAGCCTACAAGCCTTTACTATCGGAAGCTTTAGATTCTGTAGAAACTTATATAGCAGAAAATAATTTGAAGCCTGTGAGCTATAATATTGAATTAAAAAGTTCAGAAGATAAATATGGTAATTATCAACCAGCCCCGGAAGAATTCGTGAATCTTGTGATGGAGGTAATCCAAAATAAGAATATTCAGGAGAAAATGAATTTACAATCTTTTGATGTAAACATTTTAAATGAAATTCATAAAAGTTATCCGAGAGTGGAAACTGCCTATTTGGTATATACTGAGGGCATTGAAAAAAATCTGGCTTTACTCGATTTCCAGCCAGAAATCTATAGCCCACATTATGAATTGGTAAAAGACACTGTTTTTGTTGATTCTATTAAAAGTATGGAAATGAAATTAATTCCGTGGACGGTAAATGAGCCCGAAGCCATTAAAAAAATGATTGAACTAAATGTAGATGGAATTATTACCGATTACCCGGAACGGATTATTGAAAATTGAAATTCGAAGTCAGTTGTTTAAAGAAAATCAGCTATTTAAGCTTTCTTTTATTTTCAAATGCCGCCATTCGGTTTTTCAAATTATTCATATCCTCGCTTAATTTTTCATCTAATACTTTTGCGTAATGTTGAGTGATTTTTATAGATCTATGCCCGAGCATTTTACTTACACTTTCAATCGGAACACCGTTTGAAAGGGTTACTGTGGTTGCAAAGGTATGTCTAGCAACATGGAAAGTGAGATTCTTTTGGATTTCGCATACATCGGCAATTTCTTTTAAATAGCTATTTGTTTTTTGATTTGATAACACCGGTAACAAGGTACCTTTGGGATTTTCAAAGTCTTCATATTTTTTAATAAGCTCTTCCGGTACTGTCAAAAGAGGAACGCTGCTTAGGGATTTGGTTTTTGTTCTTTTAAACTTTAACCATTGGCTGCCATCAATTCCCTTAATAATATTCTGTTTAGTTAGCTTTTTAATATCGGAATAAGAACACCCGGTATAGCAGGAGAACAAAAATGCATCCCTTACTTGTTCCATTCTTTGAATGGAAAAGGTTTTTTCCATTATTCTAATGATTTCTTCTTTTGTTAAAAATTCTCGATCTATAACCTGGCGCTTTAATTTTAAATTGTAAAATGGATCCTTCTCCAGCCAACCATTAGCAACAGCAATGCGGACAATTTTTTTCAAATAGGCTAAATATTTTAAAGCCGAATTATGAGAGAGGTTGAGGTCTGTTTTTAGATAGTAAATAAAACTATTAATGAATTTTATGTCGATATCTTTTACACGAAAATCATCAGCTTTATAATTAGATGAAATAAAATTGGTTAAATGCTTCTTTGTGGTCTTGTAGCGCTGCAATGTTCTAAAGGAATAATCTTTATCAACTAATTTTTCCATTCTTAAGTTATGATCCTCAAATAATTGCAAAATTCCTTTTTTTAAATCGTCTTTTCCTATAAAGATATCCTTCAATATAGTTGCTGTAATATTTTCATCGGAATCCTGAAGTTTCTGGAATATACTGTACAAACGGTTTTTCATAATATCCAGTTGCCTGTTTATTGATTTAGCTTCACTCGATTGACCTTTAAAGCAATTGGCTTTCGAATTCCATTTGTTTAATTCCACTTTTCTCATGGTGCTAACTTCAGCTCTTTTCCCATCATAAGTAATTCTCATGTAGATAGGCACTTTTCCTTGTTTGTCAGTTTTACTTCTCTTGATATAGAAGAGAATTGATAATAAGTTCTGCATATTGATATATTTTGAATGATAAATCTAAAGAAAAAAATCCAAAAATTATAGTTGTAAAAACCATTATATCAATATGTTAAGGTTGATTCGGTGACCTGTTTTTGAATTTTAAAAAGGGCACCGAATGGGACACTTTTAATACGTGTTTAAATGATATTTTTTGATATCATAAAAAATAAAAAACCCCGTAAACAGTGCAGTTTACGGGGTTTTGATTGAATTTGATATGTTAAAAGTACTCGAGGCGGGAATCGAACCCGCACTCCCGAAAGAACTGGATTTTGAATCCAGTGTGTATATCCGTAAATTTCACTAATCACACTCATATTCAACTGATTAACAAATATTTAATTTTTATTGATTCTATTTAATATGGTCTAAAATCAAATTTTGTTGTACCTATGTTGTACCAAAAATGATTATCTTTAAACTCTATAATTTAAAGATATGTCCTCGAATGCAAAAATAGTCATCAGAAAGAAACCAAATAAAAAAGGGCTATACCCTTTAGCAATTCGAATTACCAAGAACCGTCAATCTACCTACCATTATATTGGTCACTATATTGACTTGAAAGATTGGGATGATAAGAATTTACGAGTTAAGAAATCCAATCCTAACTCAGAAAGACTAAACAATCTACTTTCTACCAGGCTTCTGGAAGCTAGTAAAGCCCTTCTTGATTTACAATCTGACAAAAAGGACTTTTCTGCGAATCAAATCAAGGAAATTCTCTTTTCAGGTTCCAAAGCGAATACCTTTTATGAAGTTGCAAAAGATTTTCTTGATGAACTCGAAGCAAACAAAAAGCTTCCACAACTTTCGACAGATAAAGCTCGTGTTAATCACGTGATAAAATATAATAAGTCAAAACAATTAACCTTTCCCGAAATTAATGAAACCTTTTTAAGAAAGTTCAGGATATACTTGAAAAAAGAACTAAATCTTTCAGAAAGATCAGTTGTTAATAATCTTGTAGTTATTAGAACTATTTATAACCGGGCCATAAAAATGGATGTTGTAGATAGAAAATTGTATCCCTTCGGCTCTGGTAAGATAAGGATAAAATTTCCTGAAACTGAGAAAATAGGATTGACCAAGAAAGAGATAAAGTCATTTGAGTCTGCAAAAAATCTAACCAACAATGAAACTCACGCTCGAAATATCTGGCTATTCAGTTTCTATTTTGCAGGAATTAGAGCTGCAGATGTTCTCAAAATTAGATGGTCAGATATTTATGATGGCAGACTTCATTACCGAATGAACAAAAATGCCAAATTACTATCCCTAAAAATACCTGAGAAAGTTTTTTCTATCCTTGAATATTACAAGTCTGAAGAACAGAATGATAACGATTTTGTTTTTCCCGAAATGAAAAAGGCAGATTTAAAGAATGCCAAAGATGTGTATGCAAAGACTAAAACTGCTACAAAAAAATTCAATAAATATTTAGTTGGTGTTGCTAGAAAAGCAAAAGTTACCAAAAAGGTGACTATGCACATCGCCCGGCATAGTTTCGGTCACATTTCGGAAGATAAAATTCCTATTAAAATGCTTCAAAAGCTTTATAGACACTCTTCTGTCACTACTACAATAAAATATCAAGCAAACTTTATACATAAAGATGCCGATGATGCATTAGATAGCGTAGTAAATTTTTAAGCATAGTTTCTATCAACTGTGAACATCTTTAAATGAAATTTTCACATTTTAGTTTTTCTTTACTCCACCTTTACAAGCTAAATTTTAGTTTATGGTTTTAAAAGTCAAATGGATAGATTTCAAAAGTAAAATAGAGGAATACATATCTGAGGGCGCAGCTCTGATTGAGAAATATAAATTTTCAAGAACTGAAGATGAACTCAACAAACTAAAAGATGTCAAACAATCCTGGGAAAATAATGTAATTACTTACGTCATAACATCTTTTGAACTAGAAAACAAAAATTTTGCAAATGAATTTAAACCCCAAAATAGATTCAGTAATGGCTTATCCTGAGCTTAGCTTAAGAGTTGGCACCAACTTTTGTTGATGCTTCCTTCAAATTCAAATTGCGTTAAACACTATGCCATCAGCTAAGGGTTGTCTCAAAATTAAGATCTCTCGGAAGTTTAATCCCAAATATCGAACATGCACACTAAATAAAAAAGCCGCTTAGATCATATCAGAGCGGCTTTTGAATAATTATAAATTCGTATTAATAAGTGCTTTTTTTAAAAACGGTCAATAGTTGACAGGAATATAATCAGGATCAGTTATTTTGGATAACACAGCAATAAGACTTACATCCTTCCACACCTCTTTCTCTTCATCATAAAATTTTTGATTCATCTTGGTTTCAAGAGTGTTCGCATCCAAAAACTGAAATGAGGTGTACCTAGGGAATGCTTCGGCATACTCAGGCCTATCTATGTCAGTTGGAGCTTCCTGGGTCTCAAAAGATACTACCTGGCCATCTTCTATAGTTAAATATTTGGCTGTACCTTCAGGACCAAATCTCATGAATAAATAGGGTAAATTAGGTCTGTATGAATCAAAAGGCATTCCATTACTCCTTACCCATAATACATCAGCTCCATGACTAGATGACCGAATTGATATATGATGCTCTCCCATCATATTCATATCATTTTCAAACCAGGCTTTATCCAGTTCTTTAACAAAATCATATTCAGCAACCCCATCTTGATTAATATCTATGGCAACATCTGAAGTGAAAGAAATCACCTTATAATAGCCCAGATAAGGGGACTCAGGTGGTTCTACATCTTCCTTTCCACAACCAACAATACCGATAAGAAAAAATGAGACAATTATTTTTAATGTGTTTTGCATAACTAGTTTTTAGAATTCTGCTTTAATCTGTCTTACCCTTATAATTTGAATACCAAGGTGGTAAAGTTTAGGACAAATCTTATATTATTTTATTAAGTCGATTTTTGTATCGAATGCTTTTACAAAACTGTTTTGAAATTATGTAATTCAAATGAGATTATTTAAAAAAGCCGCTAAGATCATATCTGAGCGGCTTATCTACATTTTAATACGTACCAACTATATCATTTTTAAGAAAGATCAATAGTCCCTGAGAGGTAAATAGTCCGGATCAGTTATTTTTGAAAATACTGCAATAAGACTGACATCTTTCCACACTTCTACCTCTTCATCATAAAACCTTTGATTCATCTTGGTTTCCAGCGTGTTTTCATCTAAAAATTTAATTGAGGTGTACCTGGGGAATGCTTCAGCATGCTCAGGTAGATCCATGTCAAATGGAGGTTCCTGGATATCAAAAGATACTACCTGACCATCTTTAATAGTTAAACTTTTTTGAGTGTCTTCAGGACCCATTCGCATGTGTAAAGTTGGTAATCTAGGCCTGTATGTATCAACAGGCATTCCAAAACTCCTTAACCATAATATATCAGTATTTCGAGTAGATTGTCTAATTGATATATGATGCTCACCGTGCACACTCAAATTATTCTCAAACCAGGATTCAGCCAATTCTTTAAGGAAATCATATTCAACGACCCCGTCTTGATTGATATCCATGGCGACATCTGAGGTGAACGAAGTCACTTCCCAATACCCAAGATAAGGGGATGGAGGTGGTTCTATCTCTTCTTTCCCACATGCAACGATGCCGATTAGAAAAGATACCAAAATAACTTTGAGTACTTTTTGCATAACTAATTTTTAGAATTCTACCTGGACAGGTCTTAGCTCAAATTTAATATAAGATGTTTCGTAAAGCTTTGGATATAACTTATTATCACAACTATTCTTATTTAAAACCCTATCATAGAAATGTACATCTTTTTCGCCTATTTCGTCGCTAATTAATTTGACTTTAGTGGAAATTCCTTGCGACTCTTCTCTTTCAATACTTGCACCGTATTTTAATCCAAATTTTACGGCGTCACCTGGAAAGTTAACATTAGCTTCCACATTAGTATTAAATGTAACGCTACTTGTTGATGTTATTTCTATTTCTTCTGAAGTATCGAATTCAGCAAATGTAAAGGTCCATACGTTAGAATATTTTAATAAATCCCAATTATGAATGTTTAATTTTTGATTGTTGGAATCTCCATTTATGAAGCTCATTCCTTTGAATCCTGTAATAATTGGTCTCCAATAAGTTCTTTTCCAAGTGACTGGCCATGCACCTCTCGTTCTAGTTACAGTTTCTTGTTCATACTCAAATAATTCTTCTGGCGCAGCACTAAAATGCTCAGTTGTATTTTTAATAGAACGGTTTACCGCATTATCTTCTATAGATACCTCGAATTCGAAGAAGCCATCTGTCCAAGGGGTTCTATTTCTTTGATCATGATCCCAATCATGATTCGCATCTAATGGATCATTGTTACCTACTCCACTCTGATCTGAAATTATGCTAAATACATTTTGTGGATCATTACCTTGTAATTCAAAATAAGTCAAAGCTTCAACAAATCTACTGCCGGTAAAAGCATTGGTAGTTTGTGTTGGTGTTAGTTGATAATAAATATTGTCTCGATGCCATGGCGTTGTTATTGAACCATCAAAAACATTGTAAGCATCTTTTAGGAATTGATTCACAGTAATATCCCGTCCAGAAATAGGAATAAAATTAGGATCACAGCTACCAGAACCACCTCCTGAACCGCCTCCTGAACCACCTCCCCCGGCCCAAGGGTCAGTATAACAAGGGTCAAAATTGTCATCAATATAATTATAGGTTGGACTTTCACTAATCTCTGAAAAACAGGCTAATTCCCTTTTTTCAATGCTTGTATTAGATTCATCACTTAATTCAATGCGCTCATTGTCCTTAATTACAATTACGGGATATGCAGGAATCAAATCTGACTCTACAACATATTCCTGATTATGAAAATTATCAATCATGGGTACGTCACTTGAACTAGACAAACGCACGGCTACGACTGGATTCTGTTCTGGATCGTTCGGATCCCAACTTTCTGCAGAAAATGAATTCTCAGGTAGTTGAGGTATAAAAATAGTCAATAAAGGAAGTTGCTGCTCAATTTCAAAAAGCTCACTTTCATCATCAAAATATTGTAGTAATAAATTTCTAAAAGTCGATGCTCCACTGTTGGATTTCGAAGATGCTCCATCATTAGATTTTAACTGTGCTCCCTCAACTATTCTGTCTTTAACTACTGGATAAAAAACATCATAATCATTATTAATCATTTTTAGAGCCTCAGTTTTAAGGAATAAGCGAATCTCTGGATTTTCAGACACCGCTACTGCCATTTTTCGAGCGAAGTTTAATCTCAAGCGTTCTTTAGCACTCATCTCCACTTCTAGTTTCTCAAAACTAGAAATTTCTGCTTGTCGAAAGCCGGGATTAAAATCGTCGGTATTGCTACAGCTAAAGTAAAATAGTGAGCAAAAGATTAATGCGAAAAGGAAATAAAATTCTCTTCTTGGTTTTCTGATTTTGTAAGTGTTTTTCAACTTTTAATATTTAAAATTTCATCCGTACTCTTAATAGGATTTTCGGGTTCCTCCTTAATAACTGATCAATTATTAAGGGCAATTACCATAATATTTGAAAGAAACAAAAAAATTAAACCACACATAATATGCGGTAAAACCACGTTTCTAAGCATCAAGAAGAACTTATATTATTCTTAAAAAATTAAAACATTTTTTTAAACTAAGACTTCAATTTCATTTGTGTTTTACAACCTTATTCCCTCCCTTGGAATCAATTATAAGGCAATATAAGCCTAATGAAATTCAAAAATAACCATTGTAGATTTATGTAATAATTTTATAATTAAGAAAGACAGATTAAAAAATTTGGGGAACTTCATCAGTAGTATTTAATTTTTATATATATCCACTCTCTCTTGCTTTTTCCAACAATGCCCTATTTCCCTCTCCAATTACATCAAAAACCTCTTTAAGTTTTTTCTTCCTATCCTCTACGGCTCGTTGGGAAAGATTTACAAAATTGGTTAGGTCTTTAGTTTTGGTACCTAGAGAAAGTTGATAAAGTAATATTCTATCTGTTTCGTCTATAAAATACTTATTTGCGACTTCAGAGCGAAGTAATTTGGAAATTTTAGGGCCGTAATAAGGGGGACAATCAATTACGTTTTCAAGACATCTTAATAATTCTTTTGAAGTGGTCTCCCCTTTTGAAAGAAATCCATCAGGATTAATATTAGAAAGTATATTATGCAAACGAAAAACATCCTCGAGTACAGATAGTATAACGATTTTTATATTTGGTCTTTCTTTTCTAATTTTTACGCCTAAGTCTTCTCCGGAAAGGATTTTACTATTTTCCTGAACAGGAAAATTAATATCCAGAAAAACGATCTGGTAATTATTATTGTTAAGTTTTTTCCAGGCAATATCACAATTGTCCGAAGTGTCTATGGAAAGATTCACACCAGTGTATTTTGCCCTACTTAATACATTTTTATAACCTTCCAAGATCATATGATGATCATCGACTAGTAATATGTTTATATCTCTAAATTCATCCATTTCATTTACTTTTATCTTTTTTCCATATTTACTGAAACTTTAATTAAAGTACCTTCTTCGCCAGATTCTATTGTAAAAAATCCTTTTATATTTTGACTGCGAGTCTTCATATTTTCAAGGCCAATTCCTTTTTTCAGTTGATCAGCATTAAAACCTAATCCATTATCCCAGACTTCAAGTACTAATTGATTTCCTTCTTTACTTATTTCTACTTTAGCTTCCGTAGCTTTAGCGTGCTTATGAATATTATTGATAGCTTCTTGAATAATTCTATAAAAATTAATCTTAATATCATTTTCAACTACCTCCCAATTAATTGAACTATCCATCCTAAGCTGTACTGTTTGAAGCTGTTTTCTTATAAGTTCCTCTAATACAATCTTAAAGTCTACTTCAATAATTGAACTCTTATTAAGTCTGTGTGATATTAACCTAATCTCCTCGGCAATGTTTTGTATTTCCTCAATATACTCATATCTTTTCTTCTTAACATCTTTGTGATCTTCTTCATTTAAGGAATCTAGACTCAATCTAACCCCAAAAAGTCTTCCCAAAATTCCATCATGCAATTCTCGGGAAATATGTTGTTTTTCCTTTTCTTTTCCCTCTTCAAAATTCTTTTGTTGTGCTAGTATAAGGTTGTAAATTTCTTGGTTAGCACTCTGCTTTTGTTTTATAAATTTATTTTTGGATTTCTGGTCTTTGATAATATATAATAAAACAAAAACGAGTAGAACTCCTAGACTAATCAATGAAATTCGAAATACACGCTGATTTAATCTTTCAGTCTCGGAAATGTATTCATCAGTCTCGAACCGTATTCGTGCAAATTTGTTTCTAACTTCCCTTTCTCTCTTCTGTAAATTGTCATTTAACGCTATATATTCATTGGCATATACTAAGGATCTTTCTGGATCTATTTGAGAAAGTAATTTTAAAGAACTAAGCAAATCCCTGGAATTTTGAATTTCCTTCGCTAATTTCATTGTTTTTGAAGCATATTCTTTTGCTTTTTGAGTGTCTCCTTTTTCTAAAAAAAATTCTGCTAGATGTAATTGGTTTATAGAAACTCCAGATTCCAATCCTAAATTCTTTCTTATGACTAAGGCTTGAGAAAAATCTTCATAAATCCCGATGGTATCTTTTAGACGCAATTTTGTATGAGCCCGGTTGTCCAAAATCATTGCGTAAAGCTCGGGATCTGTGTTTTTAATATTTGAATTAAAATGAAGTGCTTTTTCAAAATAGTTTAAGGCATCCCTATAGCGTTTACTATCGCGATATACTACCCCCATATTATTCCAAACGGAAGGATATAGATTTTCCTCTCCGGACTTTTCCAAATAACTTATACCAATATTAAAATACTCTAATGCCTTATCATATTGTTCCAGTTCACCAAAAATAATTCCTAGGTTATTATAAGCCGCATATAATTGACTATATTCTTGTAATGGTTTTAGTAAAGTAATAGCATTGGTGGTTGAAACCTCACTTCCAGTATAATCCTTTATATTTTTTTGGATTATAGCCATATTCAATAGCAAACTGGCAGAATTATATTCATCTCCTAAATCCTGATATATTTTTTGTGCGCTATTATAATAATAATAGGCACTATCCTCCGTATTAACATTGTGATAAAAATGGGCTAGATCCCATTGGCTTGCAGCAAGACCTATAGAATCTTTTATTTGATTGGAAAAATCTCTTGCTTCTTGATTTGCATTTAAAAATGAAATAGAATCTCCTAATATCAAGTATTGATAAGATATTTCCAGTAGAAGTTCGTTCTTTAAACTATCATTTTGTAAAGTATCGGTCTTACGAAAAGCACTGTCCAATATATTTTTTCTCGCAATTTTATTCAGTGTACTATCAGAAAGCTTTCGCAATAAATTTTGACTTCCATTCTCGCTTTGAAGTTCATGACTCCGATTGCAAGAAATGAACAAAATAAATACTATTAAAGAGAATTGAGCTCGCAATTATCAATTAAATTTAATTGAACCCTGCTATCCACAGGGTTCAATTAGTTATCCTTAACTATTTCCTTTTCTATCCTTCACTTCATCTTTACTATCCCCGGTAGCAGAAATATTATCAACAGCTGTAACTTCATCCTGAGGCATTTCTTCTGGTTCACAAGAATAAGAAAATAAAATAATAATAGATAAAATTAATAGGTTTTTGAAAGTTTTCATGTTTTTTTGGGTTATAATTAAACAATGGTATTGTGGCCCGAAGGCCGTTGAATGGCTTAGTGTTTAATCATGCATGATTGACCTAGGCTTGAGTGCCCAGTTCTTAAGAAGCTTCTTTCTTAAACCGAGACAAAAGTATTTGAATAGTGTGGCAAAAGCACCACCTTTTCATCGTATTTAGCGGTATAACCACCTCTATTAGTACTTGGTTGGTGTTTGTTAGTTATTGAAGATTCCGGTTTTTAAATAACAACGCTCTTAATTGAAATAAATCGCTTTTTCTTCTAATAGTTCTTCTAATGATTGAAGATTATGCCGATAGGATTTAGAAAATGGTAGACCAACCTGATTATGATTTAGGAAACATTTCAATTTTCCGAAATTAATTCTTGAGATGTGATCTCTATTTACAATATAACTATGGTGGATTCTTATAAAATTGTCAGGCAAGACTATTTCAAATGATTTAAGGGTTTTGAAGGCACTAACCTTTTTTCCATCCTGTAGTACAAAATCAGTAGCATTGTTATCGGCTTGCAGGAAAAGGATTTCATCAACTGGAAGTAGGGTGTAATCCTTATGAGATTTTAAACATAATGTATTTTCTAAAAATGCTTGTTCGCCTTTTACGAATTGCAAAACAACTTTACGAATTTCCAACTCGTTCCCTGGTGTAACTATATAGTCGTAAAATTTATTTTTTAAGGCTAAATATGCTTTAGACGTGTCGTTTGATAAAGCAACATATACTGGCTTTTTTAGAATGTATTTGTCAATTTCATTACAGTATGAAAAGATATCACTGTAATTATTATCAAGCTTTGAATCTATATTTACAAAAACTATATCAGGAGTTAGTTTTAAAATGGAATTCATTCCTTCCTCGTAATCTTCGGTAACACCTGCACATCGAAATTCCGGGAATTCTTCTAATACTCCACATAAATTACGAGAGGTATTTTGATGATCATTTAATATGAAGTAAGAATTTGCCAAGTCTTGATTTAAGAAACCAAATTAAAAAAGGCTGACAAAATTAGTAATTGGTTTTCCCACGTGATTTCTGCGGCGTTACCACGTAAAAAGTTGGCATTTTAATCCCAATAATATGAAAATTGAATAGTTCAAATAAATTCGTGGTAGTACCGCAATTTTTACACGGCTTTACCACACCCATTTATCATTTAAGGGTTTTAATTTAGGATTATCTTAACCTAAAGCTAGACTTATGAAAAAAGTTTTTACTCTTATCTTAGGTTCAACTATTCTTTTTGCTTCCTGCCAAAAAAAAGACGTAGACCAACCCACCACAGAAAGTGTGGCAGAAACTGAACAAGATTCAAAAATCTCAAAAGAAATCTTAGAGAAAATCGCCTCATTGAATTTTAATTCAAATGATGTGGAAATTTTTGAAAGGACTATTTTGAATGGCGAAACCGAAGAGGCTTATTAATTGAAGGCGATATTATCCTTTCAAAAGTGCAATTAGAAGAGATGCAACCTGCTAATATTACTACCAAGCAGTACCGGACTAACAATTTGGTAAACAGTCCGAGTACTATCAATATCATTGGATTTACAGGTAGCGGCTATGGCCAAGGATTAACTTCCAAACAGCAAACTGCACTGCAACGTGCTGTTCAAAATTTTAATGACTTAAATATTGGTTTAAGTTTTAGTTTAAGCTTTGGAACTAATTATTCACCCTACGATATTGTAGTTTTTCAGGAATCTAACGGTCAGGCAGGAGGTATTGCTGGTTTTTCCAAGCATTGGGAATCCTTGCAAATGGGTAACCATATACTCTGGAATGGAAAGCTATAGCACTAGTACAAATCAACAAGTAATCACCCACGAAATAGGGCATAGTCTTGGTCTAAGACATACGGATTGGTTTAGCAGACAAAGTTGCGGACAGAGTGGTGAACCAGCAGATCCAGATGGTGCAGTATATATTCTTGGTACTCCTGAGGGATATGATTCAAATTTTTTAATGTTATCATGTTTTGGAGCGAATGAAAGCGGAAATTTTGGATACAATGACGAAGTAGCGTTAGAATATCTTTATTAATGTTAGCGAATTTAATTAACAAATCGTCATAGATTTAGAAGGGTGTTTGTAGGGAACACCCTTTTCTACTATTAAATTAAATTTCGGAAATATTGTTGGAGCCCCATCCCTTTAGAATAGGAACGTTCAAAACGTTTTTTCTTTGTCTAGACTAAGCCAGGTATACAAAAAGGGATGATCGGTATAATTCTCCCCCTTCAATCGCATAAGTTCTAGGTTAAGTTTACTTTCTCTAAGGGTTTAATTATAAAGAAGACTACGATGGATTTGCAATAGCTGACATTGCCGGAAATGATCATGACATTACTCTAAAGGCTTTACAAGGCGTTTTTAAAAAATCATTCTCCATTTTAAGCTCCCCCAATTACTTTAAGAAGCTGGTCTTCCTTTTCCTCTGCTTTCGATTTTTTTGATTTTTCGACTTTGGAAAAAACAGTATCGACCTCCTATAGGAAATCGCGTATCCAAGCACCTATTTGCTGAGGGATAGTTTTGAATTCCTGTGCAAGCTCCTTAAAAGTTTTCCGCTCTTTCAGGGTTCCATGGACTACTATCGTTATAAACTTGGATGGGAATTTTTTCGTGTCATAATTCAGTAAAATTAAGTTTACTTATGACCTTAACTTACTTTCCTAATTCTTAGGAGATGATCAGTATTTCTTTCACCAATTCTTCTAGGTTCAGGAGGAGAGAAATCCGTTTCTCTTAGCTTTTTGGTTTTTAAATTTTACCTGTTAAAAACATCTTTAAGCTGATAGAAAAAGCGTTCCATCAACCTCAGATCTTCGGTAATTATATTGGCCGTACCTGTCATTTCTTGTTTGAAATTTATTTCTTGACCATAACTGGTAATTAGTTCCTGTGGAAGTGAGACATCAACAATATACAACCCATTTTTGTTCGGGAGATTGGAGATGCTTTTAACTTTCCCTTTCAGAAATCCAAATTCAGTTTCGGGATAATTCTGAAGACTAATGTTTACTTTTTGCCCGACTTCAATTTTACCCGAATTTTGTGCAGGTGTTTTTAGCCTTGCAATAATTGAAGAGCTTTGGCTAGGTATCACCGTAAAAACCAGATCTCCCTGGTTAACCGTTTGGTTTTTGCTCCAATAGGTTAGAAAAGACACTTTTCCTTCAATTTCCGAAGATAGCACATAACTTAACTCCCAATTCTTGATGCTATTTTTTAACTGATGAAACGTTTGCACAACTTTTTTCAATAAAGTCATTTCTTCTCTTTTACTCTTTATTATTGTGCTTTTCGATATTTTTTGAGCATCGCTAATGGACTCCCTTAACTGAGAAATAGAGGCTAAATTGTTCTTGAAATTGCGTTTAGCATTAAGATATTCTAACTGTTTATTCTCGAATTCTTGTGCTGATATTACTCCTTTTTCATAGAGGTCGTCGTGCCGGTCTAAATCTTTTTTTTTAACCTTAAGCTCGACTTGATTGATCTCCTCTTGAAGCTTTAAATTTCTCAACCGGACCTTCAGTTCGCTTAGGGAGACTTTATTGGCAAAGGCCTCGTTTGAATAAGGATTTAAGTCCTTATTGAGCTTATATGCTATATAACTATTTTCAAATAAGGCGTAATCCGATTCAACTTCTCCCAAAAGTAGTATTGGTAATTCATCTATGGGAAATTCAAAATTATCATTTTTCAACCTAATGGTGTCCAGAATTGACTTTAGTTTATAAACATCTTGGTACCTTGCGGAGTTCTCTATTACCGCCAAAGTTTGGTTTGGGTAAACTTTTTGTCCATCACTTACAAATATGCTATCGAATTTACCAGTTAACTTGGCAAATTCTTTTTGGGGTGGGACTTTAGTGGTTATAAAAGCAGTGGAATTAACGATATCGGGATATTTCACAAACCATGAAATGAACAGAAACATAATAATTAGCAAAAGGAAAAGTAGGCTGCCCCAACGGATCATCCAGTGTGGAACACGCGTGAGGATATCTTGAACTTCCTCGCTTCTTAAATCGGTATTTTCCAGATTTGGGTTTGGCATATTTTTTATTTTTCTTGGAGGACTTAAAAACCTTTTATATTTGAAAATTCTGTTTTGTCAAATTTATATGGCTATAATATTTCAAGTCTTGAATACATGCTTGTTGGAAGCTGAATTCTATTAAAAATGATTATTTTCCTAATTCCAGTTGATTTTTTACCAGTTTGAAATACTGTCCTTTTTGTGCAACCAATTCTCTATGGTTTCCTATTTCTGATATCTTCCCCTTGTCCAATACTACTATTTGATGAGCGTTTTTAACAGTGCTCAGCCGATGCGCGATGACCACAACGGTTTTATCAAGAAAAAAAGTGCTTAGCTTTTCCATAATAGTTTTTTCATTATTAGCGTCCAGTGCGGAAGTTGCTTCATCAAAAAATAAATAATCCGGGTTTTTATATACCGCCCTTGCTATCAACAAACGTTGTTTTTGACCTGTGCTTAAACCCATACCTTCTAAACCAATTTTTGTGTTATAGTTAAGGGGTAGAGTTTCTATAAAGGTTTTTATGTTGGCTACATCAACGGCATGTGACAACTTCTTCTTGTCGATATGATCTACCCCCACGGCGATATTGTGGGCTATGGTATCATCGAAAATGTAACCTTCCTGCATTACCACCCCACATTTGTTCCGCCAAGTTTTTTGGTACACATTCTCCAAATCAAAGTTCCCAATCCTTATCTCTCCCTCATCAGGAGGATAAAATTTTAAAAGCATTTTCATTAAAGTGGTTTTACCACTACCGCTAACTCCTACAATAGCAGTAATTTTATTGGCTGGAATTTGTAAATCTAGATTTTTCAAAACCGGTTCGCTCGAACCAGTGTATCGGAAGGAAATATTCTTAATGTCTAAGTCTGAATTATGAGGGATTTCATTGGTTTTTTCTACATCTAGTTGCTCTTCATCCTTTTTGTTATGGATCTCCGCTAATCGGTCTAATGAAATCCTTGCATCCTGAACTTCCCGGATAAACTCAATAAGTTGGGCAATGGGCGAATTTAATTGCCCTACAATATAAGATATGGCCAGCATCATCCCCAAGGTAATTTCACCTTCAATAACCAGCAAAGCAGATAAAATCGTTATTAAAATATTCTTCAGCTCATTGATAAAGCCTGAACCCACGTTTTGATATTGTTCCAGTGATAGATTCTCAATAGAAATTTTAAATAAACTTGCCTGCATATATTCCCATCCCCAACGTTTTTGTTTCTCAGCATTGTGCAGTTTTATTTCCTGCATTCCGTTTATAAGCTCTATAACTTTGCTTTGTTCCTGGCTTACCAGTGAAAAACGTTTGTAATCCAGATCCTTTCTCTTTTTTAAAAACAGGAAAATCCACCCAAAATAAAGCAAACTCCCAATAAAAAAAATGGCGAAAATTTGCAAACTGTAATAGGCCAATACAAAACCAAATATCAGTAAATTGAACATTGAGAATAACACATTGAGGGAGGAAGTAGTCAATATTCTTTCAATTCGGCGATGGTCATTTATACGCTGCAAGATATCCCCCGTCATCCTAATGTCAAAAAAAGAAATAGGCAACGCCATAAGCTTGATAAAAAAATCGGAAACTAGTGAAATATTGATACGTGTGCTTAAGTGCAGCAAAATCCAACTGCGGATAACCTCTATGCCTGTTCGTCCCAAGAATAAGAATAATTGTGCAATTAGTATCAGGTAAATAAAATTGATGTCCTGGTTTCTGATTCCCACATCCACCACACTTTGGGTCAAAAATGGCACTATAAGCTGCAATAAACTCCCAGCTAAAAGCCCAATGACGAGTTGCCATAGAAATTTTTTATATTTAAGGATGTAATGAGAGAGGAATTTGAATCCCAGGCGCTCTTCTTTCTCAAACTCCGTTTGGTAAAACTTAGGGCTGGTTTCTAGAAGCAGAACTATTCCTTCTTCAGTCTCTTCAGTTGCATTTTTACCTATCCAGTATTCCAAAAATTCTTTTCTGGTATATTTCAGCAGGCCATGAGCCGGATCTGAGATGTAAAATTTATCCTTTTTAATTTTATAAAGAACAACAAAATGGTTTTTGTTCCAGTGGAGTATACAAGGTAAATTTACCTCTGAGAGGGATTCAAGAGATATCTTAACACTTAAAGTTCTCAACCCTATGTTTTCAGCTGATTGGCTTAGAGATAGTAAAGAACTTCCTTCCCTTGTTGTTTCGCTTAAAGCTCTTAATTCCTGTACAGAAATATTCTTATTATAATATTTAGATATTATTTTTAAACAAGTAGGACCACAATCTTTGAAATCAGGCTGTTTATAAAAGGGGAATTTTTTCAATTCTAGTAATATTTTCTTTTAAAAAGAGTAGTGTATAGTAGACATGTAATGTCCTTAAATTTTAACTTTTAGCATTCTATTAGGTTGAGAACGACTAACTATATAAAATAGATCAGTCTGTTAAAAGAGCAAGCTGAGTTTTATAGTATTTACTAAGAAAATAATAACTCACAAACTCGTGTAGTCTGTTCTGGGATTTGAATAATCTATTTATTGTCATATGTATATAACTACTAATTAAATAGTCAATTGTAACCTCTGGTTCCTCAGCTTTATAATATTCTAATATTTCCTCTGCTACGGAAGTTACACCCTCTTCATATATAGCAATCAATGGAGTTAAAGTTCTTAATTCATCACTTTTCTCAAAATTTTCAATTAAGTTCCTTTTATCCCTATATCGATCGTTTAATTGTCTTTTAAGAGTCTTATTCATTTTATACTCATCCTCAAAAGCATCTCTTAAAAATTCAACAAATGCAAGTTTTTGTTTTCTATTTAGTTGAAAGCAAGTTAAAATCGAATCCATAATTTTCAGCCCAAATAACCATCTAATTTCCTCCCCTTCTTCTCCATGTATGTAACTTAAAAAACTAACAATTAAATTACTATCAAGAAAGAAAAGCCTTTCAGATATTTCCATCGTTTGTGTACCATACCTTTCTATTTCTCTTTGGTAGGTATCAGTTTGAACCTTCCAAATGATATTTTCTTTCAAAAGCTTTGATATAACTGGTTGAAAGATGGAGATAACTTTGAAAATTTTCTCTTTGTCTGAGGAAAAAAATCTAATCCGGAGATGTGAATTAGGATCTTGATAACGAATAAAAAACCATTGCTCTATTATTTTATTGTCTATTAATTTTTGAATTAAAGGGTGAATAACTTCAACAAGAATTTTATCTGCAGTAACGGAACCACAATAAAGTTTAAAATATAACCACTCTTCACCAATACAAAACGTCCTTCTACCCATTATACTAACTTGTCTCATGATTTCTCAAATTGTGTGAATCATAGTAAGAAAGGATAACTTGATTAGTATGAAGATCCTCCACACTTTCATTCTTTCCTTCTTGGACATATAAAAATTCCAAAAGCTTAAATTGCTTTTTGTTTTTGACTGTATCCAAAAACATGCGGGTTGAAGTCAAATTTTTAAAATTTATTAATAATTCATTATCTCCTTCAGGAAGTAACACCCAGTTTGGAATGTTTTTGACCTCCAAAAATTCTTTTAATTTTATTTCTAATTGCCGATCATTTTTACTAACCTCGAAAAGTTCTTGTATTTCTTGTTTAGATATATTCCAAAAAGCTTCTGATAAAATGATTCCTTCATATTCTATCCTTGGGACATACTCATATTCATTGCCTAATGTCCCAAATTGAATTCCTAAGTTATCTCTCTGCTGATCTGTTTGAACATCACATAAAAAATTATACATTGGCAAACTGTCATAAGTAAAATTATGTGCATTTGTATGTTTTGGTTTGATTTCTTTTTCAAATTTTTTACTAGTCAAAATTATTTTTCTCCCATTTTTTACATTAATCTGTAAATCCGAAATATTTATTTGATTTTTGCAAGATGCACTCGAATGAGCTAGATATGGTATTTCAAAGTTTCTAAAATTTGGTCGCATTAGAATATTACCCACTCTTGACTCCGGTAAGTGAACAATTTCCGCTAGGATTTTATCTTTGTTTATACTATTTTCAACCTCAGTAATATTCTTTACGTAGTCTAACATAATTTTATCACCATGACAAAACCGGCCCATTAAGTTGGCAGCACTCGAACCGCCGATGTATTTTAATTTCACTTTTTCATTAGCTTCTCCCTTTAAAATTTCAATCATTGCAGAAAAAGTTTCAGGTAAATCATCCCAGTTTGCCTGATAATTTTTAAAATCCTCATCTGTCAACTGTACAATGAATTGTTGTTTGGAAATCGCATTTCGTATTTTCTTATGGATTATAAAATCAATTTCCGACCATTTCATTTCAACAGGATCTTCTTCATTTCCATTTCCAAAATTTAAAGCGTCTATTAGTGGGTTAAAGTCTGAAATCCCATTTTGATTGTAACCCACACCCATTTCCACATCTAATGCCATCGCTAAGGGCATTTTCCTTTCCTCATAGCGCTCATAAAATTTTTCTTTGAACTGTTTTAAAAAAAAATTACTACTGGGTGGAGTTAATATATTCAGAATTCTTATTGCGTTTAAGACCCTGTACTTCAAAGAATTATTAATAACATTTTTTTGAGGCTTTAAAATTAAATCTGTTTGAAAAAGATGCTTAATCTTAAAATCAACCTCTAAGCCTTCGATTTCTTGAATTATGTTTTTATAGGCATCTATAGAATTACCTAATGATTGGTCAAGATTATTGACCCTTAATTCAATCTTTTCTACCTTTTTAATTAAATCATCGATACCATCTAAACCTCTTAATACTTTTAGAATTTGACTCATAAATTCTGGACCTGATAAGATAGGTGTCAACTCACTGACTAATATCTGATTATCAATTAAATTTTGGATAACAGCACTGGCCTCTAGAAAATCGGTGTCTCCATCCACTAAAAGATTTGCTAATTCATTAAACTTGACACCATTTTGCGCTGAAATTAATATCAGTTCTAAATATTCAGCATAATTTACCCCAACAATTTTATGATGTCTTTTTTCGAATATATACTCATATTCAACATAGCGGTATTTGTTTTGGACTCTGTAAATACTATTATTTGTGTAAAATTTTAATTGAGGCTTGATAATTTCATTTTCCGCTAGATTTTGTGCGAGCGAGATTAAATAGTCCATATCCAAACGGGTATGCCTTTGATTATCACTGGCATCGTTCATCTTTAAATCTATAGTCTCTCCTGTAGTTCCAACAGCGCAACCGGCAAAAAGACCAAATGGTGTACATCTTGAAGAAATACGAGCTAGGTATTTTAGAAAAGAAGAAATCAGCTTTCTTTCATTCTTTTCACTCTTTACTGCACCCTCAAACCATTTTTCTAACTCTTCATAAAATACTGGTGAAGCAAGATAAATAGCTTCTTTCACTATAGGATTTTCAAAAGCTTTTTTTAACTTAAGTTTTTCTACTTTATTTCCATTAGTGATTTTACTGTAATAAGATAATGGAAGGAGTGGTGTCCGAATAATGTGATTGGGAAATGGGGAATATCTAAATCTACTCTTCATTACTGCTAATTAATCATTAAGCATTCGTCCCAGCTAATATTTTCTTTTGATAAGCTGGATATAATTGCTAAACCAATACCCGAAATCCCCTCTAAAACTGAGATGTCATCAACCCACCCGTTCGTAGTCTTTTTTCTATAACCGATATTTTTATTATTTTGTAATTTCTGATTGATTCCATCATTTACCCAATAATGATAAGCATTTCTAAAATTTAGGTGACCTGTTTGCCTATACATGTAATTAAATATTTGGGCTATACCGAATGAGCCATGACATAACCCGGCATCAGCTACGCAAGTATCTTCTGCTCCGTATCTTAGAGATGCATGATTTAATATAGCAAGGGAAGTCGACCTGAGAGAAGTATCATCCAATGCCTTCCCAGCTCGATATAAAGATAGACCAATTCCAAGATCCCCATAACACCAGGCTAAACGACTATTCCAAAAAATTTTTCCATTTTTATCTATATAACTCGGAAAGGTTGAACAAGAAAATTTATTTTCACCTCTATAGCTCAATATATAATTGATACCGCCTTCAAGCATTTTCTGAACCTTGGACCTTAAATCCTTAATTAAATATAACCGAGATAAAAAATTAATAACACTAGCAACTCCGTGGGCTAAGCCTAAATTATAACCTTTTTTCCCACTCTCATCAATTATCGAAATCCAATAAATTTTATCATCTATTACAATGGATGATGATTCCAAATTTTCAATTAATGTTGTGAGAAAATTTTTGTATTTGTTCTGCAAACTAGAATCATTAGAATTTTGGTATCGCTTAAGAAAATAAAAACCACATCCTATTGCCCCGTGTAAAAAATCGTAATTCCTTTCATTTATATAGTTTATCATAGCCTCATACATGTATTCATCTATATCAGCTAATAAGCTATCATCTGTCTCCAAAAATCCTTTTTGCTTGAGATGACTAAGAATCCATCCCATTCCACCAATTCCACTGCAAAAGGATGGAATGCCATTCCCCTTATTAATTATTTCCAAAGACTTCTGCAGGTTTTCTAATGCATAATCGGCATAATTATTATTATTTGTAAAATTGGAATAATAGAATTGAAACATGGCGACACCTGCTAATCCAACTAAACCACCTGTTCCAAAATCTGTTTTCGTTTCTGCTGAAACTGTTCGACTTATTTGATGAAGGTCATTCAAAAGTGCAGCTTCAGGAAGTTTGGTAAAAGATAATGTTTTAAGCAAGTTTTTGATTTTTATTTTGGGATTCAATTAAACGTTCTTAAGCCACCATACCATTAAGGTATTTTAGAATTTAAGCTTACTTCTCTAACATAAATTAACCCGTCGTACAAGTCGAAAAGTGGATCCTTAGCGAGAGCTTTTTTTGCATATTTTGGAAGCAATCCTCCTCCACCAATATTCAAATATTTTTTTTCCGATTTAATGAAATTTTTCATTGACTTATTTTTCGAAGCTTCCTGAAAATCAAAAAAGAAAAAATCAAAAGGAACTTCAAATAAAACCTCAGAAAATGTGTTAGGAAAAGGCTGGGATAAGGTTCCGGTTTCTCGGTTTCCATTTTTATCAATCTTGGCCAATTTTCCAAAACCAAAATCAAAGCCTATGGAATAATAATCTTTTTTAAATTTCTTTTTTAATCTTTTCCCCAAGGAGGGCGTGTTTTTGGGAAAGAGGGTTGCCTTATTTGCATTTAAATCGGGAAGTGAAGTTTTTTTGATATGTAGGTTGTGGGACCAAACCATGCCTTTTTTGAAATTCTTTTCTTGTTCCATATTTGAAACAATTAAACTCATCATATTCCTATCTCTTACACTTTGTTTTGGTTCATTTATAAAGAAAATATAACTTTTTAAAGCCTCTAGGGCTAGAACAGCATCTTCCGTTTGAGAATTAAATTGATCTGAAACCTGAATTCTTTTTTGCAATTCAGTTAGAAGTTTTATTTCTTGATTTATATTTTTGATTTTATAAGGCTGAAAGACTTCCTTCGAATATTTTGTTAAAATTTTTTCTTCCTCATTGGTAAGTTCAAAATTTTTGTTGCCGTGTATATCTCGAAGTAATTGCACTATATTATAATTAAACATAGGATCTATGCCATATACGCTAACCTTGTCGGCATCAGCTTTAGTGTCATTATAATTCTTAAGCCACTGAAAAAAATCCAGCACCTCACTATTTTGCCAGGTTTTCTGACGAAATTCTTTTACCAACTTTCTTAAATCACCTTTGCCCGACTGTAGGTATTCGTTTAAGTCATGGGCAGCACCATAACTTTCCTCAAAATAGAGGAAATTCAAATTGTTATTTGTGATTAAATATTTAGTAATTGAAGATTTCAATTTATTAAATTCGGTATGTTGATGCGAGGAGCCTCCCAAACCGTAGATCTTGGCACTTATAAAAGAGGAAGGAAAGGTATTTATGGGACGATCTATAATAGAATCCACCTCTGTACTACTAATTTCTAGGCTGTGTTGTGTTAGCCAGTTTATTACATTTTTGTTTTGGGAATTACAATTTATAGCCAATAGGAAGGCTACAGAATACAAAAACAATGATCTCAAAATAATGCTATTTTTAATGAAAATAGATAATAGCTGGAAATCCAACTATTATCTATTTATAAATACCTATACATTTGTAGTAGGCGAAATTTGGTTCCACTATGGACAACCAGTAATTATGAAAGAACCTCTAGTACCCTTTCCGCAACAAATAAATCCGTTCGAACACACATTAAAAGAAGTAGTTCCAGCTGCCTCCTTCCCACCAGTTATTTGACTACTCTGAAGTTTACTTATGGATTCCTTCTCTAAATTGAACTTTCCTTTAAGTTGTCTTTTTTTCATTATAAAATGATTTAAATTTACCTACTCTATTATAGCTTTTCGGTTTACGCATTCTCCTTAAAATAGTCTGATTTTTATCTCTGATGATTTATAAATTATTAGCTTTCTCTAAAAAGAAATTATAAAACTTCACTTTGACTATTTTGCAGGTTTTTCGTAGGTTAAAATTAAAATTTAGCTTAAAATATTTCATTTTGTCAAACCACGTATTTCCTGCGGAAAAACCACGTTTAACATATATACTGAAAACCCAACAAAGGATAATTTTAATGGTTCTACTCAATTGTACCATAAAAAAAAATTGTTAGTTAATATGAAAAGTAGAATTTTCAATTTTGAAACGGTAGAGCAATTTCCAAGTGAAAATTCAGTGAAGATGATATGATCAAAAGACTTGAAAAAGAGAATTTTGCATGTTTTTGGCGCTAAAACATAATTGGCTTAAAGCCAATTGGGATCCTGCATCGCGCAAAATGTGATTTCAGCAACTCATTTCATAATAAGATGGCAATGTAAATTCCAACCTCCCCAGCTGCACTTAGTTTTTAGGCATAACTCTGTGAGTTCTAAAAAATGGATGTCGACCTAATTTCAGCGGCAGCCGTAATTCACCCTCTATCAAATGGTATGATCTCAAATACATAGAGGATTATTGTGGCGATTGAGTAGGAGGACGAAGGCTAATTTGAACAAGCACCCAAGAAGGGTGAACACCAATGGCTAAAATTTTGATCTTGAAGCCCACGCCAACTGGAGGTAGCTGAATGGAGGGATCAACTAAACCTGAAAGACCCCAATACGAGCAAGAAGCACACCTTAAAATGAATCACGTATTAATTGCCAATTTATAACGGGGACTGCTTGATGTTTACCACAATCGATTCCAAAAATTGACAAAATTACCTCGCTATACTCTGCTATAAACAGTTTATGAGGTAGTCCTGTTTAATCATAAGCATTATCTTTAAAATTCTTTTCAGAATTTATAGTTGTTGCCGTTTTGTATTTTTTTAATGTCTTTCGTTCTTTTTTTCGATAATTTCAATGGCTTTCTCTATCAATTCATCTCTTCCGGCTCTAATTCCTTCAATAGTGAGTTTCACTTCAATATCAGGTATAATACCGATTCTTTGTGTTGCAGTTCCATCCGGATAGTATACTCCTATCCCAGATATTAAAGTTCTCAATCCACCTGGCAAAAGTATGGGAGATACATTTCCATCTGCTCCGGCAGTAGTACTCCCGATAATGGTAGTGTTTTTTCCAGCTCTTAATGCCATGGCTGTGTATTCCGCAGAGCTCTGAGTAATCTCGTTAACGATTACAACAAGAGGCTTTTCATATGTCTGATCCGAAGGAGGTATTTCATCTCCTTTCTTAAAAGTAAATTCCCCTGGATTATTAATATTGAATTTTGTGAATTTTGCAAACTGTGTCGGAGAAGAAACAAAATAAGATCCTAAAGAAAAAGGAACAAAAGCCGAAGGATAATTTCGAATATCTATTATTATTCCTTTTGTATTTTTGAAATCTTTTTTTATTTTCTTGGTATCAGCTGTTTTTATAGATTTTAAATTAATATACCCTACGTTTTCATCTAGCATCTTGTAACTCTTTTTACTATTTTTTCGATACAACGAATAATAATCTAGATTTTCTAATTTATAAAGGTCCAAGGTCTTTTCTTTGGTGCCCGCCCCTGAATCGTACTTGATATTGATTTGATCTTTCTGAGATCTAAGCAGATCTGCTGATAAGTCTCTCATACGTACAGCCTCATTGGATGCAGGGTAGTAGTTTTTGATCATTTCAATAATTTCTCCAATAGGTTTATCATTTATATGAGTAATTACATCTCCTATCTCCAAACCTGTACTTTCTTTTAATTCTGGATTGTAGTAGTCCGTCACTACTAGCTTGTCTTCTATGAAGCGAACATGTACAGGTGGATAAAATTCCCCTTTCCATATATTGAGTTTGTCATTACCATCGTAGAGATTGGCGTGAGTATCTTGTACTTCTCCAATAAGTTTTAAAACTACGGCCTCATATTCCAATTCATCTTCTGCACTAAGGAATTGAGGAATGTATTCAGGTAAAATTTCATTCCAGTTTTCATCGATGATATATCTATATGGAAAGAAATATTGAATCATATTCCAATATCTGTAAAGTGATAGTAATCTAAAGCCTTCATCAGGATAAGGCATATCAGAGTAGGCATTTTCATTAAGAAATTCAGGATTTTCTGCAGGACCTAATCCTAAATAATATTTTTCTCCTTGATGTCTATTCTGATAAACATGAAGAAGTTGATTTTTCAGTTCTTGGTTAATGTTAGCATTTTGAATCCAATGCAGATCAGGTTTTAAATAGGCATTTGAAGCTTTTGCTTTACAACTTTTACATACTTCTACCCGCCCATATTTGGCGATCCAGTCAAGTAATATCATGTCCCTCTTCTTATTTTTAGAAGTATGGGTGTATTCATTAAGCATCCGGAAAAGTTCATAATCCCAGTTGAAATTACCTTTTCCAATTTCAGGATGATAGTATTTCATGAATCCCCAAATTCTTCCCAATAATTCCAAATCAGCAACCAATTTCTCATTAAGAGCCGGAAACTCCACGTTTGATCCGGAATCGAACTCATCATCTTGGTCTGCTTTGAAGACTGGTTTTTCTTTCTCTTGTATAGATTGTATATTCTTTCCATCAATGAATAATTTAAAATCATCGAACCAAACCATACCTTGTCCAGCTAATATACCTCCTACTAATATGGATGAAGCATCTTTGGGGTAAGGAAAAGTGATAATATATTTCGTCCAATTCGTGGTTCCGGAAATTTTCCGTTCCTCCATGTTATCACCAGCCAATATTTTATTCCTGCCATCAACCCGCAAAAGTAACCCTGCAAATCCTTCTTTTACCTCCTTGGTTTTCATAAAACCTTCAAGCTTTATCATCTCACCCTCATAATTACCGGATATTTGGTAAACAACACCCCCAAACTCACCTTCGGAATTTTTCGAATTTATCTGTGTAGCATATTTTCCCGATTGAACAGTAAGGGTATCAATGCTTACCTGATAAGTTCCCCATTGAATCCAATCTTTTGCAAAATCAGTATCTGATTTTAAGTATTCAAAATCAAGATTAAATTTCTTAACTGACTGTGCAGTGCAACTTAAACTACAAATAATTAATAGTAATGGGAAAAAAAATGTTTTCATAGGTAATTCTTTTTTTTAATAAAAAACTTGATGTTCTATTATAGATTATATGTATTGATTAGTGTGATGTACATAATAAATTAATTTCATATTATTTCAACTGATTGTTGTTTTTAAATGTATTAGATAATCAAAAATTTTAGGTGTTTTTATTATTAATCAATATCCTTGTTACCTTAGGACACTCAATTTTTCCCTTATTTGTCATAACTTCTTCTTACATTTTTTGTTTCTGGCTCAGAAACTGTGGTGCCATTTTTTGATAATATTCAATTAACTCCAGTCGTCTTCCTTCGAAGATAAGATCTCTGAATTGGGAGTAACGAGCACAGAAATAGACAAAACTGAAAATTTCGTCTTCTGGAATTTGTAAATCTTTTGTAAAAAAATTGGATGAAACTATAGCGATTTCTTTCTCAAGCATTATAGATGTTTTTTCCTTCTTACGAGCTTTTTCAAGTTTCTTAATCCTGCCGCTAAGTGAGTTCCATAGAGTAACCAAAAGACCATCTCTTGCAGATTTTAGCCTTCTTTCAATAGGGGTAAGAGACTCTCTATAAGATAAAGGAAAACCAACATTAGCTTGATTAAAAGGTTTTTTCTTCGACAAATCTTGTTGTAAACTACCTGTTAGATTATAGTTGTTGATTATTACCTCCTCCAATTGGTTAATGTTTTCTGACATTTCAACTTCCAAAAACCCTGCATCCAAAATTCTCTTAGAGATTTTGACTTTCACAATATTATGTTGGATAGATGAAAAAGCTAGGGTGTCATTCTTTTTAACTTCAATCTCAAATTCTCCTGAGAAAGAACTTATAGTACCGGTTTCCTGAGAGAGATTTAGAATATGAATAAAAGAATCCTTAAGAGAATCACCCCTAATCTCTCCCCTTAAAATCGTATTTTCTTGAGAAAATAAAGGATGAGATATAGAAAAAATAATTATTAGTATAAATGGTATCCTCATTTTTTAAAATTGTTGCCAGTCTTCTTCTACCGAAATGGAGGCTTTAAAAGGAATGGATGTTCAGAATGAGTACATTTTGAATTTCAGAGGGTTTTGGCATTAAATTTCTCTCGCGCTATAATGGACTTATAATAACGATATAAAAAATCATAACAAACCATCTCATACTTTCGATTTTGAGAAGTGAACAGTCGGTTCATTAACATGTGTATATAACTTCCTAGAAGGAAATTTAGCTGAATTTCTAATTCATTTTCTTTCTTATATTCCAAAACTCTCTCTGTTATGTTCTGAATATTTTTTGTTTTTTCTTCCAGGAGTTTTAATATCGGAGCATATTCCCCATTACTCACTGTTTCAACCATAAAATTTTCTATTTTTATCCTTTTCTCGCGATACTTTTTGTCTAATTGTTTTTTGAGTGGTCGAGCCATTCCAAATTCCCGGCCAAATCCTACTTTCAGGCTTTCTAATAAATTAAGTTTAGCATTTGAAGAATAACCAAAATTTTCCAAAAAGGAATCTACAGCTCGTAAAGAGAATAACCACCTTACGTCTTCTTCTACTTCTTCATATCCTTTTGTCAAGTTTAAAAAATTAACGACCATTTGACTGTGGTAAAAGAATAAATCTTCTGATAATTCCATGGTTTTGTAGCCGTAGCGTTCTAACTCTCTGTTGTAAGTATCTGTTTGGACCTTCCAAATTAAATCATGTATAAGATATTGTTCAATGTAAAGCTGTAGTCGGTTAATAATTATGCTTATATTATGAGGGTCTTCATAATGAAACCTCAAACGAATATGGTGTTTTGGATCGGAATATCGAATAAAAAACCACTTGTCAATAATTTTTTCCTTTAGAAGGGCTTCAGTAAGTGGTTTGATTATTTCTGCTAATATAGAATCAGAAGTTTTTGCACCAGAATAAATTTTATAATAAACCCAGTTGTCCCCAATAATAAAATTCCTTTTAATTAGCTTATTCATCTTTAATTTATTTCATTTTTGTAAAACGACAATATAATTTGATTTGTAAAAGATTTCTTGCCATTATTATTTTTTAAAACACCTGAATTGGTATGTAAGAATTCAGTCAATTTAAATTGGGACCTATTTTTAACAGTATCTAGCAACATTTTAAATGATGTCAAATTTTCAAAATTGATTAGTAATTCATTATCTCCATCGGATAACATTGCGAATTTTGGGATCCTCTTGTTTTTTCTAAAAATTTTCATTTGAGTAATTAGTTCTTCATTATTTCCTTTTAGCTTTTGTAATGGTTCTATATCTGATTTGTTAATGTTCCAAATTGCTTCTGAGATAATTAAATTACTATATTCAATACGTGGTATAAATTCGTACTGATGAGTAAAAGGCCCTAAATTGATTCCAATACTTTGTCTTTTTCCCTGTGTCTGCATGTCACACAAAAACTGATAAATGGGCAGGGCATTTGATGAAAAATTATGAGCATTAGTAAGTTTGGGAATAACTTCTTTGTTATGTTTTTTAGATTTCAAACGTATTCTATTATTATCTTTCATAGAAATATACAAATCTTCAATTGGCAACTGCTTATCTATATTTAATAAAGACTTTGCTAAATATGGAATTTCAAATGCTCTAAATTTAGGGCGCATTAAAATGTTACCAACCCTTGATTCCGGTAGATGCACAATTTCTGCCAGAAGTTGATCTTTTTGGGTACTTGATTCAAAATCAATGATTTTTTGAGTATATTTATAAAGATTTTCATCACCGTGGCAAAAACGTCCAAATAAATTAGCTGCACTTGATCCACCAATGCCAACACACTTTATTTTTTGATTACCATCATCATTTATTTCTAAAACTTCAATCATTGCATTCATCGTTTCAGGTAGATCATTCCAATCTGCTTCAAAATCTTCAAAGTCCTCATCTGTTATTTTAATAATATAATCTTTGTTGGCAATTGCATTAAACAATTTTTTCTGAATTATAGAATCTACAGATGACCACTTTATCTCTTTAATGGAACTTTCTTTTTTGAAAGGCACTGTTATATCATCTATTAATGGATTTATTTCTGTAGAACTGCGGTTTTGTTTATATCCTACCCCCATCTCTATATCCAATGCTTTGGAAATTGATACTTCTCTTTTTTCAAACCGTTCAGAAAATGCTTCTTTAAATTGATTAAAAAAGGTGTCTTTGGGAGGGAGGCTTATTTTATTGAAAAGTACCATCCCTTTTTTTACATTTTCAACAACAGTACTGTCTAATTGATTTTCAATTGTATTCAAGATCAGGTCGGTCTGAAACAGGTATTTTATATCAAATTCAGTATGCAACCCCTCTAATTTTTCGCATATAGTTTTATAGCTCACTATGGGATTTCCCATATTTAAATCTAATTTTTTCAACTCATGGTCTACCTCTTTTAATTTTTCAAAAATGACTTCCACTTTATTTAATTTTGACAATACTTGAAGAATCTGTTCTAAAAATTCCGGACCAGAAACCGAAGGTTCTAGTTCGCTAATTAACAATTGATTATCTATTAATTCATCTATAAATGTTTTAGCCTCTTGAATAGTTATTTCGTCCTCTACTAATAATTCTGCAAGATTTTTAAAACTTAATCCTGTTCTAGCAGCTTGTAAAATTTTTGTAATATATGGTGTTCTCTCAACTGCAACTATGCGATGAAATCTTTTACTATTTATGTATTCATATTCAACATAGCGCAGTTTATTTCCCACGTTGTAGATACTATTATTAGGAAAAAAATGTAATTGTTTTTTTATATTTGGATTCTGTGCCAAGTCCTGTGATAATGCTATGAGGAAATTCATATCCAAACGTGTATGTCGAGAGTGATTTTCTGAATTTTCAAGCTCCAGTTTAGTTTTATTTCCGAATTCCCCAACAGAACATCCTGCAAACAAACCGAATGGAGTACACCTAGAAGACATACGGGATAGATACTTCAAAAAAGAATATTTCAATTTTTCTTCTTTTTTTTCATCTTTTATTTCATGGTTTATCCATTTTAAAAGTTCCTCATAAAGTGGTGGAGAAGCAAGAAAAATGGCTTCTTTAATCATAGCCTCATCAAATAAACTCTTAAGATAGTTACTTGAATCCGATTGTAAAGAGGTTAGTTTTTGAAAAAAGTCAAAAGAATAAAGAGGAGCTCTTAAAACAAAGTTTGAGAAGGATTCGTATGGAATATTTTTCATTTATCTAATTTTTTTGTTAACCAATTAGTAAACATTCATCCCATGAATTGTCTCCTGACAGATGGCTAATCATGCTTAAACCAATGCCGGCTATTCCTTCTAAGACAGACAATTCTGCTTGATATGGTTTTTCAGGTCCCCTCCACTGTTTATAACCAGCGAAACCATCTTTATGAAAAGCTTTTTTCAATCCATCATTTACCCAGAATCCAGCAGTATCTCTATAAATCTTTTTTCCAGTCTCTTGGTACATCCGATTAAATATTTGTGCATTGCCAAAGGATCCATGACATAATCCAGCATCTCTAACCAAGCTATCTCCCGGTGAATTTCGGTTAGTAGAGTATTTAAAGATATTATTTGCTGTACTAGCTAAAGAAGAGTCACCAAGGCTAATGGACGCTTGCCAAATAGCGAGTCCCACACCCAAATCGCCATTACACCATGCCACTCTGCTTTTTCTGCTAATTTTCTGCCCTTCTTTTACCCAACCGGGAAATAAAGAAGAGGATGCATTTTGTTCCTCTTTAAAATGACTTAAAATGTATTCTACACCTCCCATTAGCATACTATGTACTTTAGTTTTGAAATCTTCAAAAACATACAGCCTGGCAAGGAAATTTACAATACTAGGTATCCCATGGGCTAAACCAAAGCTATATACTTTCTCACCAGTTTTCTTGTTAAGAATGGATAACCATTTAATTTTATCTCCTTCTTTCTTAGATGATTTTTCTAATAAATCAATCAATTCTAACAGGTAAATTTTATATCGCTCTTTTAATTTTTCCGATCGAGTATTTTTAAAGCGTTTTAAAAAATAAAAACCATATCCCAAAGCTCCGTGTAAAAAATCGTAGTGGCCTGCTTTCATAGTTGACGTCATTTCAGTAAACAGGTAATTATCCAAACCTTCCAATAGTTCATCATTATCAACTTCCATAAAACCTTCCTGTTGCAGATGATTGACTACCCAACCAAAACCTGCTAATCCGTTGCAATATGTTGGAAAAATATTTCCCTTATTGATTCTATCGATTCCTTTCACTAATATTTCTAAACCCATATCTCCATAATTATTACTGTTTGAATATTTGGAATAATAAAAATGAAATAATGCCATACCAGAGATTCCTGTAAACACACCAATTTTTGGTATTTCAGAATAATTTTCATTAATAAGTTGATTAATTTCTTCAAGCTTATTATGTATTATATTTTGAGATTCTGTAATGATCACTGCTTAGTGTTTTTAAGTGTTATATTTATAATTTTTATAAAATCAAATTTGTAAAAAGGGATGTTTACAAAGCAGTTAAGAATTATCCTCTGCTTTCAGAAATTTAATTCTTTGCTTATTAAATTCAATAATCAGCTTTGTAAATCCAAAATTATGAGGGAAATGAAAGTTCAAGGTTAAAAATTAAACAGAAAGGGAAACCTTTTTGGGTTTCCCTTAGTATTTAATGTTAAGAATACATCAAACTTATGATGTTAATTACAAAGGCCTGCATTACTTTGCACGCAATGAGAACCACAAGTTTTATCAAAAGTAATATTGCAAGCCGATCCGTTAACCATTGTAACAGCTGCTTCTTTTCCTCCCTTTATATTTTGCATTTCCTCAGGCTGCAATTTGCCAATTGTTTCTTTGTTTAATTTCAATTTACTTTTTAAATGTTTTTTCATTTTTATAAAATTTAATTATTAAGAAATCTCTATAAGTTTTACATCATTTGAGTTTCGTGGATGCTCTTGCAAAAGTTCTTATAATCCTTTTAAGTTTCTATTTGCGTTGCTTATTTGGCTTTTAGATTATTTATATTCTGAATATGCGATCCACAAAATTCTCTATTCTTCGATCTATTCTGTAAAATTAAAATTCACTATACATTTTGAGTGGAAATAAAACCACGCTTTTTCCGCGGTAAGACCACGTTTAACTTTTATTATTTATTAGAGATTTATAGGCTCTGGAAAATTTGAAGAGCAAGATTTCTCTTTGGAAGTGACATATAAAACTATCTTGAAAATAATTTGGAAAGGGGGTAAAGCGATGTGTTATAGAAAAAAACATTAGCCATTTACCAATTTAAATGTTGAGGAATTGGTTTGCGCCCTAAAGTATAATGGAGTTCATAACCAGAAAGCCATTAGAATTATGAAGGTATCAGATAAGCTTCAATAAATGTTGATTATACACCAAGGGAATTAATAATCCCAAATGAGGAAAGCTCGTGGAAAAGTACCATCCGATCATTAATCTATTCTTTTACCACTTATATTTTTAAATGAATAAAGGTCTAGGGAGGAACTGGAATTAAGTTTTAGAATTTTATCTTTATTCGAAAACTTTGAAAAATCATACTCATTGTGAAATTGATATATAGTTTCTAACTGTAGGATTTTTACAAAATTTTTATTGCAATATTTTAAGGGTTGAATAGCAATTAATTTAAAGTTGCTCATTTAAAGGCTTCTAAGTTGTCATTAATACTTGAAGCCAACGATCCCGGTTATAGCTAGTTGGCGGAGTAAGGGAGGCGGATTTGTCGGCTTAGTATTGATTTGTTGGTCAAGTTAATTATTTTCTTACTAACGGTGCCGACTATTGGCGATTAACCGTCTTGTGTGGCGTATTTTATTCGGCCTCTAATTTTTCAAGAGCCATTTTATAAGCTGTCTCCAAGGCTTTTTCTGAGTTAATCTTGATGTTTGGTTCGACTCCTTTTCCTTCCCAATTCGTCTCTGTATTTGGATTAATAGCTCTTCCCGTTGGAATCCATACTATAAAATTGTCTTTTGCTACAAATTCTTCTCCGAAATTTGCAGCTCCAGCTGTTGTTTCTCCGACTAATGTAGCTCTTTTTAAATTTTTCAAGTCGTATGCGAATTCTTCACCCGCAGAAATAGTTTTATTGCTAGTTAGAACATAAACAGGGATATTTGGCATTTTCTTGCCTTGTACATATGGTAAAGTCCACGATTGAGTAGTCTTATTTTCTTTTCTGTGGTAAAAGTCAGTTAGATGTACAGGTTCATTAGAATACAAATAGCTTATAAGAAGTTGTATCATAGTATCGTCTCCTCCATAATTTACTCTTAAATCAAAAATTAGTGCGTCACAATTCGAAACAAATTGCATAGCCGAGGTTGCGGTTTTACCTCCATATTTGGTCGGTGAAAAACCTGTTATTTTAACATAACCAACATTTCCTTTCATAATCTTTAGTTCCTCAAATCCATAATTGAATTTTCTAACTCGTTCGTTTATTCGCTTAAAGTTTTCAGCTGAGTTTTTTTCCTCTTTCGGTTTATTTAATTGCAAAGCAAGTTCTTCGTCATAAGAGACTCCAATATGCTTGTCTTTACTTACTTTAAACAGATGACTTTTTAAAGAATCAGCAAAGATTTTTTTGTTAGTAATTTCATTATATTCTCCACGCTCTAATCTTTTCAATAAATTACTTGCCATTAAATGTGCAACATCAGGAAAAACATATTTGTCGTTTAGTTGATAAGCGATAGAGTCGATGAGTTCTTTTTTGTAAGATTTATCAAAATCTTTGTTTTGAGAAAAAGAAATATTGCTTAAAAGAATAAATATTATTAAAAATAAATTTTTCATATCATCAAAAATATTTTGTTCTACAAGTGTAGAAAAAAATATTTATTTCTACAAATGTAGAGGTAGTATGTTTCCAGTTCCTCCTCGTTAAGTTTCGATTTATCTCTAATATGACACACAACGGTCCCGATTATCGCCAGTTGACAGAATATGGGACGCGAATTTGTCGGCTTAGTATTAATTTGTTGGTGAATTGTTCTCTTGCTTCCGGTATCGCTTGCTTATTGGCGATGAACCGTTGTAGCACGTTTATTTCCCGATGAATTCAATTCCGTCTATTATTGATTTTAAGCCGGATGTTGAATGATTTTCAGTATCGTAAATTTCCATTCCTACTTTTTGATTTTCCGATTTATGTTTATCTAAATATTCTTTTAACCATTCCACATTTTCACGATAACCATTGGCATCGTTCAATCCTGCTGTTATAAACATAGAATTGAAGTTTAACCTGCCATTTTTTTCTATTGTTTTGAAAATAAAATGTTGGTCATACATTGTGCTTGGACTTGCTGAAATATAATTTTCAAATATCTCTGGTCTTAAAACAGCGAATGACAAAGCACCTAAACCTCCGAGAGAATGTCCGAATATTGTCTTTTGATTAAAATTAATATTGTACTTGTTTTTAACTGAAGGAATCAATTCATTACCTACAAAATCAGCAAATTCATTGAATTTTCCAGTTTTTGAATATAAATATTCAAATCCTTTTTCAATTTTGGTGGTGTCTTTTGTTGGTGTATAATAAGTCCATCTACTTTCTTTTGTACTTGGTAGTGATATAATTACGGTTGGATAAATTTTATCACTGAATTCGTAAAGTGAAGCAACATTTTCTGCAATTCCAGAATAATCATCGCCATCCAATAAGACTAATAAACTTAAGCTGTCTTTTTTTGTTTCAAAATCTTCTGGAAATATAATTTTATAAGGAATATTTTCTTTGAGGCTTTTGGAGTGAAATGTTTCTAATTCAGATATTTTTTTATTATCGTTTTGAATCTCGGTTTTTATGGAACTATTACACGATATTATTAGGATTAATAGTAAAAGAAATATTATTTTATTCATTGATTTCGTTTTTTTTAATGCTACAACGGTTACGGTTCGTAGGTTGCGGGAGTAGGGACGCAAATTTGTCGGCTTAGTATTGATTGGTTGGTGAAGTTAATTGTTCTCTTGCTTCCGGTACCGCTTATTGGCGATTAGGAACTGTTGTTATACACTGGGGTGATACGTAATTTTATTGATTAGTTCTCTTACTTATTTTCTGGTTCGTAGACAAATCCATTATTATCAGCATATTCTTCAATACTCTCCAGTCCAACATTTTTTCTACGTTCATTGACTGATTCCGCATTTTCAATAGGCCATATTACATTTTTCTCCCTCTTACTACTCCACATAGACTGTGTTCCATAAATTTGTTTTTCGTTTTTTCGCATTAAAATTCTATCTTGGAGAAAGGCTAAATAACGAGCTTTTGAGTCTCCCTTTTCTACGGATTTTTTAAGTAGAGGAAGATATTCTTCTTGTATTGACAATGGTGCGTGTTGAATTACTAACCATAAAGTTTGATTTGCCAATTCTCCTACCTCGTTTATTCCCAACCATCCATTATTATTTATAATATCAACTATTTCTGTTAGAACTATACTATCATTCCGGGGCATTAATTCATTTCTAAACCAACTATACTCTTTCGAATTTCGGCTGAATCTTTTTTCTGCGTCAGGTAATAATAATCTAATTGTTTGGTCTTGCATTCGCAGCTCTTCTAATCGATCTTTCATTTTTATATTTAATGAAGACAAGTATTCAGTTTTTAGACTTGAAATATTCTTAATAAATAATGTCCACCGTTTTGAATCTTTTAAAGATATAAGATCCCTATCATTTTTCATCCATTCTATGTCATTCCAACCACTTTTTATTGCCTTTTCTAAATATTCAAAGGCTTTATCCTTATTTCCTGCTAAAGCATTTGTGCACGCTGCATTGTAATAATCTGATGAATATCCTTTATGAATGGTAAAAGCGTTATCCCATTTTTGGCTTGATTTATCATATTTTTTTTGATTATATAAAAATGTAGCATCAGTGATATGTCCATCATAGCTCTGGCAAAAGCTATTTAATGAGTATAGAATAATAATTAGAGTAAGAGGAAAGTATTTCATAGTCGTTAATTTCCATCAAAAATACTCTGCTAAAATGAAGTATAATTGTACAATTGGGACATCTAGTAAATTTTCCAAAATATGGAATTATCTAAATCAGATAATTCTTTAGTTAATTTCTTAGGTGTAACGGATGTGATTTGCTTTACTGTTTTGATGAAGTTTGACTGATCATAAAATTGAGCAATACTAGCTTCAGTAAGATTTGAACTTTGGTTTTTTAAGTAGTTATCCAAAGACCTTCTAAATCTTAAAATTTTGAAAAATACAGTTGGAGTACAGTTCAACTCTTTTAGAAATAGTCTGTAAATTTTTTTTCTATTCAAGTTATATTTTTGGGCTATGTCTTGGAGAGAGTAGATGTCTTCGGAGTAAATTATCCAATCTATCATTTCCTGAAATTCTTCATTTGGATTTTGAGTTTTCTTTTCGATTAAAAAGGAGTCTAATAAAGTAACCCGAGAGTCGATATTTTTCATTCTCCAAATTTTTTTAGACAGTTCCTGAAAGCTTGAATCCCACTCACAAAAATTAGAAATGGTTTGAAAATGAAAATCCTTTATATTTCTTTGAATAAAATGGTTAAGACCATATGGTTGGAAGATAATACCTATTTTTCTAAATTCTCCTTGTATTTCAACTTGATGTGGCTCTGTTTTTACTGTTGAATAATGAGCTGAAAAAACACCATTCTTAGGTCTAACTATAGTTTTGTTGTTATCTGTTTTGCCTATTGAATCTTGATAAATAGTTACCGCGTGTTTAATATTTGGGTAATAGGTAAACTTTGATTTATTTTTAGGATCAGTGTTCATATGAAAATAATAAGAATCCACATATTTTTGAAGTTTAAAATGTGGTTTTACAGAAATAAAATTCTCCAATTTTCTCATTATTACTTATCATAATTTTCATAAGCCCTTCTGTATAAAGGTCTCCTTTACTTCGCTTATTAATAAATATACCTTTGAGATGAAGAAGGAGGAGAACTAAAACGGTCTCGAGATTACTGATCCAATAGCCGTAAGAGTCCTCCATTCTTCATACGGGCAGCAAGAACCATTTGGAATACCAGGTCTTATTCTGGACCCGTTAAAGGAGTAAGTTAATGTGCCCTTCAAATAATAATTTTTTAAAAATATGAAAAATCACCAAGAAGTAATCGGAATTGATGTTTCAAAAAATAAGTTAGATGCCTATGCTCATAATTGTTGTTCCCATCGGGAGTTTAGTAACGATGTAAAGGGCTATAAAGCCCTATTGAAATGGGCTAACTGTAAGGAACAAAAAGTATTTTTCTGTTTTGAAAATATAGGTCATTATTCCTTGAAGTTAGCATTGTATTTATCCTCAAAGAAATAGGTGTATGTGCGGGAAAACCCGTAGTAATCAAACGTTCATCCGGAGTGATCAGGGAGAAGAATGATGTGGTAGATGCGATGATGATCGCCAGGTATGGGTGGCTTCACCGGGAGGAACTATCTCCGAGTGAGTTGAAGGATGATGAACTACTGAAAGTAGGCAGATTGCTAGCTTTACGTGATCAGCTGGTTCGTAGTCGTACGGGATTGAAGAATACCCTTTCAGAGCTGAAGAAGTTGCTCAGCAGCAGTTCTACGGATACCTGCTGCAAGACGCTTGTAAGCTCTATTACCCACCTGACTTCTCAAATAAATAAAATAGAAAAGCAACTAAATTCATTTATAAAGACTTCTGAGGCCTTATCGCAAAATTATAAGTTGATTACTTCTTTAAAAGGTGTGGGTTTAGTAGTAGGAGCCCAGTTGCTTTATCATACCAATAATTTTGAACGCTTTGATAGCTGGCGCCAATTCTCCAGTTATTGTGGGACGGCTCCCTTTGGTCATAGTTCGGGAAGTAGTATTCACAAAAAGCGAAAATGCCACCCCATGGGAGACCGGAAAATGAAAAGCCTGCTCAGTACGGCTAGTGGATCAGCCATGCAGCATGATGGGGAATTTCGAGAATATTATCAACGAAAGTTAGTAAAGGGAAAACAAAAATGATCGCATTGGCGGAATAAGGGTCGCGGATTTGTCGGCTTAACTATTTTGTTTGTTATAGAAATTAATTTAGGTCTTTTCTATGGAACCCGCCATTAGGGTTTTTAGGTGCAGTTTCTAACTCTAAATTTTTTAAAATGAAATGATGAATTTCCTCAGGAATTAAACCTTGTCTTTTTAGTGATTCATAGTATCTTTTCATTGTTTCCTTTTGTTCCTCAAATAATTGTTTTTTGTACTTTTCAGTCTTCGTTTTCTTTAGTGCCTGTAAAAAAGTTTTACTGGCAGTAGATTTCTTGGTTAAATCACTAATGATCTCATCTAGAAAATCTTCGAAAATTTTTTCAAAAGCATAAAACTGAGCTCTTTTTATTCCAATTCTTTCCTTTTCTGAAATCTTGTTCTCTGTTTCTTTTTCATTTATTCGGTCAACTATTCTAAATCTATCTACAAAATCAAAAAGGTTGTGAGAATTAATTAATATTTCAGGGTTTATATCAGATTCTTTGTCAACAGACATCTTGAATTCATTAATATCATTATTAAAGGTATCTAGATGTTTTAATATTGGTTGGAATTCTTCATCTGGAAGATTGAACGGAGGTTCTTCTGAGTATAACTGTTTATGCTTTAGATAGCTGAAGTTTAATTTTACTAAGGCTGTTAGTAGCCTGTTGTATGAAGTTTTCTTTTTCTTTTGATCAAGATATATTGTCCTTCCTTTTTCAAATAAATATGTGAGAACTGTTCCTACCGTAATAATGTATGTCCAGTTTTGCTCTATAAATTCAATCATTATTCTTTTCTCAATTTTGTGAAATTGCACACAACGCTCTTACAGCAAGTGGCATGGAATAGGGACGAGTTCTTGTCGGCTTGGTTGTTTGTTGCTTGGTGCCTAAAGAGCACTTTTCACCGCACTGCCCGCTATCTGCACGTGACCGATGTTGTAAAACGTTATTCTTCCACCAAGCTTAATATTCCCTCGACCAAATATTCCCATATTAAACCGCTTTTGAATTTTTCTCGTCCATTAATAGTTGGAAGTTCTAATTCAATGCTTTTTTTTCCACCCCAATATGATTTCCAAATCATATCTTGTGTAGTTATATCTATAGATGAAACGTTATTGGCGTATCGTTCTAGAGAAATAATTTCCATATTAACTTTCGCTACCTTATTATATTTATGTGATATTAATTTGAATTTTTTAACTGTGTTAATATTCCAACCATACCTATTGCTGACTAACTTACAAGTTTCAAAATCGCTAAAAGCGTAACAACTGGACAATCTTGAAGGCAAAGTTGGGAAATCATACATTCTTGAAAGTTCACAGTTATATTCTGTTCTGTATTCGGAAGTAATGCTATTATTAAAGAAAGATGTTAGTCCAAGATTAAAATTTGGATTTTGAACAAACGGAAGATAATTTATAGTTCCATTCAAATATTCTGTTGGGAAATCCTCAACTTTTGTATAATTTGGTGTAAATGCTGAAATCGAACCTTTTAAATATTTATTTGCGAAGTCTTTATCCGAATCTGTAATTGCTTGGAAAAATGCTGTAGAACATATGCATTTTGTTTTTTCAATGTTTTTGTTGCTTACTATATTATGGATGAGCCGGTCAAAGTGAACCACGTGCGCCGGATGAAAGTGAGCATAGCAAACTAAGTGCTCAAAATCGATTCTATTGTGGTTAAATTTACTATTTATTTTTAAGTTTTTTCCTCATTGATTCCCCTTTGATATCTATTCTGTGAGCCGTATGAACTAGGCGATCCAATATGGCATCTGCAATAGTCTGTTCTCCAATAATCTCGTGCCAGGCCTCTACCGGTAACTGGGAGGCTATTATGGTAGATTTTTTTCCGTGCCTATCTTCAATAATCTCCATCAGGGAGTGCCTGTTAATATTATCCAGGCCTTTAAGCCCAAAGTCGTCAAGTATGAGGAGATCCTGTTTTTCGATCTTGTTTACTTGCTTTAAATAAGAGCCATCGGCCTTGGATGTTTTAAGCATGGTGAAAAGCTTAGAAGTATTGAAGTACATCGTTTTGAAGCCTAATGAGCAAGCCTGATGACCTATGGCGGATGCCATATAACTTTTCCCGGCCCCGGTACTTCCTGTGATTAATATATTATCCTTTTGCGTTACAAAGTCGCAGCTTGCAAAACGTTGTATCTGGTTTTTATCAATATTTCGGTCGTGGTTATAATCGATATTTTCCATAACGGCGCTATACCTGAACCTGGCTGTTTTAGTTAGGCGTTCTACCTTTCGGTCCTGGCGATCATCCCATTCTGACTGGATAAGGTAAGCTACCAGCTCATCATTAGTGTAATCTACGCTCCGCGGGCTTAAGCTGGAGTTGAAGGCTCTGATCATTCCGTGGAGCCTTAATTGTTTCATCTGTTCTAAGGTTTGCGTATTCATATACTTGGTTTTAATGGTTTCGTTCTATTTGTAATAATGGCCTCCCCGGATGTTCTTGTGATCAGGCAGGATTATTTCATCTTCAAGGTTTTCCTCAAGATTATCCCAGCCTTTTTTAAGGATGCGATCAATAATATTGTAATTGTATGCACCGTAATCAGAAGCTCTCTTACAGGCATTATCCAGGCGCAGGTTTCCTACTTTTTTTGCCAGGTGTAGTATGCCCAAACAGGATTTATAGGATTGTTCGGGATGTTGTTTTTTGTCCAGTATTTCAGTGATATACCTTTTGCAGTGTACTCCAATATGAGCTGCCCAGGCGATGAATTTTTCAGAGCTCCATTCACTTACAAACCTATGGTGTGATGGCATATGTTCCTTAACTGTAGTATAGGCGTACTTCCTTTTCTCTCTTGGATGTGCGGCCAGGCGTTCAAATTTATAGAATATCTCCACCAGGCTATCGGAGTAGATGATTTTGATACGTTTCCCTATATGCTGGTAGGGTACGCTATAGTAATGCTTGTCTTTACTAAAATAGATGTGGCTGTTCTTGTGCACGGTCCCATTGGCGTAGGCTTTTATCTCATACCGTTTTAAGGGCAGGGGTTTTAATTCCTGTTTTTCTACTTCTTCGAATAAAGAACGCCGGGAGTACTCTCTTCCCCGGAACGACATTTCATTATGTGTTTTTAGAAGTTCGAGTATTGCCTTATTAATTTCGGGTACGCTATGGAAGGTCTGGTGGCGTAGCGGTGCAAATACCCTGGTATATATTATCCGTACAGCGTTCTCTACAATAGCCTTATCCCTGGGTTTATATGTTCTTGTGGGCAATACTGCGGTTTCATAATATTCCGCAAAATCAGAGAAGGTCTCGTTGACCTTGGGTTCATAACGACTCCCCTTGGTTACGGCGGATTTCAGGTTATCGGGTACCAGGGCATTGGGCACCCCACCATAAAACCAAAGTGCATTCTCAACGCTACGTATAAAATCTTCTTTCTTCTGGCTTGGCGAGGCTTCCACATACGTGTATTGGCTACTGCCCAGAACGCACACAAAAACTTCCAGATCTTGCAGTTCTCCTGTGTGACGATCTACAATGCTAAGTTTCTTACCGGTGTAATCGATGAACAGCTTATCGCCAGCCTTATGGGTAAGGTGCATCACCGGTGATACCTCCTTAGTCCATTGATGGTACCAGTATTTAAACTGGGATAACTTAAAGCCATCAGGATGTCTCGCATAATACTCCTGCCAGAGCAGTTGCCTGGTTACCCCCGTCTTACGCAATTCCTTATCAAAATAGGGAAAGTACTCCTCCAGGGTCAACAATTGAGCGCTCTTTGGCTTTTGATCTGACTTAAAAAGTTTGTGTAACTCTTCAAGGGTCATTGCAGAGACCTCGTAGCTTGTAAACTGGTAACGCTGAAAAAAGGCGATGTATTTAGTGATGGTATTACGTGATAACCCCAAGCTCGAACTTATCTGGCGTTTACTGACGCCCTGGCTGTACAACTTAAAAATCTGTTTTACTTTTCGCATATCTATCTGTTTATTGGCCATGGTCTTTTTTACAAAAAAAGACATTTGGCTCCTTACAAATAGAATCGATTTTTTAGTGGTTCACTTTACTCCGGCTAAAGTGGTTCAGTTTGACCCGGCCAAGGTGGTTCACTTTAATCCGGCCAGGGTGGTATACTATGACCGTTTTTTGCATATTATTCTGATTAAGAAATATATAAAAGAATTCCGGTATGTTTTCAGAACTATTTAATAATTTCATTCGGTTCGTTTTAATTTGTTACTACCGGTCCCGGTTATGGTCAGTTGGGGGAGTAAGAGACTCAGATTTGTAAGCTTAGTATTGGTCTGTTGGTCAAGATTTTTATTTTCTATCTAACGGTTGGCCCTTTTCGAATGAACTATTATTGTAGCTATTGCCATATCTACTTTATTACTATCTCCGCTTGTGCATCAATTCTGAAACCACCAGTCTCTTCAAAAAATCGCTTGCTTAATTCATTGTCAATAGTAGTGAAATAAGGATGTTTCCTATTGCAAGCAAAGGCTTTCTTATATTTAAAATTAATTTCCTGATTTTTATTTATTAAAGTGATAGTATTTTTAAGTTGCTGTATTGCATCTTGTAACCAGCCACCAGGTCTCTGAACTTTTAACTCAACTAAATAAATACTATTCTCAAAGGTGAGCATGCCATCGCATGTACTCTCTTTATCTTTACTATCAGGTTTTAATAATTCTAAGCAATTATCTATAGGTGTAAAGGTAATCTCTTTACAATTATTATTTTTTACTGTTGCTACCCAATCATCAGGATTAGAATTATCACTATACGCTTTTTCACCATTTTCTTTGTCGCAAAGACCAAAGATTTCATTTCTCTTTGAATTCTCTTTGCAATCATTATTAAAAAAATCTAAACTCATATTTCTTGTTCGATTTCTAACAATGAGTCAAAAAGTCTATTCCCGTTAGCTAAAGAATGATTTAAATAATTATTGTCGGAAGGTATTCCTTGATAGTCTCCTAACTTTGTGATTGTACCATTTGTTTCATCTAATTGGTAAATAGATAAATCATTTGAAGCAATTGTTGATTTTAATGGAACTATTTCGTTAAGTTTTTGAAGTAAAGAATCGTTATTGGTCTTTAGTTTTAAAATGTGAGCCTCAACGGCAATACTCATATAATTAATAATATACGGACTATGTGTTGTCATAATCAATTGGTTACTCCTACTCATATTATTAAACTCTATAAGTTTTTTCAAAAGTTCCCATTGAGAAGTAGGAAATAAGTTTTGTTCCGGTTCCTCTACAATATTTATAAAGGAGGTTTTATTGAATTTGGAAGATAAAACTGATAAAGCAACTCTTTTTTGTTCCTCCGTCAAATTATCATTAGAATATATTTGTTTTACTCCATCCTTAAAACGTTTTGTCTCATCTATACTCATAGATTCTTCATTGTCGCTTTGATCTTTGACAGATTCGGCCAAATACTTTGAAACTAAATAAACTGGTACTAATGATTGAAAACCACTAGAGGCATCAGTTAGACGCACTTTATAATCATTCCCTCGAATATTTAAAATCTCATTTAATTTATCATATTCTAATTCAACATTATTAATTGGAATAGATATAGACCCTTTGATTGATCTTTTCGCATTATCAAATTCAGTTAAGAATTCTTTTAGAGAATCAGATGATAATTTAAGTTCGTTTGGACTTTTGACATAGGCAATAAAATTTCTTTCTGCTGGTACATAAAGTATCTGTGGTAAAGAATAGTTTTGATTCTCTATTTCCTTTATACGAAGTTCTCCATTCTCATAGACAATATAGAAAGCATTACCTTGATACTCAATAACTGAATTATCTAAAGCACCCTCTTCAAAATACGTATCTAATCGATGATATTTGAGGAAAGTGTTTTTTAATCTATTTTTTCTTTCAAACCAATTTCTATTATAGTCCCCTCTTACTAATGCTTTCTCCATCCAACTGAATGTAGAAATAAGTTTTGCAACGGTACTCTTTCCGCTCCCTTGATTTCCAATGAATATCGTGACTTTAGTGATATCTATCCAGCCTTCGTGTTGAAGTAAGCCTTTTTTAATGGGCCCAAAATTTCTTATTCTAATCTTACTCATCTATTCTAGATCACTTTAATAACGAAATTACAAATATAAATTGGTTGTTTCCATAGGAATTTGGCTACAATAGTTTCGGTTCTCAAGTTGCGAGAGTAAGGTGGCAAACTTGTCCGCATAACCAATTTCTTTCTTAACTTCTAAAATTGCACTTTTTATATAATATCTATTATTGGAATTCAACCTCATGTTAGCAATATTTAAATTTGGGAAAATATTGTATGGAACTCATTTCTCAATTCAATATCCGTTTCCTTGACGGTTATTCTAGAATGAAAGAATTTATTCATTGATTTTTCATGAAATAGTTCGGTAAATATTTCGTGTGGGTCATCAACTACGTAATTTTTCCCTTGTAATCGACCGCAATGCTGACATGTATTTGCTGTATAGGTAGAATTAATAATTTTACTATAGCAGTCTTTTACTGTTGAAATGTTATTTTTCAAATAACTATCAATCCAAGGTACATCACCCACTCCTAGCCCATAAGCAGCACTATAAGATTCATCCAGCTTTTCTAATTGATAAAATAAAAAGTAACTATAAACATCTGTTTTCTTCTTACACCCATAGCAGACTTTCTGCCATTTAAATACTTGGATTCCCTCTTCAATAAAGAACTGAAAGACTAAATCGTGTAATTTTATGGTTGCAGTGCAATTTGGGTAATTAGAGCATCCACCAAATTCACCGTATTTACCGGTTCTCAAAGTATAATGACCACTACAAGATTTACATTGGATTTTCATGACTCTTTTTATTCAGTTACAGCTAAAGGTTTTGATTATCAAAAAATGAAGGAATAGAAATGTTTACTTAGGACCTATACAATTTTCTTTGCTGGTTCTATAATTAATATTTTATCACATTTTCGGTTATTTGCGATTAACCGATATTAGCTAACATATAATTTTCAGTATATCTTCTCTATAAATGACTTGTAATTTTTAAAAATCTCGTTTATAAAATTGCTATCATTTAATATAATTTCAAAAACTTTAAATCCATTTTTATTTTCTCCTTTAAAACGAAGTTCAAACTTTCCCTTTTTAAAATCGTTTATTTTATTGAAGTGTGTATTGTCATCTCTAATAATTGAATTATGATGAACTATAAAATTTCGAATTAATCTTATTCTATCAAGATAAACTAAATCATTATTGATCGATTTCAGTAAGTCGGGATCAACTTTTTTTAAATACAGTTTAAATTTGTCAAATGTTGAATTACCTTTTAAATCTGATATTTTAAATTGACTATTTCCTTGAATTAGATTTGCAAATTGGAATAATTCTTCTTCAAGTAAAGAGTAAAAATGTATTATAATTGACTGTCTATGTTTGTATAATATATCCTGATTTAGCTTTTTATTTTCAAAAGCCAAATCATCGACTACGGAAGCAAAATTTTCAATATATTCTTCATCTGTTGAATTTTCAATTTCAGGATTCATTTTAAGAAAATCATCATATTGACTTTGGATTTCACTGACACCTTCTTTAATATTTTTTTCGACAAAGATATTATAGTCAATAATTGATTGTATTTTGAAATCAATAAGTTGTTTGAAGAGAATTTTATTTAACATTCGAATTATTTAAAAAAGTGACAGCTATAGGAGTGACGACGCAGATTTGTAGGCTTAGTATTGGTGTGTTGGTCAATTTAATTATTTTCTTTCTAACGGTGCCGCTTACTAGCGATGAACATTGTTATGTGAATTTGAGTTATTTCCCAATTTTTTATTTTTGACCTTTTAATTAATAATTGATGACTAAGTTACAAGAAATCCAAATCGATAAATTAGGAGATAAGTTAAAAGTTAATTATGAATATGAAACTGTACCTATTCAGATGGAAAGCTATTCACGTAAGATGCAATGCTATTCAAATGTGAGGGCAAAAATTGAGAAAGATGGAGGTGCTATTCATTATGGATGGTCGGTTCATTTTACTGAGGGAATAATAATTGAAGCAGAACGTCATGCTGTGTGGGAAAATGAAGAGGAGGATTTATTATGTGTAACACCCCATCCAAGTGGTCAAAGTGAATTAATATTCTTTTCTGACAACACACCCGTCGATCCCCAAATACAAATTGATAATGTGAGAATGAATATTACGGGAAATAAAATTGTTAATGATTGGATATATCTATCTAATAGCGTAGGTCATATTTATTTTAAATATACAGATAGAATTAATGATGATCGTGTAAATATGGAAAAACCTGTTTTAAATGTTATCAATCAAATTGAAAAATATCGTGATTTGGTAATGGGATTAATAAAACAAAATAAAGGTGATAGGGTTAATTGTTATTGCCCAAAGGGACATCATGAAAAAAGAAAATATTTAAATTGTCATAGTAAGTTCTTCAAAAACGAAATTCCAAGGTTATTGACGGAAATTGAAAGTTATTCCAAGCGCTAAATCTAAAAACATCCGCTGTTAGCTTGTAAATAATGGTTCCGGGTCGTATGTTGTGAGACAGTGTCGATACGAACTTTTCTACTGAATTGCTTCTTTGTGAGAATCTAATTATTTCGTTAGAAATTACTTTCGCTATTCCGATAATGTCCTTAAAAGCTTAGTTCTTAAGGTTTTTAAAAAAATCACGGATGCGCTTTTGGTTTAAAAAAATTTTATTTCTCTCCCAATAATTATATGCCTCCTGAATGGATCCGATAGGAGTTCCAGCATCGAAATGAGGTTCTCCTGGAATTCTATATGGAGCGGGTTTAATATGTTTTTCTTTTGCTAATTCTTCGGGAATAAATTTATTGCACTTTATAGCTTGATTCAATAGCATTTTAGTTTTTTTTCCCTCACTTTTTATAAGATCATAAATTACTCTGCCATATAGGAATTCTACGCTATAATCATCTTTGTGCCTATCCAGAAGAGTCTTGAATTTTGTATAATCTTTTAATTCAAGGTAACACTCCAATAATAAATATCTTATACCCTGATTATCATTCGTATTGTATAAGAGGTTTTCTTCAAACAATTCGATTGCTCTTGGTAAGTTTTTTTTATGCTGATACTCTAGACCTAAATTTTGACATGCTCTTAAAAATGGTCTATTGTCCAAATTAATCCAGCGTATTTCATCCTCTTTTTTTTAAATTCTTTTGGAAATGCATTTTTTCCCAGTAAATACGAGGTCAGGGCATATTGAAAGCTTTTTTTAGTTTTTCCTTGATTCCTATAGGAGATGCTAATATGATTATAGGCATCCAAATGACTTTCGGGAAACTCCATTATTATTTTATCTAATCTCTTCTGACATTCTTTTTCATCATAGCCTAAAAAGTCAATTGCTTCCCAATATTCATTAAAAACGCCATCCATTTTCTCTGGAAAAAGGAATTGCCATTCATCAAAGTATTTAACTAATCACAAATTCATCAGATGATATTATATTCAAAAGTTAACAGAAGTTGCGGGAATAGATACCAGATTTCGACATTGTCCTTTTTACGCACTGTAATAAACTGACTTATCCAGTTGGTGAAATAAAAATGAAATCATACTAAGGAAATCTAAGCATTCTTGTTTGTTTATCGGCCAATCCAATGCCGGTTCGTGTGCTGTCGGGTTTCTTACAGCTCGCATGAGTCCGCTCGTCAAGAATTTAACTCCATCTTGAACGCTTTTCTCTGTATCGGTCCTGCCAGTATTCAATTTCAAAACTCCATTCAAACTGAAAACATTCATCATCAAATCCTGTCCGTCTTTTTCTGATTTCGATTTGGCCTTCACTGAATTATTAAATGCTTTAGCAGATTCGAAAACCGAATGAAAATAGTTTTGCTGTAAAAATAATTTTTGTGAATGCTTTTTAATTTCTGGATGATAATTTCTCGAATTAAAATTGTTCAAACTGTCTCTATTTACAGCATTATAATCACAGCCATTATTTATCAAGAATTCAGAAATCCCACCTTTATCAGCTTCTGGAGATAATTCCATACAAAATTTAACCAATCGTTTTGTCCGGTCTTCATTAGTTAAACTGGTTTTGCCCAAAGACATAATCCAATTATAAATTTCTTTTGCTCTTATCGAGGTAATGGAATCATTCTCAAATTTTTCTTTGTTAATTTTTAATATGGATTGGCCAACTCGGTTTATTTCATTTACGGATGTATCATATTTCAATCGGTCTCCAATTTGAGTGGCAATAAATCTTATTTCCATATTATTTCAGAGTGTTTGTTTGTATTTTGCACTATGATCTCTATTACCGCTATTTACTGGAATAGACGGTTTTGATCAATTTACTTTCTTGGTTTCTCTAATTATACTTTTTTAGCAATACTATTATTTGCGATGAACCAACTGAAATCTCAGCTAATTTAATGTCCCTTAGGCACAATTTTTACCTTCACTTTCATTTCTGAAATCTCATCATTTAAATCGTTTTCTATTCCTTTAGGGTTACTAACATAACCTTCAGGATCATATACGAAACAATATAAAATTTTACAATTAGGATGTGTTCTATATTTAGCTATATCAATTATCAGTTGTTCCCCAATTTGTTTTGCTTTTAAATTAGATCTTGTTTTTTTTACCTCAATTACAATTTCTTCTTTCTTTAGTAGAAAATCAGAACGTGTTGAACTTCCTGCATAGCTTGGATTCCATTCTTCATTCCTTATATCTTCAAAATAAATCCTGAGTAATGAATGAAGTAAATCTTGTGTATCATATTCATCTTTTACATCAAGAGTTTCTCGATCACTATAGCGTTGTCTTATTTGCTTCGCAACTAAATGGAATTTGTCCAATATTGTTTCTAAAAGAAATATATCGTCTTTGTTAACCTTATCAAGGTTCTGTAAAATCTCTTCCTTTTCAGATTTCCATGGAAAGGCTTCTCCACAATGTTTGCAAATGTCCGGAACTGGTGTTATTCCTCCAGATAAATCAATAACATTTTCAAAGTTAATTTCGCCTTCTATATCATTACCACAAATTGGACAATCTTTCCTCGTTTTTGCTCCGCACGTAGTACAGAACTTTTTATTGAATTCTGGACTTGAATAATATGAACTATTAATTCCATGTCCATTTTCACATACTAAATAAGCATCATGTTTTCCTGCCATTCTTTAAGATTTGAGTAAACAATATATATTTTATCAGTTGTGGTATAATGATAAGACTTGTCGAGTCAACAATTTTCTTTCCTGGTTACTAAAATTATACTTTTTCGGCAAAATCCGTCTTAAGTTTGCGATGAACCGGCTTAGGCATAGTTTTTATTTTCCCAATATAAATAGAGGTTCTAATTCAGGAATTTTCTTTTCGAATTCATCAAAATCTCTATCTAATTTATCCAGAAGCTTTTGTTTTATATCTTCTTCCTCTATTAAAGAGTATTTAATAGAATTATAAACTAATTCTTTAATATCCATATACGAAAGCTCATATCTATGCCTCAATAGGACATATTGTTCTGTAATGCTTGACCTTAATACACCTTCATCATCCGTACAAATCACCATCGGAATTTTATAATTATGATAAACTTCTATTGGGTGTAAATCATCAACAACATTTAAAATAAATTCATTACTAGTTAGATTTATCTCAATTGCCGTATTTGAATTTGACAACTTTTTGATTGTATTAGTAAAGTCTGAGTCATAAATAATATCTAAGCCATGCCCAATTCTTTTTGGTTTTGCAATATCTATTGCTTCTTTAATATGTTTACCTAATAATTCTGGTCTGACAAGTCCTAATGTAAGTTCCCCAGCATGAACTGAAAACTTAACATTCTTGTATTTGGATCTTAAGAATTTATAATAATACATGTGCAGCCAATAATCTCTCATCGATGTTTCTCCGTGTTCAGGAGCAACAATATTGGCACCAATTAGCAAATCAGATTTTTCTGCTGAATTAAAACAGGACATTAATTCAATAAACATATCAGTTGGTTGTCTAAATCGTAAACAGTAATTCTGATATCTAACAATAAGATTATCTGTATCTGGAACTACCTTGTTGTGCAATTCTTTTACATTTTTATTATGCAAATCAGTTATAGAATCTATTTTTGGTTTTAGGTTATTATGTAAACCATCTAGGTATTCGAATAATCCGTTTGCGTCCTTATTTTTTTGGAAATTTAAAAGCTCTTTATCAACTTGTTCTTCATTTTTTAATTGGGCATCTTTCCAATTAATGCGATAAAAAATTGTTTCTAGATAACTTAAATTTTGTAATAATGCGCGATTTTTTAGTTCTGCTAATCCTTCTTCAAGAGTATCTCTACTTGCAACTGAAAAATCCGAAAAGGTAGTAAAGAAGTGGTCTGCTGAAGACATATTACTATGGCCATGATCGAAATCCTTTATTGACCATTTTCGTACTAGATCAGCCTTAACCTCTTCAAGATTATTGATTTGGCTAAATTTTTTCCATTCTGAAGTGGAAATCACAGTAGTATCATCAATTTCCTTTTTTACCTCCAATGTTTTTAAGTTCAGGTAGTAATCTTTTGATATTACATAGTCTGCATAGGTTTCTGCATATACTGATCCGGAATAGTGATGATGTAAATCTCCACCTTTTGGCATTGCACTAAAGAATGCAAAAAGAGAAGCTTTTTTTTTGCCTAATTCAATTAAAGATTCATTTACTCTTTGGATTTGTTGTGACATGTTGGTTGGTTTTAGTTAGTTTTTTTTTAAAATTATGCTAACATGTACGATTATCGCAAGTTGCAAGAGAAGAGACTCGGACTAGTCGGATTTTTTGCTTTCTTTCCTAGTTTCTAAAATTAAACTTTTTCGATTAAACTCAGTATTAGCGATGAGCCGATGTTAGCCACTGGCTTTGTTTACAATCTTGTTCAATAAATTTTGAATATGGTCAGGATATTTTCCCTCAAAATATTCGAATACTAATGGGTTTCCTGTACAAAAATGACTTGTATAAGTAATCCAAGTATCTATGCTTACATTTTTGTTCATTTTAAACAATTTGTAGGTCCTTGCTTTTAAATGAGTTCCAATTTTTTCATTAAAATTCAAATCAGAATCTCTTCGTTGAAAGTATTCATCTTTCTCGTAGAAATGAATTGCTCCATCGAAATGCCTAAAATGTTTGTTTTTTATATCATATTCTGCGTGTATATATCGAACTGGATAATATTCAATTGCTCCAATATTAATAGTTACTTTGTCAGTTTTAAATTCCTCCGCTTGAAAAGTTTTTATTCCACTTTTTTCATTCCATTTAATGTCTAATGAATATGCCTCGTTAAAAAAGAATGAAATATCGGTTTCATCTAATTGGCCTGGTGGACGAATTTTGACAACACCATCTGAAATTTTTTCAATTTGTTTTTTAAAAGATCCGCCATACCACGTATCAAGTTCTGAATATGCTGAATCATCTACATTTATTCTTACTCGGTTTGCATCTAAAGCAATATATGTTTTGACTTTATCATCTTTAAATTTCCAAAAAAGGTCAATAAATCGAGGTGCGAAATTTGCATATTCACTCAAACTTCTTCTAAAATAAGGATGAGCCATCGCAATAAATTTGTCTGAATAAAGCATTCCGCTATTGAAGTTTTTTTTCTCAAAGTGCTTTTCTAACGATTTACATTCGATTAGTTCTTCATCAACTTTTTTCAATTCGGGCTTGAGGTGGAAGAGTAGGTTAGGATATTTTGCAACTATTCCGATTGTTTCTATATAACTAAAATTTTCACTTGTCAATTTCAGTCCAATTTCCGAACATAGCGTGATAAAATCTTTTATAGTTTTAGAATGTTTTTCAAGCTGTTTTTTCCTCTCCTCCTGTTGAGCTTTTAAATATCTTTCTTTTAAATCGGACATTGATTCCATTTGGATGGGTATTTTTTTTAAAGCTTGTGGCTAACGGTTACGGTTCGTAAGTTGCGGGACTAGGAACGCGGACTTGTCGGATTAGAACCGACTTAAGTTGGCTATAGTAGATTATTCGAAAACTTCATTTGCGTCAAAATCCATCTGAGCTCGTTTTAATTCTTTAGTTAACAGCAATTTCCAACCATCGGACGGATCCACTGCAATGTAAACTACACCATCATAATCTGAAGGTTTTTCTATATTATCTTTTAAAAGTGCGCAAACATTTTCTCTTCCAAGTTTTCCTAAAAAATAACCCAATTCGAAAATTACATTCTGGCGAGCTCGAAGATTTAATCTTTTCTGGTTTTTTACAGAATTTCCTATGTCATCCGGAGTCATTAAAATAATGGCAAATTGAACTTCTGAAAATTTTTCAAATTTCTCTATTACAGTTAAACCACCGTTTACCTGTTCGTGTAATATGATAGGTTTGAGTTTTAGTTTTTCTAAAAATCTGGCTACTTTTTCTTTTAATTCATTATCGTGACCGTGAACAATAAATATCTCTTTTCTATCTTTTTTCCTTGTTTTTGTTTTTTTAGGTTGATCAAATATTTCCTCTCCATTTTCATCCTTAATTACTGTCTCTAAAACGCCAATAGCTTGATCAATCGAATCAATTATTATAGAAGCAACATTTGTCTGATAAGGTGGATCAAAAAATACATCAAATGGGTTTACATTTTGCATACCTAAACCTCCAACCATTGGTGGTGGTGACCAGTCAAATCTTTTAGCACTTCCGGTTCTACTTACTACATCTTCTACAAAAGATTTTTTTCTGTTGATTTTGGAGCGCAATTTGTTTGTTTCGGTTGGATCGAGGTCATTATAAGTCCATTGTCGAATTAGATTTTTATATTCTTCTAAATCTTCAATTACTTTTTTCTTTTTTAAGTCAAATTCTGTCATCTATTACAGCTAATGGTACCGATTATCCCCAGCTGGCGGAGTAAGGGAGGCGGATTTGTCGGCTTAATATTAGTTTGTTGATCAAGTTAATTATTTTTCTAACCTTGCTGCCTATTGGCGATGAATGTTGTCCCAACAGGCTTTAGTTTATCTTACAATAGGGATTATTTTTTCTTATTATGCGTAGTTCATGATTAGGGATATTGTAGTTAGTTTTAATTATCTCAAAATTCGTTAAATGTAAAATTGCATTCATTGAGTTGACTTGAGTTTTAAAACAGTAGAGTCTTCTTAAATTCAAAAGCTTGGATATTGGTTGTAATGATTTGATTTTTGTATTTACGATATTTAATTCTTCTAATTTGTAAAGTTCCGATAGTGGTTCTAAATCGGTAAAACCATCCATGTCCCCACAATTCAATATTTTTAATTGTTTAAATAATTTAAGTGGTTCTAATGATTTTATTCCTTTTCTCCATAAAGTAAGATTTTCAATAAGTAAAAGTTCTCTAAGTTCTTTGATGGTTATTTTATCAAAATTGGAGCCCTCTTCACCTCGCCTTGTTTGAGTATATATTTTCTTCTCAAAAGTGTATTTCCAACTTAAATTTAGAGAATCCCACCAATTAATTAGTTCGTCCTCCGAAATATCATCTTCATATGATTCACTTTCCAATATTTCTATGGCCAAATTACCTTTGATATTATAAAATTCACTTTCTGGTAATTTATATTCCTTTAATCCTATTAAAGTATCAGAAATATCTCCGTCGATTTCTTTTGAATAAACAACTTTATAAAAATCATTAGCAATTTCTGGATTCGCATATTTATCATTTAGTTCAGAAGTTATTTTTTCTAATGATTGATTCGTACTATTTATAAGTGAATATTTTCTGAATCTTGGATTTATAATGATATAAATGTATCTCATTCGGAATCAAGTTTAAGCTCATCGCTCCCGGTCTATGTTATCGCCAGCTGGTGAATTAAGGGAAGTGAGCTTGTGGCCTTATTAATCGTTAGTTTCGTTTAATTAGATTCATACTAAAGCTGTTGAGAATTAACGATGACCCGTTCATTTGGGCTCAATTTTTACTTTTATTTTCGGCCATAATCAGCTGGGATTTCTCCCCAAGCTTTAGTTTCCCATTTTATAATTTTATTTTCAATTTGACTATTTTCCAACCACTCTTCCGCGTTTTTTATTAGTTCAAAAATTTCTTTATTGTTTTCATTCTGTTCTAGGTAACTCCCACAATTTTTATATTTCACCCATCCCATAGCAACTTTGCTATCCGTATAAATAGGTCGTAAATCTTTGTTCTTTTTCAAGATAGCACTTGCTAATACGATGGCAAGAAATTCACCAATATTATTTGTACCACCATTATAGGGTCCTCGTTGAAAAATAATTTGTTTCGTTTTAGTATCAACACCTTTAAATTCCATATTTCCAGGGTTGCCGCTACAAGCAGCATCTACGGAAATTGAATCCAGATTTGGTTTTCCAATTAAGTCAATTTCTTCTTTGGATAATTCTGATCCAGTAACTGATTTTCCTTTATAATCATCATATTCTTCTGAATATGCTATTTTAGCTAATTCCAAACTTTTAAAGGATTTAAATTTAGCTCCTTTGTATCCCTGAGTACTTTTTGTGCATTCATCCCAACTTTCTAGTATTCCTGTATTTCTTCCTTCCCAAACGACGTAATATTTTTTCTTTGCCATAAATTGTTGTAGTAGTTTTGTTTAAAGCTTTCGCAAAAACTAATTATATCATACCAAATATAAAGGTTTATCGAAAAATGTTTCAGGGTACAGAAGTTGCAATTATTAATCGTAGTTGAATAATTCTTTAAACGGCACGTCTGAGACTACGGCTAACGAAATAAATGTTTCAAAGGGTGGACTAGTTACACCCCTCTCTATTTCTCCAATATTTTTTTGATAGTAATCCTTTTAGATAATTCTTGTTCTAAAATACTCCTGATTGGAAATCTGAAAGTATTAAATGAGGGATTAAATTTTTTTAGAATATTTATACTTTCAGGAAAAATTAAATTACATCTCAATTTTATGCTTTTTAATATCAAAATCGAAATCAAATAAATCTTTAGGATCAATTTGCATCACGCTAGCAAGTTTCAAAATGGTTTCTAAGGTAGGGTTCCCCTTTCCTTTTTCAAATTTGTTATAATTACTAGGATCGAATGAGGAGTTAGTTCCCACATCATGCATCGTTTCATATTTTTCTTCCCTAATTCGATTTAAATTTTCCGAAAACCTAGTCATATAAATTTTCAATACCTCTTTACTATCCATAATTGAGAATCTTTAGACCTCAATTTGAAGGTTTCAATAAAAAAATTTATGGTAATATATTACCATATGAAGAAATATTATTATATTTGATTCATTATAATATATTTGCGAAACTTCTTAAAGTAAAAATATTAGAAGCATTCGCTTTGAATCTCGCGTCAGAAAACTGGTAATTTTCAAATAAACCACGAGAGGATAAGTAAGGATGCTCACGACCCGGGCGTGAGTTTGCTGCTTATTGTGGTTTTTAAGGTATACCAGTACCTCTGATGCAATAAGATGAGCTCTCACGCCTTTTTTGTATTTAGGTGTTTCCTGCTCAATTATTTTTAAAGCATTTGTTTCTTCACTAAAAGACATCGCTAACTATTAACCCTACAATTTAATCTAAGGTCAAAGCGGCCGGCATTCCCTGTGGAGTGTTATTATTAAGCTTGTTACGGGAACGAGATAATTCCGCTAATAATCCCGTGGGATGTTATTGCCCTTTTTAGCAATGGCAGTTGGGTGGGCATAAGCCAGTTCTTATAGAGAGTTGGCTTTGGGAACGGTGATTTTTTGCTCCATACTAATAGTTTGTTTAGCCACAAAAAAATTGCGCATGAGAGCCCATAATGGGCATTTAATAAAAAGAAAAAGTGAACACTCGTTTTTACGGGTAAAAGCAAGAAAGCCTTCCCTTAAGATTGGCGTCTGGAGGGGAAGGCCTAAGCTTTAATAAAACAAATGTTTCATTTAACTAATGTAAAATTATGAAAAATTTTTACAAGAGGAGCATGCTTATTATCATGTTCCTTCTAGCCATGGCCTTATTGGTCATGTTGGCGATGGGTCAGGCCAAAGCGGCAACGCCCTCTACCCCCACCCTACTTTACCAGCAGGAAATAAGTGGTACCGTTACAACTTTGGGAGGAGAGCCGTTATTAGGAGTGACTGTAAGAGTAGCAACCAAAAACTACGGCACCACAACAAATCTGGAAGGTAATTATAGCATCAGAGCGAATCCTGGTGATATGCTTGTATTTTCTTTTATTGGATTTAAAACCCAGGAAATTCGGGTAAGTAATCAATCTATGCTAAATATATCTTTAGAAGAAGATGTAGATGCACTGGAGGAAGTGACGATTAATGCAGGATATTACAATACAACTCGCAGGGAAAGCACCGGTAATATTTCCCGAGTTACCGCAGAAGAAATTGAAAACCAGCCGGTAGTTAGCCCTATTCAGGCATTGCAAGGAAGAATGGCGGGGGTAGAAGTTACTCCTGGCGGTAATTTACCGGGGCAGGCTGCTACGATCCGTATTAGAGGGAGAAATAGTTTACGGGATGAAGGAAATTTTCCTCTTTATATTATTGATGGTGTACCTATAAATTCCACTCCTATTGAAAGCTTTAGTAATCTGGGAAATGTAGGGATTGATCCTTTAAACACTCTAAACTTATCGAATATTGAAAGCATTGAAGTCCTAAAAGATGCCGATGCTACTGCCATTTACGGCTCTCGTGGGGCCAATGGTGTCGTTTTAATAACTACCAAAAAAGGAAGACAGGGGAAAACCGAAATCCAAGCCAGGATCTACAAAGGCATTTCCACAGTGCCCAATCGTTTAGAACTGTTAAAAACGGAAGATTACTTACAAATAAGAAGAAGGGCTTTAGAAAATGATGGAGTAGAAGCTGACGAAGCGAATGCTTATGATTTAGTAGTTTGGGATCAGAACCGTTATACAGATTGGCAGGAAGAGTTTTTTGGTGGTAGTTCTCAGGTTACAGATATTAATTTAAATGCAAGTGGCGGTAATGAAAATACCACTTACAGTCTTAGTGGCTCCTACCATAAACAAGGCACCATTTTTTTAGGAGATTTTGATTACAACAAAGTTGCAGCAGGTTTACAACTCAATCATACTTCAAATAACAAAAAACTAAATTTTAACCTCTCGGTAAATTACGGAGTAGATTCAAATAATCTCGTAGGTTACCTGGACTTATCATCATTTGCATTTTACCTCCCTCCTAATGCACCCTCTCTATTTAATGATGATCAATCTATAAATTGGAATGATTGGGCTGAAGTAGGATTGGATAATCCATTAGCTGGTTTTTATAATTCCAGTAAGACCCAATCTAATAATCTTATATCTAATTTGGTTATCACCTATCAGCTATTAAAGGGATTGGAATTCAAAACTAACTTTGGGTACACCTATTTTAATAGTAATGAAATTGTAAAACGCCCTCGGCGATCATATAATCCGGCAACTTGGGATCGAATTCAACATCGTTCGAACCATCTAATAACCGATAGGAAATCCTGGATAACAGAACCTCAGTTAATTTACTCTAGTAAAATTGGAAAAGGAACCATAGATGGCTTGGTAGGGGTAACCATTCAAGAAAGTACACAAAACGGTTTAAGCTTATATGGAGAAGGTTATGTTTCAGAATCTCTTATAGGTAGCCTAAGTGCTGCTGAAAATATAGATTCGCAAACAAATCAGCAGTCAGAATATAAATATGCAGCCCTATTTGCAAGGTTAGGTTTTAACTGGGATAAAAAATACTATATCAATCTTACCGGTCGTAGGGACGGATCTTCCCGTTTTGGGCCTGGAAATAGATTTGCGAATTTTGGAGCCGTAGGAGGAGCCTGGATATTTTCCGAAGAAACTTTTATTAGAGACCATGTATCTTTTCTAAGTTTTGGAAAACTTCGTGGCAGCTATGGTACAACAGGAAGTGACCAAATCGCAAATTATGGCTTTTTAGATGCGTATGAACCAACCTTAGGAGCAGGCGGACTCTACCCCACCCTTTTAGCAAACCCAGATTACTCCTGGGAGGTGAATAAGAAAATTGAAGCAGCTGTAGAGCTAGGTTTTATAGAAGATCGAATTAATATTGGGCTTAGCTGGTACCGTAATCGTTCTTCTAATCAGTTAGTAGGATATCCCTTACCGGAGATTACCGGATTTACAAATGTACAGGCGAACTTACCGGCTACAGTACAAAATACAGGTTGGGAAATTGAATTATCAACTTTCAATTTTCAATCTCCCAAGTTCAGCTGGCAAACTTCCCTTAACCTAAGCTTTCCTAAAAATGAATTGGTTAGGTATCCTAATTTGGAGCAATCTTCTTATGCAAATATCTACAGGGTAGGTCATCCATTAAATATAGCGCTACTATATAATTATGAAGGTCTCGATCCTGAAACCGGTTTTTATAGTGTAGAAGATGTGAATGGTGACGGCAATCTTAATTTTGAAGATCGAACTATCATTCGAAATAGTGGCAGGGAATTTTTTGGTGGTTTAAATAATAATTTAAACTATAAGAATTTTTCTCTACAGTTTTTATGGGAAATCGTAAAACAAAATGGAAGACTTGCTTTATTCAATGCAGGGGAGTTGAGAAATCAACGCACTGATGTAATTAGAGCATTGGATGAAAATAGCGGCTATCAGCAAATATCTGCATCTTCCCAGGCTATCATAGCCTATGATAATGTATTAAATTCCACTTTTTCTAGAACTGATGCCTCTTTCATAAGGCTAAAGACAATTTCATTAGCCTACTCCTTACCAAATACCTTTTTAAACAGTCTGGGTTTAAACAGTGGTAAGTTATTCCTCAACGGACAAAATTTATTCACCATTACACCTTATGAAGGTATAGATCCCGAAGCACCAAATCTGGGTACTTCTTTCCCCAGCCTAAAGACAATAAGCTTTGGAATACAACTTAATTTCTAAATAAAATATAATGAAAACTATACTTGACTTTAAACCTATCTTATTTTTCCTGATTGTTCTCTCCTTTACCTCATGTGAAGAATTGGTGCAGATTGATACTCCCAATTACCAAATAACCAGCGAAGTTGTTTTTAGTGATATTGAAACAGCTAGAAGCGCCGTACAGGGAATATACAATGAATTATTTAATACTGCTTTTAGCAATGGAGGAACCAATAGTGTTACAGTTATTTCAGGCTTAAGCGCAGATGAATTGAAATCACTACGTCCTACCGACAGATCCTACATGGATTTTTATGAAAATGAAATTCAAACTACCAATACACGAAACCTTAATTTATGGTCTAGTGCATATAAAATAATTTATATGTCTAATTCGCTATTAGATGGAATTTCAAATTCTACAGGCATTGAAGCCGTTTCTCTTGCTGAATTAAAAGGTGAGGCAAAATTTACTAGAGCTTTTTCATACTTCTATTTAGTTAATCTATATGGTGAAGTTCCACTGATTTTGACTAAAGATTATAGGGAAAATGCTCTAGCAGATTCAAATACTAAACAAGAAATTTACGAGCAAATCATTAATGATCTTCAAGAAGCAGTAGAATTATTACCTCAATCCTATAGAAACCAGGATCGTATAAACGTCAATCAATCGGTGGCTAAAGCTTTACTGGCAAGAGTTCAACTATATCTTAAAAATTGGGAAGAAGCAGAGCTATTGAGTACCCAGGTAATTTCTCAAACAGATACATATGAAATATTGGAAGATTTAGATCAGGTCTTTCTAGCGAATAGCAGAGAGGCTATTTGGCAAATATCTCCGGCTGGCCGTGGGGGTAGTTTAACCCAAACAAAGGAAGGCGCTGCTTTTATATTTCATCCGTTCATATCATCACTAACCCATGTAGCATTAACTGATGACCTTGTGAATAGTTTCGATCTTGAAGATCAGCGTCAATCTAAATGGATTGGTTTTCACAGTAGATCCGAAAATTACCACGCTTTTAAATATAAAGATAGAAATAGTTCTGATAATCTAACTGAATACTCAATGGTTATCCGCTTAAGTGAAATGTATCTGATCAGAGCAGAAGCCAGATTAATGCAGTCCAATTTACCTGGAGCAATTGCTGATTTAGATGTTATAAAGGCTCGTGCTGGTTTACCAATTATATCAGAATTCAGGCCAAATATGGATGGGGAAGAATTGATGGATGAAGTTATAGAGGAAAGAAGAAAGGAACTATTTACGGAATGGGGTCACAGATGGCTGGACTTAAAGCGAACTGAAAGAAGTGATGCAGTTTTAGCCCCTATCAAACCAGATTGGGAAGCTACAGATAGACTTTATCCCATACCCGCCGAAGAAAGAATGAAGAATCCAAATCTCAACCAAAATCCTGGTTATTAAACTTTAAAAAAAATGTATCAATACCTAAAAAAAATAATTGGTTTAATAGCCCTAATCATTTTTTCATACCCAACTCAAGCTCAATTAGGTAACTCTAATCAAGAAACAACTTTAGCTGTAGATAATTCCATTCGATATGGTAAGCTGGATAATGGGCTCACCTATTATATAAAACCGATAAATGGAGCTAAAGAAAAAGTGTTCTTAAAATTTCATGTGAAGGCCGGTATAAATCAACAAGAAGCAAACCAATTAGATATTGCTCATGCTATAGAACATATTGCCTTTCATCCCACGAAAAATTTTCCGAATTCGATATATAGCGAAAAGCTTCTGGATGGTCTTGGGATGCATTTATATGATATATATGCATATTCAGGACGCACTACTGTTTATAGCTTTGATGCGCCGAATAATGATCCTAAAACTATAAATACAGCCTTGACCTGGTTTAAAGATATCTCGAATGAATTGGTCTTATCCAATCCCGTCATAGAAAAGGTCAGAGGAGAATTAAGGCAGGAATATATTACGAGGGGTAGTGATAATAGAGATAAATTTGCTGCAGAATCAAAATTAATGTCTAAAATGTTTCCAACATTCAGTGATAAGAGTAATTTCTTAAGCTATAATAAGAGCTTTAAGCCAGAGGTTCTAAGAAAATTCTATAAAAATTGGTACCGACCAGATTTAACGGCTGTTTCAATTGTAGGAAGTATAGAAGACGTAGATGATTTAGAAAGTAAACTCAAAAATATTTTTTCAGAGACCATCTACCGGGAAAATAAACTTAAATACAAAAATGATGCAATCCAGTATTTATCCCTTCCTAACCAATTTAAAAAAGTTAAAAGGGTTCCTGATACTATAAAAGGATATTTAGACGATTTCGTAGAAACCTGGTTGATCTACCGTTATGAATCGGCTAAAATTAATACTTGGGAGGATCTTCAAAATGAAAAAATAAAACGAATTTTCAATAATGTTCTTATGGAACGTTTACATCGCAAAAGCGAAGTTTATAATTCTTCTTTTACAGTTTCCAGTCACTTACCTTATAAAAAAAATCAAAATCCTAATATTCCGGGTTTAGTAATAAAAATTAAGTCTGAAAATAATTCTGAAAGGAAAGCGATCAATGAAACCATGAAAGCAATTCAACAGTTAAAGCAATTCGGTGTCACTGAAAAAGAATGGAAAAAATATCGATTTGTTGAAAAAGCAAACGAAAACAGTATACCATATTGGATAGAACAGATAGATAAACACTTCTTATACGATGAAGCCATTCCATCAAATAAAAGTTCCTATTTAGCACAATGGATAGAAAGTTTATCCAGGGAAAGCTTTAATCTGAAGCTAAAAAATTTATTTCCTGAAATGCCTGAAGATATCGGCATAATTGCTCCTGCTGGTCATCTAGCTCTGCAGTTCAAAGAAAAGCAAATACGACAGTTGATTGCTAAAGCAAATAAAAAATCCTATCAGTCGTACAAATTAGTAGAAACTTCTAAAAATCTTAGTTCCGAGTTAAATATTTCAAAATTAAAAGAGAAGAAAATTATTTCTAGAAGTATTGGTATTTCTGGTGCAAAAGAAATCATTTTAGAAAATGGAGTCCGGCTAATCTTAAAACCCAATAAAATTTCGTCTGATATTAAAGACAGGGAAATTTTAATAAAAGGAGTTAGCCCAAATGGCGCTTCTTGTTTTCCACAAGATGATTTTTATTCTGCCGTTAATAGCGTGCAAATTATCAAACATTCTGGAGTTGGTTCAATGAATAAGTTTGTATTAGATCGATTCCTTGACTCGAAAGGTATTAAAAAAGGGCCTGTTTCCTACGTAGATTTTAGAGAAACTGCTATTCAGGGAGCCGCTAAGTCTATAGATCAATTGGAAACAGTACTTCAATTAATTCACCTTTACTTTACCAAACCAAGAAAAGATCGCATAGCATATAAAGACTGGCAAAAGGAGAAATTTAAAAATTATAAAAATCCTAAAGGAGCCGATGTCATGTCTACAGATTTGTATAATTATATTAGAAATATAACAGGAGATTCCACGGTTGCCGGAGATGGGGTGTTCGGGCTAAAGTTGCTAACTGGAACGGAAAATTATCAGGGAATGCTAAAAACTGATTTAAATAGATCCTATGAAATCTATCATGAACTTTTCGGCAATGCACAAGACTTCACATTTATTATCAACGGAGATTTTAATACTAAAATAATTTTACCGATTTTACAAAAATATTTGGGTAATCTTCCAAAAGGGAAAGATTCATTTTGTAACCACATACCTAAGATTCAAACGAAATTTGAAGGGCCATTAACTAAAGAAATTACTGCGAAAGGAAGATATAAAATAGAAGGAGTTCAATATTATAGCAGTTTTATATTCCCGGTTAAAAATCCAGATAATTGGAAAGAACAAATCAAAGTAGATGCACTGGGATGGTTATTGTATCACAAGATGTTACAATTAAGGTTTAAAAAAGGATATGCGTTATACAGCGTTGGCAGTGGTGGCAGATTCAATAAAGATCTATCTCGTTATGAAATTGGAATAAGATTGTTGGCTAAGTCAGAAGATTTGAATGCTTTACGACAAGAATTTGATAAGATTATTTCAAATATTAAATCAGGAAATATAGATGAAAGTACTTTTTCTGCCAGTACTCACCGTCTCTATTCTTCTTACAGTGTACAAACAGCAAAAGATAGTAAGGAAATCCAAAATAAACTCTATAATCATTATCATTACAACCAACCCTGGATAAAGCCTGCAGAAATAGAAAAATTTGTAAAGTCTCTTACTTCCAAAGATATTGCTGAAACAGCTAAAAAATACTGTCATGAAGATAATCTTATAGAAGTTATAATGAAGGATAAACAGATTTGAGAATATCCATGGTTCCTTTGTAGATTAAATTAAAAAAGCACACCGGTAGTTCCGGTGTGCTATATTTAAGATAGACTCTAAAAATCTAATACAATTTAATTACGGTACCATCACCGTTTTTGGGAGTGCTAAGATTTGCATCATCAAAAACAGGATATAAAGGTCCATTTCTTTCTAACTGTACTTGACACGTTTCTGACCCAATACCGCAATCCATCTCATCTATTTCAATTGTGTCACCATTAACAACAATGTAATCGTTGCTTGGGTTTTCATTGAAATTTACATTGGCAAAGGCCATTCCTATGGCACAAATGAATGCCATCATCGGTAATATTAATTTTCTAATCTTCATGATATTAAATTTTAATAATTAAACAAATACCTTTTATTTAAACAGGTTGGCTTTTCCTGTATCATCGCGATAAATTTTATTATAATCCCTTCTTTTAAAGAGAGAAGATTTTCTCTCAATGTAAAGGAGCATTGTACTTTAGAATATCAATAGCTAAAGTCGCTAATAAAATTTGCTTTTTTTAAGTGGATGTTTTACTAACTGGTAGTATTATCGAATTTGACAAGGGTTTATTCCAAAATGCTTTTTAAATGCCCTGGAGAAATGTGAAGCACTTTTAAAACCACATTCCTGGGCGATAGCATACAGGGAGGTATCGGTATCCTGCAAAAGATCTTTTGCATTTTCAAGTCTTTTTTCTCTATGATATTTAGCTATAGTAGTACCATAGATAGTTTTAAAACCTCGCTTTAATAAAGTTGGATTGGTATTTAGTTTTTCAGCAATTTCAAATATAGGACGTGGAGGAGAGTCTAAATTATCCATAAGATAATGATAGAGAGAATGGATCAGGTCTCTGTTTTTCGTAATACTAAAAGCAGACCTTTTTTCTTCGGAAGATTCCAATAATTGTTCTTTAGACCATTCTGACTTTTTTATTAACTGAACTGCCGACAACATATATAATACGTTATTAGCGCTGTAATTATTTGATATTGTTAGCCGGGAATGCATTTTTAAAAATAAATCTTCTTTAAGCTTGAAATTGAGATATAAACCTTCCGTAATCTCTTCCAATTCAACAGCATTTTTTACTTGTTTTAAAGAGTCCTTGTCGACTATACTTTTTAAGTTTCTAATTTTTCCAATATTAAAAGCCTTGATAACATCGTTGTTAAAGTCAATAAGCTCCAGATCTTTAGTAATGGTAAAAATAAAATGATTAAGATACCTCACATTATGATCTGCCGATAGGTTAGGTGCAGCATCTTTCAATACCCCCGCAAGCATATTTAATAGAACGCTTATAGTGGCGAACTGGTTATCTACTCGTTTTACATGAATCCTTTTGTCGTATTGACCATTTGCCAGAGCAGTAATTAAACTGGTTATTTGATTAAAATATTTAGAGTTAGAAAAATACATAATTAGGGTGTTTTAGGATATTCAGAAAGAAATTCCAAGGCTTTCAATTTATGCTCAAAAACCTTGGTAGGAACTTTTGGAAGACTGGTTTTTAAATAAAATTCGGCAGTAATAGATGTATGGGGAGAGTTAACCAAAAGCGCCACCGCTGTTGCCTGGATAGACCCTTCTTTTGCCAAATAATCCATAGCTTTCGTGTCGGCGTCTATAACGTTTCTTAAATCACAGAGAATAGGGTATTTCTTGTTATTCTGAATAGATAACCGGAGTTTCAAAAGTTGTTTGGCAATAGGTAATGTTAATTTAATTATAGGACTATATTCAAAGAATAGAACTTCTTTGTCAATCCATACTTCTGCAAAATTATTTCGTGTCCGCTTTTTCACTTCAATAATATTTGATATAGAATACTGTAATTTAGGGATTTACTTTTGATAAATTCAGCATATAGTTTACACAGAGGGTCATTTTACTTCATTTAAAGTCAAATTTTACTAATAAATTTGACTTACTCGACCAACATTTTACTTTGAGGAGCATTTTCCTTAATATCTTCAAATTAAATTAAGCAGTCCCTAAAAAGTTTATTTAGCTTGATATTCTGTTAATCTAACACTTGAAGAAATGGCTAAAATAAAACACAACAATTTTCTTGATACCGTAGATGAAGTAATCACCAATGCAACAAATGCAGGAGTCTTACACTTGCATGCTGAAGGTCAGGGCTTAAATGGACGGAAAATAAAAGTTAATGGAATAGAATCCTGTCATTTTGGAACGACTGGCTACCTGGGTCTTGAACAGGATCAGCGCCTTAAAAATGCTGCCATTGAAGCTATTCAAAAATATGGTACTCAGTTTCCACTTTCAAAGACTTATATCTCTCATCCATTGTATGCGGAGTTAGAAGAGAAAATAGAAGCCATCTACAACAATCCAATTCTTATAACCAAGAACAGTACGTTAGGTCATATCGCGGTTATACCAACTGCGGTAAGGGATGAGGATGCAGTAATTTTAGATCACCAGGTGCACTGGAGTGTTCAAAACGCGGCCCAATTCCTTAAAATTAGAGGTATACCTGTAAGCCTAATTCGCCATAATTCCATGGACATGCTGGAAGACCGAATAAAGAGGTTATCCGGAAAGGTTAAAAAAATATGGTATATGGCAGATGGGGTTTATTCCATGTATGGTGATTATGCTCCCATAGAAGATCTTATCTCCCTTTGTGAAAAATATCCTCAGCTGCACTTGTATTTTGATGATGTGCATGGAATGAGCTGGAAGGGCCATAACGGTAGTGGCTATGTAATGGAAGTCCTAAAAGAACTACCGGAAAATATTTTACTATTTGGCACTTTAAGCAAAACCTTTGGAGCCTCAGGTGCCGTCCTGGTTTGTCCAGATCGAAAACTCTTTAGAAAAATTAAAAATTTTGGTGGCCCCCTCACCTTCTCTGCCCAACTGGAACCCAGCGCTGTTGCTGCGGCAAGTGCTTCGGCAGACATTCATCTTTCTACCGAATTATATTCACTACAAAAGGCACTACAGCTCCGGATAAATTATTTTAATGAATTGCTTTCAAAAACCAACCTGCCCTTAATTTCAAAGAACGACTCCCCGGTTTTTTATATTGGTACGGGCTTACCCGCCACCGGCTATAATTTTGTGAAACGAATGCTGGATGAAGGATTCTTTGTAAACCTGGGATTATTTCCAGCGGTTCCTGTGAAAAATACCGGGGTAAGAATTACGATTTCCTGTCACAATGAATTAGAAGATATTAAAGCCCTGGTGAATGCCCTGGAGTATCATTATGAAAAAGCATTGAATGCAACGAATAATACTTTGGAGAGGGTTGGAAAAGCTTTTAATATAAGCGTGAACCCAACTACGATAAAAGAAAAATCAGACTCAGATGTATCGGTGATTTATGCGGAAAGCATCGAAGACATAGATACAGATCTATGGAATAAATTACTTGGAAATCATAATATGCTTAATAAAGAAGGACTTCAATTTCTGGAAAAATGCTTTTCCCATAACGATCAAAAAGAGCATAACTGGAACTTCCATTATTTTATAATTACAGATCAGAAGGATGATCCAATTTTAGCTACATTTTTAACCAGCGGCTTATGGAAGAATGATATGCTTGCACCGGAATCGGTATCTAAAGCCATAGAGCAAGACAGGGAATCCAATCCCTATGCGATGACTACTAAAGTACTGTCTATGGGATGTCTCTTTACCGAAGGGAGTCATTTGTATTTAGACCACAAGCATTCACAATCTGAGGAAGCTATCAAAGAACTCTTATTAAGAATCGAAGCGCTGGGAGAAAGACTAAGAACTGGAATGTGCGTTCTGCGCGATTTTAAGAAATCTACAGCCTTAGCAGAAGTTTTCCAAAAGGAAGGTTATATTCCCGTCTCCATGCCAGATTCCTGTGTAATTAATAATTTAGAATGGAACAGTGAAGAAGAATTTCTGGAAACATTAAGCTCCCGGTCTCGAAAACATTTCAGAAAAGAGGTACTGCCGTTTGAAGATAAGTTCCATATATCAATTTTAGACTCCCCTACTCCTGAAAAAATTGATACCTATCATGAACTCTATAAAAATGTGAAATCAAAAAATTTTGGATTAAACACCTTTACCTATCCGAAAAAAGTATTTCAAAATATGGCATCCGATAAAAACTGGGAGTTCATCGAATTAAAACTTCAAAAGGAAAACCAGATTGTCGGCGTTATGTTCTGTTACAAAAATAAAGGAGGTATATACGTCCCCAATTTAATTGGAATGGATTATGAATATTCCAGGGAATATCAGGTATATCGTCAATTATTATATCAGACCATAAAAAGGGCTAAGAACTCAAACTTTCAGAAAATAGATTTAGGTTTTAGTGCCTCCTTTGAAAAACGAAAATTTGGTGCAACCATAATTGAGAAACAGGCTTTTATTCAAACTTCCGATAATTTCCTGTTAGAACAATTGGACATGATGAGAAATGAGATTTCATAATTGATATTGTAATCGCGGTCCTTACCTAGTCTTTATAAAACCAAACAATTTGAAGATCCCGTTACCACACTATTTTTTAATGATTCAAGGTAATAATAAGATGTTTGATGACGTAATACATGAGTTTCACAATAGTTTGAACACTAAGGTGGTACCAATCCCTCATCCCTTTAAAAAAGCGGATAAAGGGATTGATATTTCAAATCACACCCTTTCTAAATTAAAAGAGATTGTGGAAAAAGAGGATTTTGAAAACACCCCGGACGAGATCGAATTCTTTAAAAAAATCAAACCCTGCCCCATGAGCTATCTCATCTATTTCTCAGAGGTACGATCCTGTGAGACTCGTAAACCTAAAGCAGGCAAAAATTTTCAATTTCGATTTTTTGAAAAGGAACTACGTAAGATCAATAAGTTTTTTTATAAGAATAATGATTTTGTTCAATATATGGAACAAGGGCATGAATACCTGGATCACCAGCTTTTTACCAGGAACCATCGTAAGAACTATCCCTTCACTCCCATGATCAATTACTACCAGTATCCTGAATTTTCAAGCTCTCATGATATGCTATGGGCAAAGATCCAGGCTATGTATCGGCTCATCCATTTCATTAGAGAAGCAATGGAAACTCTACGACCAGGAAAACAAAGTGGTTTGATGGATAAAAAACATAAGGTCATGCTGTGGTCAGGTTCAAAAACTTCACTGGTAGAACTTATCTATGCCTTATACGCCAATGGAGATCTTAACCATGGTACCGTAGATATCAGTACAATTACTTCTTCTTTTGAGGATTTCTTCAATATCAAACTGGAGAATATCTACAAAACCTACTCTGAAATAAAGTCCCGGAAAGGCACCAGGGCAAAATATCTTCATAATCTTATTCTGCGTTTGGAAACTAAGATGAACCAGGATGATGAATAATGAACTTTTCGTAGTAACTCGTAACTACGAAAAGTAGAAGAATTGCTGTTCAAATTTAATTTCCTCTGAATTGAGAGCATAATTCAAAGCAATACTCTCTCAAAATAGACCAAATCCCAGCAATAACTATTAAATGTTAAATTTTCTCGTAACTACGAAACCCATAGGGAAAGATATCCATCAAACAGTACCAATTTAGTAGAACGAAAGTCAAACTTTGATAGGGGCTATCAATTAAAAAGCTTAAACCATTTGGTAGTCCCTTTCTATTAAAAATGTTCTATTATGCCAACAAGTATTATTACCACAGATGATCTTCGGGAATTCAAAATGGAATTGCTCGAAGAATTAAAAACCCTTCTTTCCAAACAAAATTCCGGGACACTGAAACGCTATCTTAAATCCTCAGAGGTTATGGATCTGCTTCAAATCAGTCCGGGAACTTTACAAAATCTTCGTATCAATGGTACGTTGCCCTATACCAAGGTGGGTGGGATCATTTACTATGATGTCCAGGAGATCCACCGGGTCATGGATGAAAACAGAGTTAAACACAATTTTGATCTATAAAGGATGAATTATATTAAGCAACTCAACGCGGCTTTTGAAAAATTCTTTTTCGACGAGCGCCTAAACCCAACGCATATTAGCTTGTATATGGCTCTATTTCAAGAATGGAATAGTAGCCGGTTTGCAGATGTATTTTTTGTAAACCGTAGGGAACTGATGCGCGTGGCTAAGATAGGCTCTAAATCTACCTATCATCGTTGTATCACAGACCTTGATTCATGGAATTACCTCTCTTATTTCCCTTCCAATAATCCGTATAAAGGAAGTAAAATCAGGATGGCCATTATCGGGACAACTGATGAACCAGTTACGGGAGACTACGATCCCATATTGGAACAGCTTGCGGAACAGTACTGTCCCAAAGATGAACCAGTTGTGTACCAGCACCATCCCATCAATGGACAAGCTGCAGACCCGCACCGTCCCGCCAGTGGACAAGCATTGGTACCTTATATAAACAATACTAAACAAATAAACTTTAATAAACAGCCAAAGGGCAGGCAGGCCGTTTTAATTTTTTTTGAAGAAAAAGGATTTAATGCTGATGAAGGAAAAAAATTCTTTGATCATTACCACTCCAATAATTGGAAAACAAGTGATGGAAACGAGGTAAGGGACTGGAAAGCCTTAGCGATCCACTGGATGGATAGAACCGAATTATTCAACGAAGATAACAAGGAAATAAAAAAGGAAGCGTCCCATAATCAGGACAACCTCAAAACCACTAAAACCAAGGATTATGCACAACCCCTCTAAAATAATCGAAGGCGGCGTAGAATATTCTTTAGGCAGGTTTAATGGAAAATCCGTGCAGTATGATTTTCCGAAAATCCTGGTGTACCTGAATGCGAAAGGTAAGCTCCTCTTTGGAGAAAAGTTTAAAATTTACAAGAAGGATAAAGAGATCTTATTAAAGCTATGCTCTTACTTCATCAAGGATAAGGAAAATTGCAAAAAATTTGATATTGACCTGGATAAGGGAATCTTACTTACCGGTCCCGTGGGATGCGGTAAAACAAGTCTTATGAAACTCTTACAATTTTTAGTGCCACACCAACGAAAATATGTAGTGATGCCTTGCCGGAATATTGTTTTTGCCTTCAATCATTTAGGATATAAAACCATAGAAGATTATGGAGAAAGTAGTTTTTTCTGTTTTGATGATATGGGAGTAGAACCCATGGGGCGGCATTATGGAAAAGATTGCAACGTGATCGGGGAAATCCTGCTCTCCCGTTATGATCTTTATCTTGAAACCAAACTAAAAACCCATGCTACTACTAATTTAAATGCAGAGGAGTTGGAAGAACGCTATGGAAATAGAGTACGCAGCAGGATGCGGGAATTGTTTAATTTGATTGCTTTCGATGAGAAGGATAGGGATAAGCGAAATTAAAAAGAAACAACATTAACTTGTATTCAAAAATTTCTAACCCCTTGATAATTCATACTTCTTAAAATCAGTATTTAAAAAGGCGAATTTTTTCTCAAAGAGCTTCGCTATTTTATTACTAGCAGTAGCAAATACTACTTGCCTTGATTCATTGATAACTATACTTCTTAAGTAATCTAAAAACGAAAGTATATTTAAATCATCGGTATAGGTTACAGGGTCATCAAAAATAATTAAGTTAGGCCCATTTGTTAACTTCTTATTCAAAGCTAAGAAAACCGATAATGCTAATGCACTTCTTTGACCTGTACTGATTTGAGAGATTGGCACCTCGGTTGAAGAATCTTTTTTATGTAATAAAATTTGACCTGAACTAAAAGATAACCTAGAGAACTCTTGGGGCGAGTGAATATTTGTGAATATCTCGCTTATCTCTGACTCATTTTTCTTAAAGAAGTCATCTAGTACAACATCCTCACTATCTTCAGTTATCAATTTATGTAATACTTGAAGGGCAGACTCAGCTCTAGTTATTTTTGGTTGGTATTTTTTTATTTTTTCATTCGACTCATCAATGATTTTATTAGCCAAATTTAATTCTTCAAATTTTACTTTTTGCTCTTTGAAATTTTTAAATGTTTTATATAAATTTTCTAAATTATGCCTAAGTTCAATAATAAAATCATCTCTCTCAAAGTCAATATATTTATGTAAATCAGAGAAATAATTCTTGTAAGATTGAACCTCTTTAATCTCAAAATTCAGCTGTTCTTCATATCTTTCTAAATCGTATTTATCTTTTATAAGTTCTGAGATAATACCATCTATTTCTTCTATTTTATTTTTTACTGAATCAAATTTTTCTTTATTATCATCAAAAGATTTTTGTTCAGATTTTTTTAAGGACTCAAATTGAAATTTGTTTTCTGGTGTAAAACTATAATCATTGTACTTTGAAGCTAAATTTCTTTTTAGTTCTATAAGGTCATTGACATCATAACCTTTCAGCCTTAAATCTAGACTTAGACTTTTTAATTCATCAAGCTCCTTTTTTGATAAAGCAAGTTGTCTCTCCTCTTTCTCTTTAAGAATAGTTAACTCGGTTATTTTCATACTAGAAATATCAACAGGAAAAAACCCTCTCAAAATACCTTCATAACTCTTTAATCTTGTGAGCTTACTTTTTACCTCTAGTATCTGTTTCTCTAATAAGTCTATACTCTTGTTGAAGATTTCAATATCTTTTGAACTTTCTTTGTCATCGTATTTAGTTTGTATTTTAGCTTCCAGTTCAGATTTAGTATGAGGTGTTTCGCATAGCGGGCATTCACTTAAATCTTGTTTAGCTTCGATATATTCTTTACCATAATACTTAATATCTACAATAATTGACTTCACTTTATCTAGTGCATTTTTCACTATTTTAAGTTGTGCTTGACTACGACCTAATTCAGATTCTTTGAGCTTTAAAAATTCTTCTTGATTTTCTCTAAAATCTATAAAACTATGTGAACTAGAATTTATATCACTAATATTTAGCTTGGCTATTTCACTTAAAAAAACATCAACTTTTAATATACTTTTCTCTAACGCTTTTATCTCTTCATCTATGGTTTCAATTTTGAATGCTTCAGGATTATCTAAATAACTTAGAGCTTCATCAAGAAGTTTTAAATTCTGCTCTAATTCGTTAGCTTGTTTTTTCTCAATTTTTAGTTGTCCCCTTAGATTTTCCTTCTCACTTTCTTTTGCCTCTAAATCTTTTTTAAGACTTTCTAAGTTTGACAGCTTATCTATAGCATCAGATTCTTTACCGACTTTAGAGTGAACAAGAGAATTAAGTAGTCCCTTAATTAAATCATAATCTTTTTCAAAGTTTATTGAACTATCACTTATTGTAGACGGAAGAACCTTTAACCACTTTATTATTTTTGCTTCATCTAAAAATTTATCAAAGATTTTTTCTGGGTTTGATATTTTCTTTAAAGCCTCTTTTTGCTCTTGAGCATTTTTGATAAGTCCTTGTTCTCTTTCAAGATTACTATTTAAGTTTGCGAGTTCATCTCCCAATCTTTTTCTAAAGCCCATCATTCTATCTCTCACAGCACCAAATTCTGTTCCTAAAGCAATTGCAGTAAGATATGGCGTCAGTAGGTTACTATTAGTATTATTTGATAAATGATAGGCACTATCGCTATTATAAAAATTGTAGCGATTAAAACTGTGGTGTAAGGTATTCGACTTTTGTTTATTGTAAGAAGCCTTATACCAATAGTAATTTCTAGCTTTAAATTTTGGGATGTTATTAGAATAAGAATCAGCTAGTTCTTCTAAGTTAACTTCATATTTTGCATCAATAGCACCATTACTTGGTAAGTCATTTTCATTTCTAGCGTTATTTCCGGTTATCACTAACTCAATACCTTCCATTAATGAAGTTTTACCAACTCCGTTAGGACCGCAAATAAGATTTACTTTACCAAAATCAAAACTTCGCCGTTCTGGAAATTTACGGTAGTCATCTGTTAACTTAATATTAGATATTCCATCTAACATAAAATCCTGGGCTTTATCTGGCTCTACATCAATTGGGTTAAGCTCTGTTACTTTTTTTGTCTTATTTTCAAGATATCGAGGTACTGCTTGAGTATAAGGTTCATTGCTAAATACCTCTTGTAAATCATTTTTTTTAAGCTCTAACTTCCATTTTTCAACTATATTCTCTTCTACAATAGAGTCTGCTTTTTCGTAATTTAAGTGATCTTCTAGCTCTTGATATGTGAAAACAAATTTTCGAGCAAAAGTCTCGTCCTTTTCTATATTCTTTTTAAGGGTAGCCGGAAGTGAACTTCTTAAAAATATTAGATAATAATTCCATTGTAGGTTTCCTTCTGAATCAAAATAATCTTTTGCGATATATTTGTCTTGATACTCATCGAGCTTAAAATGTTGATTATCATAATCCAAATCGAAGACATACTTTGCAATCTCTAATCCATTATACTTCTGAACAACAAATAACTGTTTTTGATTATCACTCTTATTAGTAATAACATATGACGGTGGTAGTATTGATTTTATTTTATCGATTGTCATTATTTTGTTATTGAGGTAAGGTTGGTTTGTTCTGTAGATGTAAATTTTGGAACATCCGTAGCTTCATAGTCATAACTATCAGCTGCAATGCTCGGCTTGTACCAAACTACTATTCTTTTGTTTCCTAAATCTTCCTCTGGAAACAATTTGGTGAGTTGATTTAACATTGCTTTTGCATCAGCTTTTGATGTATGACCTAAAAATGCAACTGTAGCTATCTGGTCATCGTTGGACACAAGGTTATAATTATATTTTGTTCCATTTCTGTTTAAAAACATCACTTCATTGCATTTATCTTTAAATGAAGCTATGATATCTGGATACAGATTGGTATCACTCAAAATATTAACATTTAAAGCTTCAATTTTGCCAAATTGTGAAATTCTATACTCTTTACCATTTGTATCGAATGTGACTGTAAATCTATTAATGGTTTCAGTATCTTCTGAAATAAAACTTTTTAAGGTATTGACAGCATACCAATTTGAACCAGATTTAACTTTAGATAGCTCTCCTGATGTTAAAGCAATAAGTCTTTCCCTATCAAGTATATTTAATGCTCCATCTTGCAAGCTTTCACTTTGAATTTGAATATCTTCTGTAAAGTCAACATAGCCATCGCTTGTATCCTCTACTTCAATGAATGTTTCCAAAACCGTGTCGTATTCATAAATTGTTTTTATTTCTGGACCTCGCCTTCTATTTGCTGGACCAGGTGCTAATCCTAGTATTGGTTTTCGCATCCTTAAATAGAAAAATTCGATTTTTGGGGTTAAATAGAAGCAATGTCTATTTGGTTTAATTAATGTATAATAAACGCCTTTTTTATGATTATCATCTATAAGCTTTTCTTCAATACTCGAAGTGTTAGAAATATGTTCTGTAATAAGTGAAATGTTGGATTTGCAATATTCTCCAAAAAAATTAGGATTACCTGATGACCTACCTTCTGAGCTCCAGTTTAGAGAAATAACATCTTTATTAGCTACTTTTAGAATATTTCTTCTGAAATCTCGAAACTCTATGTGAGCAGGTTGAGGATTCATTTGTATACTTAGAATAATATAAGGTTGAATATCCCATTGACCTTCTGCGCCTGGATAAATATGCCGACCATCAAACAACATTGCATCAGAACATATAACTGTTACTAGATTAATAGAATCTGGTGAATTTCTTAAAATATAAGAATGTTGTCCTGGGATTAATTTTTGTTGCTCTAATGGATTCCCCCAAGCTCCCATATGCTGTCTCTTGAATTGTATTAAAACAATTGTCTTCTCAATACCATTTGGGTCATTAGCTTTAAATATGTACAAACAAGGATTTAACAAGACACCACCAGGTGCATTGTCTACAATATCATTAAATACAACTTCAACATTATTTAAACCATTGTAAGCATCTCGAAACTCTAAAACATTAGTTGGTATAATTGATTCACAGCCAAGCACCCATAATTTATTTTGACTTGGTAAATTCTCAATATTATCTACTAAATTTCTTACAGTACTCCAAGGGCAAGAGTATTCTGGGGTAATTACTAGAGAAGAGTTATTTTCCTTTGCTTTAAATAAAAAGTCATTGAATTTTACACTTTCTAATTCACTATTTTCATTGCCAAAAAAAAATTCTGAAGAATGAAAGCTACCAGTATGTTGTAACATCGAAATACTATATAAATTAGTATCGCGTCTTAATACATCTAAATTTATAGTGTATCCTTGTAGTATTTCATCTATATAATTATATATCATTCAACAGTTTACTTAATTTCCAAATATAAAAATTTAACAAGTAAATACTCTATATTTTATTAGATAAGACTTATTGTTTTTAACGATTCTAACAAATCCATCGACTCTTCCTCTACCCAAATATCATCTTGAATTAAGTTGTTGATTATGTCTTGTTGCTGCTTAGAAAAGTCTTCACTTTTCAATCCCGAAAATTCCTTTTTACGCCATTTACTTTTATGGTGTGGCGAATTTACGGGTAGTGCATCATCTAATGTAGTAGGTTCAATTAAGGTTATTTCTTTGCCTTTTTCTTTAAAGATGCCTTTTATTCTCGAAAAAATAGATAGCCCGTGATGGTCCCAATCGCAAAAGTAAAATAGAGGTAATTCTATTTTTTTGGCAGGAATATCTTTTAAAGGGTTGGTATTGTTACCACCTACGTACCATAATTCTATATTGTTCTGTTTATATTCGTAGGGTACTTTTAAGCAAGCTATATTTTCGCAAATAACAACCAATTTAGGATTTTCACAATCTACTACGAATCGCCATTGTGCATTCTTCGGGTCTTTCTCTGGGAACTCGTCAATATCCAGAAGCTGTAATACTGCATTGCGTAAACTGGGCTTATTTGTTAAGTACTTTGCTCCTTTACCTTTAAAAACTCGTGCTGAAAAAGTGTATTCAGTTGTGAGGTTCTTTTTGAGTTGGTCTTTTTGATAATAAATAAAAGCCAAACTTTTCAAATCATCTTCGTTATAAGTTTTGTGTGCATTACTCTCTAATCCGGCTTTTTCAAAGAAATTGGAATAGTATTCAAAATAATCCAAAAATTCTTTTTCATAATATGCCTTAAAACCATATTTAGCTTCTAAAATCTTGGGATTACCCATTTTGGGCTTTATCAGTTTTTTTTGCTTCATTAGTATTTGTTTAATGAAGCTATTGTTGCCAATCTTCAAGTTGGTCTTTTCGTTTTTATATAGTTGGTTAAGACCAATCAGATATTTCCATTCAACATCTTTTTTCATTCTGATTTTTACATCTGTTTTACGCCTCAATTATTATTTTCAAAATCCCCAAATATTGGAACTGGTTCATAATTTACCTTATCAGATTCTTCTAAGTTATTATGAAGCAAATAGATATATTGGTTCAACATATCTACTTTATATGGCTGGATTGATAACGATATAATCTGGTAATCATTTGCTTTGGCAATGTCGTAAAGCATATCGAAATTACTTCCTAGTCCTGCTGCTTCATCAATAGGCATAAACCTAATCCCATCCCTTACTTTATCTTTAGCACCTCTATTAATTAATGAGAGTCTAGCAATACACATAAGGGCAATTGCAGCATAGGTTTGACTTGTGCTTCCTGGGTTCGTTTTTCCGTGGAAGGATTGAATGGTAAAGTTCAATCCATAATATGATTTTGGATTGAGTAATTCTAAAACTTTAGGTTTTAGATTTCTAGAACCACCACATCTATAAAAAGCTTCCTGCATTTTCTCTTCTAGAGACGTGTACTTTTCCAATTCGTTTGAAACGCCTTGTAAATCATTGAATAGATTATTCTCACTAGACACTCTAATATCCTCACGTATTTTATCAATAAAGTCTTCCATCCAGCCTCTAGGATAGCTATTTTCAAAATTGATGGACAGCTTTGCCCTGTGACCGCCAGTAATCGTCTTATCATCGGCATCTATAAAATCCCTAATCTTTCTTGAGTAATATATCTGTTCGCTTACCTCAGTATTGACCTTATCAACGATGCTCGTTAACTTTTGAAGCTTTCTAATGTTCAGTTTTTTATTCTTGATGTTGATATCGTCAAGCAACTTTTTAATACGCGGGATTATTTCATCATCTTCTAAGTCCTTTTCCGAAAAAATCTCTGCCGGTAAAATTTCTGAACATATCTGTTTAAAATCATCTGTTTCTAAATAGCGGTTGGCCTTTTCTTTCAAAAATTCCCTTATTACAAGAGCATATTTATAATTGTATTGCTTTTGGCATTCTGCATTTAGTGCATCTTTGTCTTCTAATGCTTCTGCGGTAATTTCACTCTCATCTGCATCACTTTCTGAAGTGAATTTTGGGTCGTCGTCAACTAATTTTTGCAAATCTGCTTTAAAAACATCTATTGCTTTGTCTTCTAACTTCAAATCTTCAATAGCAATTTCATTTTTTGACTCTTTATGCAGGGTCGCAACAAAAGCGTCGTAGAAATTCTCTTGTTGGTTAAGTGTTGTTTTTAAACTCTCTAAATCATCCGTGTCTTGTACTTGGTAATTATACTTGGCGATTAACTGTTCGGCATCATCATCGATTTCGGGAATTGAAATCGTTTTTAGATTTGTTTCTAGCCCATTAATTACAGAAGAGTTATCAGAACGTTTTTTGTCTATTTTCTTGTAGGTCTTGTTTGCCTTTTTGAATCCCTTATCTATCTTTTCGTCTTCTTCTAGTAATTTTAAATAACGCTTTATGGCGTCTGCTGTTTCCTCGTACAATTCGTGCTTATCAAACTTAGAATTAGCATCTTTTAATTCCCAAGACAAAAGGTAAGATGATTGGTTTTCTAGCTTATTTAGCAATCCTTTCAGAATTGTCCAATTCTTAAATTCCTTTTCTAAATCCTTGATGTCATTATCCAAGGTTGCCTTTTGATTTGAAAAATATTCCTTAATTTTATCTGAGTTTCCAGTATCAAATATTGGTTCTTGAACATAAGGAATATACTCACGAACGCCACCTAAATCTAACCAAAATCCATCATCTTCATCTTTTGTGACTTGCAGGTTTTCAATCAACAATTTTGGATCTGGAATGTACCTTGATTTTATACCATTTAAGGGTTCTTTGGTGGTAATATTATCGTTTTGATATTTGTGTACTACACTTTCCTCTTTAAGGTTCAATCCTCGTTTAAGATTTAACGCCCAATGTGCAAGTGACGAAGTATCATCTAGATTATGAAGGACCTTTAGTTTCTTTTTCTCTTCGAGTGACTTCTCGATCGTATTGATTGTTTCTGCTATATTCAACAATGAATCCTTGTTGAGTTTATTATTTTCTCCAAAGAAACTGTAAATACCACTATCTTTTAAAAGTGACTTAAACTCTTCTATTCGCTCAATGTCCAGCTTGTTTTTATGATAGTTGTGATAATGTTCTGACAGTTCCTTACCCGTTTTTTCAAAGTGCTGCATCCAAGAAAAATACTTTTTCAAGTCATTGCTTTTTCCTTGCCATAACATTCTTGCTGCAGAAGCTTTATCAAATTCTTCGTCTAAAGCAGGTATATTCAATTTCAGTTCTTCAACTTTAGTTTCGGCAAAATTTTTAAGTCCAATTAAGGTGTTTCGATTATTAAAAAAGGAATTTAATCTTTGGACCATTTTCACATTAGATTTTTCAATCTGCTGATTTAAGTAGTGAAATTTTGTGTTTGAAAAATCGCTTTGAGCTTCGTCTCTATCTTTTTTTAAACTAAGAAGTTCTTGTAGTTCGGTCTGCTTATGGGTTAACATATCAATCTCATCTCTATTAGATTCAAACTGACGTATATCGCCACTCAATTCTTCAACAGCCTTGTCAAAATTTAGTTTAAGCTCTTTTTCCTTGTCATTTCCGAAGAGAAATTCCTGGATTTTCTCGCTTTTTTTGATGTCCAATGATTCCCTAGAAAAAGCCTGAATAATTTTAGCATAGCTTTTTAAAGACTCGCGGTTAATGGATAAGTCAACTGGAATGATATAATTTTCAAACAGTAGCTTATGAAACTTATCTAATACTGACCAAGATTCGCATACATATCCTTTAGTATCGAATATGTGATTTTTTAAATCCTCTATTGGTAAAATACTGTTGTCCTTCAAGAAATCCGAAAAACTAAGAGCTTTACTAAATGGAAGCAATTCATCTTCTGGTTCAAAATTCTCGCCTTGTTGAATAATAAAAGAGCGTGAGCTTCCGGTACTTTCAAGATAAATACCAATAAGTACAAATGCATCTTTTTTGAGTTCTACATTGATAAAGGCATAACCCATATCTGTTCCTTTGCCATCGGTTCTTAACACCATTGTTTTAGGCTTTCTTGGCTCACTACTATCGGTAGGCGAATGAAATGCAGCAGAACCGACAAAAATGAGTTGCAGAATATCTGCAATCATACTCTTACCAGAACCACCTTCGCCTACAAAGTCTGTTCTAAATGGGTTGAAATCATAATCAAATGATTGATGATGTACGATGCCCAAAGTGGATAATCTTTTTATTCTAGGGTACCTTTTCATTTCAATTCATTTAGGGTTTCGTCTATATTATTTATATGGTCTTCGTGTATGGCAATCAATCTATCAAAAGCCGGCAATAGGTCGAACTCATCATCATTTAATGTTACCCAACCTATTTTCTTGAATTCTCTAAGCGCTGATTCCACAGTTGAATCTATCGCATCATCGTTTAAATTTCCAGGGTTGGTATTTCTCGATTTTGCAATCAATCTGTAAATACCTGGCTTTAAATCTTCATAATCAGTCCTAATCTTCTTTTGCAAGTCTTTTACAGAAACCACATCTATTTGATTATCAATGAAAAAAATCTTGTAAATAACGAAGCCGATTATAACGTGTTCGCTCTTCATATGATATCTGTGTCCAGCGTCTATTTGACCTCTAGTATTACCTATAAAGTCCAAAAAGTAATATCCTCTTGTTTCAGTTCCGCCAAAAGTCAATTCAACATTGAATAAAGACTGGTAGTATGCTTTTAAGCTGTCTATATTTGAATAGATGTAATTGTAGAATCTTGCTTGACTCCCTTCCCTTTGAAAATGAACGCCATCTTTCAACATATAGTCTAAAGAGGCAAATAATTCTTCCGTGTCAGGATGGTCTAAAAACTGTACCCTTATATCTTTTGTATGTTCATCTTCCATAAGCTTATATGCTCTATTTTGCTATTGGTCTGTTTGGTTTTATTCATTTTAAAATCAAAACTTTTTGATTTACGTGCTTGCTGTATTGAACTGTAGATTGCACTTACAGCTATCTGGCCATCGTCGGTTTCTTCCATTATCTTGAAAAATGTTTCGGACAAATCAATGCTACCCCTTAATTCTATTTCGGCAATGATGTGTTGTTCCCATTTTCTAATCAAGTCCTGCTGAGTGAGCACTTTTAAAATACTTTGTGTGTTTTCCTCAATCTTTACTTCGTTTGATTTATAGGAAACTCTCTTTTTGGGTTTAGAAGGGAATAATTCTCTTTCTCTCTCAACTATGGTAAAATTTGGTGTGTCTATATGTAAAATTGGATTTTCGACCACTTTTGGAAGCAGCGTATCCTTTTTACTGGTCACGGTACTTTTATCTAGTAGGAAGTGTAGAAATTTTTCAATTTTACTGTTAAACTGAGGTCTATTTAAAATTGAGAACAAATGCCTAATCTTTGGCTGAATTCTATCGAGTTTTCCATCGATAGAATCTAGCCTTTCGTTGAGATATTTGATAAAGAAGTGAACGTCTGCAATTAAATCGTCTGCTTCAGAATCTGTATCTTCTCGTTTTTCTAGAATTGAGCGTATCACTTTAGTTTCAGAATAGGCTGCTGCTAATTCTCTACTCTGCTCTTGCGCTTTATCTAAATTACTTTCTACTTCACGTAAAAGGTCTATAAACTTCTTATCGGAATTGGCGGTATTGTTTTTAAGCTTATTTACAGACTCTATGATTTGCCTATCTAAAAAATCTACCTGTTCCCTGAGATCTGGTTCATATTTTTTAAACTCAGAATTGAGCCAAAACTTTAAATCCTCTAAGGATTCCCTTTGTTTCAATGAAGCGGTAAGAAGACTACAAATCTTTTCTATACGGGTTGGACTAAAATTACCCTTTAACGTCTCTTTTGCATAGGCGTAGAACCTATGCGCGTAATCCTTAAAATAATATTTCTGAGTTTCTTGATTGTAGTCTAAAAAATATTCCTGTAGATCCTTTATATGTTCGCTATAAATCTCTTTCGGATATCTTTCGTTCGGTTTGCTTATCTGGGCGAAAGCGTTGTGAAGGTCTTTTTCAACGAACTTTCCGTCGGGTAACGATTTGTTTTTAATTTTCTCAAATAGAACCATAACGGCCAACCCAACTTCCTTCTTTGGGAAGAGTAGTTGGTAAACACCAGGTTCTTTAATCTCTTTTACAAAATCAAAATTTATTTTATCGTTTTCGTTCAATTATATTATTAGGTCTTGTCTTGATGAAAAATCCTATAAATATAATTAATTGAGATTTTCTTATTTACGGTTATCTACATTTTTGTTAAACAATGACTTTATTTCGATATACAGCAAAAGGAAAATTGATTTTATACAAAAAATAACCTCTTTAAATAATTCTTTCATCTTCTTTCTTTAAATGAATTAATAATAAGGAATGCCAACGTTTTGTTTTGTTTTGAATTAGCCAAATAATCTGATTCATCTTTATTTGATAAAAATCCAAGTTCTACCAATATCGAAGAACAAGAATTGACGGTTTCACGCAACACCTGAAAATTTGCAAACTTCACACCTCTACTCTCAAAACCCAAACTCTTATTAAGGTCCTCTTGCAATTGGAAAGCAAGCCAAGTAGCATCATCTGAGTATTTAGATATAGCCTTGGCCACATAAATCTCTATCCCTCTCGCATCCGGATTATCCGAATGGTTACAATGTAAGGACAAAAACAAGTCAGCATTTAAGGCTTTAGCCAGCTTAGTTCTATCAGATAACGAAATGAGTGTATCACTATACCTGGTTAAATAAATATCCAAAGGCTTTTTCAATTCATTATTCAGCTTCAAAATGGCATTTGCAATCGACAAAACCACATCCTTTTCTTGGATGCCATTTATGCCAATTGCACCGGCATCTTTTCCACCGTGTCCAACATCAATTACAATTCTTTTTTGAACATCGATTTCCTGTCCAAAAATGAAGCATATTTTCAAGAGTAAAATGGTAAAACTGACGTTTCTGAGCAGATTTTTCATTTTCAATTTTCGGGTTATCAACAACTTCTATCTCAAACTTCATAGAATTTGATGTCAAATAATAACAATGAAAACCAAACAATATCAAAGAATATTTTATTCACAATTATTTGATTTTCAGTTATTTAGAATCAAATATATGTAAATTTCTAATAATGAAAAATGAACTTAAAATCTAAATTTTTCCGTTATGAAAAAATCACACTATTTAGCATTCATTCTTTCGCTCTTATCCACTTCTCTTTTCGCTCAAATTGGTGGTATAGAAAATTCTGTTAACGATGTTGGTGATACCATCAGGACCATCTTTCCGATTTTACTGGGTGTCATCTTCTTGATTGGCTTCCTATTTAATGCTGGACATTTCTTCGGCGAAAATGCGGACCTCAAAAAAGGGATAACAAGAATACTGGTCTTTGTACTAATTGCAGGTGCAGTAGTCGGCATCTTCACATACTTAATAGGAATCGTAGTTTAAAGATGAAGCGGTTCGAAGTCTATAAAAACATTCGGAAACGGGCTGTCATTTTTGGACTGTCCATTTCCCTGTTTGCCTTGATGATGGTTTCCATTTTGGCTTCGTTGCTCATCATCATTTTCTCTTTCAGCTTTGGGATAATAATAGGAGTATTGATACTCAATGCTTCCTTATTTGTTGTGCTGACGAGGATAACACACAGTCCACAAATTTTTCAAATGGCAAATGTTTTCCCAAAAATAATGAGTAACAAAAAAACCTCAGGCTTTGATTATGAACAAGATTAACATTTCAGCATATCAACCCATCGCAGATATTCAGGACAATATCATGTTTGCCAACAATGGTAACGTTGTCCTATGCTATAAAGGGAATCTACCGGAAATATACTCTCTTTCTGAAAAGGATTTTGAGGATATGCACGGTGCTTGGTTTCAGGCTTTGAAATCATTGCCAGTTGGTACTGTGGTTCACAAGCAGGATATCTACCTCAAGAAATCATATACTTCAGAACAACTTCCGAATTCAACCTTTCTGGAAAATGCTACCCACGAGCATTTTAAAGGTCGTGGGCATATTGAGCACAGCTGTTATTTGTTCTTCATCTTGACCAAAAACAAGGCACTCAACAATCCGAAATATGTCAATCCCTTCAGGAAAGTTTCAAAAGGAATCGTACAGGAACTGGATGATAATATCAAGAGCTTCACGAACTCGGTAAGTGATTCAGTTTCTTTTATCAATAACAGCCGAAAGATGGATTTTGTTTCGCTTAAAGCGGAAGATATTCGGCAACTAACAAATGCCTACTTCAATGGCTTCAATGAAGGCTACGACACCGATATTTTACTTGATAAGAAAAGCGTCAATATTGGCGAAAACCATTTTGATGCCCTGGCCGTCAACAGCGAACTGTGCTTTGGCGAAAGTGTACAGAGTAGCAAAACCAATGAGAAATTCACTTCTGACGATTTTGTATTTCATCAAGGGTTTATTGATGGCTTAGGGCTTACGCTTAACGAGAATCACATTGTCAATCAAATTCTTTATTTAGATGACAAACAAAAATGGCGCAAGCTGCTCGATAAGAAGGTTGAGGAACTAAATAAAAGTTCAAACTTTGGTTCACAAAATAAAGTGGTGCTTGGTAAAATCCAACACATCCTTGACCAAATCAATGCTGATGATAATGCCCGAATTATTCGTGGTCATCTCAATATTGTCTATTGGGCAAAGGAAGCCAAAGAGCTCGACAAGATAACTTCAAAAATCAAGACTGAATTTAAGGAACTGGATATCATCCCGTATTATCCAAGAGGCGAAGAACGTAAAAATTATATTCTAAATAGTTACTGCTGTTTTTCGTCCAATTTTTCAAATAACGATTTATATGTAACTGACTTAAAACACGCACTTTGTCTTTTTATCAATAACACTACCTACAAAAGTGATAACACCGGAATCATTTTTAATGACCGTGAGCATAACATTCCTGTTTTAAAGGATGTTTGGGACGAAAAGAAGAAAAGAATAAAGGCACGAAACTTCGCCATTTTTGCACCAACTGGTGAAGGCAAGTCTTTTCTGGCAAATAACATTCTACGTCAATATTTTGAAAGTGGCGTTCGCCTGGTCATTATCGACTTGGGTGGCTCTTATACCAAGTTTGCAAAGCTCTATCCTGAAAAATATACGGTGCTTCGCTACGAAAGTGGAAAGAACCTTGGTATCAATCCATTTTACATTAGCCACACTAATGACCTTACACCAGAACGTTTGGAAGATTTGTCCGTCTTCCTCTTTGAACTGTTTGCTTCAGACTTAAAGGTTACAAAGGCACAATCGGTATCGGTCAAAAAAATATTGCGTCATTATTACGATAGCACTTCAGAAAATCACTCATTGGATGGTTTTTACAGCTTTATAGAAAGAAATCAGGAAGATCTTCTGAGCACCCTGAAAATCCATCCCGATTATTTCAATGTGACGAGCTTCTTGCACGTAATGTCAGAATATGTCGGCGATGGTCTATATAGCTTCCTTTTTGAAGTGAGCGAAGACCAGACCTATAAAATTGAGGACAAGCGTTTGATTGTTTTTGAACTGGATGAAGTCAAGGACAATAAGGAAATTCTGTCTGTAATGTTGAAACTGATTAAGTCAGCTATCCAAAGAACCATCTGGAAGAATAGAGCGGAAAAAGGTATTATCCTTTTTGATGAGTTTGCAAAACAATTAAAGTTTGAAAATGTACTGGAAAGTGTCGAATTCTACTACCAGGCAATACGAAAACAGAACGGAGCTATCGGTATCATTCTTCAATCCATTAATCAGCTTCCGAAAAATTCCACTTCAGCGAGTATTCTTGAAAACACGCAGGTCATTTATAGCCTGAACAATGAAAAAGGCTATGACGAATTGGTCAAACGGCTCAATCTATCCAGCCACGATTTGAACCAATTAAAATCAATTAAGAACAATCTTTCCGGTCCACGGAAGTACACCGAAATGTTTATCAAAATTGGCAGGGAAAGTAACATCTTCCGTCTGGAAGTTCCGAAGGAAGTATATGCAGCTTACTTGACCGATGGACAAGAAAATGAGGAAATAATGAAGCTCTACAAAGAGCATCAGGATATGCAAAAGGCAATAATTCAATTCGCATCTAAAACATAATATTATGAAGACAAAAATCTTAATTATCGCAACGGTATTCATCTTTTTATTACCCACACGCGCTGCGTGTCAGGGAATGCCCACTTATGACAATACCAATTTTATAAGCTTGGTAAAACAACTTGTAGAATCAGGTAAACAGACAGCTCAAATGATTAAGTCTGTAAAGTTCTTAAAAGATGCAAAGGAGAGCATTGAGAAAGTATCAAGTGTGGTACAACAGCTTAGAGCAGTTGAGGAAATTGGACAAAACAATCAGCGCCTTATCACCGTAATGCAGAACGATGTACAGGACATACTCAGCTCGCCCTATATCAAACCAGAGGAAGTTTCAAGGGTTGTAAAATCTTTTGATGCTATTGTTCAAAACTCATTGGACACGGTAGATTTTATTGATGAAATCCTGTCCAGCGATTATCTCAAAATGAGCGATGCAGAACGTGCTGAAATTTTAAAAGCAAAGGAGCTTGAATCAAAGCAGATGGTTTCCAACATAACTACAAAAACAAAACGCTATCGAGACATTATTTCTTTCAGAAAGATGCAAGATAAAGTCAATAACCGAGAAACATTCTATTAAAATGAACGCGACCATTCTCTTAGGAATTGGTTTGGAATATATCGATACCATTTTCCAGACCATACAAGCCAGCAATTTTTCGCAATACACAATTGCGGGAATGAAAACGCTCGCTGTCTTGTTCTTTTTGGTCAACATCCTTAAAAAATATAACGAAGGAATTGCAGAGAAGGACGGTTACACTTGGGGATTGAGTCCTGGTGAATTGGTCAAGAATTTTACCATTGTCATCTTGGTCATATTCTCAACTCAGGTATTGGGATTTTTTGATGGCATTTTAGTCGCCATTGAAGAACAATATCGAGGAACAGCACCAGCATTACTGCCTTTGCAAATGCAGGATATTCCTTTAGAGGAAGACGTAAGTTTGTTTGATGCCGCAAGTTCAGCGATGACACTTTTATATGAAGCCCTGGTTACACCTTTATACGGTTTTAAAATATTGGCATTTATCTTAACTACCCTACTTTGGATATTGGATTTGTTCATCTACCCGCTATTCTTAGCAGAGCGCTTCTTCCTTTTAGGAATAATGCAAGCATTTTTTCCTTTGGTCATTAGCCTTGCAGTTTTTGAAAAGTTTCGTTCGCTCGCATATACGTTCTTCAAACTATATGCAGCGGTGTTTATGCTGGTGCCAGCTTTCTTTCTGGTCAATATATTTATCAATGCCATATATACGGAAATCAACACCAATTTTTGGGTCAACCTTTTTGGGACAGAGGTTGGCCAGGGCTTTTTTGCACCTGTAGTTCAGTTGGGATCAGTAGGTTTTATTGTTTTCTTGAAATTCACCCTATATAAACGTGCCACGTCATTTACGCTAAGACTATTTACCAACTAAATATATTCAGAATGAAAACACCTTACAAGAACATTTACAGCGTCCTAAAATTGAATCGGTTTATCGTTTTGGCAGTGGTTGTCTGCGCCTTACTATCCAGCACATTTTCGGTTTGGATTGTATTCAACACCAATCAAAAAGCCCTCAATAGTGCATTTGCTATCAATACCGATGGCAGTATAATTCCGCTGAAGCTCGTGACCCAGAAGGAAAATTTTCAGGTTGAAGCTTTAGCACATTTGGATCTGTTCCATAACTACTTCTATAACATAGATGCGGGTAATTATGAACGTAATTTGGAAAAGGCATTGTGGTTGGGCAATAGTTCTGTGGACAATCTTTACCGCCAGAAAAAAGCGGATGGTGTTTACAACAGGTTGCTTCAGTATTCCTTGGTTCAAAAAGTACTGAGCACCGATTCACGAATATCCGAAAATAATGGCTCGTATAGTTTTACAACAACCACCATTTTTGAAATCAATAGAGGTTCAATCATCGACACCTATGAGTTGGTTTCCTCCGGAAACTTGATTACGGTTGACAGAAACTTCCCCAACAATCCACACGGATTATTGATTACCAAATATTTCGAGAACACCTTAAAAAAACTAAACGATGAAAGTAGAAAAGAATAAAATAGTATTTGCAGCAGTATTGGCCGTGATTGTCATATTCATCATTTCTTATTCCGTAATGATAATGGGCGATGATGAAAGTGAAACTGAAAACCTTAAGCAAACCTTAGTTCCAGATTTAGAAGAAGATCAAAAAGAGTATGATTCCAAACTGGATGCGATTAACGACTTGAAGAAAGTACGTGAAAATAATGCGCCCAGCATTTATGATGAAAAACTGATTGATTCTTTGGGATTTTACGACCCAGATCTTCCAGATCGCGAAAAAGAGCGTATCGTAGATAGCATATATGAAGCTGGTAAGATCCAATATTCAGAAAAGCGATACCAGAACTTGGGACAGAAAAGAACTGTTCGCAAAGCGGTTTTAAAAATTGATTCTGTAGAAGTAAAACGAGAACAAAAAATCCAAGCGAAAGAATTGGGATTGGAACATCAATTGTTCTTTGCTGCTGCGCCCAAACCCAATGAAGTTTCAATCATCGACAATACAGATGAAACTATTTATGTGGTCGTTGATGGCGATCAAGTAGTAAAAGCGAATACCAGATTGCGAATGCGACTGATCAAAACTGCTACAATCAATGGTAAGCTGATGCCCAAGAATTCACCTGTGTTTGGATTTATCAGCTTTCAGCCCAACCGAACGCTCATTGAAATTGAAAACATACAGCACCACCCTACTAAACTTAAGGCTTTTGATTTATCAGATGGTAGCGAGGGCATCTACGTACAGAACAATTTCAGGGCAGAAGCCACCACGGAAGTTTTGGACGATATTATTGGTGACATTAACATACCTACCATTCCGCAAGTAGGCGGTGTCACAAAAGTCCTAAGGCGAAACAATCGCAACGTTAAAGTAACCGTATTAAATAACTACAGATTAATTCTAAAGCCTAAACTATGAAAACTTTTATCTTAATTGGATTTGTTTATATTTTCGCACCTCGACTTTGCTCAGCACAGGCTACAGCACAACAACAACCCATACCACTTGACACTATTTATGCCAACGACACTAAGAATGTTGCGCTATTCTTCCCAGAACCTATCCGCCAAGGTATAACCGGTTCTGACAATTTTGTATTTACTTACAATCGTGAAAAAGAACAGTATTTTGGCCTTCTTCAAGCGAAGCCGGGTAAGGAAAGTAATCTACTGGTAGTCAATAGAAATGGTTTGATTTTTTCGTATATTGTAAGGTATAAAAAACAGCTTTCTAAGCTCAATTATTTCATTCCGTTATCCAATAGTATCGGTAATGAAAGACCGATTGTAAAGGATTCGGTTCTTGTAAAATCATCTGAAGAACTTGTAGATAACAGCACTTATTATTACCAAAAATTCTGCTCATATCTTCTCAATAGAAAACAGCGTATAGGACGCATCAAGAAACGAAATGAAGGTATTATCTTGACCGTAGAGAACATTGTTTTTGATAAGGATGAACTCTATTTCGTTATCAAGATTGAAAATACCTCTACATTGGATTACGATTTGAATTTCTTGAACCTGTCGATTGAAACAATACAAAAAGGGAAAAGGAAATCGTTGCAACAACTCTATAAAGAACCGATATATAAACATAATGTGCCGTCCAAGATTAAGGAAAATGAACTGGCTCGCTTTGTTTATGTATTATCCAAATTTTCATTATCCGATGACCGTAGGGCAATTTTGAAATTGAATGAAAAGGATGGTGAACGAAACATAGAAATGAAACTATCGCATAGATATATTAATAATCCCAATTAATACTGTTATGAAAAAAATTGTTGTTTTCTCGCTCATAGTAATGTTCCTTTCTTGTGCTGATTCTGAAACTAAAATCTCGGGACCAAGTACCACAGCCCAAATTGTTATTGAAAGCTTTTATGAAAAAGATGAAGAAACTTTAAAGGCTAACTCAACACCACAGGCATATTCTAACTATATGAATACTATAAATATGTTTAATGCTACGGTAAAGGATGATTCCAACTTTACTGTTTTACAGGATACGATAATGGGCGACGTCGCTTGGGTAAAATACACCACAGCTTACGATAAAACGCCTGGTGTTTTTAAACTAGTTAAACAGGAAGGCAAATGGCTGGCTACCGCGAGAGGCTCAAAGGATAAATCGCCTTTTTAAAAAGGACTTTCATTTTAAGCTTTATCAGTTCTTATCGAGATTTATTTCCCAATAACCTCGCGTACCACCTACACGCTCTATAAAGCCAGCATCCTTCAAATTGTTTAGATGCTTTTGGATTGCAGATTCATTTATGTGTAAAACCTCTGCAATTCCTGAACGGCTTATTCGGTTATCTGAAGCAATTAGTTTTAGAACTTCCTTTTGTCTATGTGTCAATTCTTTAATATCATCAATTTCATCATCCTTTTGACCACCTATTTGACCACCTTTTAGACCACCTATTACACCACCTATTTGACCATCTTCTTCAACAGCAGTTTCTTTAGCAGTAAAAGTCATTCTAAGGAAGTTATCCGAAAAGCCAAAACTCTCTTTTCCATAGTGTTCCAAAATACGAGGGATGCCAGAACCCAATTGTTCCACGAGTTCCAAATCCTTAAAAATCCGCATCAGTTCTTTATTCCGTGGAACTGAAAAGCCCTCGAAAAATTCCTGTTTGCTCAATCCTTCCGGAAGACCGCCTGCCGATGTGATTTCAATTCTATCCGCAAAGATTTCAAACTTTTGGGTAATTTCATTGGTATAATCGTTATGCACAAAGGCATTGATAATGGCCTCGCGCAATGCGATGGGATTCCAAAGGTTTGCTTGCTGTCTTTCTTTGGCGGTTATTTTTGTGTTGGTTCTGTTTTCAACCGCAATTTTATCAATCACTTGCTTGGTGGCTTTCACAAGGCATTCGTGACCATACTCGTTGCTTTCTATCAAGTCTGTTCGGGTTTTACCCGAATACTTGGCTACTTTAATAGAAGTATTGTTCTTATCTGCCAAAAGATAGCCAGCGTAATTGAATGCGCCATCTTCGGTCAATAGTTCCAAGTTCTTTGCAAAAGCTTTACCGAGGGTATGTCCTGATTCTTCGTAGTAGATTTTCAGCTGTCCGAAGCCTAAATCCTGCCGACAGGCTTTAATCTTGCTGATGGAATTTCGGGTACGTTTGGCAAACAGCTCGTCTATCATTTTTTGTGGCATCGGTTCAGCTGCTGAACCTAAGCGGATAAAACAACCCTTTTCGCTCATTCCATATTTTTTGAGATGATAGGGTTTTTCGGGACCACTCGCCACAATGATTTTCAGGATATTCTTACCATATCGTTCTTCACTTAAAATATCAAACAGACCCAAAGCTGAAGGACGAATATTGTTCTTCAACCTGTCCTTAATTTTTAATTGGTCGCCATCCGCATCAGCCAGACCGTAAGTGTTTCCTTCCTTATCAATACCAATATAAATAATGCCACCTTCACGGTAGTTTAAAAAAGCAATGACCTCTTTTTCAAGTCCATCGGATAGTTCTCGTTTGTATTCTATGCGGTTTGTTTCGGTCATTTAAATAAATAAACCATAAAGATCATGATATAAATTTGTGGAAATTGGTTTAGTAAGCTATGAAAATACATTAGACATTTTTAAATCGGCATAGCAAGATAATGTTTCGGAAGTAACAGTTAAAAGTCATAATAAAGATGATATTTATTTATTGAAAATCTATTATATCTTTACCCTAGAAACTTTACGATAATGCTTCCAGTCCATATGAGACTCGTTAACATAAGGCGTATTTGCTCTTGAAACTTCGATGCTCAAACATAATTCAAAATTGTTTTTATCTAAAAACCCTTTTAACTTGTCTCTATGAATTTTTAAAGTAAAGCCCTCTGAACTTGGTTTATAGCGCCTTCTTCCAGAGGTATAGGCATTTTGCCATTTAACAGCTATTAATTCCTCTTGTTCTGATGAGTTGTTAAGCAAATCGAACAAGGTTATTTTATTATGTTCCAACATTTCCAAAAACTCGTTAGCAACCATTGCCGTCGAAATACTCTTCTCGCCTCGAAAATTGTTCATGGACACCTCAAGAATTGGTAGTATACCTTTTACTGGAAATGAATGAATACTTCTTGTGGAACCAGGCATTTCAAAATGAAAGCTGTTTTTTCTGGGAATAAAATGTTCATACTTCAAGCTTTCAATATCGATAGTTAAGTCTCTCTTCTTCAAGAAAGCGCTTACTTCAAAATAAGTAGTAAATTTTGATTCTCTGTAACCATCTAAAGACCGTTGGCTTCCAGATTCAAATAACGTTACGTAGTTTTGCTCGCGTGACATAAATGTTTCAGCTACATTGTCTAAATCCTTAAACAGCATAAAATCTTCTGGTGATGCTTTTGGCAACCAATTAATATAGCTTGAGCGTGTTATAGGTTCGTATAAAATAATTGAAGGGTCATATAGCCTCATGTCCAAAGCCAGCTCTTCTAAAAATTCAGGTTCAAAACAATCCCGCTTAATTTTTTTATATAGTATTTCATTTAGGCTATTCTTGACTTCTTCATAATACTTGGAGTGTATCTCAATTACATCAAAATTTGTATTGATATTATAATTTCGATGTTCTATACCTTCATTTTCGGCATCGTAATTACCAAGTCCTTTTTGCTGTTTTAAATCTGTATATAGCTCATCTTGTACAACTTCATTACATAAATCATTTCTTCTAATTTTATATAACATTTCTGCCTGAAAATCTGAATAAATAAACCTGCCACCATTCTCGTACACCTTAAATTTCGGTGGTATAATGATGGTACTGGGTTGGTTTAAATTTTTAATAAAAAGTTGCTCATCATTTGTTAATAATTTTTTATTGTGATTTGATAGAACTGTAAATAACGTAATTAAAAGCTGGTTGATATTAAAGTGTTTTAAGCGAAACAAAACCCAGATTTCTTTTTTGTAATCAACAAGTAATTTAGGCTCTTTGAGTGCAATACTTATTAGCTCAGTAAGTAAATGCTCAACTTTATTAAAACCTAAATTTTGTAGATTGTTCTTAAGAAAATGTGTGAGATAATCTGGAATTTCTATAAAAATGTCCAATAAGCTCTTTAAAGCCAATTCACGAATTTTGATTACTGGATAATCAAAAAGAGAGACGATATAATTTATTATAATTTCTGAAAACTCAACGTCTGCGGTATATTGTTCCACAAAATCATAATCTGCTGTCTTTTGTGGTAGTCCTTCAGCTAAACCTACATTGTACTCTAAATTAGCTTTAAAAAATGATTCAGACGCATTTTCGCCTTCAAAATAAGGTGTATACTCCATAAGCATATTAATACTGCTTAAGAGTTCGTAGAAATATCTTCCTTTTTGAGAAATAAAGCTTTTAAGTAAATAACGTTTTCCGAATTTTGGGTCTGCTTTTATTAATGTTTCAACTACATTAAAACCTAGGGTGTCCTTGTTATAGTGATTTGAAAATAAAAGGCTGTCATATTCTTTTTCTGCTATATCATCGAGCATTTTTTTTGCCTTTTCTGGCTGAGGATTGACCAATCGATTGGCCAAGATTAAAATTGCCTTTGAATAGGTGTGATCTTTCACCCATCTATCCAAAAATTCTTCTATAAACTGCTGTTTCAATAAAGATACTTTAGTAACTATCTCGAAAACATCTTCGTCTGTAAGGACGGCATATAGCACAGAAACTGGACTGTTGTTTACATTTGTATAAATTTCATCTACAATTTTATTTAAGTCACAATCCTTTATAACATATGTTTTGAAGTTTGCTTTGGGATAAGCTTCATCAATTTTATTACAAAGCGCTTTAAATAGTAGCTCAATACCATCTTTTTCAACATGCGTGTTTGGTAGAAGCGCTACCTCATTCTTAAATTTCAGAAACCATCGAAGAATTTGATAAGGCTTTATCTTTTTTTGTTCCCTCTTAGAAAGCGTATCAAAAAAATCCTGAAAACTTTCTTTTAAAGGATAGTATTCATTTCTAATACCTGTTCGTCTTCCATTTTCAATTAGTATTCTTTGAAGTGATTCCAATGTATCATTGAATTTTTCAAAGTCGTTGTTAAACAGGTCTAAAAACTGCTCTTTTGTAGGTTTGGAAAATGGCGCAAGAAATTTACCTCTATATTGTTTTTTCTTTTGGCTTTCATCTTCTTTAAAATCAATATCAGGTAAACCATAGTCATTTGGGTCTAAATTGTAAGTTTTTAATAACTTATAAAATTCTTCAAATTTTTTGGGTTCTTCAAGTTCTACCAATATATTGAACTTTATTTCATTTAAAATATTGGGTATAAAGTCCTTCTCGTCAATCTCTAAAGTATGCTTCAATAACTGAGTGGTCAATTCTAAAAACTCACCTTTTGATGTGCCACCAACATCCCATTTTGGCAATGTTTTTATTACGGTAAATAAGAGTCGTAATTCAGCACTTTTAGCCTTTTCAATAAGTGGCTTTAATACACTTGAAATGGCTTCACTTCGTCCTAAATTATTTTCCTCATAGTTTAAAAGTTTAAATGCCAGTCTTGGATATCTTTCGCCAGTAAAACTAATTAGGTCTGATTTACAGATATGATTCATTCGTCCGTTGCCAGCATGAGCTAATTGTGTTTGAACAGAGAATGCGTCCTTTAACCTCTTAAGCGTGTTTTCTGGGTCTGTCTCGTGTACAGCTTCCAAAGCATTAGTGATGTAGCTTGCCTGATAATCCTTGCGATAGCCCACACCAAAAGCGACTATAATGAATTCATTATATAGTCTCATAAAATGGTCTTGAAAATCGCAAATTCCATAGATTTCAGCTATTTCACCAAGATGTTCCAATAACGAGTTGGTATCTTCATCTTGTCTTACAATTTCTTCAGAATGTTGTATGATTTTTAAAATTTCAGCACCTAACGAATCTTTGTGTTTTTCATTCAGAATTCTAGCAAATCCAATCCCAATTTTATGTTCTCTATAACCATTATTACCATCTTCTAATTCTAGCCAATATGATATAAACTTCTTTAAGCTCTGAATTTTTAAACTATCCGAAGCTAATTGAAATACGCTGTTAGTAATATCGTTTAAGCTACGACGAATGAAATGACTGTCGTCATCGCCATCCATTAGTCCATAACTTCTCTTTTGAAGAAATTTTGGGTGTTCTATATATAGATATTCTAGTGATTTTTTTAGAGCTTTTAATTTTGAGGATTCCGTTACTTCGGTGGTCTTATTATCTTTCCAAAATTGTGAGAAATTCAAGATTGATTCAAAAATTCCAAGCGAAGGGTCTCTCAGTAAGGTTACTTTTAGTTCTACAATATTAATGAGGCTTGGCTCAAAAACCCAAATTACTTTAAGCAAGTCGAACAAAGAGACGATGTTCTTTTTTATTTTATAATTCATCCTGCGCTGTTCGATAATTTTATTTTCGATTTTTGGCAGTACTATTTTTGGCTTGGGGAAAATCTTAACGATTTCCTCGAATGTTAAAAAAGAGGAAAAATAAGCTATTTGACTTAAAAGATTCACATTGGAAATTTGCTTAAAGTCTATCTCATTTAAAATACCAATTGTGGTGTTTTTATCATCCTTAACAAAGAATTTTGCTAGAGCCAACTTAATAGTGACGACAACTTTATCATCTTTCAGTTTGGCATTATCCAACAAAACCAACTTATCAAATTGTTTATGCGATAATAAGTAGTTAACCACTTTTCGTTTAATCTTACGGTTTATTTTTTTGTTTTGTTTTTTTGAATAATCAGTCTTTTTAAAATTTCTTGTATGGTTATCTGTCGTTTTCCATGTTATTTTATCAATTCTATTAAATACAGCTACAGGGTCTTCTTCAATTAATGTATCAGCTTTAAGACTTTGCACTAAAGCATCGTAGCTAGATTCAGAGGTTTCCTTTCCCAGACCACGTGATAAAATGGTTTTAGGCAATAATTTAGAAAACTTTAAATGATATTCACTTAGATAATGGTAAAAGTATTCCTTAGAGCCTAAAAGGAAATCACCATCCCAAATTGCTCTCAAACTGTTTTTGACGTGACCAGCTTTTAAAAATAGGGTTGGAAAGTCAATATGGGAACTTTCAAAATTCCATTCTATATTTAAAATTCGAGCTTTTAAAAATGATATTCTTATAAATTCAGATAGATTTAGCTCTTCAATTGCGGCGTTGTGAGCAATTTCAATGTTGTTTCTTATTTCTTCGATTGGACGTAAATTAGCCCAAGCATTTTTAATCCAAGCTACGTTGACTACTTCTAATATCTTTTTATAGTTTCCAGCATCAAACAAATGCGAAAAGTAGTTTCTAAAAGCTTCATCAGTATTAGGATTTTGCTCATAGTAGTCTATCAATGCTGGACCGAACTTAACTGTAATATCTTCCGTTTTCCGAAGAATAAATTCCCTGAAGCTGTTGTGAAACACACTAAAATTACCTGAATCATTTTGCTTGAGTAAATGTGAGTAGGCATTAATTACCTGCTTCACTTTTATTATATCCGAATCTACACCAAGCTTTAAAAGAATAAAATTGATTAGCTCAATACTGGTATGCTCTCTCCTAAATGCTAAGAAAGACAATACCCATCGATTATATTCACTAAACTCGATACTTCCATATAAATACTCATGGTACGTGTCAATTTCCCCATCCTTCAACTCTGGCAGATTGCTAAGTAGTTTTGCATACTTGTGCCTGTCAGTTTTTAAAAGCAATTCAGATATATAATGAAGGTATACTGGAATGCCAGAGGATACCTTTTCTACCAACTCAAGTATTTCTGAATGGTCAATACCTTTATTGGTAAGATATTCCTTAATATTTCGTTGGGTAAACCCTTTAGCAATAATGTGTCTTTTAGAATCTAAGTTGATTTGCTGAAGGACATCTGTAGCAAGCACCGACTTATACTGGGTACTAACTATTATAAAAATGTTTTCGGGAAGATTGCCCTTAATATTATTCAGTAATGAATTTTCAGAAAAAGCCAAATCCCTATGTACGTGGTCCAGGCCGTCAACTATAAAAATTATTTTTCTACCGAGCGTTGAAAGCTTACCAATATATTCAACAAATTTACTTTCATAATCATTAGAATAGCGAGAAGGTAAATTTACATCTGGAAATCGATTCTCAATACCGACACACATAGATTTTAGAAAGTAATTAGTCTTGTGCCTTAATTCCCCAAAATTATTTTTAGAGTCTGGTATAAAACAATAATAGGTAAATGCTATATCGTCATTTAGTTCCTGAAATTTTGTTAATGCTGTGGATTTTCCAATTCCTGGCAGACCTTCTACAAGGATATAGCCACCATCTAGCGCATCAACCGATTTCTGTATTGCTTTCAACAATCTATCGTTAGCTACGTAGTAATCATCATCAACTACCCTAAAGTAATGTGAAAGTTTATCTTCAAACCTATCGGATAAACCAAGTTGCTTTAAAACTTTTTCTTTAGTAATTTTTTCCGCAGAAATACTCCATTCTACTACTGAAGTCAATAGCTTATCAACTAAGTTTTTTTCAATTCCCAAAAGGCTAAATTTTGAGCCAATGGCATCTTTTATAATATGAATTGAATCTTGCTTTAGCTGAAAATCTAATCGGCTAAGAAAATCTGTAAATTCCTTTTTTCGTAACCCAGTTTCTTTTCGAATAACTTCCACTACTGGTAAAAACTCCGTTGCCGTTTTGATGGCGTCATATTGTTTTCCTGAAGTCTGTATCGGTAAAACAACTTTTTTTATGAAATCGTTTAGCCCAATTGTAATGTCCTTACTAGGTCGTGCTGCATTACTTATACCTTTTGTTGAATAAAGGATAATTTGAAACTGTTTTTCTGAATCTATAACGCTTTTATAGCCATCCGCAAGCTGACGAAAAATTGATTTTTTACCATCAGCATTACTTATAAGGTTATACAGCGTATAATTATTACTCTCATCTTCAGACCATTTAACTTGTATGAACTCTGTTTTACATTTTCTATTGATAATAACATCATCTATATGATTTCCTCTGTCATAATTTTCAAGTTGAATATATTGTATATCGGTATCAAAAAACAGGCTTTCAATTATTTTAAGAGCTGCAATATTATTTTGATAATAGAATCCTGCTTGTGGTGCCGAACCAGTCATAAATTATTTAAAAAATTAGTTTATATCTGCATAAAGATAATCCTATATTCTCTATTTGAAAATAGTTCTGACTTCATCATAAACCCGCGCAAAATTAACCGCTAAATCCACCTGAGAAAATTGCATGGATTCTTCAGGAAGCTGCCGTTGAATTCGCGCTAATTTAAACCGAACTTTCTTATCTTTACCATCGGCATAGGTAATGAACTCGCCTTGTTTCAATCTAAAAAAAACGTCCGCTCTAATCTTTGGGATTTCTTTTTCGCCAGTCGTAATACGAGTATCAAAATCGAGATTATGGCCACGACTGATACTTTTCGTCGGGTCTTTAATGATTTCAAAAAAACGCTCGTAATATTTAGCCGTATCCGGGTCATTGACCTTTCCGAAGAACTGGTAGGATAGGTTGCTCAAAATCGCTTTGCTTGCCTTATCGCCATACATCATATCATTCTGAATTTTGTCCTGCATTACATAAACAGTTGCAATATCATAACTTCTGAGCGTTGCCGGAATGCGGTGCATATTCAGTAATCGGATGGTAGGTGCTTCTTCCATCAATAAAAAAGACGGTCTCTGACCGCGTACGCTCATTTGCTTGGTAATAGTGTGAATAATGGTTGCAACAACAGGCGAATAGGATGTTTCATATTTTGGATTGTTTACTACTGAAATGATTGCTGGATTATCCTCGCTATTAATATTTAGTGGCACTTCGTCTGCGGATAATGCCATAAATATGCGCTGTGTACTAATTCGTTTCAGCGCATTGGCCAAGGTGCTTTTTACACCAGCGGTCTGCCTATCAGAATCCTTACCACTAATAAATGCATCTGCCATTGCCCTCGATGTGGTGTTGGTCTCCAAAAACTGAATAAGGCTATCCGTGTCCAATAATTGATAAATCGCTATCAAATGTGGTAGCGTACAGTAGGTGGGATAGTCGGTTTTCAGCTTCCAAATCAAACCACCAATCAAACCTTCAGCTGCATCATTAAAAAATTTGGTTGTTCCTGTTGTTCCACTTTCTCTTTGCTCCAAAAGGTTTTCAATCAATACCCTTGACACCTCATTGACGCTTTCCTCGTTCTCTAAATAACGTGGCGCAATGGGATTTACCCGGTGGATAATTTTATCAAAAGAAATGACCTTGAACGGGATATCGTTATCCTTAAAAAGTGGGTACGCCATTTCGGTCAGTTCAAAATCCTTGTAATCGTGAATGATTCCGCAAAAGCCCTCATTCCGGAAATGTTTTAAAAATCCGTATACCACGCTTTCTGTCTTTCCACTTCCGGCAGAACCTATTATGGACGCGCCCCTTTTGATATTATCCAATTTGAAATTTCCTTTGGACGTTGCAAAATTGACTTGATATTTTCTATCGCTATTCTGTACGTTTTCAGTTTTGTGTAGAAAGACATAGAACCCTATATTAATTAGCATTAGAGGACACGCTAGATACAGCAATATTGATACTAATTCATTCCCTTCAGAAATAAAGAAAATGAAAAATAAAAGTATTGCGATATTCAAAAGAAACGCATACTTGCTAACCCGAAACATCGCATAGAAAACCATACTGGATAAACCAATAATTGAAAGTACCGATATAAGATTGTCTAACTCCATATCAATTAGATTCCGATGGAACTTGATTTAATGGCCACTTCTACCCCACGTCTTAAATGCTTGAAAACCCGAAGTGCAATTTGTGCTTGACTAACTGGAATTCTTGGCACTATGGGCAATCCCGTTTTTGTGATCATTTTGAAAGCCAATGCTTTTTCATTGGCTGGCAACTTCATCAAGGCGGCGAAGTATAGATTAGGATTCTTTACAAAATCCTTTCGGGCTTTATAGGATTCTGCAAAGTTGCGTTTATAGTCAAAAGTCTTGTCAAACGTTTTTTCCGCTTTCGTGAAAAAGGTATCTCTATCAAAACCGCGCTTTACCTTTTTACCGTGCATTTCCACTACCGAAGCTTTGTGTTTGCTTCCTGGAGAAAGACTAACCGAATTCGAAGCATCCTTTCTGCTTACGATGATATGGATATGACTTTGGTATCCATCTTTTCGCATTCCCTGGACAATCCGTTTTCCGTTTTGCTGATGCGGTGCTTGGCGTTCCAATTTTGCTACTTCCGTTTTCATACTTTCAATATTCCCATCAGATCTTCCTTCTTGAACATTTCGGATTTCAGTTTTTAGCTGAAAAATTTTTGAAGCGTAAGGTTGATTCTCTTTAATCTGAAAATCTGTTCCTTTAAAGGTTCTTTGATGTTCAATTTTCGCAAAATATTTTATGTCATTGATGGTTATGGGGCGTCCGTTTATTTCCCGATTAAAAGAAGCTACATAGTCTTTCATCAGTTCTCGTGTGTAGGTCTGCAAATACTCTTTACTGTTTTGTAATTTGTTTAATTCATACTTAGATGGACTGACCGTAATCGAGTAAAATTTGGGCTCTTTATTTTTTAATTTTGCAGTGTTGCCATCGATTTCTTTGACTACTTCTTCAGCGGAAATTTCATCCTCATATTGGTTGAAAAAATGTTCCATATCTCGTTGTGCTAAACCATCATTTTCTTTCTCTAAATAGCCAACAAAATCTGCTGAACTTTTTGAGTAATTTGAGCCTAATTTTTGAGGAGTAATTGTGATGTACATAATTCAAAAAATTAGAGTTTATTATTTTGATTCCCCTTTTCTCTAAACTTGACTTGCTTTTTTACTTCGTCATATTTCTTTTCCAAAATCAGTGGTTTTTGGTTCGGTTCTTCATTTGTAAACAATGATTGAATCATAGCTACCGTTGGTTTTGTTTGCGTCTTTTCCATGTCTCTAATTATGGCAATAACGGCATTGATTCTTTTTGAAAGTTTGCTTTCGATGGTTCGTCCTGTCGAACCTAATTTTTCCTTTGGGGAAATCTCATTGTAGAAGAAAAAATCGAGAATATTCTCCATTGCTTCAGTATGTGTCTTGAAGTGTGTTTTTGAAAATTCTTGAAAACGTTTGGCAGTTTTCCGTTTAAACCTAATTGTAATGAATGAATCCATTTTCTTTCGCTTTTTTAGAGATTTGACGTAAATCCATCCCTATTTACTGGCTATTTCAAGCTATTTGACGCAAATTGTAGAAATTTTAAAATCTTGATTATTTTTAATCATCTGATAGTCAATTAATTAAATCGAAAATGGAACACGTAACATCGCGTAGCGTGTTACCCTCTTGCTATTCCATTTTCGTCCGCCCAGCGGACAAAAATTTCATACAATTTGCTTACACACAAATTGCTATTTTTGGAATTTGAATAATTCCAAATTGTAAAATATCGATGGATACAGCTATCAGCGAAAGTCAAAATTAGGATAGCTATATAAAATTATATCTGCTGAAGTTCAGCTTTTTAAAGATACAATTTTTTAGAAGTAAAGTGATAAATAGGTTCCATAAAAAAGACCTGAAAAATCAGATCTTTTAAAATTTATAAGAAAGCTTTATTATAACAGTCCTTCATCTGCGAAAGAGAAGTAATTACCATCTGGGGTAATAATTAAATGATCAAGTACTTTGATATCAAATAGCACAGCAGCATTTTTAATTTTCTCCGTAAGTCTTTTATCTGCTTCACTCGGTCTTAAAGTTCCGCTGGGATGATTATGTGCTAGAATTACAGAGGTTGTCAGACTTTTTAATACTACCGCAAAAAGAATTCTTAAATCTACTAAGGTACCGGTAATTCCTCCGATAGAAACTTCATAGATTCCTTTAACCTTATTGGCATTATTAAGAAGCATAATATTAAAACATTCCTGTAAACCAATTTGATCTTTATTCCACTCATTAAATAATAATTCAGCAGCATTTAAAGAAGAGGTGATTTTAGGAGCCTGAGAGATTTTAAAATTCCCCTGATATTTGATCGATATTTCATTAACTTTAGTTTTCATTATTGATATCTTTAAAGGGTTGATAATTAAAAGAGGGCGTTACCGTGAACAAGTACCCGCCCTCTTATTTTTATAATTACTGGCTATCGCCATTTTTCACACCTAGCAAAAGAATTTCACTGGCTTCCACTTCGGTTACATACCGTTTTACTCCGTCTTTATCATCATAGCTTCGGGATTTGAGTTTTCCAGATATTCCGATCTCTTTACCTTTTCCGGCATATTTTTCGATGATTTCGGCAGTCTTTCCCCAGGCCACAATAGTGTGCCATTCCGTATTCTGTACTTTCTCGCCTTTATCATTTTTATAAAACTCATTGGTGGCGAGTGAAAAACGGGCTACTTTCTTGCCGCTTTCAAGGTTCGTGATTTGTGGATCCTGTCCAACATTTCCAATTAACTGTACGTGATTTTTTAAGGTACTCATGATTAAAAGAATTGAAGATTACTAATTATGCTATCTGAACCTTTCAGATAGTTTGCTTTGTTATTTTTTTCAAATGATTTACTTATTATATCTGGAGCGTTTTCCTTTTTTGTTTTCTTTGGTGCTGCTTCCATTTGTATGTTTTTATAAGATTTCATAAGATTCATTTTAGATTTACTTCCTATAGCGCCCTCGCTGTTCCCTTTTTTTGTTGCTGATACATTTTAAATATTTGGAATTGATAAGGACTTATAAAAAGGAGGTACGACTGGCTTATGCAGTACGTTCAACTTCCGAATGTTGGTATTTTGCTATTAAAAAAAGGGAGTGACAGTGAGGGTGCGGGAGTAATTCTAAAGGCGTTTGTGAAGTATTAAAACATAGGAAGTAGCATCAAATGAATAAATGGAATTTCTATTTAGCGGACTTAATTCACGATTTCGGCTCGGGAATGTAATGTTCCTTCCCAGCATGGCGGGAAGGGTTAACGGAATGGAAAGCTGAAATTGGGCATTGTGTCCAAGCCTTCCTAGTGAAGCTCTTTGCATGTAATGAAGCTTTTCGCGAATTGCCGGGGAATGTGTTGACCGGGTTATGAAAACGGATTATCCTCTTTTAAGTGGGATTTAAAGAGGACTTAACTTGAAAGGTGTAGATGGGAGTGGAGTTTGGCCGCTTCCCGTCTTTTCTCGGGAACGGACGGGCAAGTGGAGTGGGAATCGGAAACTTTGGAATTGGGTGCAAGACCTTTTTAAATGAGGCTCTTTTCCCAGAATAGAGCATTTTCTGCAAAATGAAGGGAAATGGGCTGAGTAGGTTACAAACCAAATTTTATTCAAATAGGGGTAGAAAAATGGAACATAGTGGTCTTTTGCTATTAAACTATAGCAAATTTATTGTAGTTAACAAAAACTTCAATTTGTTGTACCCATGTTGTACCAAAATAAAAAAAGCCGACTCGTGAAAGTCGGCTTAGGCCTTTAGTACTCGAGGCGGGAATCGAACCCGCACTCCCGAAAGAACTGGATTTTGAATCCAGCGCGTCTACCAATTCCGCCACTCGAGCTTGTGGACGGCAAAAATATAAAAAATTTGTCTTAGAAAAATGGAAACTTAATTATTTCTTGAAGGATCTCAATTGGCATTCTAAACAGACTGTTTAATTGAGATTTGGCGAAATAAGTCCGTTGGAGAGACATTTAGCGACAAGCTCCGTAGTATTTGCACAACCACTCTTCTGCAAAATATTCCTGCGATGGGTTTTAATAGTGTGATGAGAGAGATTTAATTCGTCTGCGATCTGTTCAGCATTTTTTCCTCTAGACAGACTCATCACGATTTGCATTTCACGTTCCGAAAATAGTTCAGCAAGATCATTTTTTCCATTTTCACAAAGTTCAGGATGAAATTTACCTTTTGAAACATCCACATTATAATATGACTTTCCGCCGTCCAGGTTTAGGAAAGAAACTGCCATATTACTTGTAACTTTTAAATGGGTAACATCTGTCTGGATACAGAAGACATGCTCCGGGGTTCCGCTTTCCAGAACGCTCAAAGGCATCGCCTGATAAAGCATTGTTCTAATATGCCCTTGTGCATCTTTCATTCTATATGAAAACATATTTTTATAATCCAGCACCTTTTCCCGTTCCAGAAAGGAGGTATAAAAGTCATTGATCACCCTGCTTTTTAGATTGATATTCTCGATCTCTTCAGGAAGCACTGTTTTTAGGAGATCCTGCAACTGGATATTTTCTTTGTCCTTATCAATGAATAGCTCAACTGAATCTGAAATATATTCTATCTGAAAATTGAAAAGATTTACGATGTAGAGATATGAATTACCAATGGCAAACATGGAAGCAAACCTTTTAAAATCCTTAGTGATCTCAAATGGCCGATATTCCTTTACATGATTCGAATATGCATCTTTCCAATAATCTGATATCTTCTTGAGCTCCTCTTGCATAGGGTTTTATGGTTTGAACAAGTAAATATAACAATTCTGTCAACTTTAATTTTTCAGTCCCTATTCCGCTCCTTAATAATAAAAAAAGCCTCCAGAAGATCTGAAGGCTTTCAGGTCAAATATCAATGATTAGTTTTGGTATTTCAATGCAGATATGCTGTTTACCCCAACAAAACAATCTCGGAATTTCGACCCTACTCAATTTTCCGTATACATTGAAAATGTGAACTAAGCTATAATTTAACCTTGCTAAGATAGAAAGCAACCTTATCAATTGAAATACCACAATTGAGGTATTTTTCATTTAGTCCTCTAGCGCCTTTCATCTTTGCATTTATATGAATAAGTTGTACTTTCGGGACTTTGCTAATAAATCTCTACTATGTCGCAATTTTGGCTGTACTTTGAGCTCGGACTTGATCACGTTCTGGACTGGCAGGCATATGATCACGTTCTATTTATAATTGTACTCGTAGCTTCATACGGATTTAGCACCTGGAAACAGGTTTTATGGCTGGTAACCTTATTTACCCTCGGTCATACATTGGCATTATTTCTATCAGTTTATGAAATTGTTCGTGTAGATAGTAATTATGTAGAGTTTCTAATCCCAGTAACCATTCTGGCAACCGCTATTTTTGATATTGCCACGGCAGGAAGAAAAGTAAAAAATACTAATTTCAGCTTACTATATTTTACCACTGCTTTCTTCGGAATAATTCATGGCCTTGGATTCTCTTCCTATTTTAAGATGATCGCTTCGGGATCTCAAAGTAAATTCTGGCCTTTAGTTGAATTTGCCCTGGGAATTGAACTGGCGCAGGTGATAGTGGTATTAGCTGTTCTGATCATTGGTTTCATCTTGCAAAACCTGTTGAATGTTTCCAAAAGAGACTGGATCATCGTTACCTCATCTATCGTGATCGGGATTATACTTCCAATTCTGGTTGAAAGTTATCTGGCACTGTAGATTAAGACCCTATTAAACTTATTTTTTCACAATAATCTTTTAATTTGCAGCCTATTATTAATTTCTGCGAACTAGACCTTTATAGTTGCCATGAATAAGAAAAAACAGCTAAAATTCGATAAAGCATATTTGAGAATTGCCCGGGAATGGAGTAAATTATCTCATTGTAATAGAAAGCAAGTTGGTGCGTTAATTGTAAAGGATAGAATGATCATTTCTGACGGATACAATGGAACTCCAACAGGTTTTGAGAATTTTTGTGAAGACGATGAAGGATATACCAAATGGTATGTTTTACATGCAGAAGCAAATGCAATTTTAAAAGTTGCCGGTTCTACGCAGTCATGTAAAGATGCTACACTGTATATTACCATGTCACCGTGTAAGGAATGCAGTAAATTGATACACCAATCTGGTATTAGCAGACTGGTTTATCAAATTGATTATAAGGACAATTCCGGGCTGGAATTTTTAAGAAAGGCCGGGGTTGAGCTGGAACAAATATCAGAATTAGAAGATTGAAGGGAAGGAATAAAATATACACTCCGCTATTATTAAGCATTGCCTGTGCCGTGGGATTAATTCTCGGGGCCAGGCTGGATTTTGATCCTTCAGATGAACTTTTTTCTGCCAACCCGAAAAAGCAAAAACTAAACAGGCTTATAGATTACATCGATTACGAATATGTAGATGATGTAAATACAGACAGTATTGTAGACGTTACGGTTAACAAGATCCTTGAAAACCTGGATCCTCATTCGGTTTATATTCCTAAAGATGAATACGCAAGGGTTACGGAAAATATGAAAGGTGATTTCGTTGGGATTGGCGTTAGCTTTTATAAAGTTCAGGACACGATCGTTGTGATTAAAGCCCTGGAAGGAGGTCCGAGTGAAAAGATAGGCATTCGTGGTGGTGACAGGATTTTGTATGCGAATGGCGAGAAATTATTCGATAGGCAGATTAGTGATGATAGCATCACTACCCAATTGAAAGGAAAAGCGAACACTAAAGTTACTCTGAAAATTCTAAGAAAGGGAATTGAAGACCTGCTTACCTTTAAACTAAAAAGAGGAAAAGTACCGTTGAAAAGTGTGAGCGCTTCTTACATGCTCACCGAAGATCTTGGTTATTTGAAAATTGACAGGTTTTCTGAAACTACCTATAAAGAATTCAGCCAGTCTATCAAGGAACTTAAAAAGAATGGCGCTAAACAGATCGCTTTGGATCTTCGTGGAAATCCTGGGGGTTATCTTTCCGAAGCCATCAATATCGCAGATGAATTTATCAAAGATGACAAATTGATTCTTTTCACCAAGAACAAAAGCGGAGCGATTGAAAAAACTTTTGCTCAAAGAGAAGGTGAATTTGAGAACGGAAAAGTTTTCGTGTTAATCAATGAAAATTCAGCTTCTGCCAGCGAAGTCGTAGCCGGAGCCCTTCAGGATAATGATGTTGGTACGATTGTAGGAAGACGTTCTTATGGAAAAGGACTTGTACAAAGAGAAATGGAACTTGGAGATGGAAGTGCCGTGAGACTTACAATTGCCAGATATTATACACCTACAGGAAGATCTATTCAAAAACCCTACGAAAACGGGAATGACTCTTACTTTAACGACTATATGCGTCGTTATAAAAATGGTGAGTTAAATAGCCAGGACAGCATTGTAGTGAATGATTCTTTGAGATACGAAACTCCAGGTGGGAAAGTTGTTTACGGAGGAGGAGGAATCATACCGGATATCTTTGTACCAAAAGACACCGATTCTGAAAAGGAGAAACTTACACTGCTTTTGCGTGGTGGTTACATGAGTAGATTTGTATTCGATATCCTGGAAAAAAATCGTGAATATTACAATTCAATCTCAAAAAATGATTTCAGGGATGAGATCGAAATTACCGATGAAATGGTGAACGATTTTGACCGATATGTAAGAATGATCAATATTGGAATTGAGAAGACCAGCGAAGAACGCAAACCACTCCTAAAGAAATATTTAAAAGCTGAAATTGCTCAACAACTTTTCGGAACCAATGCATTTGAACGGTATTTAAATGAAGATGATCGATTAATAGAGAAAGTAATTGAGTTGTCCAAAGAAAAATAATACTTTGGAGTTTCGATGGAAAATTTTTTACAATATCTATCGGCTATTTGGCCTTTAACACCTTTGTTTTTATTTATTATCGCAGTGTCTTTTAGATTACTGGATAATAGCACCTATCTATTCCTGAAAAATGATATTCTGGTAAATACTTCCAATGTTTCCAGGAGGATACTTAAAAGTCAGATTAACTCCAGCGATGACGCTACTTTTATAAAGCAACTGAAACGCGCGCTCTTATACAGGAACCTTCAGCAAAGCTTTTTAATACTTGCCATCGTTACCCTTCCATTAAGTTTTATTTTTTATTTTTTAAGCTAGCTTATCATGCACTTTGGTGTGCTCACCATCATTCCAATCGGTTAAGATATCTGTGGCAACCGCAGCACCACTACCGCTTGCAATAGCATACTGACTTCGCCAGCCGGCAAGAGTTCCTGCTACATATAATCCAGGCTTAACAAGATGATCTTGATTTTTTAGCTGAACCCGGTCCTTAGATAATTTAGCCTTTTGATGCGGAATTAGGTATTCTTCGAGTCCGCTGATCCTGAACGGGCTGGTATAACCAACAGCGATTACAACCTTTTCAGCGGTATATTCATTTTTATTAGTGACTACCCGAAAACCTCCATTAATTTCAGCAACCTCTTTTACTTTCTCCTTGGTGATTTGCTGCATTTTAGGATACAGTTCAGTTAGCTGATCTGCACCTGCTTTCAAAACGTCCATACCTTTTGTGCCCGGAGTGATTCCGAAGACATTATTCAACAAAGCAGACTGTAAATGAGAGGATCTCTGGTGCAGGATAATTCCTGCTTTCCTGTTTTTAGCAAAAGCTTTGTCTAAACCAGAACCAATTACCAAAGCACAGGACAATCCTGCTGCTCCGCCGCCAATAATTAAAACATCAAAATCCATGATTTAATCATGTTTTTTTGAGATCGTTCTGGACACAAGAAGAATGGCCATAAGAACGATCACACACAGACTTGCTGCAATTACAATCATTGCATTCCCGCTATCTCCTTCCATTAAATTGTCAAGGTTTATAGAGCGAATACTAATTCCAATAAATGCAACAGCTAAAAATATGATGGTATAAATAAGATACTTCATGAAAATAAATTCTGGATGTTGGCAGCGAAAAGCTTCACGGCGATTGCCAGAAGAATCACTCCAAAAACTTTCCTGATTACATTAATACCCTGGCTTCCAAGAATCCTCTCGATCTTCCCGGAAGATTTTAAAACCAGGTATACAAATATAATATTGATAATGATAGCAACAATGATATTTACAGTTTCATATTCTGCCTGTAACGATACCAGGGAGGTCATGGTACCAGCACCAGCAATCAATGGAAATGCCAATGGAACCACTGAAGCGGTCTCGGGAGCATCATCTTTATAAAGACTAATTCCAAGAATCATTTCTAATGCAAGGAAAAACAGGATAAATGAACCTGCAACTGCGAATGAATTTACATCAATACCAATAAGGTTCAGAATCTCCTTACCAAGGAAAAGAAATACCACCATAATTACTCCTGCAACAATAGATGCTTTTTCACTCTGAATATGTCCAACTTTTTTACGCAGATCGATAATAATCGGAATGTTCCCGATAATATCAATTACAGCAAAAAGAATCATCCCTGCAGTAAATATTTGCCTGAAATCTAACACTTTAAACATAAGCTTCTCTTTTTCAAAATTGCGTGCAAAAGTACTTTATCTTATCTGATTGGCAATTCAGGAACCATGTTAAATTTGTATGAATTTTATCTGCAAAATTCTTCCTTCTAAGACATAGAAAATTATCTTTGTGGCATGTTTCAATTAGGTAAAACTTTAGTTTCTGAAGAGATCATTAAAAATGATTTTGTGTGTAATCTTTCATCTTGCAAAGGTGCCTGCTGTATAGATGGCGAAGCCGGTGCTCCGGTTGAACCTGAAGAAAGGGCGATCATGGAAGAAATCTACCCGAAAGTAAAACCTTATCTTAGAAATGAAGGAATTGAAGCTATCGAAAAACAGGGAGTTTACATCACCAGGGAAAATGGTGAGATTGAAACTCCGTTAATAGACGAAGCAGATTGCGCTTACGTTACTTTTGACGAAAAAGGCACTGCTTTATGCGGAATTGAAGAAGCTTACAATCAGGGAGATATTGATTGGAAGAAACCAGTTTCCTGCCATCTGTATCCGGTTAGAGTTCAGGAATATTCATCTTTTTCAGCAGTGAATTATCATCGCTGGGAAATTTGTGATGACGCCTGCAGCCTTGGAGCAGAATTACAGGTGCCTATTTATAAATTTACCAAGGATGCCCTGGTTAGAAAATTTGGGGAAGATTGGTATAATGAGCTGGAAGAGGTAGCTAAAAACCTTCAGCCGAAAAAATAAGTCAATCTCTTAATTTTCAAAGGATTAAATTCTTATTAAGTTGAGAATTTAGTATATTTATGCTCTTCAGATTTTTAAAAATTGAAGGGATCTTTTCTGATCACTTCTTTTCCCCCGGAAAAATTAGAATTAAAATTTGAGCTTTTTTGAAATTCATTTTTCAGTAGTTCAAAATTGGAATATTACAGAATTAAAGCGCATATCTATTCCAGCAATATAGGTGGCCAACCAAAAAATTAGTTCTGTTTTCTAGAAAACCGGTTAATTTTTAACCGGTTTTCGTTTTAGAAATCTCTTTATCTAAGCCACTTTACAGCTTAATTTCAGACTATTTTTTCGCTAACATTTTTGGTTAGTCCTTTTTTGGTCATAAAATTATTAACAAATTATAATCTTCTGTTATTCAATAATTTAAACACTTGTTTTAACAAGAAACTATGAAGAATCGACAATCTTAAGTGTTGAAAACTTTGTTGAAAACGTTTAGGCTAAATTCTTTCATTATACGTCTCATTTTTAAATATTTGTTAAACACTTTTCAATAAAAACTAGCTGAGACCGAAAAAAACCTAAGAATTATGGCCCAAACAGAACCCATTTTACAGGAAAATAAAGATCGCTTTGTGATCTTTCCAATTAAACATCATGACATTTGGGACTGGTATAAAAAAATGGAGGCATGTTTTTGGACTGCAGAAGAAATTGATCTTCATCAGGATCTAACAGATTGGAACAATAAGCTAAATTCTGACGAGCGTTATTTCTTAAAACATATTCTTGCTTTTTTCGCGGCTTCTGACGGAATTGTAAACGAAAACCTCGCTGAAAATTTCGTGAACGAAGTTCAGTATTCTGAGGCAAAGTTTTTCTATGGTTTCCAGATCATGATGGAAAACATACATTCTGAAACCTATTCGCTTCTTATAGACACTTATGTTAAGAACGATAAGGAAAAAGATCAGCTATTCAAGGCGATTGAAGTGTTCCCGGCAATCAAGAAAAAAGCAGACTGGGCTTTAAAGTGGATTGAATCTGATTCTTTCGCTGAAAGACTCATCGCATTCGCGGCTGTAGAAGGTATTTTCTTCTCTGGTGCTTTCTGTTCTATTTTCTGGTTGAAAAAACGTGGTTTAATGCCAGGTTTAACATTCTCTAACGAGTTGATCTCAAGAGATGAAGGAATGCACTGTGATTTCGCCGTACATCTACACAACCATCACCTGGTTAATAAGGTGCCAAAAGAAAAAATCAGAGAGATCATTATTGATGCTCTTAATATAGAACGTGAGTTCGTAACAGAATCACTTCCGGTAAGTTTGATTGGTATGAATGCCAAGCTAATGACTCAATATCTTGAGTTTGTTACAGACAGGCTTTTAGTTGAGCTGGAATGTGAGAAAGAATATAATGTTTCGAATCCGTTTGACTTTATGGACATGATCAACCTGCAAGGTAAAACCAACTTCTTCGAAAAACGCGTAAGCGAATACCAGAAGGCAGGCGTTATGAATAAAGACAAAGAATCAGATGAAATCAGTTTTGATGCTGATTTCTAAAGAGCAACTGCGCTGCGTCCCCCAACGTGGCGCTAGTTGAACTTTAAATTTTTTTCACCCGAAATTTTAATTTATTAATCCGGAGTTAACCACCGGCCAGGGATGCTAGTTCCTAATTTCAAGGCAAAGGCGTCACTAACTAAAACTGTAGCGTATGTACGTAGTAAAAAGAGACGGCAGGAAAGAGCCAGTCATGTTCGACAAAATTACAGCAAGAGTCAAAAAACTTTGCTATGGCCTTAATGAACTTGTAGATCCAGTAAAAGTTGCCATGAGGGTGATTGAAGGTCTCTATGACAATGTATCTACCAGCGAACTGGATAATCTGGCGGCAGAGATCGCTGCCACCATGACCACGTCTCACCCGGATTACGCGAAACTTGCGGCAAGGATCTCAGTTTCCAATCTGCATAAGAATACCAAAAAGACATTTTCAGAAGTAATGACAGATTTATATGAATATGTAAATCCGAGAACAGACGAAAAGGCTCCGCTACTTTCAGATGAAGTTTACCAGGTAGTCATGGATAATAAGGAGAAACTGGATTCTACCATTATCTATAACCGTGATTTTGGTTATGATTACTTCGGATTCAAAACCCTGGAAAGATCCTATCTCCTTAAACTGAATGGGGAAATCGCAGAACGCCCACAACATATGCTTATGCGTGTTTCCATAGGAATACATATTAATGATCTTGACGCAGCGATTGAAACTTATGAGCTGATGTCTAAAAAATATTTCACCCACGCTACCCCAACGCTTTTTAATTCTGGTACTCCTAAACCGCAAATGTCTTCCTGCTTTCTTTTAACCATGAAAGACGATAGTATAGACGGGATTTACGATACCTTAAAACAAACCGCCAAGATCTCTCAATCTGCCGGAGGTATCGGCTTATCTATTCACAATGTACGTGCTACTGGTTCATATATTTCAGGAACCAATGGGACTTCAAACGGAATCGTACCAATGCTGCGCGTATTTAATGATACCGCCAGATATGTAGACCAGGGCGGAGGAAAACGTAAAGGTTCTTTTGCTATGTATATTGAGCCATGGCATGCAGACATCATGGATTTCCTGGACCTGAAAAAGAACCACGGAAAAGAGGAAATGCGCGCCAGAGATCTTTTCTATGCCATGTGGATGCCAGATCTTTTTATGAAACGTGTAGAAAAGAATGAAAAATGGACTTTGATGTGTCCGCACGAATGTCCGGGTCTTTTTGATACATACGGTGAAGAATTCGAAAAACTTTATCACCAGTATGAAGAGGAAGGAAAAGGAAGAAAGACTATTAAGGCTCGTGAACTCTGGGAAAAGATTATGGAATCTCAAATTGAGACAGGTACTCCGTACATGCTTTACAAAGATTCTGCGAACAGAAAATCCAATCAGAAAAATCTTGGAACCATTCGCTCTTCCAACCTTTGTACTGAAATCCTTGAATATACCAGCGAAGATGAAGTTGCCGTTTGCAACCTTGCCTCCATCGCTTTACCAATGTTCGTTAAAGGAAACGAATTTGACCATAAGGAGCTTTTCAAGATCACAAAAAGAGTGACCAGAAACCTTAATACAGTAATCGATAGAAATTACTACCCGGTTAAGGAAGCTGAAAATTCAAATATGCGCCACCGCCCCGTTGGACTGGGAGTTCAGGGACTTGCTGATACTTTTATAAAACTAAGAATGCCATTTACATCTGATGAAGCTAAAAAACTGAATCAGGAGATCTTTGAAACACTTTATTTTGCGGCCGTGACCGCTTCTATGGAACTGGCTAAAGAAGAAGGACCATATTCCACATTCAAAGGTTCACCGATAAGCGAAGGAGAGTTTCAGTATAACCTTTGGGGTATCAAAGATGAGGACCTAAGCGGAAGATGGGATTGGGCAAAACTGCGTAAGCAGGTAATGAAAAATGGAGTTAGAAACTCACTTCTACTTGCTCCAATGCCAACAGCTTCAACTTCCCAGATCTTAGGAAACAACGAAGCCTTTGAACCTTATACTTCAAACATTTATACAAGAAGAGTACTTTCAGGGGAGTTTATCGTGGTGAACAAACATTTACTGGAAGATCTTGTTTCCAGAAATCTTTGGACAGATGAAGTCAAGAACGCCATCATGAGAAATAATGGATCGGTTCAGGATATCGATATTATTCCAGACGATTTAAAAGAACTTTATAAAACTGTCTGGGAGATGAGTATGAAAGATATCATAGATATGTCCAGACACAGAGGATATTTTATAGATCAGTCGCAATCGCTTAACCTGTTCATGGAAAATGCGAATTACAGCAAGCTCACCTCCATGCACTTTTATGCATGGAAGAGCGGGCTGAAAACCGGAATGTACTATCTTCGAACTAAATCTGCGGTAGATGCGATAAAATTTACTCTGGAAAAAGAAAAGAAAAAAGAACCCATAGCAGTACCATCAGAAGCTCCTCAAAAAGCTGCAGAAAAACTACAGGCTCAACCTCAGCCCGTAATTTCCAAGCAATCTGAAGAAGAAGGAGCACTTTCACCGGAAGAACTAAGAGCAATCATTGCTCAGTCTAAAGAAGGTGAAGGCGATGACTGCTTAATGTGCGGATCATAAAAATTTGGCTAATTCAATTTTGAATTAAGAAGGGGAAGTAGTTATTACTTCCCTTTTTTAATACTTTTGAGCCATTAGAAAGTTATTCATATGAATTGGGAGCAACTCTTATCGCTGAAGCGTTCTGGAGATACAAATAAAAGACTAAGAAAGGAACAGAATGAAACAAGACTTGGTTTTGAAGTAGATTATGATCGAATCATTTTCTCTTCAGCCTTTAGAAGTCTACAGGATAAAACCCAGGTGATCCCGCTCTCTAAAACCGATTTCGTCCATACAAGATTGACCCATAGCTTGGAGGTTTCTGTAGTAGGGCGATCTCTGGGAAGACTTACCGGACAAAAATTACTGGAAAAGCATCCGCATTTAAGAGATACCTACGGCTACCAGATGAACGATTTTGGTGCTATAGTAGCCGCCGCAGCCCTGGCTCATGATATTGGGAATCCCCCTTTTGGTCATTCAGGAGAGAAAGCAATTGGTGAATATTTTAGCCATGGAAATGGTAAAAGGTTCAAAAATGACCTTAGCGAAAAAGAGTTTCAGGATCTTATCAAATTTGAAGGTAATGCCAACGGTTTTAAAATTCTTACAGAAAATCGCCCGGGAATCGAAGGTGGATTAAGACTTTCATATGCCACTCTAGGTGCATTTACTAAATACCCTAAAGAATCACTTCCGCATAAGCCTTCTCAAAAAATAGAAGACAAAAAATTCGGATTCTTCCAGAGCGAACGGGAAACCTTCGCAGAAGTTGCTGAAGAATTAGGACTAAAAAAGACCCGTGAAGGAAAAGACATTGGTTATTCCAGGCATCCACTGGCATTTCTAGTAGAGGCGGCAGATGATATTTGTTATACAATCATAGACTTTGAAGATGGTATCAACCTCGGGCTTATCGATGAAGATTATGCCCTGGAATACTTAATAAAACTGGTTAAGGATAATATCAATACCTCAAAATACAATCAGTTACAAAACACTGCAGATAGACTTGCTTATCTACGTGCGCTGGCAATAAATACTTTAATAATTGAAGCTGCAGATATTTTTCTAAAAAATGAAGAAGCTATTCTGAAAGGCGAGTTTCATGAATCTCTTTTTGACAAAAGCAGTTATGAAGCCCAGATCAAGGACATCATTAAAATAAGTATTGAAAGAATTTACCAGAGCGAAGAAGTGATCAGCAAGGAAATTGCAGGATACAGAATGCTTTCCTATTTACTGGATATCTATACAAAGGCGATACTTCCAGGAGTGGAGGAGGAAAATTCAAATTTCACCCGTCTTGTACTTAAATCTGTTCCACAGTTAGATTATTTAGGAGAAGAGCACTCAACCTATGAGAAATTAATAAGTATTTGTTCTTATATCGCCTCTTTAACAGACGGTCTTACGGTTTCATCCTTTAAAAAATTCCAGGGGCTGGATACTTAATACATCAAAAACTATATTTTTTGAGGTAAAAAATGTCTTAATTATTTAAGTATTTTTGACCTCTTGCCTGAAATTGTATGATGTCTTATCGTATTCTTTTTCAGTAATTTGAGCTTAAACATTATGAAAAAAATTACCCATATACTCAAAGATAATCACCAGAATATCATAAACATCTGGGAAAAGGAAGTACTTATTCATGTTGATGCGGCAAAACTTGCCAATAAGATCGCTTTACATGATCATATTCCGAATATTCTGGATGATATTATAGACATTTTGGAAAGACATGATGAGATTGAGTGGAATATTGAAGATTTTAAGATCGCGAAGATCGAGGCTAATAGTCTTGAACACGGCAGGCACAGAGCATCTTCAGCTGAATTTACAGCAGAACAGATCATGCATGAATATATGATCTTTCATAATGTGATCATCAGGGTTTTTAACGATAATAGAATTGAAAATAAAGCCGTCTATCACCTGTTAAAATGCTGTATAGATAAGTCTATGCTTAAATCTATAGAATCGTTCACAAAGTCCATCCACGAGATGCAGAACAAACTTATTGGCACTCTGGCGCATGATATTCGAAATCCACTTTCAGCAGCCAGATTAGGTATAGAAATGCTAAACCTGGACACAACTCCGGAACGGGTGGAAAGAGTTAAGAAAATGACCATGAGCAGTGTTGACAAAGCACTGAATATGGTTGAAGGCCTTTTGGATTCTATCTCTGTGAAAGCTGGAGAGGGAATGATGCTTAGCTTTTCTGAAATGAATCTTTTTGAAGATGTACAGACCGTTTATGAAGAAGCCCAGGAAGTTTATTCAGAAAAGATAATTTTCGAATGTGAGGACGAAAATCTGAATGGTGTTTTTGATGCCACCGCGATTCGAAGATTGTTAGAGAACCTTTTAACTAATGCCGTTAAATACGGAAAAGCAGAAAAACCTATAACTCTTAAAGTTTCTAAACTAGACGATCAATATCTTCAACTTTCCGTTCATAATTACGGGACACCTATCCCTGAAGACAAGCAAAAAGAGATCTTCAATTTCTTACGTCATTCTTCGGAAACAAATAAAAAGGATCTGCAAAGTTGGGGAATCGGACTTACACTGGTAAAAATGGTGGCTGAAGCTCATGGAGGAAAAGTTTCGCTAGAGAGTTCAGAAGATTCCGGTACCGAGTTTACTGTTACTATATCCAGGACCATGAATGAGCCCGGTAAGCACAGAACTAAATTGAATTTTAGTCAGAATTCATAGACCACTCCAACACCAAGCATCTGTTTTAGCTGAATACGCGGGCCGGAAGTTTCAAGTTTACCGTCGCCGTTGGTATCTTCCTTGAACTTTACATCATCGTCATAACGAATATGCGAACCTACATTGGCTTTCACAAAGTCGTTCACCTTCATGTTCACATTCAGCTGCCAGTCTACATCAATATTCCCGAATTTATTCAGGTAGTCAGAATACAAACTTAGCTGATTATTCAGATTGATATTATCAAAGACTTCTTTGCTAAAATCACTGGTAACCAAGAACCCGAATTCTGTTCGCAGGTTTTCTCCTTCCTTGATAATATTTCCAAGTTGATCTGTTACAGCAGGTTCTACACCAAACATCCCTTCATTTGCCAGTTTTTGATCCAGAACGAATGTAGATTTAAATGTTAATGGAGAAAGATACACTGTAAGATCTTCTTCAGGATGCGAAAATTCAGTACCCACCCCTAAGAAAGTATAACCCGGAGCCATGAATTTGGAAATTGGCACCTCTGTATCTGGATATTTGTAACCATTAGAAAATTGTGTATTAAAGCTGAACTTCCCTGAATAATACCAGTTTGAAATGCTGTCTGTTCTGAACCCAAAAGAAGAACTCAACCTTAATTCATCTTCAGTTTTCCTCATTTCCCTTCCTTCCTGGGCGTTGAGCCCGTAGCGCATAGATGCAGAATTCTTCCAGATAGTTAGATCTTTTTCAAAATCACGCTGAAAGCTTGCATATAATAAGGCTGAAACTGAATTGTTACCACCGGAATTCCAATTCACAAAAGCCACTTCGTTTAGGTTCACTCCAAAGGTGTTCTTCTCTGTCCAGTAAACCAGCATGGTATCAGACACTGTAGTGTCTTTTGAAACTACTGCTGTAGTGTCATTTTCTACAACATGCTTGAATTCAGAAGCTAAAGATTTGAGTGATGTAATACAAAAGAGAAATAGTAGAATTCGGAACTTCATTTATTGGCTAGGGTTTTCGGAATTGCGAAAATAAAAAAATCATATCATAGATTCCAGCTTTCGCTGTATTCCTTGAACGTTAATTTTTGCGATTTCTTGTAATTCATCTACACTTCCTTGCTCAATAAATTCATCTGGTATTCCTAAAAGCTCTATATGCCCCGTATAATATAGGCTTGCCGCATATTCAAGAATTGAAGATCCAAAGCCTCCTTTTATCACGCCATCTTCTACTGTAATTATCTTTGAAAATTTCTCGAGAATTTTATTCAGAATTTTCTTATCCAGGGGTTTAACGAACCTGATATCGTAATGTGCAACCTTATTCTGTTCTTCTTCCTCCAGGTTTTCGATCGCCGTTTCAACATTCTTCGCCATATTGCCTAAAGAAATTACAGCAACCTGCGAACCTTCTTTTAAACATTCAGCTTTACCGATCTCCACTTTTTCGAAGGCTAATTTCCATTCCTTGAGTACTCCTCTACCACGTGGATAACGAATGATCATAGGAGCATCAATTCCCAGTTGTGCTGTATAAAGAAAATTGCGTAGTTCCACCTCATTTCTAGGCGCCGCAATAATTAAATTTGGAATTGGCCTGGTATAGGCGATATCAAAAACTCCGTGATGGGTTGCTCCATCTTCACCAACTAATCCTGCCCTATCCAAACAGAAAACAACCGGCAAATTCTGTAGAGCCACATCGTGGATCAACTGATCGTAGGCTCGCTGGAGAAAAGTGGAATAAATAGCACAAAACACCGTAAATCCCTGGGTAGCCATTCCTGCCGATAAAGTAACCGCATGCTGTTCAGCGATTCCCACATCAAAAGCTCTTTCCGGAAAAGCCTTCATCATATATTTAAGAGAACTACCCGTTGGCATTGCCGGAGTGATCCCAATGATCTTTTCATTATTTTTCGCCAGCTCAACCAGGCTTAATCCGAAGACATCCTGGTATTTGATAGGTAGACCATCTGTGTCGTATTTTAGAAGTTCTCCGGTATCTGGTTCAAATTTTCCCGGAGCATGATACTTTACCTGGTCCTCTTCAGCCTTTTTAAGCCCTTTCCCTTTCTTTGTGATAACATGAAGAAACTTCGGCCCTTTTATATTTTTCATTTCCTTCAAAGTCTTTAAAAGACCTTCCAGATCGTGACCGTCCACCGGACCAAAATATTTAAAGTTTAAGGCTTCAATTATATTATCGCTCGCTGGTTTGTAGCCTACGCGAGCTTTGGTAAGATATTCTTTTAATGCACCAACGCTGGGATCTATACCTATGGCGTTATCATTCAATATTACCAGTAAATTAGCCTTGGTGACTCCCGCGTGGTTAAGACCTTCAAAAGCCATTCCGCTGGCAATTGAGGCGTCACCAATTACGGCTATATGTTGCTTATTAAATTCGCCCTTCAGGTTTGAAGCGATCGCCATTCCCAGGGCAGCAGAAATTGAAGTAGACGAATGCCCAACACCAAAAGTATCATAATTACTTTCCTCGCGTTTTGGAAATCCGCTGATTCCGTTCAACTGCCTGTTCGTTTCAAAAACATCTCGGCGACCAGTTAATATTTTATGCCCATAAGCCTGGTGCCCCACATCCCAGACCAGTAGATCTTCAGGAGTATTAAAAATATAGTGCAGAGCTACGGTAAGTTCAACCACACCAAGGCTTGCACCAAGATGACCTTCCTTAGTGGCAACAATATCAATAATGAATTTCCGTAATTCCTGAGCCAGACTTTTAAGTTCTTCAGAATTCAATTTTCGAAGATCTTCGGGGGAATTAATATGTTTAAGAATCTCGGTCATACTCAACAAAGTTACGTTAAGCAAACTGAATTCCGAATATCATTAGGAAGTGGAATGGCCAAAATTTATATCTTTCAGCTAAAATTGAAGTAATGCTTTCTCCTTTCGACGATGAATATTTTATGAAAAAGGCTCTGGAAGAAGCCGAATCTGCGTACGAAAAAGGTGAGATTCCTGTAGGGGTTGTGGTTGTTATCAAAGACAAGATCATCGCGCGGGGACACAATCTAACCGAAACCCTTAATGACGTGACCGCTCATGCAGAAATGCAGGCCATCACAGCTGCAGCAAACTATCTAGGAGGAAAATATCTTCAGAATTGCACGATGTATATCACTCTTGAACCTTGCCAGATGTGCGCTGGCGCCTTATACTGGAGTCAGATCTCAAAAATTGTTTTTGCTGCGGAAGATGCCCAAAGAGGTTACCGTAAGTTTGGGGTACAATTACATCCGAAAACAGAAGTGAAAACAGGAATTATGGAAGAAGAAGCATCCTCCCTTTTGAAACGTTTTTTCATCGAAAAACGAAACCTGAATTAAAAAGCGAAACCCTGGTATAATAGGAGCTGAGCTAATCCAGAACAATTTGGATAAATAAAGTTCCGCTCTTAATATTTATAGATCTTCAGGCAGCTCAGTTACCTTGATATAGTCCACATAAAATTTATCGGGTAAAGCTTCATCATTAATTTCTGCACCACCAAGATTACCTCCAACAGCCATATTTATTAAAAAGTAAAAATCCTTTTTAAAAGGGTAATGCTTTTCATCATATTGTTTAGGAGTGAATTTATACAATTGCTGGCCGTCCACGAAGAATTCAATATATTCTTCTGTCCAAACAGCTTTGTAAGTATGAAAACCTTCATCTATACCTTCGATCTTCGTCTTTTTGGTATTGATTGTGTTCCCGTGACTTGCCGGTGTATGCAATGAGGTGAAAACCTTCTGAGGCTCCCTACCTATATACTCCAGAATATCTATTTCACCACTGGCAGGCCAGCCAACCTCGCTAATATCAGCACCCAACATCCATATAGCAGGCCAGAGGCCCTTACCCGTAGCTACTTTAGCTCTTACTTCGATCACTCCATAAGTAAATTCTACATTTCCTTTAGAATTGATCTTTCCCGAATAATACTGATCATCCTTTTTTAAAGCTGTGATCACCAGGTTTCCATCTTTTACTTCAACATACTCACGGTTATAGATCTGTGCTTCATTATTTCCCCAACCACAAAGATTAGGACATCCATCACCTTCTTCATAGTTCCAGACGTCCATGTTCAGACTATCCCCAACAAAATCTTCCTGAAAGATCACTTTTTCCTGGGCACAGGATGAAAATAAACTTCCCGCTACTAGTCCTGCAGATAATATTATTTCGGTATACTTTTTCATTATTTGCTAAAATTGAAATTAACAGATTGTACATCTTCAGAATTTCCACCTACCATGATCTCAAACTCACCATTTTCAGCTTCCCATTTTTCTGAAGCGGAGTAAAATTTAAGCATATTTTCATCTATCGTAAATTCTACCTCTTTAGATTCTCCCGGTTCCAGTTGAACCAGTTCGAAACCTTTTAGTTCTTTAATAGGTCTTGTAGTACTGGCAACCATGTCTCTCAAATATAACTGCACAACTTCTTTCCCTGCAGTATCACCACTATTAGTAAGCTTCACGCTTAAAGTGATCTCTTCACCAGTCTTAAGTTCATTGGAAGAAATTACAGGTTTCGCATATTCAAAATCGGTATAACTTAAACCGAAACCGAATGGATAAAGTGCACCGTTCGTTATATCTGTATAATGAGAATAAGTAACATGCTCGGCACTGCTTGGCCTCCCAGTATTCTTACGATTGTAATAAAGTGGCTCCTGACCTACAGCTCTAGGAAAAGATACCGGAAGTTTACCTGAAGGATTATATTTTCCACGAAGCACATCTGCGATCGCGTTTCCACTTTCTGATCCTAATTGCCAGGCTTCCACGATAGCCGGAATATTTTCAGCAGACCAGGTGATCTCCATCGGTCTACCGTTGATAAGCACCAAAGCAATATTCTTGTTTACTTTATAAATTTCTTTCAATAATTCTTTTTGAAGCCCTGCAAGACCAATATTTGCCTGACTACGACCTTCTCCCGACTGGAAGGCATCTTCACCAAGAACCATGATTACAAGTTCTGCAGATTTAGCGTTCTCAACAGCTTCAGAAATGCCAGATCTATCATCTTTATTAATATTTAATGGCATTAAGAAGCTACGTTCTCCCTGTCCTAAAGTCACACCTTTGGAATAAGTAATTTCAGTAGAAGTATCAACGGTATTTTTCAAACCTTCAAGAACAGAAACAGCCGAATTAGCTTCTCCCTGTGCTCTCCAGTTTCCGATTGGTGTATCCTTATCATTTGCCAGAGGACCAATAACAGCGATCTTTTTTACTGAAGATTTAATTGGCAATAGATCGTTCTCATTTTTAAGGAGAACGATTGATTTCTTCGCGATATCTCTGGCCGTAGCTTTATGGTCTTCATAAGGAACAGAAGCCAAAAGTTCAGCATCATTGTATTTATAAGGATCTTCGAAAAGACCCATTTTAAATTTAACACGAAGTATTCTTCTAACTGCATCATCAATAAGCGTTTCATCCACTTTACCTTCAGCAACCAGTTTTTCAAGACCAGCTTCGTAAGCTCCACCTTCCATATCCATATCACTCCCAGCTTTTACAGCAATTTCAGCAGCATGCACTTTATCTGTTGCGAATCCGTGCGGGATCATTTCAGCGATAGAACCCCAGTCTGAAACCATAAAACCAGTCCAGTCCCAGGCTCCTTTCAGAATATCTCTCTGCAGGCTGGCACTTCCAGTTGCCGGAATACCATCAATAGTATTAAAAGAGTTCATAAAAGTTGCCACTCCGGCATCAGCCGCAGCTTTGAAAGGAGGTAAAACAACATTATGAAGTTCATTTTTACCAATATTCACTGCATTGTAATCTTTTCCACCTTCGGCTAGTCCATAACCAGCGAAATGTTTAGCCGTAGCTGCAATAGTTCTAGGATCAGAAAGATCATCTCCCTGGTAACCCTTTACTTTTGCTACCGCAATTCGAGAAGTCAAATAAGGATCTTCACCTGAACCTTCCATGATACGCCCCCAACGGGCATCTCTTGAAATATCGATCATAGGTGAGAAGGTCCAGTTCACTCCTTCTGCCACGGATTCCAGTGCTGCAATTCTCGCAGATTCCTCTGCAGCTTCCATATCCCAGCTGGCAGTTTCTCCAAGCGGCACCGGGAAAATAGTTTTATACCCATGGATTACATCATAACCGAAGATCAAAGGAATTTTGATCCTTGAGTTTTCCATATTTAATCTTTGTGCTTTTTCAGTAGCTTCTACAGAAAGTACATTCAACATGGAACCAACAAGACCTTTCTTAAGTCTGTCTTCCTTTTGTTTGTTTCCTGTCTCAGAAGCAGGACCGGTAAGATCCCAGCTACCATTATACTGAATCATTTGTCCAACTTTCTCTTCCAGTGTCATCAGGTTTAGAACTGAATCTACCTTGGCTTCCACGTTCTTAACCGAACTTGGAATCTTTGAATTCTGGGAATATAGTCCTACGGTCCCTAGCGAAAGGGACATTATTAAGAATAATTTTTTCATGATCTTAGAATTAGATTATGGAGAAAAAAGTCTTTTCCACCACTAAATATTATAGAATCTATGCTGAATAAGCTTTCAGGTCCTATTGATAAAAGGCAATTTTTAAAATTTGGATCGTTGATACATGCCTGACTCTCCAATTTATTTTACTTAGTAATTAGTACCCAATCGATGAGAACTTCTGCCTTTCCTTCTTTAATAAGTTTTACTGTAGACTCTGGAAGGCCGTTGTATGGTTTATCGATTCCATTTGTTTTGTATGGGTACGCTCCGCCTAAGGCCAGATTAAGAATGAGGTATTTTGGATTGTCAAATGCCCATTCCCCATAATGCTCTACCATTGGTTTAGTTACACGATAGATCAACCTGTCATCAACCTTAAAGTTAAGCTCCTCTGCCGTCCATTCAACCGAATACACATGCCAGTCGGTCACATCTTCTCCTTCTGGAAAAAAGTATTTATTTACCAATGGAGTCTCTCCGGAATAATTTGGGCCGTGCATGGCAACACCTATCCAGTCTGTCTCTCCAACATACTCCATAATATCTATTTCACCGGTGTCTGGCCATTCTCCACCACCTAGTGCCCAGAATGCAGGCCAAAATCCGGAACCTTCAGGTAATTTCATTCGTGCCATTGCAGTACCGTAAGTGAACATCACTTTGTCCCGTGTATTGATTCTACCAGAGATAAAATCGAAATCATTATCACGATAATTAATATAATTTGGACTATAGTGTGCTTTTAGAATAAGTGCATTTTCAACTCCTTTTGCTTTGGCACCTTTCACAGGAAAAATAGTTGCGGTAGAATCCACATAAACCTGCTGCTCATTATTTACCCAAAAGTCGGTTCCAACAACATTCCACTTCTCTCTGTCCAGAGAACTAGCAGAAAAATCATCAAAAAACAGGGTGTCATTTTCTTTTTTATCCGCGATATCCTGAGCAGATAAAATTCCGCTAATGATTAATGCTAACGCAGGAATTGATTTTAATAATAAACGCTTCATAAGTATAGCTATAGAAAATACAATCACCCGAAAATAAGATCCTTAAAGACCTTAATTATTACGTGATTATATTATGAAGACATAAATAAATCCCGGAGCCGAAGCTCCGGGGATTTAAGCCTAAACAAACAATTATTGATAAATTCTTATATAGTCAACCTCCATTGAAGATTCCTGGAAGTCATCTGCTATTTCGCCACCAAGGCCACCGCCCATGGCTACGTTCATAATAAGGAAGAAATCCTTATTAAATGGAAGAGATGCTTCATTTGTGAAAGTAAAGAACTCTTCTCCGTCTAGTAATAAAATGATATTTTCTGAAGTCCATTCTACTGTATAAGTATGGAACTCAGTTGAAGCATTGGCAATCTCTGTTCTACCAACCACAGCGTTTCCTCCTGAATTTCCAGGGTAATGTAATGCTGAAGAAGTTTCTCCAGGATTATTTCCAACCCACTCCATGATATCTATCTCTCCTGTCTCAGGCCATCCAACTTCATCGAAGTTAGCCCCAAGCATCCAGATAGCAGGCCATGTACCGCCGCCTTCCGGCATTTTTGCTCTGGCTTCAATTCTACCATAAGTGAATTCATAATTATCCTGAGTAGTAATTCTTCCTGATGTAAAATCGAATCCGCTTTCAGATTCTCTTTTAGCAGTAATAAAAAGACTACCATCCTGAACGGTCACATTCTCTTCTTTATAATACTGAACTTCATTATTACCCCAACCGTCTGTACCATTTCCAATTTCATAATTCCAAACGCTTGTATCTAGAGCATCTCCGTCAAACTCATCAGACCAGGCCAGATCTTCAAACTGAGTCTGAAATGGCTCCGGTTCCGGTTCTTCTGCACCTCCACCAGCAGATTGCTGAGCGTAAGGAGTAGTTGTGAACTTTACGTACCAGGCTAATGCAGGGTTATTACCCATCACGGCTCTTACATAAAGTGTATTTTCAGTAATAGATAGAACCTCGTAATTGCTAGCTCCAATATAGTAGCTCATGAATCCGCCACCACCAATCTGGATCTCAGTTTGTGTAGAAGCATCGGCTGGAATTCCAGAAGAAGCAGGAGCAAGAGTTACAGATTTTTCACCTGAAGTATCCAGCGCCAGACATTCATCCTGACCAGCAGATCCACCAAATTCTCCAGCATAATCTACGTTGAAGAAAGTAAAACCGTTATTGTTAAGTTCGTAAGTAATGTTCTCTCCACTTTCAGAAAAAGTGATCTCATCTGTATAAAAACAAGAACTTAGCTCATCACCAGCTTTCTCAAAAGGTGCAGCTGTGTAATAAGTTGGAGTATAGAAATCTGGAGCTCCAGCTTCTGATGGTCCAACCCCTAAGTGACCTGCCTGAGCAGATGCCACATACCAGGTTTTTGAATTACCACCGGTAAGAAACTCTTTAGTATCTGGATCTGAGAAGTCACTTCTAACCTCAACTTCAACAGATTTAGAGCTACTAACTCCTCCCTGACCGTAAGCTACAACGGTCACCAGGTAGGTATTTAAACCTGTCCTGGTAAAACGTTTAGTATAGTTTCCATTTGGTGCAACCGCAGAAGAACCATCTGAAAAATTGAACTTATAAGTGAGAGCGTTGGTTGCAGAAGCGTTAAATTCTACAAGACCTGAACCGTCGTCACTAATTTCTGAACTGATACTAAGATCTGCTGGAACCATGATGGTATCCAGTGTAAGATCATCTTCCTGGCAGGAGAACAATCCGAACAACAGAACTAGTATTCCTATTTTTTTAATCATCTTCATAATCGTCAATTATTCTAATTAGATAATGTATAATCGTCAAAGTAGTATACAGATCCGTCTCCGTTGTTTCCAAAGTCGAAGAATAATACCACTCTAGAGTAGTCTACAGAAGTATCTGCAGCACTAAGATCAAATTCAAGTACTTCCCAGGTGTTTTCTACTGTAGTAACAGCATCTACCTCGTAGAAAAGACTGCTATCGTCAAGGTTCTCAAATTTAAGTCTTACCGTAGCACCCGCTTTTGGAGACCAAACTTTTACCTTCATCTTGCTATAAGTATCAAGATCTAGTGGCATATCTTCTTCGTAGAATGCACCTGCCCAAACTTCTGAACCATCATTCTTAGTTAATTTAGCAACCATAGAAGAAGTATTTACACCAGAAGGATCTGGGTTTGCAATGACCTCTATAGGATCTATTCCTCCAAATACTGTGTAAGCAGGAGCATCACCTTCAAGGTCTTCTAGAACCATATCAGGAGCCATTTCTACTCCACCGTTTGTAGTCTGGATTTGATCGTAGTAGTAAACTGAATCATCTCCTGCGTTTCCGAAGTCGAAGAAAATCACCACTCTCACATAATCTGCAGCAGGAGCCCCGCTGAAATCATAATCAAGATTTTCCCATTCGTTAGCAACAGTTGTAGTCAAATCAACTTCATGAGTGATTGATGCATCAGCATTCTCTAATTTAAGTTTTACCACAGCACCAACTTTTGGAGACCATGTTTTAACTCTAATAGTACTGTAAGTATCAAGATCTAATGGAGTAGCTGTTTCAAAGAAACCTCCAGCCCAAACTTCAGATCCTGCAGATTTAACCTGCTTAGCAACCTTAGATGTTGGATTCACAGCAGATGGATCTGGGTTATCAATAACTTCAGTAGCTGCAATATTTCCGAATACTGTAAATGCAGGCTTTGTTCCTTCAAAATCCTGAACCATTGTTGACTCAAATGGAGCACCAGATTGTTTGAAATCATCAAGATAGAATGTGCCTGCAGTTGTTCCAGGACCATCAATAAAGATCACCATAGTTCCATACTGTCCAGTTGGAACAAAAGGCTCTCCTACACCCTGACTACCATCTATATAACTCTTTATAGCGTCTGTAGCAAAATTAAATGAAAGTTCTTCCCATCCAGAACCAGTGTGGTTTACTGAAACTTCTGTTTGACGCTCACCATTAAGACCTCCTTCAAACTTCAATAACACTGGTAAAGCAACATCAGACCAAACTTTAACGCTAATCGTCTTAGCACTTCCGCTGAAATCTACAGCCTCACCAAGATTATAAGCACCTCCTTCATAAGCAGCGCCAGAATTTGTAAGTGCACCTACTTTAGTTTCTGCAGTGTTAGCTCCTGAAAGATCAGGATTTGTTACTACTTCAAAACTAGCTCCATTAAATACTCCAAGAGCGTAGTTCACTGTTGGCTCATCATAAGTTATCGGGAATTTAACCGGATCGTTAGCTTCTGGTACAACAACCTCTACAGTAGTTTCAGTAGTAGCAACACCTGCACCACGAGCAACTACTCTAATTGTGTAAGTTCCAGGCTCTTCATAAGAATAAGGAATGCTTTCTCCAGGCATTAATTGCGTTGGCTCTTCTTCTTCTGAATCTGTGAAGTAAACATCAAATAAAGTAGCGTAATCTGCAGAAGCACTAACAGTGATGTTCTTAGGATCACTTGCTGGTTGATCTACAGTAACTTCAAGGTTTTCCGGAGCTCTGAAAGCGATCGTAAGCATCTGGTTGAATTCGCTGGTAAGACCAGTCGATCCAACGGCTACTACTCTAACCTCATATTCTCCCTCGTCATATACATGAGTTAGAGTTTCTCCTGCCATAGCGATTGTAGGAGTTTCATCTTCTACATCTCCAAAATATACTTCGAAAGTAGAAGCACCTTCACCACTAGGAGTTACGGTAACTGTTCCTGTATCATCCTGCATTACATCAAAAGATGCGGTAACATCTGTTGGAGCAGAAATTTCCTGGAATGCATAGTTCATAATTTCATCATCCTCACATCCTGTAAACAGTACAAGCGAGATGGTAAGCATTGCTAAGATTCTGAATATTTTCATCTTTATTCGTTTTAATAATTTTTTTTAATAACCTGGATTTTGCTCCCAATTGTTTCCTGCAAGTTGTATCTCAATGGCAGGTATAGGGAATAATTCGTGTTTTCCTGTCTGGAAACCATCAATTTCAGCAGCAGCTCTACCTGTTCTTACTAGATCGAAGAAACGGTGTCCTTCTCCAACAAGTTCAAGTCTGCGGTCTTCGTATATCTGGTTTAACAGATTGTTTCCTGAAAGCGTTACGTCTTCAAGACCCGCTCTGTTTCTAACCTGGTTTAGATAATTTCTTGCTTTATCCTCATCTGGTGATGACTTTTTGAAATTAGCTTCAGCAGCCATTAAAAGAACATCTGCCAAACGGATCGCACGATAGTTATTAGGGTTAGTAAGGTTCGCATCTCCAGTATTCAAGTCTCCCTGTCTGGCGATGTATTTTCTGTTGTAATATCCAGTATGCTCATATCCTTCAGAATAAGTAGCTCCTGTTTCAGCAGCCCATGCCTCGATATCAAGAATAGCAACGTCTTTTCTGATATCGTCTTCTGAGAAGATATCTACTACTTCCTGTACTGGAACATTAAAGCTAAATCCAGATTCAAAAACAGGACCCGAATAGTTTCTAATTCCGTTAAAACCAACAGCAACATTTCCTTCACTACACTGCAGACATCCAAATCCAGCACCTTCTTTATCTGAATACTGAACTTCGAAAATTGACTCAGAGTTGTTTTCTCCTTCCGGCTCAAAGATTGAATCGTAATCCTGAACAAGAGAATATGGTCCGTTGATCACCAGTTCAAAAGCAGCGGCAGCTTCAGCAAATTTATTCTGATATAAATAAGCTTTACCAAGTAATGCCTGTGCAGCTCCAGAAGTAATTCTTCCCTCTTGGGCCTGAGTAGCTGGTAAATTAGAAGCAGCAAACATTAGATCTTCCTCGATCAATGCATACACATCTTCTTTTGGAGATCTTGCAATATCGAACTGCTCACCGAACTGAATTCTTTCGTTAACGGCTAATGGCACATCTCCAAACCATTTTACTAGCTCGAAATAGTAATAAGCTCTTAAGAATCTCGCCTGGGCGATAATCTCATTCTTACCTTCAAAATCTATCTTATCCTGGAATTCCAGTACATAGTTTGCGCGGTTCACTCCAGCAAACATCCAGCTCCAGATATCCCTTAATTGCTGGTTTACCGGAGTATGCTCCATGTCATCGATTTCCTGAATACCCGGAACATCGGTAGCACTTTCACCACCAGCAAGGGTATTATCAGAAGCGATCTCTCCCAGCATCACGTTTAGATATGTAGACTGTAATAAGTCATACGCTCCTACCAATGCCAGATCATATTCTTCAGGAGTATTGAAATAATCTTCAGAGTTCTCATCCTGACTATCAACCTCCACGAAGTCATCACTACATCCAGACAATGCTAGAAAAGCAAAGGCAAGGATCCAATTGATTGTATAAAATTTCGTTTTCATCTACTTAAAATTTCAAATTAATTCCTAACATATAAACTCTAGGCACCGGATAGAATCCCTGATCTATTCCACCTCCAATTGGAGCTCCGTTAGATGCAGAAGGATCATATCCTTTATATTCTGTAAGAGTGAATGCGTTATTTACAGAAGCATAAACTCTAAACTTCTCAACTCCAGTATTTGCAATTAGATCTGAGTTTAAAGTATAACCTAATTGTACATTCTGTAATCTCAGATAAGAACCATCCTCAACATAAAAGTCTGAGAAAAGGTTATTAGTATTAGCTCCTGTAGTTACTCTAGGGAAGCTATCTGTAGAACTTGGACCTGTCCATCTACCTAAATAAGAATTCGTTCTGTTGGTATTTGGCTGATTACGCTCATAGTTTCTTACGATCTCATTACCTAAAGACGCATAAGCATAGGTATTAAAATCGAAGCTCTTATAAGTGAACCCAAAATTCATACCCATTGTTAAATCTGGAATTGGATCTCCAATATTCACACGGTCATCAGTATCTATAATTCCATCACCGTTCTGATCTACATATCTAATATCTCCAGGTAAAGCACTAGTTTGCTGAGCACTGTTATTTACTTCATCCTGAGACTGGAAAATTCCGTTGGTCTCTAATCCGTAAAAATAACCTAGTGGCTCACCAGCTTCCATTCTTGATGGCGGCTCCTGTCCGATTCCGAAAGCACCTCCGGTTAGAAATCCGTTATCGCTATCTACAAAAATCACTTCGTTTCTTAGAGCAGTAACATTATAGTTGATATTGAACTTGAAGTTATCATTTACATTCTGGTTATACCCAATAGCAAATTCAAGACCTTCGTTCTCTACAATACCACCATTAATTACCGGTGGTGAAGCTCCTGGAGCTCCAACTCCTAAAATTCCTGATACCTGAGAAACTACAAGAAGATCTTCTGTTCTTCTCTTAAAGTAATCCATAGTTACATCTACTCTGGAATTGAAGAATCTTGCATCTAGACCAATATCAAGAGTTTTCTGTTTCTCCCATTTGATCTCTGGGTTTCCAAGTGCACCACCTGCTTTACCAAAAACAAGTTCATCATCAAAAACATAAGTTCCTTCTCCATTTAATAATGAAGTATATCTGAATGCAGGAATTCTATCATTCCCAATAACACCGTAACTACCTCTCAATTTCAGGAAGCTCAATGCATCGCTGTTTTTCAGGAATTCTTCATCTGAAATCACCCATCCAACAGATGCTGAAGGGAACCATCCAAATTTATTTTCCGGACCGAATGCGGTAGAACCGTCACGTCTTACAAGACCTGAGAAAAGGTATTTACCTCTGTAATCATATTGAACTCTTGAGAAGTAAGAAAGTAATCTTGTATCAAATTCGTCACCACCGTTCTGGTAGTTATCCAGTACTTCGGCGGCATTTGCCACACTAGCACTTCCATAATCATTGGTTGGCAATTCAAATCCTGTAAGTGAAGAAAACTCTCCCATAGATTTGAATACAGACATACCTAAAAGAACTTTTAGGTTATGATCTCCAAAGCTATCATCATAAGTTAAGAAATTATCCCAAGTATAGTCACGATAGATATCAAAGTTCTCTGTGATATTATTACGGTCTACATTAAAAACCTTACCAGAACCATAAAATACTTCAGGAGAGAAGTAATTTCCATCAACTTCAGAATAGTTGAACTGGAACTGAGTTTTTGCAGTTAATTTATCCCATAATGTATATTCAAGACCTCCAACACCACTAATCTTGCTAACATCTGTATCATTATATGTATTAGCGATCTGAGCCAATGGGTTGATCACTTCATTCCCTAATCCTTCTGCAAGTGTATAATCTCCATTTTCATCGAAGATTGGAAGGTTAGGATTCATGTTCACCGCGTTGAATAATACAGATCCTAATGCATTTTCAGATAAAGTTTTTCTGTTAGAATTTGTATAGATACCTGAAAGATTCAACTTAAGATTATCAATAATCTCCAGGTTATAATTAGCTCTCGCAGTAAATCTATCATAGCTAGATTTGCTTCCTCCTACGATACCATCCTGGGTAAAATAACCAGCTCCAACAGAATATTTAGATTTTTCACCACCTCCTGAAAGGTTCAGGTTGATATCTGAAATTGGTGCAGTAGAAAAAACTTCATCCTGATAATCCACTCCTTCTCCAAGATCTCTGAAGTTCGTATAAGGTGGATTCTGTCCTCCTGCAGCGTAAGCTTCATTCACAATTACCGCATATTCAGTAGCATTTAATACAGGTAATTTTCTGGTAGTTTCCTGCATACCGGTATATGCATCAACCTCAACCTTTAATTCTGTATTATATGTACCCGATTTCGTAGTAATTAAGATAACCCCGTTCGCAGCACGTACTCCATAAATACCGGCAGTTGCATCTTTCAGTACATTTATACTCTCAATATCATTAGGGTTAATTACACTAAGATCTTCAATAACGTTACCATCTACTAATATTAATGGTCTGTTATTACCATTTGTACTAATACCTCTAATGTTAATGGTAGAAGCACTACCCGGGGAACCAGAAGTAGAACTAACATTAACACCCGCAACAGTACCCTGAAGTGCCTGTTCAACCCTGGTTGGATTAAGATCTTCAATTGTTTGAGAACCTACTACACTAACGGCTCCGGTTACTTCTTTCTTCGTTTGCGTACCATAACCAATCACTAAAACTTCATCTAAAGCTTCAGAATCGGCACTTAATACCACATTAATAGTTTGTTGATTGCTTACCGTGATCTCCTGGGTACGAAAACCTACATAACTAAATTGTAATACATCTCCTGTGGAGATATCGTTTACCGTGTAGTTACCATCAAAATCGGTAGTCGTTCCTCTAGACTCTCCCTTTACAATGACATTTACACCTAGTAAAGGCATGTTGTTTTCATCAGATACTAATCCGCTAACCGAAAACGATTGCGCATAAGCCCCAAAAAACCCGCTTAGAAATACAATCAAAAGACAGGTAAATTTCCTCATGTGTTTAATTATTAAAATTGCTTTCTCAATATATTAACATAATGTTATGAGGGAAGGAATTCAACCTTTACAAAAAATCTACAATTGAGAAATCAGCAATATGGTTGGGGGTATTTTGATGATATCGTAATCTAAACAGGGCTTAAGAAAGGATGTGACAAGGCGCGATTAAAATGTTAAATCTCAATATCTTAGCCTTATGTAGAGGTAATGTAGAGTTATTTTTGTTAAATGTAAAGGTTATAAAGCGAGAATGTAGTCGGTTAAATTGGTTTCACGGTCTAAATCCATCTTTTTACGCAAACGATATCGTTTGATTTCTACACTTTTTACGGAGATATTTAACAGTGGAGCTATCTCTTTCGAGGATAAATTCAACCTGAGATATGCACATAATTTAAGGTCGTTAGAAGTTAACTCAGGATGCTTTGCTTTTATCTTTTGAAAGAAATCTTTATCGGCATTGCTAAAGGCTTTTTTGAAAAATTTCCAGTTATCTTCTTCACTAATATCTTTGTCAATCGTTTTGATCACAGATTTCACTTTCGTTGAGTCTTCAGAATCTTTCAACTTATCTTTAATACTGGTCAAAAATTCGTTCTTCTTGATAAGACTCATGGTAGATACAGCAAGTTCCCTGTTCTTATTAGTCATATCCTGTTCCAGTTTCTCATTCTTCAGTTTAATGATCTCTCGTTCAGCTTCAAGATTCTTCATTTTTAAAGCACGTTCATTTTCAGCTACACTTTTTTCATGATGCCTCTTATTTAAAATATGAACCAGGAAAAGAATTAATAAAAAGGCTATAAAATAACCTAAAAGGGCGACTCCGCTTAAATAAATTGGCCTGTCAATACTAAATTTATAGCTGGCCACAGAAGTTTCATCATCACCAATCTTCGCTTTTACTTCAAAAGTATAATCCCCAAAATTGAGATTTTTGAAATTAGCTTCAGGACTAGTACTCCACGAAGACCAGTTCTCACTTAATCCTAAAAGCCGATAGCTATACTGTGATTCCTGATATTTCTCATGGACTGGCGAACTAAAATGAAAACTGAGATTGTTTCGCTTAAAATCAAACTCACCGGCTTCACCTATTTTAACCTTTTCAGAAACTTCATCAAGAGCGCTTACTTCGATAAAATTTATGGCAATGGAAGCATCAACGTTATCCTCTTTCAGATTTTTTAGTCTTAGATAACCGTTTGCAATTCCAAGCAGATATTGTGAATCATCAAAAGTTGAGATATTCTCATAACCAACAGCAATATTCCTGAAGTTCTGATCTATAAAAATAGAATTCAGATTATAATCATTACTAATCTGCGCCGGCTCAATATAAAAGACTCCTCTATTGGCAAACCCCCAAAGTTTTGAGTTATCATCACTAACCATTTTCCCAGACAACCTATCGATTTCTGAAACCATGAGGTTTAGACGATTATCAGCTGAAAAATCATCATTAGTTTCATTAAACTGATAAATCTGTTCTTTTGAACTATAATAAAGGGTATCATTAAACCTGAATAAACTGGAAGTGATCCCAGACTCGCCTGAAAATGTATAGTTATCAATCTTATTTATTCCTGTGTATGATTCGTTAACAGACATTTTAAAAACACCCTTATGCTCATTGCTGACCCAGATATTTATATCTTCATCAATTTCGATGAATTTGGAAGAGTGAGGAAAGTTTTCAAGCATTGGCATAACCTCATAGCCATTTGTATTTTTCACCAAAAAACTTAAACCATTGTAGTGGCCTTGAATAAAAACATTTTCAGAATATTCCTTGATAAGCCAGGTTCCAAGCCTGTCACAGATCTTACTGGCCATTCCATTTTCAATTAGAAAGGTTCCGCTATTATGCCCACAAAGAATGTCACCTTTTACCTTATCTATGAACCAGACCTGGCCTTCAGTTCCATTCACCAGTTCAAAACTTTTCTCGTCAGCCTTCTTGAGATATAAACCCTGGTTAGTTCCCAGATATAGATCATTCCCATCCTGATAAGAGGCATAAACAGATCCTATTTCACCGGCATTATCCTGAAAAGAAAGAAAATTGGAACTGAGATCTATATAGCTTATCCCATAATCGAGTCCAGCCCATATATTCCCCGATTCATCAAGAAAAAGATCCAGGACAGTATTGTTCATCAGAATATTATTCTGGTTAAAGGAATTTACGATAGCCCCTTCAGCATCCAGTTGTACGATACCCTTCCCAACGGTTCCTAAAACGATACCTCCATTTTCAAGATCTACAGCATCGAGAATATTAGGATTACCTAATTCAGTATTAAATTGAAGATTTTCTTCCTCAAGCTGATTTCCATCCCAGGTAAAAAATTCCGATTTTCCGGTGATAACAGCCAATTCGCCTTGTTTTTTGTAAACATGCATAATAGCCCTTTCCCCTAGAGCATTAATTGGAATAAGTACTTCCGGAATACCATTACTAAATTTGTAAAGTCCGGCTCCGACATATTGAAAGTATAGTTCGTTCTCAAGTTTAAAAATCCCAGAAATTGGTTTTCCCAGAGGATTTTCCATTTTTTTGATGCTACCCTGAGCAGGATTGTAAAAGTAAATACCTCCAAAACTTCTGAAAATTATGAGATCATCCAGAAATTCGATATCCCAGAATTGCTCGCCATCGCCAATAGCATTATTAAATTTAGGAACAAGGCTGGTATATTTTAATTCTCCAAACTCATTTCGTTCCCAGAATCCGGCCTCCATGTAGGCACCGGTATAAATTCGATCTCCCACCACTTTTAGAGATCTTACTATCGTATTGTTTGGAACAGGATATAGAGTCCAGTTCTCGCCGTTGTACTCCAACAAACCGGTACTATTGGCAAAATAAAGATTTTTACTATCGTCCTGGGCGATCATCCAGTTCTGGTTTCCAGCAGAATACTGGTTAGGACCAAAATTGACGACCGGCGGAAGCTCCTGCGCAGCACCGCTCAAAAAATAGAAAAAAACAAGTATAAAAATGAGTTTGTTACTCAAGGGAATTTCAAATTAAGTTCCGAAAGTTAACCAACATCGGCAAAACAATAAAATTTAGATAAGTACCGCTGAAAATTTATTAGTAAAACTTTTAGGCTTGGATGTTAAAGTATTATAAAGAGCTATGACATCCTAAGAATATTAGATTTTTTTGAAAGTTACTATTATTACTACAAGTCAATTTCAATCAAACAACCTAGGCTTATATGAGCATAAAAGAAAGACTACGCAAAAATAAGATTTCTAAGAATTTTACATTTTTAACCTTATCCCTACTTTTTTCGGTTATTTCAGTACAGGCACAGCAGAAAAATACGGCAGATAATGGTGAAAAGGTCCATTCGGTATATGTAACTTCAAATACCGGACTTAGAAGTAACGAATCCAATAGAAAAATTTTGAAAGAGATCGTTGAAGCTTCTAAAAAAGAAGACTCTTCAAGTTTGGTGATCGTGGGAAATCTAGTTCCTAAAGATGGTTATCCCAACAAAGATAATGGTAGAGACGATGTAGAAAAAGATCTTCAGGCAAATTTGCTTGATCTTATAAATGATTTCAAGGGAAATATAGTTTTCACACCTGGTTACAATGAATGGCAGGCTGATGCTCCAGATAATATAGATGATCTGGAATCATTTCTTCAGGATAATTCCAGAGCTAAATTCTGGCCTAATGACGGTTGCCCTATAGAAAGCGAAAGTCTTAGTGACGATGTGCAATTAATCATGATAGATTCTCAGTGGTTCATTGAAGACTGGGATGAGCATCCATACGTGAACAATAAATGTGAGATCAAGACAAGGGCTCAATTTAGAGAAGAATTTAATGATGAGCTGGAAGATAATCAGCGTAAAACAGTACTGGTAGCAGTTCACCACCCGGTAATGACTCAAACCAAGATAGGATTTTTTCAAAAGATCATAGGATATGGTAGTCAGACAGAAAGAAATCCAAAACTGAAAGAGTTGATGGGTACACTGGAAACACTGGCAAGACAGTATAATGACGTGATTTTCCTTTCAGGTAAAGATCAGAACCTACAGTATGTTCAGGATGATGATGTAGAACAGATTATAGCCGGAATTACAGAAGATCCAAAAAAGGCAAAACCGGAAAAGGATAACGGGGATTTCGCAGCTTATAATTTAGGTTATGCAAAATTGAATCTATTTAAAAACGGAAGTTCTAATGTTGAATTTTTTAAAGTTCTGGAATCTGGCACCGAAGAAATATTCAATAAGCAGATCTCTCGTGAAAGACCAACGTTATCGGAGGTAGAGTGGCCTAATACAAAACTTGGAAGCACCAAAATGGCATCTGTTTACACAGAGGAAGAAACCGATAAGGACGGCCTTTTCAAAGCGATTTGGGGTGAACATTATCGTCCCCTTTACAGCAAAAAGTTTGAATTCCCGGTATTATATTTAGATACACTTCCAGGAGACCTGAAAGTACTTGGAGCTGGTGGTGGTCACCAATCTCGATCTTTAGGATTTGTAGATGAAAACGATCACGAATATACTATGAGAGCACTTAAGAAAAGTGCTTTACAGTTTCTGCAAAGTACCGTAGTTACTACCCATTACGTTGAAGAATATTTAGAGAATACGGTTGCTGAACGTTATGTTCAGGATTTTTATACTACTGCATTTCCATATGGGACTTTTCCTGCGGGAAGATTTATGGATGAACTGGATATTTTTCACCCGAATTCAGACTTGTATTATGTTCCGAAGCAGGAAGCGCTTGGAGTTTATAATGAAGAATATGGAGATGAACTTTATATGTTCGAAGCTCACATTGGCGGTGAAAACAAAGACCTTGAATTCTTTGGCGGTGCTGAAGATATAGTGAATACATCAGACCTTCTTTTAGAATTAAGAGAAACCAAAGACGTTTATGTAGATGAAAGCATGTTCATTAGAGCAAGGCTTCTGGATATGCTTCTTGGTGACTGGGATAGACACGAAGGTCAGTATGAATGGGCTGAGTTTGAAGATGAGAACGGAAAGAAAAAATACCTTCCAATCGCTAAAGACCGTGACCAGGTATTCCCTAAAACAGACGGATTTGCCCTTGCTCTTCTAAGAGTAGGCTTCCCTGCCTTTAGAGCGATGGAAGAATACAGCCCAATGGTTAAAAGACCTAAGTGGTTTAATATCGCCGGTTATCCTCTAGATAAGGCCTTCATCAGAAATGCTCAATGGCAGGACTGGGAAGAGCAGGTAAAATATATTCAGAATAATATTACAGACGAGGTTATTCAGGAAGCATTTGATGTATTACCTGAAGGCCTTGTTCAGGATCCATACGTAGCTGAGATCAAGGAAACTTTAAAAGCCCGTCGAGGAAATCTTGAAAAGATCGCGCAGGAATATTACGAGCATCTTGCTGAATTTGATATGTTCACCGGAACAGAAGAAGATGACAAATTCCTTATTACTCGTAAACCAGACGGTTTAACAACAGTTCAGTTAATGACTGAAGACGAGGAATTGATCGCTGAAAAAACCTATAATTCAGATATGACCAGAGAAGTCTGGATCTATGGTCTTGATGGTGATGATGAATTTAAAATCGTAGGTAAAGGATCTAATCTGGTGCCACTGAAAATTATGGGTGGTGAAGAAAATGATACTTATGACTTTCAGAATAAAAGCAGAGCTAAATTATTCGATTATAAGAGCAAAGACAACACGATCAAGACTCCGGGAGCAAGAAAAATGCTAACCGATTCTTATGACATCAATAATTACGATCCTAACAAAAAGAAAATAAGACAATTTACTTTCTTCCCGAATGCTGATTTTAATTCAGATCAGGGCTTCAGTTTAGGGGTTAATAATACTTACACCATCAAAGGTCTGGTAAGAAATCCGTTTACCGCACAACACAATGTATTTGCGAACTATTACTTCGCAACTCAAGGTTACGATATTGGTTATAATGGAGAATTCGCTCATATTTTCCTGAATTGGAATCTTGGGATCGAGGCATATCATTCCAGTCCCAATTTTGTGATCAATTACTTCGGAACAGGAAATGATACAGAATATGATCAGGATGATGTTTCCAGAGATTATAACCGTGTTAGAATTGAACAATGGAGATTTGCGCCATCTTTGATCTACAGAAAGAATGAGCTGGTTAGTTTTTATATCAAACCTATGATAGAAAAAATGGAAGTAGCTTACGATGGAAATAGATTTATTGGAGAGACTTTCAACGAGGCAAATGATGTTTTTGAAAGTCAGGCATATGCTGGTGGTGAAATAAACTATAACTATTTCAATAAAGACAGAGTAGCATTTCCATCGAGAGGTATTGAGCTTGATTTAACTGCAGGTTATAAGACAAATATCGATGAATACGATAATAAATTTGCTTACGTAAGACCAATGCTTGCATTGAATTATCCTTTACATGAAAGTGGATTCGCTGCTATCGCTACTAAAATTGGTGGTGAAGCGATACTTGGGGATAATTATGAATTCTATCATGCTGCTACGCTTGGAGGTGGAAACCAGAACAGTTTAAGAGGTTACAGGAACGAACGTTTTAATGGTAAGTATGCCTTCTATCAGAACATTGATATTAGAAGTGGAGTAACTCAGTTCAGAACCAATTTCGTACCAATTAGAATGGGAGCTAGTGTTGGTTTTGATTACGGTAGAGTCTGGGTTGATGATGATAACAGTAACGAATGGCACACAGATTACGGTGGATCTATTTTCATCAATGCTTTTAAGGCGTTTACTGGTAATATTGGATATTATGTTGGAGATGAAGGTGGTCGAATAAACTTCACCTTTAATTTCGATTTTTAATCCTGTCGAATAAAATTTAATTCAAAACCGCACTGTTTTTAATAGTGCGGTTTTTTATTTCAATAGTAATTCCGCGAGACTATCTATACCTGTAGTTTGAACATCCGGTTTATCTGAAAGTGGAAAAACCGATTTTCCAGGTCTTTGAATAAAGGCAGTTTTTAAGCCAGCTCTCATCGCTCCGGTTACATCCCATCCATGCGCGGCTACCATCATGCTGCTGCTTGCTTCTGAATTTGATTGCTTTAGCGCGAAATGATAAGTTTCGGGATGAGGTTTATATTTTTTAACGGCATCAACACTTAGAACGAGATCGAAAAAATCTACTAAACATGAATTCTTAATTTGATCATTTAAGACTGAAGTTTTTCCATTACTAAAAGCTACAAGCTGAAAACCATTTTCCTTTAGAACACTCAAACCTGGCTTCACATCAGGATATGCTTTAAGCTGACCAATAGGGCTAAGAATTTCTGAAATCTTTTCTTTAGAAAGATCCATTTTATAATTCTCTGCATTCATTTTTAAAACAGCTGCAGCGATCTCGCTGAAATCATGATAGGTATTGGTCATACTTTCAACCAGGGAATAATGTAAAAACTGAGAAAACCAGATATCTGCTGCGTACGATCTTCCGAATACATTATTAATGCTAGTTTTTAAAGGTTCAAGATCCAGCAATGTTTCGTTAACATCAAAAATCAATGTTTTAAGCTTCTGTTTCATATTTCTAAAATAATAAAGCCTTTGCTAAGACTAGACTTGTATCACCAAAATTTCGATTGCGAATAATTGCCATATTTCAATAGTTTCTATGAGCTTTTCAATTAAATGTAACCACCCCGAGATTTTATCGTCTTATTTATATAACTAAAGATCAATCAATATGAAAAAACTAGCATCAACAAGTTTCAGGACATTCTACCTGCTATTAATCTTACCATCCTTCCTATTTATTGCCTTTGCGCAAACATCAAGTAAGGCAGAAAAAATTGACGAATTAATGAATAAGTATACAGATTACCTGCAGTTTAACGGATCTGTATTAGTAGCTGAAGATGGCGAAGTCATTTTGAAAAAAGGCTACGGAATGGCAAATATGGAATGGAATATCCCGAATTCGCCAGAAACAAAACATCGTCTTGGTTCAATTACCAAACAATTTACCTCCATGCTCATCATGCAGCTGGTAGATGAAGGGAAACTGGATCTTGATAAACCTGTTACAACCTATCTTAAGGATTACCCGAAAGAAACCGGGGATAAAATTAGCATACACCATCTACTTACCCATACTTCAGGAATTCCAAATTACACCTCTTTCCCAGGCTTCTTTCAGAATCAAAGCCGAAATCCATATACGCCTAAAGAATTTGTAAAAGTCTTTGCAGATTCCAGCCTAGTGTTCAATCCGGGTGAAAAATTTGAGTATAGTAATTCCGGATATTTTCTGCTCGGGGTTATTATTGAAGAGGTTACAGGGAAGTCTTATGAAGAGAATCTGAAAGAAAGAATTTTTGATCCTTTAAAAATGAACGATACGGGCTTTGACCATCATGACGAGATCATAAAGAACAGAGCCACAGGTTACGAGCAAAGAGGTACAGAATTCATCAATTCGCCTTATTTAGATATGAGTATACCATATTCTGCCGGTTCATTATATTCTACCGTTGAAGATCTATACAAATGGGACAGGGCTTTAAAGTCTAATAAAATTCTTAGTGAAGAAAGCAAGAAATTGATGTTCACGATGCATAAAGCTTTGGGGCCATTGCAAGGAGCCGGATATGGATGGTATGTAGGACAGCAGAATTTCGGAAAAGATACAGTAAACATTACAGGTCACGGTGGTGGTATAAATGGATTTAATACCCTTATCACCAGAATCCCTGAAGACGATAACCTTATCATCCTTCTAAACAATACCGGAGGAAAATCTTTAAATGAAATGACCACTGCTATTAGTAATATCATCTATGGAAATGAATACCAGATGCCTCGAAAATCAGGAGTTATGGCACTTCTGAAGGAGATTTCTGAAAATGGAATGGAATCAGGACTTGAATTTTATAATAAATTCAAAGATGACGAAACTTACAATTTTAATGAAGGAGAAATGAATTCTTTAGGTTATCAGCTCCTTCGTTCAGGAAAAAATGAAGCTGCCATTGAAGTATTTAAATTGAATGTAAAGGCCTATCCCAAATCTGGTAATGTTTATGATAGTCTGGGCGAGGCTTATCTTAAAAATGGGAATAAAAAATTGGCTTTAGAGAATTATAAAAAATCAGTTCAAATCGATCCAAACAACACGAATGGGTTAGAAGTGATCAAGGATCTTGAAAATAATACAGACTAAAATTCATCACAAAACATTTATTCTCTGCAATAATTAAACGGTAAACCTAAATTCTCTAAAATGGAGAGGGCGGGTTTGCCGTTACTTTTTGAGCAGTATTGATCTCATTATCCACAATCGTGGTAGAACCTGAATAAGTTCTGGAGGTTAATAAAAATACTAGAAATCCAATCGCAATGATCATTAGGGCTTTGCATAAATAACTGAGAAAGAGAACCGGAAAATCCAGTTCGTCCCCGTCAAATATTCCTGCGCGGTACAACAGAGTCTTCATATAAAATGATTTAGGGCAATAACTTTTTATAGATAAATATCTATTCTCTGTAGGGTCTTGGTAGGGGCAATTACAAGTTACATATAGAATTGGCTGAAGTTTTTAACTTTTGTAAATACTTATCAACCAAACTATTAACAATTTAACATTTGAGAAGAAAAAAACCCTTCCATTTCTGAAAGGGATCTTGTAGCCTCACCAGGAACGCAACCTATTGAATTTTATAAACTCTTAGAAAGCCTTATTTCAGCTATTATCTATTGGAAACACTCACTATCTATAGATATTTCAAAGTTTTAGAAAAGTTCATTAAGGTATATTGAAATACATATAAATTTAAAAAATGTCGGCACCCTGTCGGCACGAATGTTAATTTTTATATCTTTATATTGTTCAAATGAAAATAATATGCCTACCGTTAAGTTCTTTATTAAAGGGAAAGCCAACCCGGCTTCCATTCACCTAAGATTTGTTGCAGGTCGAAAAATAGATTTTAAGCATACCACCTATAAACCTATAGATCCGGTACACTGGAACCGAAAAGCCGGAACTATTAAAAGAAATGCCACCTTTGATGATCGGTTGAAACTCGAAAACAATCTAACTGAATTAAGAGCCGAAATTCTGAAATGCTACCGCACGGATTTTGAGCAGGGAATATTAATCAATTCTGATTGGCTTAAGAATGTTATAATTCGCTTCTATAAACAAGATAAAAACCTAAATACCCAGCTTTTAATTGATTTTGCAACTTACCACCTTGCCAACCTTCCTAACAAGATTCAAAAGAACGGAACCACTGGAGTAAGTAAGGCGACCTTACAGAAATACGAAACCAACATTAGAAAATTAAAGGATTTTGAAAAATATAAGGGTAAGCGTTATTTGATCTCTCAAGTTAATATGGAATTTCACAGGGAATTTATAGCCTATCTTAAAGATAAGCACCACCTTAATTATAACAGCATAGGAAAATACCTAACAATCATTAAAACTATTTGCCTAGATGCTTACAGGACCCATAATATAAAAATCAATGATTCGATTTTAAACGGAAATTTTAGAGCCACTAGGGAAAAAAACAATTTTATAGTTCTGAATGAAGATGAGATAAACAAAATTTATGAAAAGGATCTATCAAAAAACTCATACCTGGATAATGCTAGGGATTGGCTAATTATTGGCGTCTGGATTGGAGCTAGAGTTAGTGACCTTCTCACATTAACTAAAAACAATATTAAAGGAGAATACATAGAATACACCGCGAAAAAAACCGAGCAAAAAATTGTTATGCCACTACATTGGCAAGTTTCAGAAACTCTCGAAAAATATAAAGGGGAATTCCCGCGTAAAATTAGCTCTCAGAAATTTAATGATTATATCAAAAAGGTTTGCTCTAAAGCTGGAATTAATGAAATGATCCCAGGTAAGAAAAGGGAAAAAATAGGTGAGACAAAAGAAGGCAAAAACATTTGGAGAAAAAAGGCTGGGGAATACAAAAAAAGTGATCTGGTTAGCACCCATATATGTCGTAGATCCTTTGCAACTAATCATTACGGGAAATTACCCACTCCAGTAATAATGAGCGCAACTGGCCATAAAACAGAAAAAATGTTTCTCAACTATATAGGCAAAGCCCCGAAAGATAATGCTGATGTTTTGGCGCAATATTGGAAAATGATCAAATCAAAGCAGGAAAAGAAAACTAAAATGAAAATCGCTAATTAATTAAATAATTATGAATTCAATTATCCAAAAACTAGAAGCTGAGGTTTCTCAATCTCGCGAAGAAATGAAACAAGCCTTTGAATTGGCCAATAGTCTTAACATCGAGATTGAGACGCCGGTATTTATACCTAAACTATAAACTGATAATCAATGCAAGAAATACTTGAAAAATTAAGATTATATAAAGTCTATAGGGATCAATACTCGCTGGCTGAAAGAGCTGAAATACGTAAAGCATTAAGAGTAGAGATAAAATCTCTAAAAACATAGCGATTAGACTTGTGAGATACAGCCTGTATAATTTGCGCCAATCCTGTTCAAATGAAATTAAACGAAACTCTTTACAATGAGTTTTATTCATATGTGAATAAATCTCTACAAGCTACCTTGAATGAGACAATAAAAACAATCACCAATCATTCAAATTTTAAATTTGGAAATGACCGGGATAAACTGGAAGTTTTAGATAATCTAAAAATTGATTTTCGAGGTGACGGACATTTTAATTATTTGCAGGCAAAAGGGGTTTCTTATAAAAATGGAAAATTTGAAATAGTTAAATCCGAATTTGACGAGGTAATAGAAACTTGCGGAGTTAATTTAGAAACTACTGAATTCGGAGTATTTCAAAATGAGAATGACAAGTTAAAATCTTTTGCATACAAAAGTTTCCACCAGGCAACTTGTATTTTAAATTATTGTTTAGAGCTTCAAATTATTAAAGAGTTTGAGCAAGCTATTGACGGAAAGGAATTTTCGAAAAAGGATAACCAGCTGGAGTTTTCTACACATTCTAATAAAACACCACACCCAATTTTTAAAGATGTTCACTATTCAAATTTAATTGAATATTGTATTAACGAATACTCAGAAAATTACCAGGTTAACAGGGTATTTGCTAGTGTATTATACCAAGTATTTAGAGGTGACATGAAAAAGCAAAACCAAAAATTATTTGCTGAATATTGGAATGAAAATTTCTCTCACTTCTACAAATTAAAAATTGACAAGAAGCATTCAGGACTAGATTCATTTGAAGAGAATAATACTCGACATAAGGAAATTGAACTAATAATAAATGAATTACTAGACTACAAAGTTTAAAATAATTATTCCCCGTATTTTTCCCCGATACTCCCGACAAATCACCGTAATCTCACCTATACTTTTACAGTGTTAATATGAAATACTGTAAAAATGGGAAACGTAACACAACTTCACGAAACAACTCCAGATGAATTAACCAGAATCATTTTTGAAGGATTGGATAAACGCCTGGAGGATTTTAAAAAGAATTTTCAACCAAAAGAACCTGAAGAGTTTTTAACTCGGCAGGAGGTATGCGAATTATTAAGTATATCCTATGGAACCTTGCACCAATGGGTAAAAAAAGGAATACTTCAACCACTCACTAAAGGAGGCCGTGTTTATTATAGCCGAAAACAGATTGTCAAAGATTTATACAACTCTAATCCCGGCGAATAATGGAGACAAACGGCATTAAATTTCACAGGCATATCTACCAGAAATCAAAGGGACGTAATAGTAATATCTCAATATTTGAAAAGGTTAATAATAACATACATAAATCACTCCTACCAGAACGGGTAACACTTCAAAAGCCAAGGAATAAACGTGAATTAAGCTTTTGTGTAGAAGATCCGGCAAATTGGAGATTTGGAAGCCGTGTTTCTGAATTATTGGAAACTCATTTAATAAACATATTTGAAGGCAACCTTCTAGCCAAAGAAAGAAAAAGCCCAGAGCCGGGAACCCTCATGTTTTGTGAGCTTGCCTCTAACGAAAAAATTTTGGTAATAGATATTTTTCCTGAATTCTATACTCACAACCCTTTTGTTTTTCGGCTCCTTTTAGAAAAACACGAATTCCTGTTAAGAAAAAAGCCAGGATCTAAATAGAAGCCTGGCTTTATTGTTCAAATGATGTATCTAAACATTGCATTTAAATACACCCCAAAGATAATGATTTATGCGCTACAATGTAACGTTTAACCAACTGGCATTGGTGAAATATAACAATTCGATTCCTGAAAAGTTTCAATTATCAATTAAGGATGCAATCATACTTCAGCAATTATACCACCTCTCTAACTGGGAACAAGTTGAAACTAGGAAATATAAAGGTGAAGACTATTTCTGGGTGGCTTATGGAAAAATAATTAATGAGTTACCAGCACTGGATATAAACACGGTAGACGGCCTAAGTAGGAGAATTAAAAAGAAATTAATAATACCAGGTTTAATAAAACTCTTTGTTGATCGACAAGATAATAGCAAAACTTATTGGCGTTTCACTAATAAAGGTTTAAAGGTTGGAACCCCCGGACGAATGGAAGGGTACCCCGGGATGAATGGCCGGGAGACCCCCGGACGAACAGAAGGGAGACCCCCGGATGAACGGCCGGACAATTATAATACTATAGATAATAAAACCAATGATAAGAGAGAGGCTCTCTCTCATTTTGATTTTTTAAAATCTAAATATTCGGAAAAGATAGATGAGTTGAAGAAAGAGAATACAGTGAATAACTGGAGTAACCTTATTCGGAAATTCAATTTAAAATCCTTCAAAGATAAACCGAGTATAAAAGACTTTGAAAAATATATTATTTCCTGGATAGAAAATGAAAATTATAATAACCAGAATGAACCTGAAATAATTAATCAACCTGCTTATAGAAGAATCATTAGTTAGGGGCCATAGGGGTCAAAACACCTCAGCCTTTTCTTCGTGTACATCGCCACTTAAGCGAAATTATACTCGGAGTAATTTTTTTAAGGGGGGGGGTTAAGAAGTAACGGTAATAAATTCAAAAAAATAATGAGACAACTTGATCATAATGAAGAATTTCTAAATTTTGTCGAAAAGAATAACATTGGTAGAAGAATAATTGATAATGATTTATTCAAATCGAAATACTTATTCAGCGTTCGGGATCTAGCTAAGGTGTATAGTCAAGTAAGAATTATTGACGCTTCCAATGGCGGTTTAATAGAAGGCAACAAAACTGATATTTTGTACATCTACATATTACAAGTTTACGACGAAAAAAACTATGTATATGAGGGTGAAATCGTATTACCAGGCTTCTATATAACCAGTTATAAATCTTTTCCTCTGAATAAAGATGAATATTCAGAATTAGAATCTAACCTTGATAATTTATTAAATCCAAAAAAATAAAATCTTAGAAATACCTGAGAATTGTAAAATTCTGAATACCGAAAGCAAAATGATAACATTCATTTTGTTATCCCCTTACAAACATTTTATTTTTTCAAAATCTACCGTAGATGCTCATTTAAACAAGATTATAGTACTTGATAATATGGATTAGTTTTTAATAAAAATGTTTATAAATAATACAAATAAATAAATATAAATAATTGATTATAAGTAACTTGAAAAGAAACACATGTCTAGTTTTGCAAATATATCAATAAGATTTTCAGCTGATTTAAAGAGCTTTAGCAGCTCCTTACAAAATGCGCAGCGTCAAATGTCTAAGTTCGGGCAACAGATGCAGTCTGTAGGTTCCGGACTTACTCTTGGTGTTACCTTACCTATTTTAGGCTTGGGAGCTGCCTCTGTAAAGGCGGCGAGTGATGCAGAAGAAACATCTTCAAAATTTAATACGGTCTTTCGTGATATCTCTGAAGCGGCTTCTAAAGCAGCTACAGAATTACGGAATAGTTATGGCTTAAGTTCTAAAGCTTCCCAGCAATTACTTTCAGATACCGGTGACCTTTTAACCGGTTTCGGCTTTTCACAACAATCTGCCCTGGATCTTTCTACCGAAGTAAATAAGCTGGCGGTAGACCTGGCATCGTTCACTAACTTTTCTGGTGGTGCCGAAGGTGCTTCCCAGGCATTAACCAAGGCTTTACTTGGCGAACGTGAAAGCGTGAAATCTCTTGGGATCTCGATCCTGGAATCTGATGTGAAAGCCCGCGTGTTACAAAATACTCAGGCTGGTCTAACCTTTGAAACCGAAAGGCAGTCAAAGGCATTTGCAACCCTTCAGTTGGCACAGGAGCAGTCTAAGAATGCCATTGGTGACTATGCAAGAACTAACGAGGGATTTGCGAATCAAATGAGGTTACTAAAGGCAAGGATTGAAGATGTAGCGGTGCAGTTTGGGGAAATATTACTGCCTTACGTAACGAAACTGGCTGGTAAGTTGGGTGAACTTATCAATTGGTTTTCAAGTCTTGATCCTGCCGTTAAAAAAACGATTGTAGTAGTTGCAGGTCTTGCCGCTGCTTTAGGGCCTGTTTTGGCTACTATGGGAATCCTGGTGGCGAATATCATTCCGGCTATGGCAGCCGGGTTTACCGCATTAACCGGTCCAATAGGTTTTGTGATCGCTGCGCTTGCCGGAATAGCAGTGGTGATTGCGAAAAATTGGGAACCTATAAAAGAAACACTTTTCGAGGTTCGCAATTACTTTATAGATCTATACAATGAAAGTATTGTTTTTCGTGCCGGTGCGGAATCTATCATTCTTGTATTTAAAAATCTTTATAATACGGTTAAACTGGTTGTTGATTTTATTGTGACCGGCTTCACTAACGGGATTGAATTCATTCTTGGTTCTGTAGAGAATTTAGGTAAAGCCTTTAAAGCGGTTTTAACTGGTGAATTTCGTTCAATTCCTAAAATATTACAGGAGCAAGGCAAGTTTGCTGCTGAAAACTTCAGGGGTCTTATAGATGATCTAAGCGGGGATATCGATAGGTTTTCTTCACAGATGAAAAACAATGTGAACGATGCTATTGATTCAGTGACCCTTCGCAAGAAATTAACCTTTACCAAAGAAAATATAGATACTACCGCAATTCAGCAAGCAGTTTACAATGCGGTGTCCGCAGGGCAAAATGGAATCGGTGGCGGCCGTGCCCAGATTACAACTATAGATGCAGGTGTTCAAGCTGGAGATGTTTCAATTTCAAACCCACTTGATGGATTGGCTGCTGATCTACCTAATAAAATTGAATTGATAAAAACTCAGTTTCAAAATTTTAGAACTGATTTAATTGATGTAACCAGTGAAGTTAACGGGGCACTTCAAGGATTAGCGGCAAATACCGCACAATTTTTTGGAGAATTTGTAGGGAATATTTTTACAGGACAGGCTACAGCGAGAGATGCATTATCTGGTCTTATGAGTGTCGTTTCAGATTTCATGAAAGGTTTAGGCCAAGCAATGATTGCCGCAGGGGTTGCGTCAGAAGCTTTCAAAAATTTATTTGCATCTGGAGTTGGTGCAATTGCAGCGGGTGCAACGTTAATCGCTTTATCTGGTGTGGTTGGTGCTTTATTGAAATCAGCACCGGCAAGTGGTGGTGGTAGTCGCCCTCGTGCTTTTGCTAATGGTGGTATTGTCTATACCCCTACTAATGCTCTAGTTGGTGAATATTCAGGAGCAAGATCCAATCCGGAAGTTATAGCTCCATTAGATAAACTAAAAGGCATGATAGCGGATGTTTCCAGTGGTGGGAATGTTCAAGTATACGGTGAATTTAAGATTAGAAATCGTGACCTGGTGGCACAAATAGACAGTGCTAGAAAACACCAATCCAGATTAAGTTAAAAACATGGCCCCTTTAAAATAGGGGCTAATTTAAAGTATAGATCAAATGAATTCTATATCTAAGGATTTTCTATTTATTCCAATTCAAGTAAGATATTGTAATGGATTACCGCCTAATGCCAAAATACTCTTTGGAGAAATTGCCAGTAGAGCAAACGAAGAAAACAAGGCTATTTTTCATTATGATGAGTTTCCGGAATTATTCGGAGTTAATAAGAAAGCTGTTTATTTATGGATTAGTGCACTAGAGAAAGAAGGATTTTTAAAATCTCGAATGATTAGAAAGCAAAAAGAGCATTACCACATTTTTCTTTTAACAACCGGGATCACTTCACCTGGATAAATGCCACCGGGAACCATGGCAGGATCTAATCTGCCACCGGAAAACCTCAGCAGGAATTTAGAAAGGATCTCACAAGCTCTTATTTTAGCTCGGCCTTAATGCTCCAGATCATGAACATTCGGGGTCTCTTTATCCGGATATTAAGAGATAAAATTAGTTCAAATTTTAATCCTTTTCGAGAAGCTGGCAAATTGCGGATTTTCGGTTAAAATTTTGCTTTTTTTAAATTATTTCAAATTTCAGACCTGTAATCTTTTGATATTCTATTTCACTTTTAATTTTTTCAGATACTATATATTTCACTCCTCCAACTACATAACGCAAACAGAAAAAATCAATTCTTCCATCAAGAATATGAACCTTATTCAACATCAATCGCTTTTTTTCAGTTTTTAGCCTCATGACTTCATTCAGGAATTTTTCAGCACTATTTATCTTAGGGTAATTTACTAATACCGTTCCACCTTGCCTTTTTCTTTTTCTGAGAACTAATTCACTTTTGGAAAAATTAATCCAATTAAGCCCATCACTTATTGGATGTACTAGCCAGAAATCATAACCCTGGTTATTTTGATAAACTTTATTTCTAAAAAATTGGAAGCGTTCCTTTATGCTATTTGATAATATATTTTTTAGTTTATCACTTATTAATAATCGATGACTGAATCCACTTGCAGATATATCAATATAATCGGTCAATTTAGCCCTATGCTCTAGAACTGCATTAGCTAATTTCGGCTTGCAAACCTCCTCAAAATAAAAATTGTCAATAAATTTAGAATCTTCTATTCTATAATCACTCGTAATTCTTATTTGGTCTGAAACACTAACAACGTTCAAGTTTAAGTCGGGAGTTATGAAATAGTAATTCATTTACAAATTTATTTGATCAGGAGATCTTCGTAGATTTCTTTTGCTTTGAAATATCAATTATTTCATTGTAAGCATTGTGTCTTTAATTTTTTTAAGTCCGAATCCGTAAAATTCAATTAAATCATTAAAATTTCTTGCTAAAATTCTAGCGTTCTCAATATCAAATTGAGCTTTATCCAAACCAGAATGGCTAAAATCTTTGAATTCAATTCCATCTAAATTAGTGACTTTATTGATTCTACTTAAAATTTTATTTTCATTAAAGTACGTAAACCGTTTAGCACTTTTTATTGATCCTCTAAAGCTTGATCTTCCTATATATTTTTCAAAAATTACGTTTTCAAAATCGCAAATTTCAAATTGACAAAGCTCCATTTTTCTATAGTTAAAAACAACTTGGAAAAATTGACTGCCACTGAAATTTATCTTTTCAACAAATGAGTAGGAACTACTATAGTCTGGATGGAAATCACAGTTCTCAAAATAACAAAACAATAACCAAGATCTAGATATATAACCTTTGAATTTACAGAAAGAAAATTTACAATTTAAAAAATTAGAGTCCTCAGCGCCACCAAATTCAACTTGGTAAAAACTGGATAGCATGCATGCAATTCCATCTAAAGAAGAATTATGAAATTGTACGAAACTATATGTACCTCTTTGAATTATAGAATTTTCAAAATTACATTCTGTAAAAGAAACAGAATCTACGGTTTTGAATAAAATACAGTCTTTAAAGCTTATATTTTCAACATGACATTCCTTTAATTCAAGCCCCGAAAGATTACAGTTTTGAATATTCTTTTGAAAACCGTTAAATATTGGAGAATGAAAAACGGTATCTATGACTTTGGTAACTAATGTATAGTTTATATTTTCAATATCAATACTTTGCTCCGCTGCAGATCTGATAAAACTACATAGTATATCACAAATTAACTCCGAAAGATTTTCATTATTTTTTGCTAATGTGTGTAATTCGGCAATACCTCCTAAAACAATTGGTTCTTTATCGCTACCTAAATGCTGAACTGCATTTTTAAACTGATCATTAATTAAAGCTTCTCTATTTAGTTTTATTTCGGTTGTCTGATTTTTTATTTGTTCATCTTGATTTCTAACGCTTTTTTCAAAATCTCTTGCTCTAATGTAGGATATATAAAGACCGGAAAGAATAAAAAGTCCACCTAAAACGCTTAGAAAATCTTTTAGTAATTCTCCGTTTCTGCTTTGAGAATTTCCATATGCCCATAATGCTAAATCATCCTGAAATAACCCATAACTAACGATTGATCCTATCAAAAAAATTATTATTAAGAAAAGAGGTACATTCCTAAAATTAAAAGGCCGTTTTATCATTTTGTAATAGAAATCTAATTTATTTTTTGAGTTTAAAGCGATCTATTATTCAACTGTCCAGTAAATAGTTATCTAATTCTAATAATTACGTTATTTCTAACACCGGAGAGCAATAAAAATATGGATTAAACATCTAAATTAGGTATCCATGACTTTCCAGTCTCTGAGTTATAATAAATATAATCCGTTCTGGGGTTTAACAGCAAATCGATATCATCCTGCCTGCCAATAGTCCTCATTAAAGAGAATATTTTAATATTTGCGTTTGGTAGTATTTCTTTAATTTTAAGGGCACAAGCGGTAGTAGTCCTGCCTAAAGTCAAAATATCATCAATCAAAATAAAATTGTTCGTATCAGGAGGAGGGGGATTTACTCTTAAGCTTCTCAAATGAGTCGAAATAGTTGGCCGATCCTCTGCACTGTAAAATTGACTTGATTTCGGTACTGGATCAATTCTATTAACCATTGTAGAAACTGATGAACCAATACCGTTTTGAACAAATAATTCAGCAATTCTCAAAGTTGGCCACAAAGCATTTCTTAGTAAAGGAGCACTTCTTGGAACAGGTACTAAGCATTGATTGTTTTCAAAAAAAATTCTCAAAACCTCAGAATTTTCATTGTTATTCAATACTCTGCATACATCATTAATTGTTTTTGGATTTGCATTCTTTAAACGCCCCTTAAGGATTCTGGAATTTTTTGCTCTGTCTGAGGTTCCTCTAGGTGAATAATTCAATAAAACACCACACTCAAATTCAAAACGCATATTCTGATCTCTGAGTAACCTGAGGAATTTCGTTAAGAGATTCAATTACATTATCTCTTGTTAAAACTTGAGCTCCATAATGGATCATTTTAGAAACCCATGAAATTTCCGAATTCTTTACAATATTTTCCATCAAAAATACCTGTCTACCTAATCTTAAAGCTTCCCAGGCCTGATGCCTAGTTCCACTCTTATCTGTAGCTTCAATAATAATTGTAGCATCTGAAATCAATGCCATTGTTCTATTTCGGATTGGAAAATTTTTTGGTGTTACTGGATAGTTAATTGGGAACTGTGATACTGCCAAATGATTCTTTTTAATATTTTCTAAAAGTTGATCATTTTCTTTTGGATAGACTTTATCTAAGGGGGTACCTAATACAGCTATAGTCTTACCTTGGTTTGCAATGGCTGTTTGATGTGCAATTGTATCTACTCCATGAGCAAGACCACTAACAACAATGTATCCTTCACTAACCAATGTCTCCGTAATGATTTGAGTTCTTATTTTTCCCTTATCAGAAACTTTCCTAGATCCAACTACGGAAACTCTAGTTCCGGAAGTTAGCAAATTAAAATCCCCTTCCCAGAAAATTTTATCCGGGGCATACTTCCTTTCTGTTTCAGTATAGTGATTTGAATATTTTAAATATAAATTGGACATTTCCAGTATCATCAATTAGTATACAAATTAATGAATATTATTAATAATAACTAAACTTAGGTTCTATTCTATTTTAAAAACTAGTTAATACAAATGAGTATAAAAAGATAATTTTAAGATCAATTGTCTCTAAATTTTGATATTGTCGGCACCCCGTCGGCACAAATCAATAAATACCCTCTCTAAAACCTTATAGAAAGGGCATTATATTAATTAAGTTGTAGCCTCACCAGGAATCGAACCTGGATCTAAAGTTTAGGAAACTTCTATTCTATCCATTGAACTATGAGGCCATGGAAAGCAAAAATAAAGTTTCGGGAGAAATAAATTATCAGTCTTATAAAATTTATAAGTTACAGTTGAAAAATTGATGGTTTGAGTATCTGGCTTGTCAAGTTTATATTTGCTAAAAAACATCCCGTGAAAAAGTATATTAGCTTTCTTATTTTATTATTAGTTCTTAGTATAAACGCCAGTGCACAGGTTAATGAAGACAAATTAGGCGCCTGGTATATGTATTTCTGGGATGTCAATTTCAAAGAATCCAAATTTGGCCTTGAAGGTGATATTCAATACAGAAACTGGGATCTTATAGGGGATCTGGAACAATTATTACTCAGAGGCGGTGCAACCTATAGCCCTAACTCTAATATTAAGCTCACCTTAGGTTATGCTCATATTACAACAGGAGAGTTCGGAGATTCAAATGAAACTTCAGCCGAAAGCAGAATCTATCAGCAAGTATTGCTTCCGCACAAGATATCAACCAGATTTTACTTAAAACATAGGTTTAGATATGAACAAAGATGGGTGGATGGACAGGATTTCAGAACGAGGTATAGATATAACCTGTTCCTAAATATCCCATTAAACCAGGCTAACCTCAACAAAAATGCGATCTATCTGGCATTTTACAACGAACTCTTCATTAACGGAGAAAGAAGTATAGGCGATGGAAGATCTGTAGAGATTTTTGACAGAAACAGACTTTATGGAGCCTTGGGTTATTCGATCAAGGATAATTTGAAGCTTCAGCTGGGCTTTATGGAGCAAACCACAAATACATTGAGCAAAGGTCAGTTGCAACTAAGTCTGCATCATAGCTTCTAATATAAGCACCCTTTTAGTATCTTTAGGCAAAACTGAAATTACTATGAAGAAATTATACTTTCTACTTTGCCTTTTAATCCCGCTCATTGGAAACTCGCAAAGTGTTGAGAACGTGTCCAAAGATGCTTTTGCCCATACCTTCTCTATTGTTGCCCGTGATACTGTAACCGGCGAAATGGCCGTGGGTGTTCAAAGTCACTGGTTTTCGGTTGGCTCATTGGTTTCCTGGGGGAAAGCTGGCGTGGGTGTAGTTGCCACTCAATCTTTCGTTAATCCAGCTTACGGACCTGAAGGATTGGAAATGATGGCTAACGGGACTTCGGCCGAACAGGCCTTAACTCAACTAATTGAAAAAGATGGCGGACGTGCTTTCAGACAGGTTGCTTTTCTAGATGCTAACGGAAATGTTTCAGGATATACAGGAGAGAAATGCGTGGAAGCTGCTGAAGATCTTCAGGGAAGAAACTTTTCGGTACAGGCGAATATGATGTTAAATGACAGGGTTGTTCCTGCAATGGCTGAAGCCTTCCTAAGATATTCAGATTACCCGCTTGCAGAAAGAGTTGTTGAAGTCTTAAAAGCTGCCCAGGAAGTAGGAGGTGATATCAGAGGTAAACAATCTGCCGCCCTGGTTGTGGTTGGACCTGAAAGGACCGAAAATGAATGGGAAGAGAAAAAAATAGATCTTAGAGTAGATGATCATCAAAATCCAATTCAGGAATTGTCAAGATTATTGCAGGTGAATCGCGCTTATGAACATATGAATAAGGGTGATCTCGCCGTGGAAGACGGAGATATGGAAAAAGCACTTAAAGAATACGGTGCTGCTGAAAAAATGTTCCCTGAAAACCTGGAAATGAAATACTGGAAAGCCGTTGCCCTTGCCAATAGTGGCAGGCTCGAAGAGGCAAAACCAATATTTCAGAAAGTATTTGCTGAAGATGAGAATTGGAAAGAGATGACAACTAGACTTCCGGCATCTGGAATTCTTACGGTCTCTGAAGAAGAACTTCAGGAGATTATCGAATAATTTAAATATATTTATCAGCCTAATACATTAATTATGAAAAGATTAAATAAAATATCACTGATACTTGTTTTCTTCGTTGCACTACTTACATATTCCTGTAAGAATGAAGAGAAAACAGCAGAAAAAGAGGAAGCCGTAGCTGAGAAGGCATCTTCAGAAGAAATTAAATCTAATATGGCCAAAAGCAGCGATACCAAATACAATCCTGCTCATGGTGAAGAAGGTCACAGATGTGATCTGCCGGTTGGCGCGCCTCTGGATAAGGCCAGTACATCAACCACAACTCAGGATATGACCACATCTCCTGTAAGATTGAAAAGTGCAACTCCAAAAATAAATCCTCCACATGGTGAACCGGGACATGATTGTTCAGTTCCAGTAGGATCAGAATTAAAAGGTTAACAAAAAAAGCCCGGAATTAACTTCCGGGCTTTTTTGATTTATTATCTAAAATTAGTCATCTAACATTCCTGCTCTTTCAGCATCTCTGGCTTCTGGCCAGGACATTTGCTCACCAGATCTTTTACTTTTTGGCAATTTTATTTTCTCTCTAGAAGTTGTTTCTGGATCTTCACTGGCCATATATGCAAGTACTGCTGTTAAGATCACGTTATTTCTAACCTCATCAAAAACGATCTTATCGTAAGTATCACGGTTGGTATGCCAGGTATAGTTCCAGTAATTCCAGCTTAAAGAGCTCAAATTAAAGGCCGGAGCACCTGCAGCCACAAAAGAGGCATAATCTGACCCTCCTCTTCCCGGAGTTCCAGGGAAATTAGTTTCAATATGCTTGCTTACATTATCTGGTACTTCGTATAACCAGTCTCCGAGGTAATCATAGGCATTCAAAAATCCGTTTCCTGAAATATTCACCACTCTTCCTGTACCATTATCCTGGTTAAAAAGTGCCTGAACATTTTCAACGATCTCAGGATGATCTTTTACAAAGGCTCTTGAACCATTTAATCCCTGCTCTTCACTTCCCCAATGTCCAACCAGAATGGTTCTTTTTGGATTAGGATAAAGTTTTTTCAGAATTCTCATAGTTTCCATCATAACAATGGTACCGGTACCATTATCAGTCGCTCCGGTTGCCCCATCCCAGCTATCAAAATGGGCTGAAAGAATCACATATTCTTCAGGTTTTTCTGTTCCCTTAATTTCAGCGATGGTATTAAAAGTTGGCACTTCACCTAATTCCTTAGATTCTGCAGTAACTCTGATTTCTGGTTTGTCACCATATTCAGCTAGACGATACAGTAAACCATAATCTTCAAGAGAAAGATCGATGGTAGGAATCTTTTCGGTATATGCTGAAAATACTTTGTTCACGCCAAAACCTTTAGACCAGTATGAACTGATGATTCCGGCAGCACCTGCATTCTCCAGAGCTTTTGGAAGCTCACGTCGGGAATGTCCTGTTTTTTTCATTTTTTCGTCCCAAAGTGAATTCAGAGAATCACGCTCAGACTTCATTTTTTCAAAAGTTTCTTCTGTAGCCCACTCTTCCCAGTTCTCATCTGGTCTTCCTGTTTGCTCAGGCATGGAAACAAGTACAAATTTTCCTTTTACCGACTTGATCTTTTCAAGAAAATCCAATGAATCTTTTGCTTCAGGAAGAATTACAACCTCAGCCGTTAAAGGTTTTTTCCCCGTTGATGGACTCCAGGCAAGTTGTCTACCTTCAAGACTCTGAATTCTCGGAGAAACAAGATCTATATGGGTAATCCCTCTTTCCCATCCTTTCCATTTTCCCCATTCTTCATTTCTTGCGCTGATATCCCAGTTAGAATATTTCTTAACCGCCCAGTCATGAGCATTTTTCATTTGAGGAGTTCCAACCAGTCTTGGACCTACAACATCCAGAAGTTCATGCGCTATTTTCTCTAATTGTGAATTATTTTCAGCTTCATTTACAATTTTCTCCACCATCTCCTGCTGAGTTTGGGCAGAGACCAGGAAAAATGAAAAGAACAGAAAACTGAAAAGGGTAACTTTTTTGATCATAAGTGAATTTTTAGTTGTGAAATTGGTTTTACAATATCGCCTTTTTTTTGAAAAGCTTTGATTTTAGACACTTACTGGCCTGTAAGGTTTAAAGAGGATGTAAAAAATAGCTATATTGGCACTCCTTAAATTTATGAATAGCTATGTTTAAAAGCTTGAATATCCTTACTTTCTTCCTTCTTGGAACCCTAATTTCGTTTTCCCAAACCTCAGATCTTAGTGTTGAAAAGATCATGCAGGATCCAGACTGGATGGGAAATTTCCCAAGTTCAGTACGTTGGGGAATACATGGAGAAAACATCTATTTTCGATATAATCCTGAAAAGAATGAATCAGATTCCCTGTACCGAATTAATATTCAGGATCCTAAGAAAATCCTGAAGGTTACAGCTAAAGAACAACAGGATTTTATTCCGAACAGTGGCGATTTCAACGATTCAAGATCAATGAAAGTATTTTCAGAAAATGGAGATCTTGTGACCTATGACATGAATTCAAAGAAAAGAAAAACACTCTTAGATCTTTCTTTCAATATTAATGATCCCGAATTTTTAGCCGATAATAATAAGATCGCTTTCAAAGCTGAAGACAATGTTTTTGTTTTGGATACCAAAAGCGGCAGCATTCAACAATTAACCAATATCAGAAGTGGTTCAGAATCAAGTAAATCTGAGAAAAATCCTTCAGAAAAAGATTCTTGGATACAATCTGAAAACCTGGACCTGCTTGGTATCGTTAATCAGCGTAAGGAAACAGAAGAAAATTCTAAAGCTTACAGAGAATCGATTAAAGAAGAAGAGGATTACAAATTCTATTTGAATGACCGGGATTTGAGAGACCTGGAAGTTTCTCCAAATGGAAAATACGCTGCATTCAGTCTTATTAAAAGAGAACGTGGAGAAAGTACCAATGTGCCAAATTATGTGGATGAGAGTGGTTACACCAAGGATATTTCTGCCCGTAGTAAAGTTGGAGACATGCAGTTTACCGCAGAACTAGCGCTATATAACATTGAAAAGGATACCGTCTTTATGATTGATGTTTCAGAACTACCAGGAATTTCAAAATTACCAGACTATACTGCAGATTATCCGGATAAGGAATGGAAAGAAGAGCCTAGAGATATTATTCCGTCTCAGGTACGTTTTTCAGAAGATGGTGAAAAAGCCGTGGTGAATCTTAGATCTTCAGATAATAAAGATCGCTGGATCGCTTTCATAGATCTTGAGACTGGTAATATTAAATCTATAGAACACCAACGAGATGAAGCCTGGCTGGCCGGTCCCGGTATTGGTTATACTTATTATGGTTATGAGACTTTAGGCTGGCTGCCAGATAATAAGCATATCTATTTCCAGAGCGAGGAAAGTGGTTATTCACATTTATACATTCTGAATACATCTAACGGAAAGAAAAAGGCGCTTACTTCGGGAGAATTTGAAGTATTTGACCCTAAGATTTCAAACGATGAAAAACACTGGTATTTTACTTCTTCAGAAGTTCATCCTGGCGAAAGACATTTCTACAGGATGCCGCTTATGGGTGGAAAAAAAGAAAAACTTACTGAAAAAGTAGGTAAGAATGACGTAAGCCTATCTCCAGATGAACAATACATGGCGATCACTTTTTCTTCTATGAACAATCCTGAAGAACTGTTTTTGAAGAAGACTGGAGCAACAGCTGAACCAACTCAGCTAACAAGCGGACAATCTGAAGAATTCGCTTCTTACAACTGGAGAGAACCAGAATTAATACAATTCAAGGCCAGTGATGGCGCCATGGTACCTGCAAGATTATATGTTCCAGAAGATTCGGCTAAAAATGATGCAGCTGTTGTATTTGTGCATGGCGCCGGTTATTTACAGAATGCCCATAAATGGTGGTCAAGTTATTTTAGAGAATATATGTTCCATAATCTTTTAACCGATCTTGGATATACGGTGATCGATATAGATTACCGTGGTAGCGCAGGTTATGGTAGAGATTGGAGAACGGGAATATATCGTCATATGGGCGGAAAGGATCTTAGTGATCAGGTAGATGGTGTAAAGTACCTGGTAGAAAATCATGATATAGACCCGGAAAAAGTTGGAATTTATGGAGGTAGTTATGGTGGTTTCATCACCTTGATGGCCATGTTCAATGAGGCTGAAACCTTTAAGGCAGGTGCCGCCTTAAGATCGGTTACAGATTGGGCACATTATAACCATGGCTATACTTCAAATATTCTAAATGAACCTTCTAAAGATCCAATAGCTTACCGTAGATCTTCACCGATTTATTTCGCTGAAGGCCTTGAAGGAGATCTTTTGATCGCGCACGGGATGGTAGATGTCAACGTACACTTCCAGGACGTGGTTAGACTTTCACAACGTTTGATAGAATTAGGAAAGGAAGACTGGGAGATGGCCTTGTATCCTGTGGAAGACCATGGTTTTGTGGAACCAAGCAGCTGGACCGATGAGTATAGAAGAATTCTGAAATTATTTAATGAAAGTTTATTAGCTGAATGATAGATATTGATTTCGTAAGGAAGCAATTCCCCGCTTTAGAGAGAGATTTTACGTATATGGATAATGCCGGCGGTTCGCAGGTATTAAGCAAGGTAGCTGAAAGGATCAGTGGTTACCTATTACATCATAATGTTCAATTAGGCGCCTCTTATAAAGTTTCACAGGAGGCAGATAAAAAATTGAAATATGCGACATCCAGGATCTCTGAATTATTAAACGCATCCAGGGATGAAGAGATTGTTATTGGTTCTTCTACAACCATGCTTCTGCGCATCCTTAGTTTAACTATCAGCAAACAATGGAAAAAAGGGGACGAGGTGATCGTTACCAATACAGATCATGAAGCTAATGTTTCTCCATGGATGGACCTCAAAGACAGAGGTATTGAAGTCAGGATCTGGAAGGTGAACAAGGAAACGCTGGAACTGGAACTATCAGATCTCCGGAAATTAATGAACAGCAGAACAAAATTGGTAGCCGTAACTCATGCGTCTAATGTATTAGGAACGATAAACCCGATAAAAAAAATAGCTAAAGAAGTTCACAAAGCTGGTGCTTTGATCTGTGTAGATGGTGTTGCCTATGCCCCACATAGAAAAGTGGATGTGCAGGAATTGGATGCCGATTTTTACACTTTCAGTTGGTATAAAACTTACGGACCTCATCTTGCAGTGATGTATGGAAAGTATTCTAAACTGGTGAAATTAGATAGCCTGAACCATTATTTTATCGGGAAGAAAGATGTTCCATATAAATTACAACCCGGAAATTTCAATTTTGAACTTACTTACAGTACCCTCGGTATTATTGAATATTATGGTGAACTCTACAGGCATCATTTTAATTCAAAAGCAGCCGATTTTTCCGAAAAACTGGATAAAACTTTTGGGCTTATTTCTTCTCACGAAGAAAAACTAGCATCGCTTTTACTGGAATATCTGAATAGTGTTCCGGAAATAAAGATCATTGGAAATCCAAAACCAGATTCAGATTTACGAGTTCCAACCATTTCTTTTGTACATGCTAAATTTAAAAGCAACGAGATCGTAGAAAAAGTTGATGATCATAGAATCGGAATTCGATTCGGTGATTTTTATGCCAAAATATTAATCCAGACGCTAGACCTTGAAGAAAAGAATGGTGTAGTTCGAGTAAGCCTTGTTCATTATAATAGTCTTCAGGAAGTGAATAGATTGATTCGGGTTTTTAAGGAGATATTTTAATAACGATAGTCAATCAGAATCCTGTTTAAAGGGATCTTAACTCCCAAAAAGAAGGAATTTCTTTTTACCCGGTCCTTAACGACCTCAAGCACATCTCCATGTATACCAGTTTCGATGGTAATAATATTTCTAAACCTATAAGTCGCTGAAAGTTTACCAATTAAGGCAATATCCTGAATTTCTTCTTCCTCAAACAAATCCATATAATCTGGTGAGTCCTGGATCAAAGAAATCCCTCCTCCAGCTCCAAAATATAATCCCGGAATGCTTTCAATGAAATTTATATTTACAAAAGGTAAAAATGTAACTGAAGTATAATAGTTCTCCTCCCCAAAATCGGTTGATGTGGTTTTATCGTAATACAATTCAGCACCAACCCCTACTCTTTCCTGTATGAAGAACATGGTATATAAACCTGCTGAGAAATTAGATTCATAACCCGTAGCATTCCAGTCTTCCTCAATTCTTCCTTGATTATTGATTGATTTCTGACCACTGGATACTATTAAACTCGTATATTCAAAATTGACCATGGGACCAATTTCAAAATCACCCCATCTTTGAGCGTTTGACTGGATTGATAAAAGTAAAATTGATGAAATAAGTAATTTTCTAAACATAAATTGATTGATGTAAAAAAAAAACGGGAACTTATTAGGTTCCCGCTTTCTTTGATTTAAAGTTTTTTTAGGTCTTTGATCTTAGAGTTTTCAGCCTCTTCAATACTTATGGCGTATCCACCACCAGGTACAGATAGTTGTGAAAGCTTTGATCTACTGTTCACCTTATATTTGCTGATCTCATAAGCTTGAGGATTGGTCTTGTAATGAGCATCTTCAACATCTGAATAGATAGTTGCTATATAATCCTTCCCTTTTTCAAGAAAATCGAATTTGATATTAGATGTTCTGGCGTCATTTCCATTTACATTCCCTACAAACCAGTCATTAGTTCCTTTTGCTTTTCTAGCAACAGTAATATAATCTCCTGGTTCAGCTTCAAGATAAATACTCTTATCCCAGTCTAAGGCCACGTCTTTGATGAACTGAAAGGCATCAGGAAATTTCATATAATTTTCCGGAAGGTCTGCTGCCATCTGCAACGGACTATACATCGTTACGTATAATGCTAATTGATTTGCAATCGTGCTATTTACGTGCGAGTTATTATCAGGGTTCAGTTTGCTAATGTCCATTTCAAAAATACCAGGTGTATAATCCATTGGTCCACCGATCAATCTTGTAAAAGGAAGAATGGTCACATGGTTTGGCTTTGAACCTCCAAATGCCTGAAATTCTGTACCACGAGCAGACTCATTTCCAATAAGATTTGGATAGGTTCTTCTAAGACCTGTTGGACGAACCGCTTCGTGAGCATTTACCATCACTTTATAATCGGCTGCTTTCTTAACGGCATACAGATAGTGATTGATAGCCCACTGCCCGTAATGATGTTCTCCTCTGGGAATGATATCTCCTACGTAACCGCTCTTCACCGCAGGATATCCGTATTTGTTCATGAATTGATAAGCAGTATCTAAGTGGCGCTCATAATTTCTGATTGCTCCGGAAGTCTCATGATGCATGATCATTTTCACTCCTTTACTTTCAGCATACTTCTGAATTCCTTCCACATCAAAATCTGGATAAGGGGTCACGAAATCAAAAACATAATCTTTAGACTGCCCGAACCAGTCTTCCCAGCCTTCATTCCAACCTTCAACTAAAACCGCATCAAATCCATGTTCAGCGGCAAAATCTATATATTGCTTTACATGCTCCGTATTCGCTGCATGTTTTCCATTAGGTTCAGTTTGAGTATAATCAGTATCTCCTAATTTAACTGAAGGCAATTCATCTGTATAAGCCCACGAACTCTTTCCTGTGATCATTTCCCACCAAACACCGATATATTTCACTGGTTGGATCCAGGAAGTATCCTCCAATTTATTCGGTTCATTAAGGTTAAGGTTCATATCTGAAGCAAGAATATCTCTTGCATCATCGCTCACCATTATCGTTCTCCATGGAGAAACTGCTGGTGTTTGCATATAAACCTTATTTCCTACCGCATTTGGAGTTAACCATGATTCAAAGATCATGTTTTCATCGTCCAGATTCAGGTTCATCAATGAATACTCAACCAATGCAGCTTCATGAAGATTGATGTAAAGGCCATCTTCGGTTTTCATCATTAAAGAAGTCTGTACTCCTGTTTTTGAAAACTGCTCTTGAGAAGCATTAGGCTGTACCGAATTATCAAATTTAGCCTCGATCTCCGATAGTTTTGATTCGGTATAATCATATTCCTGGGAATCGTAATCTCCCGGAATCCAGAAAGCAGTATGATCTCCGGTCATCGCGAATTGAGTTCGCTCATCTTCGATCACGAAATACACCAGGTTTTCCTGCTCCGGAAATTCATATCTAAATCCAAGCCCTTCATTAAATAATCTGAATCTTAAGATCAATTTTCTACCATTTTCTTTCTGAACTAAGTTCACTTCAAGTTCGTTATGATGATCTTTAATCTCCTTAGATTCACCCCACACTGGTTTCCAGATTTCATCAAAAGTAGATTCTGAAGTACTTTCTACCTCAAAATTCGCCAATAGATCTTCCTGTTCTTTTAATGCAATCCCAAGTTTACTGGTTTTAATAACTTCTTCCCCGTCAAACAGTAATTTATAGGCAGGTGTTCCATCTTCCAGAAGAGAGAATTCCATTTTAAGATCGCCATTGGGAGATTCAAAACTTTGCGCAACGGCAAGGTTTGCTGCTGCGAAAAATAACAGACTTAAAGAAATAATTTTTTTCATCATAGGGTTTTAATAAGAAAGGCCCGGTGAGTCCAGGCCATTGAGTTACATTTATAAATTACTGATTATCCGATTGCTTGTTTCAGGTCTTCAATTAGGTCTTCTTCATCTTCAATTCCAACGCTTAACCTAATAAGAGAATCTACTACTCCGGTTTTCTCTCTTTCTTCTTTTGGAATGGACGCATGCGTCATACTTGCCGGGTGTCCTGCAAGTGATTCAATACCTCCAAGAGATTCTGCGAGGGTAAAAACCTTCAGTTTCTCAACGATTTTCGTAGCACTTTCCAGGGTATTTTCTTTAGTAGTAAAAGAGATCATGCCACCAAAACCAGACATCTGATTTTTCGCAATATCATGATTTGGGTGATCTTCAAATCCAGGCCAATATACCTTATCAACCATTGTATTTCCTCTTAGATAATTCGCGATAGCTTCACCATTCTCACAATGACGTTGCATTCTTATATGAAGGGTTTTTATCCCTCGCAATACTAGAAAGCTGTCCTGTGGTCCGCAAATTGCTCCGCTGGCATTCTGTATAAAATATAGTTTATCTGCCAGTTCTTTATCTTTTACCACCAAACCACCCATCACTACATCGCTATGTCCTCCAAGATATTTGGTAGCGCTATGCATAATGATGTCTGCACCAAGATCTAAAGGTTGTTGTAAATAAGGCGTTGCGAAGGTGTTATCTACAGCCAGAAGAAGATCGTGTCTTTTAGCGATCTCAGAAACTGCCTTAATATCAATGATATTCATCATGGGATTGGTAGGCGTCTCTACCCAGATAAGCTTCGTATTTTCGTTGATGAATTCTTCAATCTTCGAAGCATCCTGCATTCCAACAAACCGAAATTTTAAACCAAGTCCTTCAAAAATTCTAGTAAATAATCGGTACGAGCCACCGTAAAGATCATTAGTTGAAATGATCTCATCTCCAGGTTTAAAAAGTTTCAATACCGCATCAATAGCTGCGAGACCTGAACCAAAAGCGAGTCCGAAATTTCCATTTTCAATACTGGCCAGAGATTTTTCTAAAACGGCTCTTGTTGGGTTTCCACTTCGGGAATATTCAAATCCCTTATGACCTCCCGGTGTGCTTTGAGAATAAGTACTTGTTTGATAAATAGGCGGCATCACAGAACCGTAAGCCGGATCTACATTATGCTGTCCTCCATGAATCGTCTTAGTATTGAATTTCACCTGCAGAAAATTTGAAAAACAAATGTAGTAAGCCTGTTGGGCAATCACAAAATTGACTTTACCTTTATCCTGTTATTTAACACCTATCTATTGTGAAAAGAATTTTGTGGTCTTTTATGCTGGTTTTGCTATGCATGGCCTGTGCTGATGATAAAAAAGAAAATGAAGAGAATCTAGAAAAGGAACTCGCTTTTTCTACAAAAACGATTGAAAAAAGACTCGATGATTGTGAACCGGAAAAAGGAGAATGTACATTTATCAGCCTAATCTTTCCAGTTGCCGAGAACCAGGGAAAAGTTTCTGAAAACATCAACAGGGAGATCGAGAATTTTTTAGTCAATACGATAGATTATCAGGATGATATTACTTCGGAAAAACCTGAGCAATTAGCCGAAAATTTCTTAAAAAATTACCAGGAAACCGCACTGAAATTTCCTGATTATGAATTACCATGGGAGGTGACCATTAATGGTAAGGTTGCTTATAAGACAGAAAAACTTATTTCCATAAAGTTCAATTCTGATATTTTTACCGGTGGTGCACATGGTTATCGAAGCACCCGTTATCTGAATTTTAAAGCTGAAAATGGAAAGCTTCTCAAGGCAGAAGATCTTTTTACTTCAGAATTTAAAGATTTTGTTGAAAAGGATTTTCGAATAAAACAGGAGATCCCTCAGGATGAAAATATCAACAGTACAGGATTGTTTTTCGAAGACGATGAATTCCATCTTCCGCTGAATATTGGTATAACTGAAGAAACAGTGATCCTGCATTATAATGCTTATGAGATCGCACCTTATTCAGCAGGTAATTTTATTCTTAGTTATTCCAGGAATGAAATCAAAGAATTCCTGAAACTTAAGAATGACGAGCCAAAAGCCTGATTCGACCAGGAATCTTTAAAGGAATTTTCCGTTCTTTGCAGAAGAAATTTCCGGCCATGAAAAAAATTTACCACCTTTCTACCTGCGACACCTGTAAGAGAATTTTAAATGAACTCGAGGTGCCAGACGCTTTTATCCTTCAGGATATTAAAACTGATGAGATCACCGCAGAACAGTTGGAAGAAATGTATAATCTATCCGGAAGTTATGAATCTCTTTTCAGTAAAAGAGCCAGACTGTACAAAGAGCGTGACCTAAAGAATAAAGATCTTAAAGAGGAGGATTATAAAAACCTTATTCTTGAACACTATACCTTTTTAAAAAGACCCGTTATTATCAATAATGATGAGATCTTTATTGGTAATGCAAAGAAAAATGTAGCCAGCGCCAAAGAATCTATACATGGATAACAGCCGCTTACTGGCTATCCTGGCCGCATTCCTGGCAAGTGCCATCTACGGAGTAAATCACACGATCGCCAAAGGTCTTATGCCACTTTACATTGAGCCTTTCGGGTTTATCCTGCTTCGGGTTACCGGTGCGGCGATCCTTTTCTGGATCATCAGTATTTTTGCGCCAAAAGAGAAGATCGCCACTTCAGACTGGCCAAGAATTCTTGGATGTGCGCTATTCGGAATGGTAATAAACATGCTGTTTTTCTTTAAAGGTCTCAGCCTTTCAACTCCCATAAACAGTTCGGTAATCATCACTCTTTCCCCGGTCATGGTGCTTATTCTTGCGTCTATCCTGATCAAGGAGCGAATCACCTTATTGAAAACCATGGGAATTATTATTGGGATGGCCGGAGCTCTCGTGCTTGTTCTATTCAGCACCGGTGAGAATTTTAACGCGCCAAATATTCCCTTAGGAAACGTACTTTTTATAGTTAATGCCTTTTCTTACGGATTGTATCTTATTCTGGTTAAGCCACTGACAAAAAAATATCACGCTATAACGCTTATGAAATGGTTGTTTTTGATCGCTATTTTTATAAACCTGCCGGTGACATATTCAGAATTCATGGATGTTGAGTGGGCCAGCCTTCCGTTTGATGCGATCTGGAAAATGGGATTCGTAGTGTTGGGAACTACTTTCATGACCTATTTACTGAACATTTATGCTCTAAAGCAATTATCTCCCTCGACTATAAGTGCTTTTATTTATTTACAACCCTTGATTGCGATCACCTTTGCTATCTCGGTAGGTGCAGATAAATTAACGTGGATCAAAGCCCTGGCTGCAGGACTTGTTTTCATTGGAGTTTATATGGTGAGCATGAAAAAAACGAAAGTGAAGTCTTAATAGCTGTCATCCCATTCAAAAAATCCACCACTAAATGTGGCAGCTACTATAATATAAAGGGTCGTATATAATGCTACAATTGCCGTTAGAATCGTCCCGATTGTTGATAGCGTATAGTTTTTAGCCTGTATTTTTTGAATATTTAGTTCTTCCAGCCCGTAGCTGTAAAACTTACCACTACTGGTTCCTATAACTCCAAGATTCTTAAGCTTCTTCGATGTACTTGAGTTTTCCCTCGTATACCCGTAGAATTCTCCGTTTTTATCAGCGATCCATTTAAACTTTAAATTATTCCCTTCCTCAGTTTTTAGCCGAACCTTTCGGTTAGTTTCTGCTGCTTTTTCCAGACTAATATTTGCAGAATGATAAATATTACAACTTTGAAAAATGATAAGAATGGCGAGGAACTTCGCGAAAAATTTCAGGATAAACTTTGAACTTTTCATGCTCTTGAATTTTTGCATTCAAGGTAAAAGTTGGTGTAGAATTGGCCGGAATATTATAAAGTTACTGATTTACAGCAAACTAATCATTAGGATGCTTTAATTATTTCCTTGAGCTCTTCTGCAGGCAATCGATCTTTTATTCCAACCTTATTCTCCAGATAATTGAATAATTCTTCGTGATTAATTGAATAAATATCCTTTAATCCGCGTATAATAGTTAATAAATATTCTCTATCTGGTTTATTAATTTCATTCTCCAGATAGATTTCACTGGTAAAACTTACAATTGGTGCTGCATTTATCTCACCAAGATATAGCAACAAACCATATCTACCATCCTTGAGACAGTTATAATAACCATTTTGCCTAAGCTCATTGAAATCTATACTTATTTCACCTTCAAATTTCAATTCCTGCCTAACCAGGTCACGAAACTGACTCGAATTGATCAAATAAGTTCTACCCAGTGTTTTTACTGAAGGATCCTTTTCCGGTTTCAAAAAGCAGATACCTCCACCATTCCAGGTTGGAGACTCCATCGCGAAATAAAGTTCATGATCTATGGTAATGGTTCTGCTATCTCTGGGTTCAGATTTATCTGCACAGCCCACAAAATTTTTCAAAGCTCCCGGCGGCGTTCCACCATTGATATAACACATAAAACGCTCTTTCCTGATGTTAGAGCCATAGCACGCGTACCATACTTCTTTCACGCTTTCTTCCATAGAATTACAGAGCTTGCAATTCTTCCGGAGAAATATTTTCTGGTCTCTTACCGAATTTACGTGTGTCTTCTTTAGTAAGAGTTCTGAAATCTTTGGTTTTAGGAGTATTGTCAAGATTAGCAAAAAGCTCTTCCGGCAATTTGGTGAGTTTTCTTTCTTCAAGATCTATCCATGAACCCATCATTTCGCAAGTTGCACAGTTTCTACCCTTATGATCATAGATCTTATGTACAAATTCAAAGTACATCCCATCTTCAGATAGTCCGCTAAGCTCCAGAGTTACCGTAACAGGCTCACCCGCAAAGATTTCCTTGAAATAATATACATGCTCATAAAAAACGATGGGTCCAAGGTTATAATGAGATAACTGTTTATGACCGAAACCATTCTCCATAAGGAATCCCATACGGGTATGGCTCATAAAATTTATATATGCTGAATTTGCCAAATGTCTGTTGGCATCCAGATCACTCCATCTTATTTCGAATTTCTTGCTGTACATAATCTTCAATTTATTCAAAACTACCAATAATTATTATGCGTGCATACCATTTTTAACTAAGTTTATATTAAAATTCAACCAGAATGCCACTTATCACAGGAAATTATATACCTCCCGGAATATTTAAAAATGCCGATGCTTCCACAATATACGCGGCCACGTTGAGAAAGGTAGAAATTCCAGTATATGAGCGAGAGCGTATTGAACTTAGTGATGGTGATTTTATAGATCTGGACTGGAGTTATTCCCGGAAGGAAAAATCTGATAAACTAGTGATCCTTTTACATGGTCTGGCAGGCAATACAGATAGGCCATATATAAAAGGAATGGCAAAAATTTTTAATTCCAATGGTTGGGATGCGGCAGCCATGAATTTTCGAGGATGTAGCGCAGAACTCAACAGGCATTTTAGAAGTTATCATGCCGGAGCAAGTGACGACCTTGCTGAAGTTATTACTCATATTCTAAGTTTGAAGAAATATTCCAGTATTTCACTCGTCGGTTTTAGCCTTGGCGGAAATATGCTAATGAAATATCTAGGCGAGAATAGAGGTCGGCCGGAAGAAATTATAGGCGCAGTTGGAATTTCAGTGCCATGCGATCTTTCGGGTTCATTAGGTGCCATTAATAGAATGCGAAATTTTGTGTATTCAAAACGTTTCGAACTAAACCTAAAACAACATCTGTTCGCTCGTGCCGAAAAATTTCCTGACCACATTCAGAAAAAACAAATTTCAGCCTGTAGTTCCCTGAGAGATATTGATGATCTGTATACATCGAAAGCCCACGGTTATAAAGATGCTTCAGATTATTACAGTAAAACCAGCGCAAAGAATTTCCTTGACGGTATTCAAAAACCAGTTCTAATATTAAGTGCTAAAAATGACAGTTTTCTCTCTCCAGAATGTTACCCGCATGAGATCGCGAAAAATTCTGAAAACCTTCACCTAGAAATGCCTGCATATGGAGGTCATGTTGGTTTTGTAACCAGTGATTCATCTTATTATCATGAAAAACGTGCTTTCGAATTTATAGATTCCCTTTTATGAATTAAAGTTTATAAAACTTTATCAGGTCTGTATTCAATTGGAGATGCTATAGAATTGATTATCTTTGCGCAAGCTTTTAAAATTCAGGCATGATTCAATCTATGACAGGCTTCGGGAAAAGCGTTACCCAAATTCCCAATAAAAAAATCACTGTAGAGTTAAAATCTCTAAACAGTAAGAATTTTGACCTGAATGCTCGCATTCCTTCGCAATACAGAGAAAAGGAATTAGACCTTAGGAACATCATTTCAAACAGTTTAGGCCGCGGAAAAGTAGATCTATCTATTTACGTGGAATATACCGGTGAACAAACTTCTACCAATGTTAATACGGAAGTGGTAAAAAATTACATGGACCAGTTAAGGGATATTGTAAATGCCAGTGAGGTAGAATTGCTTAAAATGGCTGTAAAAATGCCTGATTCCCTCAAAACTGAAAGAAATGAGATCGATGAAGAAGAATTTAAGGCGATAGAAGAAGCTGTACAGTCTGCCCTTACAGAGATCAATAAATTCCGAACAGATGAAGGTGAAGCCCTGGAAAAGGATCTAAAATTACGAATTTCTAATATTCAGGAATTGCTGAATGAAGTGATCAAAATAGATCCGGACAGAGTTGAGGCAGTGCGGGAAAGACTTCGCAAAGGGATTGAAGAGATCAAAGAACAGGCTGATGAAAATCGCTTTGAACAGGAGATCGTTTACTATATCGAGAAATTTGATATCACTGAAGAAAAAGTAAGACTGGATAATCACCTCGATTATTTTCAGAAAACATTAAATTCAAAAGACTCCAATGGTAGAAAGCTTGCTTTTATTTCTCAGGAAATAGGCAGGGAGATCAACACCATAGGAAGTAAATCCAATTATGCGCCAATGCAGCAGTTAGTGGTGCAAATGAAAGACGAATTGGAAAAAATTAAAGAACAAATTCTAAACGTACTCTAAATGAGCGAAGGGAAACTTATCGTATTTTCGGCTCCTTCCGGATCTGGTAAAACAACGATAGTACGTCACTTATTAAAGCACCAGGAATTAAAACTGGATTTTTCTATTTCGGCAACTTCTCGTGAACCGAGAGGGAATGAGGTGGATGGACAGGATTACTATTTTCTTTCCTTAAAAGATTTCAAACAAAAGATCAAAAATGACGAATTCCTGGAATGGGAAGAAGTTTACCGGGACAACTTCTACGGAACTTTAAAAAGTGAAGTAGAACGAATCTGGAAAAAAGGCAAACATGTCATTTTTGATATTGATGTTGTTGGAGGTCTGGACATCAAGAATATCTATCCTGAAAGAACGCTGGCGGTTTTTGTAAAGCCACCGAGTATCGAGGAATTAAAGATTCGATTGAAAAAGAGAAAGACCGAGAGCGACGATAAAATAAGCATGCGAGTAGCGAAAGCATCTATTGAACTGGCTACTGCTCCACAGTTTGATTTCATCATTGAGAACAATCATCTTGGAACTGCTCTTAAAGAAGCCTATAATTTGGTTTCCAATTATGTTGGAGCAGAAAAACCTGAAGAATGAATAAAAAGGTTGGTTTGTTTTTCGGGACTTTTAATCCCATACACACCGGTCACCTGATCATTGCCAATCATATGGCTGAATATTCAGATCTTGAAGAGATCTGGCTGGTAGTTACACCACATAATCCACACAAGAAAAAAAGCAGCCTTCTTGATAATCACCATAGGCTGGAGATGGTTTACAAAGCTTGTGAAAGCTACGACAAGCTTAAACCGAGCAATATAGAATTCGATCTTCCACAACCAAATTACACGGTAAATACGCTCGCTTACCTTCAGGAAAAATTTCCTACTAATGAGTTCTGTCTTATTATGGGTGAGGATAATCTGAAAAGTTTTCACAAATGGAAAAATTCAGATGTTATCGTGGAGAATCACGAAATTTACGTTTACCCAAGAATTGCTCCCGGGGAAGTTTCAGAAGAATATAAGGGACATGCAAAAATTACCAGAGTAGACGCTCCTATAGTAGAGATTTCATCAACTTTTATAAGGAAATCTATAAAGGACTCTAAAAATGTAAGACCTCTTCTAAATGAAAAGGTCTGGGAGTATATTGATAAAATGAATTTTTATAAATAGGTAAAAGACTGTTTAAAAACCTATTTTGAATCTTCTTTTTAGCTGATTGAACCTACTTTTTTCATTGTGGAACTACAAGCTCTAGAACGTCGACTGCTCTCAGTGTAACATCCTCAAGATTCCTAAACAGTCTTTTGTTATTTATCTTTTTGCTTCCATAGGAGGAATTCTTAATACCTGCCCTGGATATATTTTATCAGGATCCTGAAGCATTGGTTTATTCGCTTCAAATATCAATGGATATTGATTTGGATCTCCATAATGTTCTTTAGATATTTTACTTAAAGTGTCTCCTCTTTCTACCGTATGAAACACTGCTTCTGGCTCGGTATTCTCTACATCCAGTCTATCATCAACCTGTGCAATCCCTTCAGAATTTCCAACTACAAGAATTATCTTCTCCCTGTTAGCCTGATCCAGTGCTTTACCAGAAACCACTGCCATATCATTTTCTATATGAATTTTTAAGTTTTCTGCCTTTAGATTCAGGTCTTTAATTGTCTGTTCTAATTTTCTAGCTGCTTTTTCATTTTCTTTTAAATCGTCCTTAGTTCCTGCTTCTGTAGATTTAGGCTTATCGATTCCAAAAATCTTTTTTCCTGCGTCTTTAATAAATGAAAATATTCCCATTATAATGATTTATAGTTAGTTAACTAAATGTACAAAAGTGATTCAATTTTGACAGTTGAAGCAATCCTAAAGTTTTCCAAAAAGTTCATTCTCCAATTAAAAAGACCGCTTCTCGCGAAACGGTCTTTTCAACTAAATAACCAACCAAAAAAACTAAGAATGTTCTTCCAAAAAGATGAATAGAAGAACACTTAGATAACGGAGGCATTTTGGATAGATTGTCTTAATGGATATTATTATATGTTAAACTTTAAAGAGCGAATTGTTGAAATATTCTCAATAATTACTATGATTAAAAGCGAAATACTTTAAATACTTCCAAATTTGACTATTTTTGAAAAAGAGAATGTAATTATATGAGTAAAGCTCCGAGTTTTGGTGTAATTGGTGGTGGAAGTTGGGCCACGGCAATTGTAAAGATGTTATGTGAAAACCTTGAACAGGTGAATTGGTATATGCGAAGCGTTTATGCCATAGAACATATAAAAAAGCAGGATCATAATCCTAATTATCTTAGCTCGGTAGAATTTGATGTGAATCAGCTGAACTTAAGCAATGATATCAATGAGACCGTTGCAGCATCAGATTATATAATTTTTGCTATCCCTTCAGCATTTCTAAAAAGAGAACTGGATTCTCTTACTGTTCCATTAAAAGACAAGATCGTTTTTTCAGCCATTAAAGGTATTGTTCCTGAAACAAGCCTGATTGTAGGTGAACATTTCAATGAGTATTTTGAAGTGCCTATGGAAAATATCGGGATTCTTACCGGTCCATGTCATGCTGAAGAGGTTGCTTTGGAAAGACTTTCTTATTTGACGGTAGCTTGCCAGGATGAGAAAAAAGCAGAGATCGTAGCAGGTTATTTAGGAAGCGATTATATCACTTGTAAAATAAGTGATGATGTAATTGGAACAGAATATGCCGCAGTGCTTAAGAATATTTATGCCATTGCTGCTGGAATTGCACATGGTTTGGGTTACGGAGATAACTTTCAGAGTGTTTTAATGAGTAACGCCATTCGAGAAATGAAGAAATTCATTAAAAAGGTGCATAAAATGAAACGAAACATCAACGATTCAGCTTATCTCGGAGACCTTTTGGTTACAGGATATTCAATTTTTAGTCGTAACCGGATGTTTGGGAATATGATCGGTAAGGGATATACCGTTAAAAGCGCCCAGATGGAGATGAGTATGGTTGCAGAAGGATATTATGCAACTGAAAGCGCTTATAAGATCAACAAGGAGAAAAAGGCTAAAACACCTATTATCAATGCGGTATACGAGATCTTATATGAGGGCAAAAATCCGAAAAAAGTATTTAATAAACTGGTAGATAAGCTGGATTAAAGAAAGAATTTACTTACAGAAATGCTCTATTTCGCTGAATTTTAAACATTTCAGCGATTTTTTTTGCAAAGATTTAATATTTATGTACTACTTTTGGCATAACCAAATTCTAATCAACCCATTATCATGAACAAAAAGTTATTAATGTTAGGTCTTGGACTTGGAGTATTCTTAGTTGGATGCCAGTCAGACCCGGTAACTGAAGACCTACAATCAGAAGAAGTTTCTGCCGTAAAAAATGTAAAAGAAACTAACGTGAACAAAATTCACGAACCAGGATTTATTGGAGCTATCCATGAACCAGGCTTTTTAAAGAACGGCTTCGAAGATTGTGACATTTTCCCTATTTACGAAGGTTCAAAAGACCTTCATGTAGCTAAAGGTGAAGTTATGGACTTTAGCGATCACACCCATCTTGAAAACCTGCGCGTTGCTGGTGAATTGAACATTTGTGGTGAGATTGAAACAGAAAAAAATGCAATTATTAGACGTAATGGTGAAATGACCACTGTTGGTCTAGCTATCATTGGTTCTGAAGAAGAACCTAAAGATCTTGTGATCAACTATGGTGGGCATTTCAATATTAATGGAGCTCTTGTAGTTACTGGAGATCTTATCATCAATACTGGTGGAACACTACAATTCTTAAATGACGATCTAGAGCACAATTACCTATGGGTAATGGGAGAAATCAGACAAGCTGAATATTCTTTTATGCAAGGTGCTTATAATGTATACGAAGAAGATCACGATCACGATCATGAACACTAGAAGAAATTCTAAATTCTTTTAAAACTAAAGCCGGCTAATAGTCGGCTTTTTTTATGGAAAGAATTTTCTTATCGGATTTTTCACACACTTTATCGAAAAGTCCTGTATTTCAAGGAGTTTCTATTTTATTATTCGGTTTAATTGCTATTTTTACTAGCCCAAATACATTAACCTAACCAATCTTATGACTAGAAAATTACTAGCCCTTGGCCTTTTTTCGGCTTTTTTTATCACATCCTGCCAGAAAGACGATGCTACAACTTCCGAAAATGTTGCACAGCAATCAGACTTTATAACCAACACGACCGCTTCAGAATTAGCTGGTGCCATTAACCTTAGTGAGAGAGGTGTTATTGGAGTAGCCAGGGTCAATACCACAAGAGAAGCTGAACCGGCATGGATCTTTGGTATAGAACAGATCGCACAACTTGAGCCACCAAAGTTAAATGGAGAAACGCTTCGAGCAACACATGTAGATGTAAAAGGAGATTTCGCTTACGTATCTTACAATAAAGAAGGTGCGATTTATTTAGGTGCCATTGATATCGTAGATGTAAGCGACAAATACAACCCGGTTTTAGTTAGCCGAATGAAGTCTAATATCGCTGACATCAATTCTCTTTATATAGACAGCAACGACAATATAGTATTCACCGGAGCGTCCATCAATGGTGAAGGTCCAAATCACACACTTCTTGGATATGTATCTACTCAAAATGGACAATTCTCTACAGACTTTAAACTTGATTATGGTCTTGCAGGTCATACCGGTGTTCACGTATTAGATCTTAATGGAAAAACCATTCTGATAAGTGGAAATTCAGGAATTGTTGGAAGCTATAAATTATCCGGTTCAGAATCTGCTTTTGATCCACAGGCTGAAGTTGGCCTTGGAGATCTAAGATCTGCAGCATATAATAATGATCAACTAGCTGTTTTAAGCGGTGATGACGGCTTACTAAACTTCAGCCTTGAAGAAGAATTTATTGAGAACAGTGCTATTGGTACTGCTCCGTTAACAGCTGAATCAAAAAGAACCATTGCCTGGTACGGTAACAATATTCTTGTTTCCGAAGGAATTGACGGAGCCGGGATCTATAATTTCGAGGCTGGTGAAAAAACCACAAGTTTACCTTTAAATGTACATCCTGAAGCATCCACAGTAAGTGCTGAAGATAAAGTTACCAATGCCGTATCTACAGATGGGAATTTCATTTACATGGCCAATGGAGGTGCAGGACTTGATATTATCAAATTAAATGAAGCTCTTAATCCAGTAGCTGAAGGAATTGCAGAAATTGAAGGAAGTGCAAACTTTGTTCAGGCGAAGGGTGAATATATCTACCTTGCTTCAGGTTCAGGTTTAAAGATCCTGAAGATCATCGCAGCTTCAGAAGATGCTCTTAGATCAGAATTTCTTACTTGTGAAGACTATGAGCCTTATACAGGCGATAAAAACCTTAATGTGCCTTCTAATTCTGAAGAAGCTTATTCTGGAACCATGAACCTTAAACACCTGAGTATTGAAGGAATTCTAAGTTTTTGTGGTGATATGCTTATTGAAAAAAGTGCAAACCTTAGCAGTGAATCTATTCTGAACTTATCTGGAAACTTCAAGCTTGGAAATTCAAAATCATCTGAAAACCTGGTAATCAACTCTGAAAGTATTTTCAAAGTTGAAGGTCTGGTAGAAATTCACGGTGATCTTAATATCGAAAGTGGGGGAAGACTGGAATTCGTAGGATCAGATTCCAAGATCTACGTTTCTGGTGAAGTAAAAATAAAAAGCGGCGGAGAAGTTATTGGAGACTTTGAAGACCTTAATGATAAATTCAATTAGTTTAGGTTAAAACAAAGTTGAAGAAAGAAGCCTCCGTTTTTATAGCGGAGGCTTTCTGATTTATAACACTTTAGTATTCTTTATTTAGCTAAAATTCCCTTTTCAGGAATAATTGGGATCTCAGTAGCAAGGGACTCTTTGATCACATTTGGCTTAAAAAGATAGGTCTTTTCCATCATTTTGTTACCTGTGAAATAAGTAAGCTTGAACTCGTTATTCAGCTTCAGAACATCATCCTGTAGATATTCGATCTTCGCGAAGTTCTTAGATGGTAAAACTTCAATTTTGTGCCTCATTAAAGAGGTTTCTCTTTTCTTATCAAAACCTTTAGAAACGATAAGCACCATTTCCAGAGCTTCATTAGTATCGTTGATCAGGTAAACATTCCATTCATAAGCTTCGAACTCTTCATTAAAGACCTTTACTGCCGCAATATGAACATCTTTTACCTCTGGTATCTTAATATCTTTCTTCAAAACTTATCTTCTGCTTTCTTCTTAATTTTCAGCCATAAGATCCAAAGAACTACTGCAGCCACAGCAAGTAAGATCAAACCTAAAGTAATCTTGATAAGGGCGATTACAAAAGTGACATAGATAATAACGCCCAGTATAATGATCGCTAAAATTAAGACGCCGTATTTGGTCATTATAGTGCCGATTTAAATTGCTCAAGGAATCTCAGGTCATTTTCGTAGAACATCCTGATGTCTTCTATCTGGTATAATAACATGGCAATTCTCTCAATTCCCATCCCGAATGCGAATCCGGAATATTCCTGAGGATCTATATTACAATTTCTAAGTACGTTAGGATCTACCATTCCGCAGCCCATGATCTCCAGCCAACCTGTTCCCTTGGTAATACGATAGTCGGTTTCCGTTTCCAGACCCCAGTAAACATCTACCTCAGCACTTGGTTCTGTAAATGGGAAATACGATGGTCTAAGCCTAATCTTAGATTTTCCGAATAATTGTTTTGTAAAATATAAGATAGTTTGTTTCATATCTGCGAAAGAAACATCCTTATCTATATACAATCCTTCAACCTGGTGAAAAATACAGTGAGATCTCGCGGAAATAGCTTCATTTCTGAAAACTCTACCCGGAGAGATCGTCCTGATTGGCGGTTTATTTTCTTCCATATATCGTACCTGAACAGATGAAGTATGTGTTCTAAGTAAAATGTCTGGATCTGTTTGAATAAAGAAAGTATCCTGCATGTCTCTCGCCGGATGATATTCGGGAAGGTTCAACGCAGTAAAGTTATGCCAGTCATCTTCCATCTCCGGACCTTCGGAAACATTGAATCCTATGTTCGAGAAAATCTCAGTGATCTGATTCTTTACGATAGAGATAGGGTGACGAGAACCAATTTCAACTGGTTCAGCAGGTCTTGAAAGATCTCCATAAACACCTTTTTCTTCCTGGCTGTTTTCCAGTTCCTCTTTTAAGGAGTTCACTTTATCCTGAGCTGAATTTTTCAACTCATTGATCGCCTGACCAAATTCCTTCTTTTCTTCATTTGGAACATTCTTGAATTCTGCAAAAAATTCATTCAGAATTCCCTTTTTACCGAGATATTTAATTCGGAATGCTTCAATTTCGTCTTTTGTCTTAGCATTAAAGCTTTCAACATCAGCGATATGTCCTTTAATTTTATCGATCATAGGTGATTTCGTTTCGGAAGCGCAAATTTAATAAAATTTAAACCTAAACCTTCCCATTTTAAAGGCTTATTAAAATTTCTATTTTCCTGAAGTAAGCTCTATGGGTGTTAGCTTTTCATTATAGATATAATTCATGAGGAAAAATACAGATAAAGCTCCAAATGTGTGCCATAACCAGTGAGTTCCCATAGGTATGAGGTACACAAAGTTATCAAGTATGCGAAAACTTATCGCAAGTCCGAAGCTTAAAAATGCCGCCAGCACATAGCCCCAGTGATGCATTTTGGTGGTAAAAAAGTAGGTGATAATTGGTAATAATAAGCCTATTGCAGTTGCTATGTAACCTACAGAGGTAGAAGTGTGTTGTGGTAATGGTATAAACTGAACACCAAAAACCAGAAATAGAATAACAAGAATTAGGTAGAACCTATTCCGCTTTTTCATTCGTAATTTAATGGTATAATAAACCGAAACAGCGAGGCAAAGCACCACAATTGGAAGCCAGTCCATATACATCCAGACATCATGACTTCGGGTAGCATGATATATAGTTCCACCCACAAATCCCATAAAAAGCACCGGTAAAGTCCAGGCCAGAAATCTGTGGTTAGCATAATCCTTATAAACTCTTAGAGAGAAATAAATGATTATAATTAAAAAGAAAATATTGCTATAGGTATTAAACGGCTCTACCGGCAGTCTTCCTGCCAAAGTTTCCTGATAAATAGGGCCGCTATCCTGCGGAAAAGAAAGTAAAAACAATCCCGGGTTCATTCAGGAAATATAGTCTTTTTCCATAAAATATTGCACTATAGCTTCTTTCATTAAAACCGTCTGTTCACCTGCCTTTAAGGTTGGTAATTCCTCTTTTATTTTGAAATGTGGCCAGCCGTCGTCATCATAAAAATCGAACTCATAATAACCGTATGGTTCCAGTAAAGTGCAAATTGCTATATGCATAAGATCTATCTTATGATCTTTCTTATATCTTTTATGAGGCTGTCCTAATTCCTGCACTCCAACCAGATAGATAATGGCATCTAATTCCATTAATTCTCCATCTGCGAACTGATCAGAAAGTTTCTTCTGAACTCTCTCCCATCTTTCTTTTAATTGTTCATCTCTTGCCATGTCGCAAAGATACCATCTAGATTTAATAATTATTATATTTGGTTTATGAATACCGTAGATATTATTTTAAGTCTGGTGCTTTTATACGGATTGGTACGAGGCTTTTTTAGAGGTTTGCTCGCCGAGTTGGCTTCACTTATCGGGATCGTTGCCGGGATTTATGGAGCCGTTCATTTCTCTCACTTCCTGGGAGAATTTCTTTCTGAAATAGTAGACTGGAAAATGCAATACATTAATCTTATCAGTTTTGCGATCACCTTTGTACTTATTGTTTTCCTTATTTCCCTCGCTGGAAAAATGCTGACAAAAATAGCGGCTTTTGCAGCCCTTGGCATTGTGAACAAACTTTTAGGTGGCGTTTTCGGACTAATAAAATCTGCTTTTGTAGCCAGCGTTATTATCATGTTCTTTAAAGCGACCAATGAACGTATTGAGATCGTCGAGGACAAAACTCTCGATGAATCTATTTTATACCAACCCGTAGCTTCCATTGCTCCAATCATTCTCCCTTCCATCATTAAACAGGTAAAGGAAAGAGACCTGCTAAATGACGATGAGGAAATACCTGAAAAATAAGAGGCCTGAAACAATTTTTTGCTTCAGACCTTCAATTTCTTTTTCATAGCCTATTCTGGCCAGGATGAGATATTACAATAATGTAACTTTTCCCGTAGAGATTGAGTAAACTCCTCCAACGATCTTAATTTCACCGTTATCTTCCATCTCTTTAAGAATAGGGCTCTTTTCTCTGATTCTATCCATGGTTAGTTTCACGTTGTTTTCAACAACTCCAGCCACGAATGAATCATTCTTGGAATTTCTTTCCCCGTCTGTTTTAGTAGTTTCAACAGCCGGCTTGATATTACTTAAAAGGTGTGTGATATTTCCTAATTCAACATTGTCACAAGCCGCTTTAACAGCACCACAAGATTCATGTCCTAAAACCATTACCAGTTTACTTCCGGCAACTTTACAAGAGTACTCCATGCTTCCAAGAATATCTGTATTCTCAAAATTACCAGCTACTCTGGCTGCAAAGATATCACCAACCCCCTGATCAAAAATAGTCTCCAGCGGTACACGAGAATCTATACATCCAAGCACTACGGCTTGTGGCCATTGTCCGCCAGTAGTTTTCTCGATCTGAGATGCATAATCTCTTTCGTACATCTTGTTTCCCGTAAAACGTTTATTACCATCCATCAAATCTTTCAAGACTGCGTCTGGCGTTAATTCGGTTTGTTTATTTTTATCAATTATTTCAGTAATCATAATTCAGTTTTTAAAAGTTCAAAAATTAGAGTTTCCAGAATTTCTTCTGAATCTTAAATTTAAGCTGGTTTTTTATCTAATTCAAAAAATTGCTGATAACTCTCCGGGTTTTCTACGGTTCCTCTTTCAGAAATTATCTTGATATCGATATTCTTTTCTCTAGCCTTGATCTTAAAATCATCAAGAATTTCAATAATATCAGCATCCAGATATCGTGTTTTTCTAACGTCCATCACCAGAAATGAATTTTCTTCAAGTTTGTTCAATTCTTTCAGGATAGCACCTTTATTAATAAACGTAACTTCTTCTGCCAATTCCATCTTTACAACATTACCACCATTTTCTGCTTTTTCAATATGAAGAAAATGCGAGTTCTGATAGCTCTTTACAAGAATTACAAAAATTCCAACTACCAATCCTAAACCAATACCTATTAGAAGATCTCCAAAAACAATACCTATAATTGTTACAATAAATGGAACGAACTGCTTCCAGCCTGCTTTATACATTTGAATGAATAAAGCCGGTTTTGCCAGTTTATACCCTACAAGAAACAGGATCGCTGCAAGTACAGAAAGTGGAATGTAATTAAGAACGTTCGGGATAATTACAACTGAGATCAGTAATAAAAATCCGTGCAAGATTGCAGATAATTTTGTTTGTCCGCCAGATTGGATATTTGCTGAACTTCTTACGATCACCTGTGTAATTGGCAATCCACCAATCAAACCAGACATTACATTACCGGTCCCCTGAGCGAAAAGCTCTCTGTTGGTTGGTGTAGTTCTTTTATGCGGATCTAATTTATCGGTGGCTTCTACACAAAGAAGTGTCTCAAGACTCGCTACTAGGGCAATCGTAAATCCTGTGATCCAGATTTCAACAGTCCCGATCATTTCAAAAGAAGGAGTAGTAAACTGCCCTATAAAAGAGTCAAAACTATCTGGTACCGGAACATTTACAAGGTGTTCAGAAGAAATTCCCCATATTTCAGAACCCTGTGTAACTAGATAATAAACAATCCCAGCTGCAACAGCAACTAATGGTCCCTGCACAAGCTTAAAGAATTTTCCTTTATTTGATAATACCGCTTCCCAAAGTATAAGTATAGTCATACCAATGATGGCGATTAATGTCGCACCAGGGCTAATATTATTAACAGAATTAATAATTTCTGAAAAAGTATTTTCACCGTCTACCTGGAAAAATGCCCAGTCACCCTGAGGATCGCTATCATACCCAAAGAAATGAGGAATTTGCTTTAAGATGATTATGATACCAATACCGGTTAACATTCCCTTGATCACAGAATTTGGAAAGTAATATCCAATGATACCTGCCTTCAACAATCCAAAACCAATTTGAATAAATCCTCCAATCACTACAGCCAATAAAAGGTTCTCATAACCTAAATTTGAAATGGCTGCAAGAACGATCGCGGCTAAACCTGCTGCAGGTCCACTAACTCCCAAACTGGAACCACTTATGGCTCCTACTACAATACCTCCAATAATACCGGCGATTAGACCAGAGAACAATGGAGCTCCACTAGCTAATGCAATTCCCAGACATAAAGGAATAGCGACAAAAAATACAACAATACTTGCCGGAAAATCTTTATTAAGATGTTTGAACATAATACACTTATTTGTACAGGATAAGATCCCGTATGAAATTTTAAAAATTAGAATTTCAGGTATCTTATATAGAAACCTGGGAATGCCTGGTTAGGCAACCTTTTAAGAAAATAATGTATTATGCCTGTTTGGGCGGTGGAGAGGAGATGGAAAGGAATACCTTATAGCCATTCTCTTTATAATAATGACCATCAACCTTTCTTATCTGAAGGAAGTGAATGCTTTCATAATTTGAAACCAACTCTTCAATAGTGTATTCTAAATTGATTTGATTTTTAGAAGAACTTTCTTCCTCGTTTACATTATAAGCAATGGAAATATCCACATTTCTATCGATCAACGCAATTGCAGTTGGCGCGAATAAAAATGTCACAAAGATAAATCCGAGTATGTAAGCGAATGTCTTCACGGTATCAAATGTAAATGAAATTTGTTAAACTAATAAAGTTTATAATACCGATAAGTTAAACGAAAATCAAATATTCTTACAACTTTTTAATTTTAGAAGAATTAACCCAGCCCTGAGCGCCATTTGAAAGTTCTATTCTGGACCACTCCTGGTAGTCTTCTAAAACTTTCGCCTTAGTGCCTTCATGCAATTCAAAACTTGGTGCTGCCCTTAAAGTAGGCTCATCCCTCACTTCTATTTCCTCTTCAAAAATAATTGCGTATTGGTTATCCTGGATAAAAGATTCCTGCTGAAAAGCAAATATGACTGAAAGTATGCACAATACTATCGCCAGAGCCGCTCCGGTAAAAAATAATCTTTTGCTCAATGATCTGTATGAGAAATGATATAGTAGGAATAAAGTAACGAATAGAACAGAAAATACGATGGCAAGTACAGCCCAGGTATTATATGATAATGCCGAAATAAGGCTATTGAACCATACTGAAAAGCCTGTTTCCTGAACTTCTTCAATATCATCTATTGCCATATTACGAGCGAATTGGATATTATTCTTGATATCTGCATCTGCCGGAGCCAGTTGCAAGGCCTTTTCAAAATAATAGATACTTGGTGCCACATGATTCATCTTATAATGCGCATTCCCGAGGTTAAAATATAATTCCGCAGATATTTCCCCATTATCCAGGATCTGCTCATATTTTGAAATGGCAACCTCATAATCTCCACTCTGGTATGCTGAATTCCCTTCTTCAAAGATCTCATCATTCTGAGAAATCCCCGCGAAGCTTATCAATACAAAACATAATAACATCAACTTTCTCATACTAGATCTGTTTATCAAGAGTTGAAATTACACTTACGGCTTGTTCATAATCCTGTTGCATAGCGTCTGAAGATGCAGGAGTATATCTTGCATATTCGCAACTTTCCAGCAACGAAATAAAATCTGTATTTGTTTGAGTATCTACACCTTTTTCGTCCAGAAGACCGGCTATTCTCTCTTTACTCATCTCTCCTGTTTGAATTCCCAGTTTGGCCTTCAGATAATTGTGCATGGAGCGCTCCAGGGCAAGATAAAATTCTTTCTGATCACCAAGATTCTTCTTTGCTTCAGATAAATATTTTCTCGCCAGTTTATCGGCTCTTCTAATTCTATTCCCTCTAACGTCATTAGCTCTTTCCTGCTTTTTCTTTCCGAATAGAATGAACAATGGGATCGCTACAAGAGGCAGAACCAATGCCGTCCAGAATCCAAGTGAGCCAAGAAAACTACCGCTATTTTTAGGTTTCAGGTTTGCATTTAGTTTAATGAATCTGAATTGGTTTCCTTCAATGGCAACGGTTTGCTTGTTGACACCTGAAAGTCCCGATGGCTCATTTCCTGCCAGCGGACCTTTTTCTACATTGATCAGAAGTTCTTCTGAAGTCTGAGTTTTATAGGTTTCTGATGCAGGATCAAAGTATGAGAATGAAAGCGCCGGAATTGGATATTTTCCCTTTCGAGTTGGCACCACGGTGTAGGTTTCAGAAATACTTCCCTGCATTCCGTTTAAATTCGTATTTACATTTTCCGTTCTTTCAGGATCGTACATCTCAAGAGAAGAAGGAGCCGTAAGTTCCGGAAGATCGAATAATTTCAGATTCCCTTTACCGCGAACCTCTACTTTTGCCTGAAGGCTTTCACCGGCATTCAATGCGTCTTTACTTGTAGTAACATTCAGATCAAATGTACCAACAGCACCGGTAAAATTAGCTGGTTTCCCGGCCGGTAATTCCTTTACCTTGATCTTTTTATTATCTGCAGCAACGGTTTTATTTACCGTTTTATAGATCCTGCTGCCAAAAATATCTCTTCTTTCACTTGGCACATCAACAGCAATAGACAGTGTTAAAGGCTCAATATTTAATTCTCCTGTTTTTTGTGGATAGAGTATCGTTTTTCTTAATACCACGTACCTGTATGGTTCGCCTCTATATTCTCCATTTTCAACCCTTAATTGCTGAATATCTATGCTCTGGCTCCAAAAGTCGTTATATTTAGGACTATCCAGTTCACGCCAGTTACTTACGCTCACCCGCGGACTTACATATAGTTTATAAACCACAGTGATAGCTTCATTTAAGTATGGATTTCCTTTTGAAACCTCAGCTACCAAATGCAGATTATCCTCAGCAATCATTTCTGAACTGTCACCATCTGTAGGTTTATCTACCGCAGCAGTAATTTCAACACTTAAAGGTGAAGTTTTATAGGTTTTATCCTGGATTACGATCTCTGCCTGGCCAATAATTAAATTTCCTCTTTTCTTAGGCTGAAGGTAAAAACTGTAAGTTTTGGAATAGGCCATTTTCCCATTCAGGATACTGGTGCTAATTTTCTGATTGGGACCACCAACCACAGTAAATCCGTCGAAAGAAGGTGGCTTGAAGTTGTCCCCATCTTGGTTCATTTCGAAATCTACTCTAAGCCGTTCATTAATTCCCAGCTTTTCCCTGCTCACTTTCGCTTCAAATCTTACCTGGGCTTGGATTAGCCCTGAAGCGAACAATAAAAAACTTAAAATTAAATACCTCAATTTCATCTTTTTCCTCCTATAGAATCACTTTTTTGTCGGGTAAAATCACTAATTGTTACCAATCTTTTTCAGATTTTACTTTTACCCCTTTTGCTTTTTCAGCATTTATTTTATCCTGAACTTTCTTTTCTTCATTATTCATCGCCTCCAGCAAATTCTTTATTTGCTGAGGAGATAATTGACCCTGACTTGGTTTAGGTTGCTGTTTCTTTTCCTTGTCTCCTTTACCATCATCTTTCTTAGGTTCGCCGTCCTGGTCTTTCTGTTTGTCTTCGTTCTCGTCTCCTTCTTTTTTGTCTTTTTCGTTCTCTCCCTCATCCTGTGGTTTCTGATCCTCTTTTTGATCTTCACCACCTTCACCGTCTTTCTGATCTTTATCCTGCTGATCCTTATTTTCGTCTTTATTCTCTTCGTCCTTCTTGTTCTGATCCTGATTTTGATCCTGGTTCTGTTTTTCCTGCTCCAATTTCTTCTTCGCTAAAGCAAGATTATACCTTGTTTCATCATCGGTAGGATCCTTACGCAAAGCCTCCTTAAAAGCGTTTACCGCTTCCTGATAGTTCTTCTGCTACATAAATGAATTCCCCAGATTATGATAAATACGATGCTTTTCTTCTTTTGTTGCATCTATCTCTGCCGCTTCTTTTAGACGCTGTTCTGCATTTAAAGATTTTTCCTTGGTATAATAAAGGTTACCCATATTATACTTAGCGTTGAGATTTGAAGGGTCTTTTGAAATTGCCTTTCTGTAAGAAGCCTCAGCACCGGCAAAATCATTTTCATATAGGGCTTCCTGGGCCTCAACTATATACTTATCAGCTTGTTTTTTTAGCTTTTCAGCATCTTCCTGAGCGAAGCCTGAAGATATCCCACAAAGGATCATTGCTGCTGAAATATATATGCGGGTATAACTATTTTTCATCTCTTTCTGCTACTTTATTCTTTCTTTCATTGAAAAGATTAAGTCTTTTTAACCAGGCGGTACTTCGTTCAAGTACAAAGATATCAAGAAATAATAATGCCAAACCTAATCCCAGAAACCATTGAAAATGAGATTTATAATCAGCGAACTGTTTGGCCTCAAATTCTGTTTTTTCGATATTCTGTAATTCTTCGTTTACCTGGTCTACCACTTTACTGGTAACATTACCTTCAATGTAAGACCCGTCGGTTGAATTGGCAATTTCCTGAAGAGTTGTTGGATTCAGTTTCGTAACCACAGTTTCTCCCTGACGATCCTTTTTATAATTCTGAACAACCCCATTTCTTTTAATAGGAATAGGACCTCCTTTTTCAGTCCCTACTCCAATGGTGAATATTCTAATCCCTTTTTCGGCTGCCTGATCCGCGATATCTTCTACATTTCCTTCATGATCTTCCCCGTCACTTATAATGAACAATACTCTGTTGGTCTGTTTATCATCATCGTAATAAGTAGTAGCAAGCTCAATAGCATCGCTAATTGCTGTTCCCTGAGAAGAGATCATATCAGTATTTAAAGCCTGCAAAAACATTTTTGCTGCTGAAAAATCTGTTGTGATTGGCAATTGAGGATAAGCTCCACCTGCATATGCAATGATCCCAACTCTGTCACTTCCCAATGAATTCAGAATCTGACTTACCAGTTGTTTCGATTTCTCCAATCTGTTTGGTGCAATATCTTCGGCATCCATACTTTTGGAAACATCTATGGCAAAAACGATATCAACTCCCTCACGCTTCACCGTTTCCATTTTTGTACCCATCTTAGGATTAACCAAAGCGATTACCAGACATGAGATGGCCAATAGTACAAGAAGAATTTTAATGATAGGTTTTGAACGAGATCTGTTTGGTGCCAGGTATTTCAATAAAGAGGCATCTGCAAATTTCTTTCTCGCATTGTTCTGCCAGAATATGAAAATTAGAAATAACAGGATGATCACCGGAATCACCAGTAATAACCAAAACCATATTTTTTCTTCCAGTACGAACATTTATATAAATCCTCTAAATATTGTGAGTCTTAGTAATATTTCAAAAAGCAATAATCCGCCGGCAAGCAGAACCAGAGGTCTATACTTTTCATCATAATTGTAATATCTGAATTCTTCTATTTCAGTCTTTTCCAGGGAGTCAATCTCGGCATAGATCTCCTCCAATTTCTCGTTATTGGTCGCCCGGAAATATTTTCCTCCAGTAGCTGCCGCGATTTCCTTCAGCAAAGCTTCATCGATCTCTACCTGTACATTTCCGAATTGAAGCCTGCCACTGCTGGTTGCACCTATTGGAGAAAGAGCCATCCCGTTGCTTCCAACCCCAATGGTATAAACTTTTATGCCAAATTCAACCGCAAGTTCACTGGCAGTGTTAGGATCAATGAACCCGGCATTATTCACCCCATCGGTAAGCAGAATGATCACCTTACTTTCAGCATCGCTGTCCTTAATTCGGTTAACAGCAGTTGCCAGACCTGAGCCTATAGCTGTTCCATTTTCCAGAACATTGTTGTATTCTATATCTTCAAGCGCCTCAAGTACAATTGCTTTATCGCTGGTAATAGGTGTTTTCGTAAAACTTTCTCCTGCATAGACTACAAGACCAATTCTATCTCCCGGACGATCCTGAATGAATTCCTCAGCAACCGCTTTGGTCGCATCCAGCCTGTTTGGCTGTAGATCTCTTGCCAGCATACTTGCTGAAACATCTATTGCCATAACGATATCTATTCCCTGTGTACTACTGGATTGTGTTGAAACATCTACGGTTCTTGGCCTCGCCATCGCGGTAATGATCAGTGCGAGACATAATAATCTTAGCACAAACAATACCGGGCGTAATTTCGCGAGAATTCCAGTTTTTACCTTAAAGCCTTTTGTACTTGATATCTTAAGTTCAGGAGTTTGCTTATTTCGCTTCCAGATATACCAGCCTATTGCCAGCGGAAGCAGCAAGAATAACCAGAAAAATTCCGGATTTTCAAATGTGAAATTTGCAAACATTATTCGCTTAAATTATTTATTTCTACCGAGTTGATGATCCTTTCAGATATTTCTCTGGCGTATTGATCGTTTTCATTAAAAATCACCATGATCTGCTCGAAACCTCCTTTTTCAGCAAAGTTCAGGATCACATATTCGTTCGGAATAGATTCACCGGTCATTGGATTTTCAGCATCCAGGGTTCCAAATACTTTTAAGCCTTTAGCTCCATTAAGGGTGGTGAAATCTTCCTGTTTCATCACGATATTTCTGGCACCCTGACCTTCAAGGTTGGTGTAAATTCCATCTACCGCTTTTTGCAGATCAAATTTCACTTCTCCTTTAAACTTGATGGTACTTACCGTGGTGAAATAATTACTCAGTAAACTACCATAAATAAAGGTTTCTGAACCAACCATCATTTGCTGAACTTCCTGCGGCATTTCTAATTCTCCGCGAACGAGCACCTTTGGAGTGGTTACGGCAACGGTTGGGTTACCATATTCACTTCGTATCCATTCACCTTCCAGCAATTCCTTAGTTGGATGACCCAAATAGGTATCTTTTACATAAGTATAACCTTTGGTAGCGATCAAGGCTGTAACTCCAAATATGATGATCACAACTCCGGCAACAACACCTATGATAATTCGGCGTCTTTTTTTCTTTCTGGCCTGTTCCTGAATAAAAGCCTCATCCATCATTAACTCTTCCTGGGTTGGTTCAGGTACAGATGCCCTAAGGTCATCTATAATATTCTTTGTTTTAGACCTGTCTTCTTTAGCCGTAATTACATCTGGCTTAGACCTGGCGAACTTGGCAAGATCGGCACGCTGTAATATTTTCTCGAAATCACTAATGGTACCATCTGTTAGTTTTAGTCTACCTTCCGCTTTCTGCATTCTTAAATAAGCGATCAACTCATTCGTGGTTCTTTCCAACCCGTGATCATAGATCTTCCTATCCAGATATTTTCTAACCGCAAAACTGAGCTGAGAATAATATTCCTTGATCTCCCTGTTTTCAAGAAGATGGGAATTGTCCAGTTTCTGAAGTTCTGCCATAGCTTCTTCATATGGAGGAAGCTCAGGTTCTTCAGTATCTTTTTTCTTTTTCCTGATAATTAGAAAAACCACTATGCCGGCAATTAGAAATATGGCCAGAAGCCACCATAACCAATCTGGTATGCTGAATCCAGGATCAACCTCAACCGAAGGTTTTATAGGATACAGTTTTTGCTTTGTAGTATCCACCACCACATCATTCACCTCTACAGCAATTGAATCTGTATAAAATGAATTATTCTTGATCAATACTTCCTGACTCGGAATCACATATTTTCCTGAATCAAATTGAGTTAGAAAATATTCCTTCAAAAGCCTGTAATCCCCATTCTGCCTGATCGTATCCGGATCCATGGACTCCACCAATTCTAAAGGTGAAAATGTTTCTCCTTCAGGAAAAACCACCAGATCATCGGGCGCAGTTTCTACCTCGATCTGGTATTTTATCTGTTCTCCAATCTTAATCTGTGTAGAATCTATCGAGGCTGAAACCTTGGATTGTGCACTAATTTCAGAAAATGAAAACAGCAGACTTATAAAAAACAGAAATCCCAGTCTTCCTGAGATATTGATTTTTGTATATGTGAATTTTAAATTCTTAAACATTTTCCTTTTAAGCTCTTCTTTTAAAATAGCCCAGTAATTTTTTTACATAACTCTCATCTGTACGATTATTTATCACACCCGCACCACTTAATGAGAAGCTTTGATGAAAGTAATTCACCCTGTCATTATAATATTTAGCATAAGATCTTCTTACGCTTTTGGAACCTGTGTTTACTGTAACATATTCTCCAGATTCTTCATCGCGCATTTGTACCAGACCCAGATTTGGAATGGTTTCTTCCATTTTATCAAAAACCCTGATACCGGTAACATCGTGTCTTCCTGAAGCTATCTTAAGCGTATGCTGGTAATCGTCATCCATAAAGTCTGAAAGGATAAATACGATCGCCTTTTTCTTCATTACATTAGAAAGATATTTCAGTGCGGCCTTGATATCGGTGTTCTTATTCACCGGTTTGAATTCCAGTAATTCCCTGATGATCCTTAGAACGTGAGATCTTCCTTTTTTAGGCGGAATATAAAGTTCGATCTGGTCTGTAAACAGCATCAAACCGATCTTATCATTGTTATTGGTTGCTGAAAAGGCCAGCGTTGCAGCGATCTCAGTGATCACATCTTTTTTGAACTGCTCCTGAGTACCAAACATTTCAGATCCTGAAACATCTACCATTAGCATCATGGTAAGTTCTCTTTCCTCTTCAAAAACCTTGACAAATGGCTCGTTATAGCGTGCGGTAACATTCCAATCTATACTTCTTACGTCATCTCCAAACTGGTAAGCCCGTACTTCGCTAAATGTCATTCCGCGTCCTTTAAAAGTAGAATGATATTCCCCGCCAAAGACATGATCACTCAGTCTTCGGGTCTTAATTTCAATTTTTCTAACTTTCTTAAGGAGCTCTTTTGTATCCATTTCTTCAATAACAATTTTCAATGGTCAGAAGTTTTATTCCAGACCTTTTTGTGCAGTGATAATTGTTAATTGTTAAGGAACTTCTATCTCGTTCACGATCTTATTGATAAGATCTTCAGAAGTTATATTTTCTGCCTCGGCTTCATAAGTAATTCCAATTCTGTGTCTAAGTACATCATGTACTATAGCACGAACATCTTCAGGAACCACGTATCCACGTCGTTTTATAAAAGCATAACATTTTGATGCGATGGCAAGATTAATACTTCCCCTTGGTGATGCACCAAAACTTATTAATGGCTTAATATCTTCCAGGTTATATTTTTCCGGAGTACGGGTGGCAAAGATGATATCAAGAATATATTTCTCGATCTTTTCATCCATATAAACATCTCTTACCGCACTTTGTGCTCTTAAGATCTGCTCAAGATCTACCACAGGATTCACTTTTTCGAAACCTCCTTTTAAATTAGCCCTAATAATAAGCTGTTCTTCTGCCATTTGAGGATACTTGATCACGGTCTTCAGCATAAAACGGTCTACCTGGGCTTCAGGCAATGGATAGGTTCCTTCCTGTTCCACCGGGTTTTGTGTGGCCATTACCAGAAACGGTTTATCCAGTATAAAAGTTTCATCTCCAATAGTCACCTGCTTTTCCTGCATCGCTTCCAGTAATGCCGATTGCACCTTAGCCGGAGCTCGGTTGATCTCATCAGCAAGAACGAAATTTGCGAATATTGGTCCCTTCTTAATACTGAAATCATTAACCTTCATATTATAGATAAGGGTTCCTACAACATCTGCAGGAAGAAGATCTGGAGTGAACTGTATTCTGCTGAAACTACCGTGAACAGCCTGTGACAGTGTATTTATAGCAAGGGTTTTTGCAAGCCCTGGAACACCTTCGAGCAGAATATGACCCTGACCCAAAAGACCAATAAGTAAGCGTTCTACCATATGTTTTTGGCCTACGATCACTTTATTCATTTCCCGGGTTAGCAGGTCTACAAAGGCACTCTCTCTTTCAATTTTTTCGTTAATACTGGCGATATCAACAGATGAATCGTTTTCCATCATGATTTTCAGATTTTGATGTCGTGAATATACGTACTTGTAGTAAGCGTCGCAAATTGAAAATTTATTGGATTTAGGGTTGTTAAACTTTGGTTAAAATAAAAAGGCAGTGCTTTTAAACACTGCCTTTTAAATAAAATATTTTGTTTACTCAATTAGAGTTCCAGCTCACCAACATCTGTTGTTTCGTTTGGCTTAACTTCTACATCAGATACTGCAAATACAGTAAGTCCAGAAGCAACTTCAGGAACTACTTCTAGATCATAAGTCCCAGCTGGCACACCATTCAAGGCGAAATTACCACTTGCATCTGTATATGCAGAAATAGTAATACTACCGTCTGTAATCTTCACTAAACTCTGAACATTAGTTTCAATAGTTTCTGGCACAATTACAGATCCAACCACCATTCCGGCGTCAGCTTCAGCACTAAGTCTAATCACTGGCTTCAAGTTATAACTTCCGTTTCCGGTAGCTACGATAGATTCCTCTACGTCAAAATCAAGAAGAAAAGCATAGTTTTCACCTTCTTCAAGTTCTTTATTCAACTGTAATTTCAATCCAGATTGTTGTGCACTTGGAGTATTTAGCGGTTTAGATTCTCCGTTAACTACTACAGTATTTTCAGTACCTAATACAAGTCTAATCTGACTAGCATATCCTGCTGGCACTTCAGAATCAGCAAGAATTTGAGAAATTCCTCCTGTTAGTTCAAGAAGATCATAAACACCCGTTTGAACATCTTCAAGACTTACCCATCCTTCAGCGTCTGCATCTCCTTCAACTTCAGTTTCAGCATCTGCCTCAACCATTACCTGTACATCCTGTACATCTATATTTACCTCATCATAATCTCCGGGAGCATCGGTTAATCTAACCGTCACGTTTGCATTCCCACCCATTGCAGCTTCACTTGAATCGTCATCACTACAACTTGTTAATCCCAACGCGATGAAAGTTGCGACCATTAAACTCTTTAAAGTTCCATTTTTTAAATAATGCATAAGTAGATTTTATTAGTTTGTCTGGATAACGGCAACCTCCGTGCAAGATTTCAGATACACCCCTTCATTTAACTTTTTTTAACGGAACTTAACCATGCTTTAATAGACTTATACGCTTTGCTAAGCAATACTTTCTTACATTAGAAACTAAAATAAACTATATGAAAACAGCCGTGATAACAGGCGCCACGAGCGGTATTGGTAAATCTACATCAATACGTTTTGCCCTGGAAGGATTTAAACTCATTTTATGCGGAAGACGTACAGACCGCCTGGAACAGTTGAAAACTGAGTTATCTGTGGAAACTTCGGTACACATCCTCAGTTTTGATGTGAGGAACAGAGAAGAAGTAATGAAACAGATAGCCTCTATTCCTGAAGAATTCAAGGATATTGATGTACTTGTTAATAATGCAGGAAACGCACACGGTTTAGATCCCATTCAGAATGGAAACATAGATGACTGGGATGCTATGCTGGATATTAATGTGAAAGGATTACTTTATGTTAGTAAAGCTATCATTCCTGGAATGCTGGAAAAACAATCTGGTCACATTATCAATATCGGATCTACTGCAGGAAAAGAGGTTTATCCTAATGGCAACGTGTATTGTGCCAGCAAACATGCGGTAGACGCTATTAACCAGGGAATGAGAATTGACCTAAACGGGAATGGGATTAGAGTTGGTGCGGTAAACCCTGGACTTACTCAAACGGAATTCAGCGATGTAAGATTTAAGGGTGATGCCAATAAGGCTGAAAAAGTATATCAGGGATTTCAGGCGCTACAACCAGAAGACATCGCAGATATTATTCATTTCGTAGTCACCAGGCCATATCACGTTAATATCGCCGATCTTACGGTAATGCCAACTGCGCAGGCTTCCAGTACGATCCTGGACAAGAAAGCTTAAATAATGAGCTAATGATCAATAAACGTCTTCTTATTAAAAACCTGTTAGCTCACAATGATGAGAACAGTTTTTATGATAAAAAGCGACAATTGAACATTGGTGAAAAGGAGGGAAAGGCAAAATTCCTGAAGCATATATGTGCACTTTCAAATTCAAATCCTGAAAACAATTCTTATATAGTAATTGGTGTAGAGGATGAGGATAGTAAGATCGTTGGGATAGATTTCTTTGATGATAGCAAGATCCAGAACCTGGTAAATGCCTATCTAAGCAATCCGCCGATCATCTCATATGAAAATATTCCTTTTCCGCATTTGCCAGATCACCTGGTCGTGGGTTTGGTAAGTATCAGGCCTAATCATGGCAAGATCTGTTCATTCAGAAAAAATATCTGGAAGTATTATGGCGGTTCTGTTTTTTTGCGAGATGGAAGCATAAGTATGCCGAAAGTTTTTGATATAGAGATCAAAGATGTAAACTCTTCCATCGTTGCTTCCATTGAGAACCATTCCCATAATAATCTTGAATATACCTTAGATGGTGTATTCGATTTTATGAAAAAACGTCGGGACTATAATCCTTCATATAAGGTCTTCAAAGAATATTTTGTGGTTTGCTGGGCCGGGAAGGAAAAAAAGATCAAGGACGAAAGGTATTTTTCAAGGGTAGATATTGAACTCATCAACGAGCAGGTGAAATTGTTCTATTCTGATCTGGATGAAGTTAGTATCATTCAGAATAATGATGCTTTCAGGATAATTGAATATGTACATTTAGGACTGCATGATCAGTTTAAATACTATCCGCTGGAAGAAGTCACTATCAGTTTTCGGGATAATGGGAATTATGATATAGATAGTAAGTTATTATTCGAACCACCGAGATTTGATAAAAAAACGCTCTACCATATTTATAATACCAACCAGGCAGTCATTAAAAAACTGAAAAAGGGTTATGAGCTGAATGCCGGCGACAAAAGAGATCTTAAGAATTTACCTTCCACCTACTTGATTTGTTATTTAAATAATTTTACCGAAGCTTTAACCAAGCTTGAAGAAGCGAAACCTTATCTTAAAAATTACAATGAAGAAGTATACAATTCTTATAAGGAGAGTATGCGAATTTTAAGAAAGGTGAAATACAATTAGAATGTCAAGAAAGTTAGTTTTTGGAGATCTGCATGGTGGTTTGAAAGGCCTTGTTCAATTACTGGAAAGAATAGATCTTTCACCTAGTGACCAATTGATCTTTTTAGGAGATTATGTAGATGGCTGGAGCGATTCTGCCAACACGGTAACATATCTAATTCAGCTGGCTAAGCAGAATTCCTGCATTTTTATAAGAGGAAATCATGATGATCTCGCACATAAATGGCTGGAGACAGGTGAAATGAATCAGAAATGGCTGGAACATGGGGGCCAATCCAGCATAGACGCATATCGCAATTTTACAAAAGACCAGAAACAGGAACATATCGATTTCTTTAGGGAAATGTTTAATTTTTATAAGGATGATCAGGATAGATTGTATGTGCATGCTGGGTTTACAAATCTTCAAGGTCCAGATTATGAATATCACGACACCGGATTTTACTGGGATCGCACCCTTTGGGAAATGGCTCTCTCCATGAAAGAAGGTTTAGCTACAGATGATCAATTCTACCCGAAAAGGCTTCAGCATTTTAAAGAAATTTTTATTGGTCATACTCCCGTAACCCGGATTGGCGAAAGCAAACCGGTGAATAAGGCGAACATCTGGAATGTAGATACAGGTGCTGCTTTTAAAGGTTCGATTTCTGCACTTGATGTAAATTCCAAAGAAGTATATCAAAGTGATCCCGTGCATACTTTATACCCTGATGAACAGGGGAGAAATTAGGTTACTTTTATTACATCATCTTAACGCATATTCATATATTTGAAGTTCAATCTTTTCCATCTTTAAAAATCATAGGATTTTTTGGAATTTTGGAAAACTGCATGCTTATTGCAGTAAGTATTATATAACGGGTCTAAAAGAATAAAGCGACCTGTATTTGTTAGAGTAAAGATTTAGAAAATGGCATTAGATAATATACGTTTAGAAGTGATGCAAACGGTTGAAAAATCTGTTCAAGGGTTTATAGACCAATACCTTATTCCCGTTGATGAGATCTGGCAACCAACAGACATGCTTCCAAACCTTCAGGACGACAAAGGCTTTGATGAAGTTCATCAAATTAGAGAGGAAGCTAAGGAATTAGGATATGATTTCTGGGTTGTACTAGTAGCTGATATGGTAACTGAAGAAGCACTTCCTACTTACGAATCCTGGCTTATGGATATGGAAGGTGTTGAACAACATGGAGCCAAAAGAGGCGAACAGAATGCCTGGGCAAAGTGGGTAAGACACTGGACTGGAGAAGAGAATCGCCATGGTGATACGCTGAATAAATACTTATACCTTTCTGGTAGAGTAGATATGAAAGAGGTCGAGAAGACCACGCAGCATCTTATCAATGATGGTTTTGATATTGGTACTGGTAGAGATCCTTATAGAAACTTCGTTTATACCAGTTTCCAGGAATTAGCAACTAATATTTCACATAAACGTGTTGGACAGTTAGCCAAGAAAAAAGGAAATAAGATGCTTGGTAAAATGTGTAATATCATTGCAGGAGATGAGATGAGGCATTATATGGCATACAGAGAATTCGTAAAAACCATTTTTGAACATGATCCAAGTGAAATGATGCTTGCTTATGTAGATATGATGAAGAAAAAGATCGTAATGCCGGCACAGTTCATTAGAGAATCTGGACAGGGAATTGCTGAAGCTTTTGAAAACTTCTCAAATGCAGCTCAAAGATTAGGGGTTTATACAACTTACGATTATATAGATATTCTTAAAAAACTTAATGGTTACTGGGAAATTGATAAGATGAGGTCTCTTACAGATGAGGCTGAAAAAGCCAGAGATTACCTAATGGCACTTCCAGACAGGATGACCAGAATCGCAGACAGGATCGCAATTCCACAGGATCAGCACAAATTCAAATGGGTTGAAGCTAACGGAACGATTTAATTTGATTCAGATAAATAATAAAAAAGCCCGATTGAATTTCAATCGGGCTTTTTTATTTAATGTTTTCAAATATTTAGGCAGATCTGGTAAAGCTGTCTTTCCAGACTTTGTAAGTCACCAGGTCTTTTTCCATAAGATTTAAACAAAATGCGATCACTGCGGCATCATCTAAATAACCCAGCACCGGAATAAAGTCTGGGATTAGGTCTATTGGAGATAAAACATATAATAACGCTGCTCCTGCCGCTGCAATTATATTAAATGGAATTTCGCGATAATCTCCGCTTGCATAATCTCTAACCAGAGAAAATAGAAGCTTTGCATCATCCATATATCTCTTAAGTTTTCCTTTACTCTCAAATTTGCTTAGGATCTTCTCTTCCTTATCGATCACCTTCCCAATATCTTCCTTCTCAAACTCCTCTGTTCTTTTTGAGTGTTCTTCCTTCGCTTTCTCTTCTGAAAATGTGCTCATAAAATCTTTAAAATTAATGCTGTCCGAAAATAAAGATTATTCAAGTTTAAGACAAAAATCGAGTTCTATTTAAGTTTGATTTAACTAAGCCAGTATCTTAATAGAAGTGTAAACTCCTCATTATCAAAAATAAAAAAGCCTGCTTCCAGAGGAAACAGGCTTTAATTACACTTAAAAACTAATCTATAGATCAAATTTAATTCCCTGCGCTAAAGGCAGTTCAGTAGTATAATTGATCGTATTTGTTTGTCGTCTCATATATATTTTCCAGGCGTCAGATCCAGATTCTCTACCTCCACCGGTTTCTTTTTCGCCACCAAAGGCTCCACCAATTTCAGCTCCTGAAGTACCAATATTCACATTCGCAATTCCGCAATCTGAACCTTCTGCAGAGAGGAATCTTTCCGCTTCTCTCAGGTTATTCGTCATGATAGCAGATGATAATCCTTGCTTTACTCCATTCTGAAGCGCCAGAGCATCACTTACATCTCCTGAATATTTCATGATATAAAGAACAGGGGCAAATGTCTCATGCTGTACGATCTCAAAATGATTTTCAGCTTCAGCGATTGCAGGTTTCACATAATAACCACTCTCATAACCTTCACCTTCAAGAACTCCACCTTCAACAAGAATTTTACCTCCTTCTTCAACCACTTTATCTAAAGCAGCCTGGTAATTCTTAACGGCATCTTTATCAATAAGTGGACCCACATGATTGTTTTCATCCAGTGGATTCCCGATTCTTATCTGTTTGTAAGCTCCTACTACAGCATCTTTTACTTTATCATAAACATCTTCATGAACGATAAGCCTTCTGGTAGAAGTACAACGTTGTCCACAAGTACCAACAGCTCCAAATACAGCGCCTATCACTGTATTTTTGATATTAGCATCTGGAGTTACGATAATGGCATTATTTCCTCCTAATTCAAGAAGTGATTTCCCTAGACGTGCGGCAACAGCTTGTGCTACGATCTTACCCATTCTAATAGAACCGGTCGCAGAAATAAGCGGTACACGCTCATCTTTAGTCATCATCTCACCAACTTTATAGTCTCCAGTGATCAAACTTGAAATTCCCGCCGGCACATTATTTTCTTCAAAAACTCTGGCTGCAATATTCTGGCAGGCTACAGAAGTTAACGGAGTCTTTTCTGAACCTTTCCAGATACAGGCATCTCCACAAACCCAGGCCAAGGCCGTATTCCATGACCAAACCGCTACTGGAAAGTTGAATGCTGAAATAATCCCTACAACTCCAAGTGGATGGTATTGCTCGTACATTCTGTGTCCCGGACGCTCACTGTGCATGGTTAATCCATAAAGCTGTCTTGATAATCCAACCGCGAAATCACAGATATCTATCATCTCCTGAACTTCTCCAAGACCTTCCTGGTAAGATTTTCCCATTTCATAAGAAACGAGTTTTCCTAAAGGTTCTTTCAGTCTTCTTAGTTCATCATTGAATTGTCTAACTACTTCACCTCTTTGCGGCGCGGTCCAGGTTCTCCATTCCTTAAACCCTTTTTCTGCAGCCGTGATCACTTTTTCGTAATCTTCTTTCGTAGTAGATTTTACTTTTCCTATAAGTGCACCATCAACAGGAGAGTATGATTCTATAATATCACCATTGCTAAACCAATCGGTTCCGGTTGACGTTCCATTATTGATGTCGTTTAAACCTAAATCTTTCAGGGCTTGTTTAATCCCGAATTCTTCAGCGATTTTACTCATTAAATTGCGTTTTTATCGATTAATTTGTGTAGTTATTGCGAAAATAGTAAAAATAAATCGCTATTCCTCAACAGCAGTGAATCGCTCATCAACAGGCATTACCTCTCCGCAATTGTCACAGGTTCTTAGATCTTTATTCATATAAAAATCTCTGAAATGATTTAAAAAATCGGTTTCAATATCCTGAAGCGGGAAATAAACTTCGTGAAGTTTATTATTGCAATTATCGCAATACCAGATCAATCCATCCTTTCCATCTTCGTTCAATCTTTTCCTTTCCACTACCAGACCAATTGAATTATCGTGTCTAACCGGCGAATGAGGAACCTTTGCCGGATGCAGATACATGTCTCCTGGACCTAGTCTCATTGTTTTTTTCTTCCCGTCTTCCTGAATATTTACTTCAATTTCACCCTCCAGCTGGTAGAACAACTCTTCAGTTTCATTGTAATGATAGTCTTTACGAGCATTGGGGCCGGCAACGATCATTACGATATAATCCCCAGATTCTTTATAAAGATTCCGGTTTCCAACTGGTGGCTTCAGGCTTTCCCTGTTCTGCTCTATCCATTTATTCAAATTAAAAGGTCCTTCTACTGGCATAACAAATATTTTACTTAAAATTACTGAATATGCTGCAAACAGGATGGTTTTCAGCTTATTTATTTAAGCTTTCAATAGCAAATCTGCCCTAAATTCTTTGATATTTTGATTAACTTTCCCTTCAAATCAATTTATATGAAAAAATTACTCTTCATTTTCAGCCTTATATGCTTCATCTCATGCAATGATTCTTCTGAAAATAACACGAAAGAAACTAAAGTTGAATCAGATAAGACTGCAGAAAAAGATAGCGTTCAGAATTTTGGGATCGTTATACACGGAGGTGCCGGAACTATTCTGAAAGAAAAAATGAGCGATTCCCTGGAACTGGCATATAAGCAAAAACTGGAGGAAGCCATTAGAACAGGTCACGAGATCCTGGCTAATGGTGGAACTGCAATAGAGGCCGTTCAAAGAACGATTAATATCATGGAAGACAGTCCGCTATTTAATTCAGCTAAAGGTGCTGTTTTTACGAATGAAGGGAAAAATGAACTCGATGCATCTATTATGGACGGTAAAACTTTAAATGCAGGAGCAATAGCCGGTGTTACCAACGTAAGAAATCCTATAAATCTGGCTTTTGAAGTAATGACGAATTCTGAACATGTGCTGCTTTCAGGAAAAGGAGCTGAAGATTTCGCTAAAGAGAGAGGTCTGGAAATCGTTGATCCTGAGTATTTCTATACCGAGAATAGATTCAAAGCGATGGAAAGAGCAAAAGAACGGGAAAAGGAGAATAATAATAAAACCGCTTTCTACGATCCTTTTGTAAAAGATTCAAAATTTGGGACTGTAGGTTGTGCTGCACTTGATAAGAATGGGAATCTTGCCGCCGGAACCTCAACTGGAGGTATGTCAAACAAGAAATACAATCGTATTGGAGATTCTCCAATAATCGGTGCTGGCACCTATGCTAACAATAAGACCTGTGCAATCTCAAGTACAGGATGGGGTGAATATTTTATCCGAGGCGTAGTGGCTTATGATATTTCGGCAATGATGGAATATAAGGGAAGTTCGCTGCAGGAAGCTGCTAGTGAAGTTATTCAGAAGAAACAGCCTGAATTAGGTGGAAATGGTGGAATAATTGCCATTGACAATAAGGGTAATGTTTCCATGGAATTCAATACCGCTGGAATGTATCGCGCAACGATGAATGCTGCCGGTGATCTACAAATTGGCATTTACGAAGAGTAGATTTCAATAAAATGAAATTCAACCCGGGCAATTGTCCGGGTTTTTTTATGTCCGAACATTTTAACACACATTTAAGTTTGTTTAGTTCGGTAATCACCGAACCAATACTATTTTTGCAAACTAATTTAGAATTCACACTATGGAATGTTGTTCACCGGAGAAAAAAAAACTAATCGAGGAAATTGGTGTACACTTTGAAAAAGTACACAACCTTGCTCCCTTAGCTGCCAGGATCTACGTTATCATGATCCTTTCACCAAACGACGGACATACTTTTGATGAGATCATTGAGATCACTCAAGCCAGTAAAAGCTCGGTTTCTACTCAGTTAAATCTGCTTATGCAAACCAATAAAGTAGAATATTTCACCAAACCGGGTGATCGTAAAAGATATTTTAGAGCGAGCAAAACCTATCTGAAGAATACCTTAAAGGAAAATCTTGACCAGATTAGTGAAGACATCAGACTTATTGAAAAGATTCACTCTTTTAATGCCACCTATAACAAAGAGAAATTTGAAAAAACAGGTGGAGTAGCGATTTTATTTAAAGAATATCTCATCGCACAAAAAGAAAATCTAGAGAGAACCATCGAGAAGATGAATGAATTAACCATCAATTAAAGATCCCGAAAATTACAATTCAAACTATGAAAAAGGCAATCAAATATATAGCTGTGCTCGCAATTGCAGTAAGTTCAACTTCCTGTGGCGGCGATCAGAATTCCCAGGCGCAGGCAGCACCAGCGAATCAGGTTTTACCCTTTCCGGTAACTGAAGTTCCTACGCGAACTGTAACCGGATTTACAACCTATCCTGTGAGCATAGAAGGTGTGGTTAATAGTGAGGTAAGAGCTAAAGTCACAGGCTACATCACTGATGTTCTTGTAGATGAAGGAGAGAAAGTTAAAAAAGGTCAGACACTTTTTAAACTGGAAACACAATCTTTAAACCAGGATGCAGCAGCTGCAAAAGCGAATGTTAATGCCGCTCAGGTAGAAGTGGACAAACTAAAACCTTTGGTTGAAAAGAATATCATAAGCGAAGTTCAGCTTGAAACGGCGAAGGCAAAACTTGAACAGGCCAGAAGTAATTATAATAGTATTGCAGCCAATATCAGTTACGGAAATATCAAAAGTCCGGTTGATGGCTACGTTGGGTCTATAAGATTACGAGAAGGTGCGCTGGTTAGCCCTAATAGTCAGGAACCACTAACCACGGTTAGTGATATTAGTAGGGTTTACGCCTATTTTTCCATGAATGAAGTGGAATATCTTGATTTTCTTCAGAATTACGAAGGTTCAAATATTGAAGAAAAATTAGGTAATATGCCAAAAGTGCAACTCAAACTAGCCAATGGTTCTACCTATAATGAAGAAGGTTCTATTGAAACGATCAATTCCCAGGTGAACGAAAATACCGGGTCTATTTCTTTTAGAGCGGTTTTCAATAATCCATCAAGATTATTAACAAATGGTAATAGTGGAAAGATTTTAATTCCAAAAACTTACGAAAATGCGGTAGTTGTACCGCAGGCTTCTACTTACGAACAACAGGGCAATATCCTCGTTTACAAACTGGGGGCAGAAAATAAGGTAAATTCTTCTATAATCGAAGTGATCGCTAATATTGATAATATGTACGTGGTGAAATCTGGAGTTGAAGAAGGAGATAGCATCGTAGCAAAAGGACTTTCAAAATTGCGACCAGACACAGAGATCAAACCTCAGCCAACTCCATTTGATAGTGTTGCCAAACCAATTGAAAAAGTATTCAGATAAGCTATCCTGAAAAAGAAACATTATGCTAAAGACATTTATTGAAAGACCCGTGCTTTCCACGGTGATTTCCATCATCATAGTAATTCTGGGAGTACTGGGACTTTCCAATCTTCCAATAACCCAATATCCAGATATTGCTCCACCAACAGTATCTGTAAGTACTGCATATCCCGGAGCTAATGCTGAAACCGTTCTGGAAAGTGTGATCATTCCAATTGAAGAACAGCTGAATGGTGTGGAAGGAATGACTTATTTAACTTCTACTGCTACCAATAATGGTACTGCCGAGATCACTGTATTTTTTGATCAGGATGTAGATCCTGATATTGCCGCGGTGAATGTTCAGAACCGCGTGGCGCGAGCTAATCCCTTGCTTCCTGCAGAGGTGAAACAAACCGGTGTAACCACCCAAAAGCAGCAGACCAGTGCCCTGATGTTCTTCTCGGTTTATAGTAGTAATGAAGATTATGATGACACTTTTATTCAGAATTATTTGAAGATCAATGTAATTCCTGAAATTCAAAGAGTTAACGGGGTTGGAAATGTGCTTGTTTTCGGTGGTAAGGATTATGCGATGCGAATCTGGCTTCAGCCAGATAAACTAGCGGCCTATAATCTGGTTCCTTCCGATGTAATCGGAGCTTTAAATGAGCAAAGCCTGGAAGCCGCAGCCGGTTCTCTTGGGGAAAACAATGGAGAAGCCTTTTCTTATACCATTAAATATAGCGGAAGATATAATTCTGAAGAACAATACAGCAATATCGTAATCAAAGCCCTGGGAGACGGACAATTTCTAAGACTAAAAGATGTTGCCAAAATTGAATTGGATGCACAGTCATATAGCGGAGGTTCAAAAACCAAGGGTATGCCTGCGGTTAATATGGGGGTTTTTCAAACCAAAGGATCAAATGCAAGGGATATTATCCTGGAAATCGAAGATCGTTTGGCAGAAATAGAAAAAGACCTTCCTGAAGGGCTGGAATTATATGTTCCTTATAATACCAATGAATTTTTGAACGCTTCCATAAATAAAGTGGTGCATACACTTATTGAAGCCTTTATTTTGGTTTTCCTGGTGGTATTCATTTTTCTTCAGGATTTTAGATCTACCCTTATCCCGGCCATTGCGGTTCCGGTTTCAATTATTGGAACATTTTTCTTCCTGAATTTATTCGGTTATTCCATTAACCTGTTAACGCTGTTTGCACTAGTACTGGCCATTGGTATTGTGGTGGATGATGCTATTGTAGTTGTGGAAGCAGTACATTCCAAATTAGATGAAGGAGCGAAAAGTGCCCGAAAAGCTACCACAGATGCCATGCATGAAATTTCCGGGGCGATTATTTCGATTACTCTGGTGATGGCTGCGGTTTTTATACCCGTTACCTTTATACAGGGCCCAACTGGAGTTTTCTATGAGCAGTTTGGGATCACCTTGATCGTGGCAATTGTTATTTCAGCGGTAAACGCGTTAACCTTAAGTCCTGCCTTATGTGCTTTATTTCTAAAGACTCATGATGAAAAGGAAAAATCGAAGAAAACTTACCTGCAAAGATTCTACGATGCTTTTAATAAAGGATTTAACGCGACCGTTAGCCGATATGGTCAATCTTTAAGCTATCTGTACAGAAATAAATGGATCACGGCAGTAATTTTGATCCTGGCCGTTGCCGGTATCTGGTGGGCTTCTTCTACAACTCCATCGGGCTTTGTTCCAGATGAAGACAGAGGTTTGATATTTGTAAATGTTGAACTTCCTGCGGGGGCTTCAATTGACAGAACCCAGCAAGTAAACGATCAACTATATCAAAAAGTAAAAGATCTGGAAGGAATTCAGGGAGTTTCTATTATTTCAGGTAGGAGTTTGATCAATGGAGCCGGTAGTAATTATGGTCTTGGTTTTATCAAATTAGAAGACTGGGATCAAAGAGATTCCGATGAATTGTCTGTTCAGTCGATCACGGGTAAACTTTTCGGTATTGCTTCAACAATTCCTGAAGCTAATATTATTTTCTTCTCACCTCCCAGTATTCCTGGTTTTGGTAATTCTTCAGGTTTTGAGGTAAATCTATTGGACCGTTCTGGTTCAAGTTTTAATGAACTGGATGCGGCTAACCAGGAATTTATTCAGAAGTTATCTGCAAGACCTGAAATTCAGTACGCACAATCATCGTTCAACACCAATTACCCGCAGTATGAACTAGAACTGAATGTGCCATTGGCGAAGGAAAAGGGAGTAACGGTAAATGAAATTTTCTCTACGCTACAGGGATATATCGGAGGAGTTTATGCAGCTGATTTTTCAAAATTTGGAAAACAGTATCGGGTGTATGTGCAGTCATTACCTGAAGATAGAGCTGATAAAAGCGATCTAAATAAACTTTACGTGCGAACTTCTAGCGGAGAAATGGCGCCGGTAACCCAGTTTGTAAATTTGAAGAGAGTTTATGGTCCACAATCTGTGACCAGGTTTAACCTGTTTAATTCTACAAAACTTTCTGGAGCTACAAATCCAGGATTCAGTTCTGGGGATGCCATTAATGCTATTGAAGAAGTCGCTTCAACTTTGCCAGAAAATTATAGTACGGCCTATTCAGGTTTGACCAGGGAAGAAGTGAATGCCGGAAATCAGACTACCATGATATTCCTGCTTTCCATTGTGTTTGTTTATTTCCTACTGGCAGCGCAATACGAAAGCTACTTATTACCATTTTCAGTGTTATTATCATTGCCTCTGGGAGTCTTCGGAGCTTATATTACTACAAAATTCGCCGGACTTCAGAATAACATCTATTTCCAGATAGCATTGATCATGTTAATTGGTCTGCTGGCGAAAAATGCGATCTTGATTGTTGAATTTGCGATTCAGAGAAGACGTCGCGGTGAATCGATTTCAGAAGCCGCAATTCATGGAGCAAAGGCCAGGTTAAGACCAATTTTGATGACCTCATTTGCCTTTATTCTGGGGCTTCTTCCTCTTGTCCTGGCTAGCGGAGTGGGTGCCGAAGGAAACAGGTCTATTGGAACAGGTGCAGCCGGCGGACTTTTAATTGGAACTATTACCGGGGTGTTTGTGATACCAATTCTTTTCATGCTATTCCAATGGCTACAGGAAAAAGTTGGGAAGAAACCGGAAGTAGTTCAAAATAACTAATAAGAAAAGTATCATTTATAATGAGACGAATATATAATATCAAATTCCTAATTGCCGGTATTGGTTTACTCAGCCTGCAGTCCTGTTTTGTGGCGAAAGATTATGATCAGCCGGAAGTTGTTCAGGAAGAAAATTTCAGGACAGATAATATTGAGAAAGACAGCCTGAATATCGCAAATGTTTCCTGGAAAGAAATGTTTACCGATCCTGTACTTCAGGATTATATCAGCAAAGGACTGGAGAATAATATCGACATCAGGATCGCACTGCAACAGATTATTGCAGCGGAAGCTTATGTAAAACAAGGAAAGGCCGGTTATTTACCTACGGTTAATGGAAATGCCACTTTCACCCACCAGGAATTATCTCAGAACAGCCAGTTTGGTAGTTTATTCAGCTCCCTGGACCAATATCAACTAAGCGCCGACCTGAGTTGGGAAGCCGATATTTGGGGTAAAATAAGAAGTCAGAAACGAGCTTTTGATGCAAGCTACCTTCAGAGTATCGCGGCACATCAGGCAGTAAAAACAAGGCTTATCGCTAGCATTGCTTCTACTTATTACCAGTTATTATCGCTGGATGAGCAGATAAAGATTACGGAAGAAACGGTGTCTACCAGAGAGAATAGTCTTGAAACGACCAAGGCTCTAAAAGAGGCAGGAAATTTAACTGAAGTAGGCGTAAAACAGACTGAGGCTCAGCTTTACACAGCGCAGGGAATTCTGATAGATCTTAAAAATCAGGAGCGTTTGCTGGAAAATACTTTATCTATTTTACTCGGAGAAGCTCCAATGAAAATCGAAAGATCTGAATTGGAAGACCAAAAAATAACGACAGATCTTAACATTGGTGTTCCCGTGCAATTATTAAGAAACCGGCCAGACGTCATTGCCGCGGAATACGGTTTCCTGAATGCCTTTGAACTTACCAATGTAGCGAAAAGCAATTTCTATCCTTCATTAACCCTAACTGCAACTGGTGGATTACAGGCACTCGAAGCTGGCGATCTTTTCAATGCAAATTCATTATTCGCTACCGTAATTGGTGGTCTTGCGCAACCAATTCTTAACGGTCGCAGAATTAGAACTGAATATGAGGTTTCTCTCGCTCAGCAGGAACAGGCAAGATTAGAATTCAAACAGGCTATTTTGACCGCCAGCAAGGAAGTTTCAGATGCACTTTATTCCTATGAAGCTGCAACTGAAAAAATTGATATAAAGGAAAAAGAATATGAGGCTTATGGCCTTGCTACAGATTATTCTGAAGAACTTTTAAATAATGGTCTTGCGAATTACCTGGAAGTGCTCACCGCCAGGGAAAACGCCCTTAATTCCAGTCTGGATCTGGCAAATGCAAAATATAATCAGCTTAAAGCAATGGTAGATCTTTATGAGGCATTGGGCGGAGGCTGGAAATAACTAGTTAATTGTTAGTTGTTGGTTGAACGTGACCTCATACTTGCGAGTGTGAGGTCACTTTTTTTAACCGAATCTTAAAAGAATTATTGAAAGTGATTGGCTAAATTTATTTCAAAGTAATAGGATATGAAAAGTAGTTTTAGTGAAATAATAAAAAGCGAAACACCTGTTTTGATCGACTTTTTTGCCGATTGGTGCGGACCATGTAAATCCCTCGCTCCAATTTTAAAGGAAGTGAAAGAAGAACTTGGAGACCAGGTAAAGATCGTAAAGATAGATGTTGATAAAAATCAGAAATTAGCCTCTAAATATCAGGTTCGAGGAGTTCCTACGATGATATTATTCAAAAATGGAGAACAGGTTTGGCGACAATCTGGTGTACTTCCCAAGCATGAGATCAAAAATAAGATCACTTCAGCCTGATCACAGATCTTTAAGAGGAGGAACCTCTAATTTATCAATATCCCATTCTGCTAGCTCAGCGCCGGCTCTGTATGTACTTTCCAGAAATTCCAGGAGTGCTTTCCTAGGATCTTTTTCCTTCACAAGATCTGCATAGGTTAGAATTGCCATTGGGCTGTCATTATTCATGATCCATTTGGCATTTTTCGGTTCGATCTTCTTTTTATCTATTCCCTCTGGCGCAGGATAGGTATAAGAATAAAAAGCTGGTTCCGGAACATTTTCATCCCCAGCCCAGAAACCAAAACTTATACATTCATGACTGTATGCTTCCTTATCTGAAATTCGAGCTTCAGCAGGCATTTTTGGTGCTTCCTTACCAGAAAATCTAGTAACAGCAAGATCCATAGAATGCCAGTACAAATGAACGGGACAGGTCTTTCCATAAAATCTTCCACTGAATTCCTTAAAAACAGAATCTACCCAAAGAAAGCTTTTCCTGAAAATGTTGCTATACTCCATCTCATAATGATGAATATCTGTAATCTCAGAAAATTTCTTATCGATTTCCAGATCATAAGGCCTGTCGTTTATCTCAACATCAATATCCAGGTCATTTAGAAAGTTGAGGATATTATTGTAAAAAGTTGCCACTGCGAGACCGTTATATAAATCAAAACTTTTCGCATCACCATTGCTTTTTGTAATCTCAAGTTTATTCTGAAGAATATTAAGGTTCAGGGAAAACGATTCATAACCTTCATTAATTGGAATTGAACCCGTTGTAAAACCTTTATCGTAGACATACAAAGTTATATACCACCAGTGATTTTTGCGCGGAGTAAAACACATCCTGATCTTTCCTAAAATCTGAAAGAATAAATGTAATGTTAGTTTCTTCTGTTCGTTACCGGGATATTTTAGATCTGGTAATTGGTTGGTTGGTTTCATGTGTTTATTTGAGTTTACCTCCCTTAGCTACCCACCATGGGTGAACTTCTACTTTTAATCTTCCCGCCTGAACCATGGGATCTAAATTGGCCAGACTATCTGCTTCCCTTTGAGTGGCAGTATTATAAACTACTATTCCTCGTAGATCACCATCATCTCCCATTGGTCCGGTTAAACTGGTATATCCTTCATTGTACATTCTTGCCAGATGAGCCATATGTTTTTTCTGAAGTTCTGCCGCCTCGGTTGAATCCTGACTTCTTTCCGGACCGGATTTTAAAAATACCATATAATACTGCTGCATTAAATAGGTAGTATCTCCTTCTTTATAACTGAATGTTTGGTAACCCTTGTTTTTAAGCTCAGTCTCAACCTTTGCCATATCTGGCGATTTACTTGCCAGCGTATCTAATGAACTATCCTCATTTTCTGAAGAGACATCTTTTGCTTGATTATCTGCACAGGAGAGCAAAAGTCCCAGGCATATAAAAAATAACAGCTTTTTCATTAGTTCCAGTTTTTATAAGGTTTTGCTATTAGATTAGAATTATAATAATCAAGATTCCCAGTTACTTCTTCGCCCAACCATTCAGGCTTTTCAAATTCATCATCCTCATTTTCAAGTTCGATCTCTGCGAGTACTAAACCTTTATTATCTTCAAGAAATTCGTCCACCTCATAAGTATGATTTCCAGCAGAAACCAGGTATCTGAATTTCTCAATTTTACCCGGTTCACATAAATTCAGCAACTCTTTTGCTTCATCCAGATCTATTTCTGTTTCCCATTCAAACCTCGATAATCCGTTTTCTGATGACTTTCCTTTAATGGTCATAAAAGCCTTATCTCCACTTATTCTAATCCTGATGGTTCTTTCAGGATCGGTATTCAAATAGGCCTGTACAAAAAGTGTTTTTTCTGAAGCCAGTTTTTTAAAATTATCTGATTTTACTAAGAATTTGCGTTCTATTTCCTGCATTAAAATTATTTTCTGTCTGCGATTTCTCTAATTTCTTCTGAAGTGATCCTTCCTTTTCGATGTTTATTATTGGCCAGGTAAATCATGGCTTTTACAATAATTTCAGGATGAATGCTTCTATATTTTCTGAGGCTTCCAACCAATAAATGGTCACCTACCAGCATTATTTTCTTCCAGATAAATTCAAAAGGCCTGCTCTCTTCTCTTTCTCCGCCTATAAGCGAAGGCTGTAAAATATAAGTATTAGGAATCTGTTGTTCCAGAACAGCTCCTTCCATTTCACCTTTTACACGATTATAGAAAAACCGGCTTTTTTCATCAGCTCCCATAGCGGAAATGACCTGGAAAGTTTCAATTTCATTTCTATGGCAAAGTTTAGCTGCTGTTGCAGGAATCCCGAAATCCACCATTCTATATGTATCATTATCTGGCGTTTTCTTTTGAGTAGTTCCAATGCAGCAGAAGACCTCATCTGCTTTAAAAAGCTCAGTAAACTTTTCCAGCTCGAACAGGTTGATAAGATATTCTTCTATTTTTTCTGATTTACGATGCACATGATTTCTGGAAAAAACTTTTATTTTCCTGTATCTGGGATCGTCTACCAGTTTATCCAGAAGAATACTCCCGGTTAAACCGGTAGCTCCTAATATAATTGCCGTTTTCTGTTCCATTTTTGAAATAGCCCTCTTTCAAAGATAGGTTATAAGTTTGAAAAGTTTATATCAATGAAATCTACTCTAAATTAACATTCAATAATTAATTTCTGAAGCCTCTTAGTAAGAGCAGGAATGCGATTGAAGTTCCTTAAATTTACTCCGTGGAAAAACTTCGCAAGATCATTCATATAGACATGGATGCATTTTATGCTTCTGTAGAGCAATTGGATAATCCAGAGCTTCGTGGAAAACCTGTTGCGGTCGGCGGGAGTTCTCAAAGGGGCGTGGTAAGTGCTGCCAGCTACGAAGCCAGGAAATTTGGAGTTCGCAGTGCCATGAGCAGTATTATAGCTAAAAGAAACTGTCCGGATCTCATTTTTGTAAAACCTCGTTTTGAAAGATATAAGGAAATCTCTGCACAGATCAGGGAGATCTTTTTTGAATATACAGACCTTGTGGAACCTCTTTCCCTGGACGAGGCCTATCTTGATGTTACAGAAAACAAAAAGGGTAATCCCAGCGCTACTTTGATCGCTAAACAAATTCGTGATCGCATTAAAGAGAAAACCGGATTGAACGCTTCCGCAGGGATTTCTATCAATAAATTCATTGCAAAGATCGCCAGTGATGTAAATAAACCGAATGGTCAAAAAACAGTTCAGCCGGAAGAGGTAATTGAATTTTTGGAAGAACTAGATATCAGGAAGTTTTACGGTGTGGGAAAAGTTACCGCGGAAAAGATGTATAGACTTGGCATTTTCACAGGAAAAGATCTAAAACTGAAAACTAAAGAATACCTAACCGAGCATTTTGGGAAAAGCGGCAGTCATTTTTATAATGTTGTTAGAGGTATCCATCTTAGTGAAGTGAAGCCGCACAGAACCAGGAAATCGCTTGGAGCTGAAAGAACTTTCCGGGAGAACATTTCTTCAGAAATATTCATGCTGGAACGTCTTGAAAATATCGCTGAAGAAATAGAAAGGCGCCTGAATAAAAGCAAGGTTGCTGGAAAAACGATCACATTAAAGATCAAATACAGTGACTTTACCCAGCAAACCCGCAGTAAAACAATTAATTATTACATCGCCAGTAAAGAATTGATACTGGAGATTGCAAAAGAGCTTTTATATCAGGAAAAAATGAAGAATTCAGTAAGATTGTTAGGCATTAGTTTATCTAATCTAAATACTGAAAAAGGAGATCTGAAGGAAGAAAAGAAAGAAATTTCAGTTCAGCTAAAATTTAAATTTTAGATGTGAACCATATTAATTTCTGAAAATAGAATTTATTCATCCAGTCTGAATTTTATTAAAAAAAACCGGAAATTCATCAAAAGACAAATTCCCGGTTCTTTTAAATTATAAAAGCTTCTATTCGATTTCAGAAACTCTCAAAGTATTTACCATTCCCTTGGCAGTAATCGGCATTGCTGCAAGATTAATTGTAAAGTCTCCAGTTTCAACGAATTTAAACTTCTTCGCCATATCGTTGATATCATCAATTGTTTCATCTGTACTTACAAATTTGTCGTAAAAGAATGCTTTTACACCCCAAAGTAAACTTAACTGATTAAGAATTCTCTGGTTAGAAGTAAATACGAGAATATGAGCTTCCGGTCTCCACGCAGAGATCTGGAATGCTGTATATCCACTATTTGTGAGTGTACAAATTGCTTTGGCCTTAATCTCATTCGCCATATGCGCAGCATGAAAACAAACAGCTTTTGTAATATATCTTTTCGTTCTAACGTGTGGCGGTTCGTGAGGAACTTTAATTAGTGGAGAATTCTCAACGCTTTCAAGAATTTGAGCCATCTTCTGAATAACCTGAACAGGATATTGTCCTACTGAAGTTTCTCCACTCAACATCACAGCATCTGCACCATCCATAACAGAATTGGCAACATCGTTCACCTCTGCCCTTGTTGGCGTTAGGCTCGTGATCATTGTCTCCATCATTTGAGTTGCGATAATTACCGGAATTCTGGCTTTCTTAGCAGTAAGAACTAATTTCTTCTGAATTAAAGGAACTTCCTGTGCTGGAATTTCAACTCCAAGATCTCCACGTGCTACCATTAGTCCGTCACAATAAGCAACGATCTTATCAATGTTCGCTACACCTTCCGGCTTTTCAATTTTCGCAACGATCGGGATTTTATATTTTGAATGCTCTTTTATAAGATTCTGAAGTTCCATAAGGTCTTCAGCATGTCTTACAAATGAAAGTGCCATCCAGTCTACTCCCATTTCACAGGCGAAAATGGCATCCTTTACATCTTTTTCTGTAAGTGCCGGCAGTGAAATATTGGTATTTGGAAGGTTTACTCCTTTTTTAGATTTTAAAGGACCTCCCTGGATAACTTTTGTTTTTACTTCATCCTTTTTATTGGTTTTAACCACCTCAAAGATCAGCTTACCATCATCAAGAAGAATTCTTTCCCCAGCCTTAACGTCTCGTGGGAATGAATCGTAATTCATATAAACTCGTTCTGCAGTTCCTTTGAATTCCTTTCCTGTAGCAAAGACGATCTGGTCACCTTCGTTTACCACAACTTCTTCCTTCATAACACCAACCCTTAGCTTTGGCCCCTGAAGATCTCCAAGAATTGCAGCATTGAATCCATCCTCTTCGTTCAATTCCCTGATCATTTTGATCCTCTCTTTAACATCGTCATAATTTGCATGAGAGAAATTGATACGAAAAACATTCACGCCTTCCTGCAGCATTTTTCTTAATACATCCTTACTACTGGTTGCAGGGCCCAGCGTCGCGACTATTTTTGTTTTTTTGTTGGTAGGCATTATTCGAATATTAGATTTTGTTTGGATTTTAGATTATCAATATCAATCGCATATGCAGCCTGAACTCCAGGAATCTGCCCTATTCGGTTCAGAACTCTATTAAATTCCTTAGGCCTTATTTCTTCACTTATCTTTAAAAAATAATCGACCTTGTTATATTCAGGAATCAGATTTACTTCCTGAGGACTCAATTCCTCTTCTTCAAATAATGAACCTGAACTAAGAATTCTTTTCGGTTCTCCCTTAAATCTATTGGCAACGAGATCTAAGCTATAATAGGAATTTGGGTCTTTATGTGAAAACAGAGCATAGAAAGCATCATATTCAGTATAATTAAAGTCGATATCTTTAGGCTCTCTTTCAAGCCTGACCTTAAGATACTTATTTAAAAAATACGCCATTTTATATCCTTCAAGCGAGGAATAAATGGCGATTAAATTAAAATGCTCATCTTCAACTTCCAGAAGCACTTTATGCGATTGCATAAACTTATACTTTAAGGTTAAAGATAATATATGATTAACAAAATGAAGATATTAAGGCCTTAAAATTCATAATTTTTTACGAAAACGTTTTAGTTTACGTTAAATCGTCAAAATTTAATCCATTTTATTCTGAAGAGCATAATAAGCTCTTTTTGAGGCTTTTTCTTCCGCTTTCTTTTTTGAAGTAGCCCTTGCCTTTGCTACAACACGATTATCGATACGTAATTTTACAGCAAAATGTTTGAGCTCATCGTTGCCTGTATCTTCGTAAACATTGAAGTCGAACTCTTTTTTTTCTTTCTGGCACCACTCGATCACAAGACTTTTATAGCTGATCACTTTTCCTTCCAGTTGCTCAATATCTACATAAGGATCTATCACTCTTTCATAAATGAATCGCTTGCAATATTTATAACCCCTGTCCAGATAAATTGCCCCAACCAGAGCTTCAAAAAGGTTACCATGTATATTAACCCCGAACTGATCTTTTGGAATATTGGTCTGAACATGTTTGATGAGTCCCAGATCTTTACCCAATTCATTAAGGTGTTTTCTACTTACCACTTTAGACCTCATCTTGGTTAAATAACCTTCATTTCCTCCCGGAACGGCTTTAAAAAGATGAGAAGCTACGACGGCACTTAACATGGCATCACCCAGGAATTCCATACGTTCAAAATTGATCGCATTACCTTCTTCGTCCTTTCTATTCAAAGAACGGTGAGTGAAAGCTTTTTTGTAGTGAGTGAGTGCTTTAGGTTTAAACCCTAGAATTTGAGTTAGGGTATTAAAAAAATTCCCGCCTTGAGAAGAACGGGAATTTAATATGTTACGAATAACGCTCATTGTTTATTCGTCAAGTTTTTTAAATACAACACAAGCATTGTGACCTCCAAAACCGAATGTATTACTCATAACGATTTTCACATCTCTCTTCTGAGCCTTGTTCAAGGTCAGGTTCAATTCAGGATCAATGTTTTCATCGATATTTTCATGGTTTATTGTAGGAGGAACAATTCCATGTTTCATGGAAAGGATTGCTGCAATAGCTTCTATAGCTCCAGCTGCTCCCAGTAAATGTCCGGTCATAGACTTGGTAGAGTTGATATTCATCGTTTTAGCGTGGTCACCAAACACTTTGGAAATTGCTTTTAGTTCAGCAACATCTCCAAGCGGTGTAGAAGTACCATGCGTATTGATCGCATCAACATCTTCCGGCTGTAATCCGGCATTTTTAAGACAATTCTTCATTACTGCAACTACTCCATCTCCTTCCGGATGTGGGGCAGTCATATGGTAAGCATCTGAAGATAATCCTCCGCCCAGTACCTCAGCATAGATCTTGGCTCCTCTGGCTTTCGCATGCTCATATTCTTCTAATATAAGCGCTCCGGCACCTTCACCAAGTACAAATCCATCTCTAGTCGCATCAAAAGGTCTTGATGCTGTTTCAGGACTTTCATTTCTTGTAGAAAGGGCATGCATTGCGTTAAATCCGCCCATTCCTGCTATTGCTACTGCTGCTTCAGATCCTCCTGAAACAATCACATCACTGTAGCCTAAACGAATATTGTTCAGGGCATCTATCATCGCGTTTGCTGAAGATGCACAAGCTGAAACTGTGGTGTAATTTGCTCCCATAAATCCGTGTTTGATCGAAATATTACCTGGGGCAATATCTGCGATCATCTTCGGAATAAAGAAAGGATTGAATCGTGGAGAGCCATCTCCCTCCGCATAATTGATAACTTCATTCTGGAAAGTTTCAAGACCACCTATCCCGGCTCCCCAAATTACGCCTACGCGAAATTTGTCTACCGTATCAAGGTCAATTCCTGAATCCTGAATAGCTTCATCTGCAGATACCATTGCATACTGAGCAAACCTATCAAGCTTTCTTGCTTCCTTGCGATCAAAATGATCGAGAGGATTGAAGTTTTTGAGTTCGCAAGCGAATTTAGTCTTGAACTTTTCGGTATCAAAATAAGTGATAGGCGCGCTACCACTTTTACCGTTCTTAAGTCCTTCCCAATATTCCTCTAAATTGTTACCAATTGGGGTTAAGGCACCAAGGCCTGTAACTACTACTCGCTTTAACTCCATATGGTGTGTTGATTTATTTTTTAGCGTCTTCGATATATGAAATTGCCTGACCTACAGTAGCAATGTTCTCTGCCTGATCGTCTGGTATCTGGATATCAAATTCCTTCTCAAATTCCATGATCAATTCTACTGTGTCTAGTGAATCAGCACCCAAGTCGTTGGTGAAGCTGGCTTCGTTTACAACTTCATTCTCGTCAACTCCCAATTTGTCAACGATAATAGCTTTTACTCTTGATGCAATGTCTGACATAATTTTTTATTTTAATTTTGATTAGGTGGCAAAAATAAAAAACTTTATTTTAAAACCGATTTTTCCTCTAAAAATGTGATGGTAATTTACATAAAATTCATTGAAAGCAATTAATTTTACATCCTAATAAATGTTAACAGCCTTATTTTGAGTGAGAAAGAAAGTAGAAACAAAAAAAAGATTGTAATATTTGCTTCAGGTTCTGGCACCAATGCCGAAAATATCATCAAATTCTTCCAAAATTCTAATAAATCAGAGGTTGTTGCAGTTCTTTCCAACAAAAGAAATGCAGGTGCTTTAAAGCGCGCCCACGATCTTAATGTAAAAGCCTTATTATTTGACCGGGAAGCTTTGTATCATACAAACGATGTTTTGAATATCTTAAAAGATATGGAACCAGATCTAATAGTTCTCGCTGGTTTCCTATGGCTTTTCCCATCTAATATCATTCAGGAATTCCCAGAAAAGATCATTAATATTCATCCGGCATTGCTTCCAAAATATGGAGGAAAAGGCATGTATGGCTCAAAAGTACATGAGTCTGTAATTGAAAATAAAGAAACTGAAACCGGGATCACTATTCATTATGTTAATGAAAAGTATGATGAAGGAAACACAATTTTTCAAGCCACAACCCAAATAGCAAATACCGACAATGCTGAAAGCCTTGCGGGGAAGATCCACGAATTAGAATACAAACATTTCCCTGAAGTTATTCAGCAATTACTAGAAAAAGACAATTAGTGCAGACTCCAAAAGTTCATATTTATACCGACGGTGCAGCAAGAGGAAATCCCGGACCCGGAGGTTACGGAATCGTGATGGAATGGGTTGGAAGACCCTATCAAAAAGAATTTTCAAAGGGTTTCAAACTCACCACCAATAATAGAATGGAACTTCTGGCAGTAATCGATGCCTTAAAAAAATTGAAAAATCATGGTACACCTGTAAAGGTTTTTACAGATTCCAAGTATGTTGCAGACGCAGTGAATAAAGGCTGGGTTTTTGGATGGGAGAAGAAAAACTATGTGAAACGTAAGAATACAGATCTCTGGATAGAGTTCATGAAACAATTCAGAAAACACCAGGTTCAATTTCAATGGATAAAGGGTCATAATGATCATCCTCAAAATGAACGATGTGATGCATTGGCAGTTGCCGCGTCAAAACGAAAAGATCTACCTGAAGATAAAGGATACAAAGCTTAACATTTAGTCTGGGATTTGAGGTTTATACCTTGAAAAACAAACTGTATATTTGCAGCGTCATTTTAAAACCCGTTATGAGTAAATTACTTATTGTTGGAACCGTTGCGTTCGATGCTATTGAAACACCATTTGGAAAAACCGATAAGATCCTTGGTGGTGCAGCCACTTATATAGGTCTTTCAGCTGCTAATTTTGATATTAACAGTGCTGTTGTATCTGTAGTAGGAGAAGATTTTCCTGAAGAATATCTTAACTTATTAAAGAATAACAGCATTGATATTGAAGGTGTAGAAGTTGTAAAAGGCGGAAAAACTTTCTTCTGGAGTGGTAAATATCACAACGATCTTAATACAAGAGACACCCTGGATACACAGCTAAATGTATTAGCCGACTTCAATCCGGTGGTTCCTGAATCTCATAAGGATGCAGAATTTGTGATGTTAGGAAACCTTCATCCTTTAGTTCAGCTAAGTGTATTAGAGCAGGTGGAAAATCCGAAATTGGTAGTATTAGACACTATGAACTTCTGGATGGATAATAGTCTTGACGATCTAATGAAAGTGATCGAGAAAGTTGATGTAATTACGATCAATGATGAAGAAGCAAGACAGCTTTCAGGAGAATATTCTCTCGTAAAAGCAGCCCGCAAGATCGAAGAGATGGGTCCAAAATATGTAGTAATTAAAAAAGGAGAGCATGGAGCTTTACTTTTCCATAAAGACCAGATCTTCTTTGCACCAGCACTTCCGTTAGAAGAAGTTTTTGATCCCACAGGAGCTGGAGATACATTCGCCGGTGGATTTATAGGATACCTTGCCAGAACTGGTGATGTTTCTTTTGAAAATATGAAAAGCGCCATTATTTATGGCTCGAATCTTGCCTCCTTCTGTGTAGAGAAATTCGGAACAGAGCGGATGCAGTCGCTTACGGGCGATGAAATGAGTAAGAGACTTGACGAGTTCAAGAAACTAACACAATTTGAAACACAACTTGATTAAATATAACGCCCTGTAATTTCAGGGCTTTTTTTGTGACAAACACAACTAAATTCCAAAAAGGAAACTAAGATATGAGTGATGCTTTAAAACACGAATGCGGAATTGCACATATAAGGCTTTTAAAACCTCTTGACTATTACAAGAAAAAATATGGGACAGCATTTTATGGTGTAAATAAAATGTACCTGATGATGGAAAAGCAGCATAACCGTGGCCAGGACGGTGCCGGTTTTGCAAGCATCAAATTAAATACTATTCCCGGGGAAAGATATATAAGCCGTGTTCGGTCAAATCAGGCACAACCTATACAGGATATTTTTGCACAGATCAATCAGAGGATTAATGACGAGATCAAAGCGAATCCTGAACTAGCTGATGATACCGAACTTCAGAAAAGGCATATTCCATATCTGGGAGAAGTTTTCTTGGGACATGTTAGATACGGAACATTTGGCAAGAACAGCATCGAAAGTGTTCATCCTTTTCTAAGACAGAATAACTGGATGCATCGTAACCTGATTGTTGCTGGTAACTTCAATATGACTAACGTAAACAAGCTTTTCAATAATCTTGTTGAATTAGGTCAACATCCTAAAGAAAGAGCCGATACTGTTACGGTAATGGAAAAGATCGGACATTTCCTAGATTCAGAAGTACGTAAATTATACAAGAAGCTTAAGAAAGAAGGTTATTCAAAAGTTGAAGCATCACCTGTGATCGCGGAACAATTAAATGTTGCCAAGATCCTGAAGAAATCTTCTAAAAATTGGGATGGTGGTTATGCCATGGCTGGATTAATTGGCCATGGAGATTCATTCGTTCTTCGAGATCCTGCCGGGATAAGACCTGCATACTATTACAAAGATGATGAAGTTGTTGTGGTAGCTTCAGAAAGACCGGTGATACAAACTGTTTTCAACGTAGATTTTGATGATGTACATGAGTTACCTCCAGGAAATGCTATAATCACTAAGAAAAACGGGCAGGTTTCCATACAGGAGATCATAGAGCCGTTAGAAAGAAAAGCATGTTCTTTTGAACGTATTTACTTCTCAAGAGGTAGCGATGCAGAGATCTATGAAGAACGCAAAATGTTAGGTCGATTACTCATGCCCGATGTTTTAAAGTCTATTGATCATGATACTCTAAAAACCGTTTTTTCATTTATACCGAATACTGCGGAGACTTCTTTTTATGGAATGGTTGAAGCTGCACAGGACGAATTGAACAAACAGAAGAATGAGGCTATCCTGGAAGAGAAAGAAACGCTTACTGATGCCAGGCTTCAGGAAATTCTTTCTCATCGGTTGAGAACTGAAAAGATCGCGATTAAAGATGTAAAGCTTAGAACATTTATTACCGAAGACAGTAGCCGTGACGATCTTGTTGCACACGTTTACGACGTGACCTACGGTGTGGTTAAACCAGAAGACAATCTTGTTATCATTGATGACAGTATTGTTAGAGGTACGACTCTAAAAAAGAGTATCATTAAAATGATGGATAGACTTAAACCTAAGAAGATTGTGGTAGTTTCATCTGCACCTCAGATTAGATATCCTGATTGTTATGGGATAGATATGGCCAGGCTGGAAGATTTGGTAGCATTTAGAGCCGCATTGGAGCTATTGAAGGATAATAATAAATATGACCTTGTAGAGAAGGTTTATGACAAATGTAAAGTGCAGGTAGATCTTGACGATAAAGAAGTTCAGAACTTTGTAAAAGAGATTTATGAACCCTTCACTAACGAGGAAATTTCTGATAAAATTTCAGAATTACTCTGTGATAAAGATGTAAATGCCGATGTAAAAGTGATCTACCAGACGGTAGAAAACCTTCACAAGGCATGCCCTAAAAATCTTGGCGACTGGTACTTTACGGGTGATTATCCAACCGCAGGAGGAAATAGAGTCGTTAATAGAGCATTTATGAACTTTTTCGAGGGTAAAAAAGATAGAGCTTATTAAAAATCTACCTTTCAACTAATATAATTGCACTTAATCTAAAATTCTTTGTGCGTAGGACAATTCTATCTACATTAGTATTGCCATAACATAAGTAGGTTAAGTTCATGGTAGATTTGGGGCAAAAAAAGGTGGAATTAATTCCGCCTTTTTTTATTTCTACTCATTTTCAAAATCCCTTATCTGTAGAAAAATATCGCTAAAATCACTCCATTTTTTTGATTTTCAACCTCTTAACTATTTTCCAGGTATTTCGTCTAAAATATATTTTTTCAAGAAGCTTTCTTATTATCTTTAGAATACCATAGCATAAGTAGGTTAAGTTCATGGTAGATTTGGGGCAAAAAAAGGTGGAATTTTAATTCCGCCTTTTTTTATGGAATCAACTCAATTTCGATTTTAAAATTAAATGCATAAATCTTCCAAAAAGAACACAAAAAACTGAAAAACAGTATTTTAACTAATTTTTGAGTAGTTCGTCTAAAAACTTAAATTGTAATGATTATTCGATTTATATTTACAATACCATAGCATAAGTAGGTTAAGTTCATGGTAGATTTGGGGCAAAAAAAGGTGGAATTTATTCCGCCTTTTTTTATGGAATTAACTCAAGCTTGTCCATAAAAAAAGGCCGCTAAAAGCGACCTTTCTTATTCATTTAAAAGCCATTATTATTTTGCCTTCGCATAACGACTTGATACTTCTTTCCAGTCGATCACATTAAAGAATGCATCAATATAATCAGGACGTTTGTTCTGATAATTTAAATAATATGCATGCTCCCATACATCAAGACCTAAAATTGGAGTTCCTCCACATCCTACTTCTGGCATAAGTGGGTTATCCTGGTTTGGAGTAGAACAAACTTCTACTTTACCTCCACCATGAACACATAGCCAAGCCCATCCAGATCCAAATTGTCCAGCTGCAGCCTTAGAAAATTCTTCTTTAAAAGCTTCAAATGAACCGTATGCAGAATCTATAGCGCTTGCTAATTCTCCTTCAGGCTTTCCTCCTCCATCTGGAGACATAACTTCCCAGAAAAGACTGTGGTTATAAAATCCCCCACCATTATTACGAACTGCTTTATTAGACATATCAAGATTCTTAAGAATGTTCTCGATATTTTTTCCGTCCATATCAGTTCCTTCGATAGCGGCATTTAATTTACTAGTATATCCAGCATGATGTTTCCCATGGTGGATCTCCATTGTCTTTGCATCTATATGTGGTTCTAATGCATCAAAGGCATATTTTAATTTTGGTAATTCAAAAGACATAATTATCTGATTTTTTAGTGATTAGTACTTAAACTCACCCAAATTTAGCCATTAAGGCATTTAATGGAAATTTTTTAGTGTTATAAAATACTTAAAAGCACCTGCCCTTAAAAACTAGTTTTTATTTTAAATTTAAAGTTTTAGCATCTAATGCCAATTCAATAATAATCTCCTATTTGAAAAATACTTTTAATATCTATAATGCTTCGGCAGGTTCAGGAAAAACCTTTACTCTGGTAAAGGAATATCTGATCATCCTCTTCAATTCTCCAAAACGAGACAGATATAAAAACATTCTCGCGATCACTTTCACCAACAAAGCTGTTGGAGAAATGAAATCACGTATCATCGAAAGTCTGGCTGAATTTTCGAAGCAGGATATCACAACGGAAGAAAATCCCCTGCTTAAAGCCGTAACTGAAGAAACAGGATTAACCAAAGAGATCATACGCCAAAGATCTACTGATATTCTCAAAAGTATAATTCATAATTATGCTGCCTTTGAAATATCTACTATAGACGGTTTTACCCATCGTGTTCTAAGAACATTTGCGAGAGATCTCGGAATTCCGATGAATTTTGAAGTAGAACTTAGCGCAGATGAAGTTTTGATGGAAGCGGTAGACAGGCTTATAAACAGGGCTGGTACAGATAAAAAACTTACCAGAGTACTGGTGAATTATACTTTATCCAAGACAGATGATGATAAAAGCTGGGATATAAGCCGAGACCTATTTAGTATTTCAAAACTTCTGATTAATGAAAATCATCAGAAACCCATTCAGGTTCTGAAAGATAAAACCCTGGAAGACTTTGAGAAATTTGGTAAAAAACTGCGTGCCGATATTAAACTTGCTGAAGAAACCTTAAAATTATCGGCTGATTCTTTCTTTGAACTTTTAGATAATCATGGAATTGAAGAAAGCAGTTTTAGCGGGCAGTATGTGACAAAACATTTCAGAAAATTACAAACGGGAAATCTTTCTGTAAACTTTACTGCTAAGTGGGCAGAGAAAATTGCAGATCAACCTCTGTATCCCAAAAAAGCCAGTGAGGATGCGAAAATCGCGCTAGATTCTAATCAGGACCAGATCGTTGAAATTTTCAATGCTTCCAAACAGGCCTTTTTTAAGATTGAGTTTTTAGGTGAAATAAAGAAAAATCTAATTCAGCTTTCGCTTTTGAATGAGATTAATCGGGAAGTAGAAGCAATTAAAAAAGAAAGGAACCTGGTTTTAATTTCTGAATTCAATCCGAAAATTAGTGATCAGGTAAAAGATCAGCCCGCTCCTTTTATTTATGAGAGACTGGGCGAACGCTACCAGCATTATTTCGTAGATGAGTTTCAGGATACCTCAAATATGCAATGGGAAAACCTAATTCCATTGATTAGTCACAATCTTTCAGGGACAGAAACCAGTTCCAGTCTTACTATCGTTGGTGATGCCAAGCAGAGTATTTATCGCTGGCGAGGAGGTCGTGCAGAACAACTGATAGATCTGAGCAATCTTGCGGAAAGACCGTTTCAATTAGAACAACAGGTGGTAAATCTTCCAGATAATTATAGGAGCGGTTCAGAAGTAGTGAACTTCAATAATAGCTTTTTTCAGTATGCTGCTTCAATTCTTAGCTATCCTGAATATTCTGAACTCTTTAAAGCTTCAAGGCAAACTCCCAAAAAGGGTGATTTTGGCTATGTGAATATCAGCTTTGTTGAAGCTGCGAATCGCGAAGAGGAGATGGAGGTCTATCCTGAAAAGATTTTAGATATCATCCAGAAGTTAGATTCTAAAGGAATGAATAGGAAGGATATCTGTATTCTTACCAGGAAAAGAAGTGAAGGTGTTGCCATTGCAGAATTTTTGAGTGAGAATTCTGTTCCAGTCATCTCTTCAGAAACTTTATTGCTTTCTCAATCGCCAAAAGTGCAATTCATAGTTAATCTTCTCTCATATTCCATGAATACGGAAGACGATAAACTGAAACTTTTAATTTTCGATTATTTAGCTGAATCCTTCTTAAGATCAGAAGATGCTCACAGTATTTTAGTTCAGAATCTGGCAAAGAATGGTTCAGAATTTTTCGAATGGCTAAAGGACCAGAATGTGGAATTTAAAATGGAGGAACTTAAAAGGCTTTCCTTATATGAAGCAGTAGAATACATAATTAGAACGTTCAACCTGGTAGAAACTTCTGATGCTTATATACAGTTCTTTCTCGACTTTGTTTTTGAAACCGCCCAGAAAAGCTCTAATAGTCTGAATGATTTCCTTGAAAAATGGGAGCAGAAAAAAGATAAGCTTAGCATAGTGGTTCCTGAAACCGATAATGCCGTGCAGATCATGACAATCCATAAATCCAAAGGATTGGAATTTCCAGTGGTTATTTATCCGTTTGCAAATTCAGAACTTCAAGATACCCGCAATGATAATTTATGGCTTGATATAATTGATGAAAATATTCCAGTAGCTTATGTGAGTGCTTCTCAAAAAATGCTCAACTGGAATGACAGTGCGGCAGAATCATACAATGATCTGATCAATAAAAACGAACTTGATACCTTAAATATATTATATGTGGCTTGCACAAGAGCCGCTCAGCAATTATACATTCTCTCCAATTACCATGAGAAACCAAAGCGCTCTCCAAATATTTCAGATCTGCTTTCAGAATATTTAAGATCCTCCGGTAAATGGAATGGTAGCCTGAAATACGAATTTGGCGACTCTGATAGAATTCTTGAATCCAAAAAGACTCCGAGCAATAGTGTTTCTAATGAGCGTTTCTATTCTTCTTCCACACAGAATAAAGCAGTTCATATAGTTACAAGGTCTGGATCACTATGGGATTCCAGACAGCAGGAAGCTATTGAGAAAGGAGAGATAGCTCATGAGATACTTGCCAGGATAAATAAGATCCAGGATATGGAAAAAGCAATTCAATGGGCTATAAATTCAGGTATGATTACTGAAAAATCTAAGGATGAGATCACAGAATTGATTTCTGGTATAATTAGTCATCCAGAATTAAAAGAATTCTATTCAAGTGAATCTAACAATATTAATGAGAAAGAGATCCTTACTACCGACGGTCTGCGATTAAGGCCGGACCGAATTAACTTAGAAGGTAACAAGGCAACAATCATTGATTATAAGACCGGAGGATTTGTAGATACACATACAAGACAGATCTCCAGTTATGCGTCTGCATTGAACGCTATGGGATATGAAATTGATAAATGTTTGTTGGTTTACACCAATGATCCTATAATTATAAAGAATGTGTAAAAGAAATTTAAATTTGTGAATTGATAGGGAACCAGATTCCCGGAATTTTTAAGAATAAAACTAATCAGATCAAAAAATAACCGATTATGTACGGAAAGATAAAGGAACATTTAGAAAAGGAAATTGAAGAGATCAAGAATGACGGACTGTATAAAAGAGAGAGGATCATTACTGGAGCACAGGATGCAGTGATCAAGATATCAACCGGGCAGGAAGTGATCAACTTCTGCGCGAACAACTATCTAGGATTGTCTTCTCATCCAGAAGTGGTCCAGGCTGCAAAAGATACAATGGATACTCATGGCTTTGGAATGTCCAGTGTTAGATTTATTTGTGGAACCCAGGATATTCACAAAGAACTGGAACAAAGAATTGCCGACTTCTACGGAACAGAAGATACTATTCTTTACGCCGCTTGTTTTGATGCTAACGGAGGAATTTTTGAACCATTACTTACTAAAGAGGATGCGATCATTTCAGATTCTCTTAACCACGCATCTATTATTGATGGGGTAAGATTATGTAAAGCTGCCAGATACCGTTATGAAAACGGCAACATGGAAGATCTTGAAAAACAGTTGAAAGATGCCAATGATAATGGAGCGAGATTCAAAATTATAGTTACAGATGGAGTATTCTCAATGGACGGATTGGTTGCACCATTAGATAAGATTTGTGACCTGGCAGATAAATATGATGCACTAGTTATGATTGATGAATGTCATGCTACTGGATTCATTGGTGAACAGGGAATTGGAACCCTGGAAGAGAAAGGAGTGCTGGATCGTGTAGATATCATCACCGGAACTTTAGGAAAAGCACTAGGTGGTGCTATGGGTGGATACACAACAGCAAAAAAAGAGATCATAGAAATTTTAAGACAAAGATCAAGACCTTATCTTTTCTCTAACTCTTTAGCACCTGCGATCGTTGGAGCATCGATTAAAGTATTTGATATGCTGAAAACAGATGACAGCCTGCGTAAAAAGCTAAAAGAGAATACAGCATATTTCAAAAAAGGAATTAAGGAGGCCGGTTTTGAGATTATTGATGGAGAGGCTGCAATCGTACCGGTAATGCTACACGATGCTAAATTATCGCAAGATATGGCCGATAAATTACTTGAAGAAGGTATCTATGTAATTGGATTCTTTTATCCGGTTGTTCCAAAAGGAAAAGCTAGGATTAGAGTGCAACTATCTGCAGCTCATGATAAAGAACATTTAGACAAGGCAATTAACGCATTTAAGAAAGTAGGTAAAGAATTAAAGGTAATTTAAAGAATTTTAGACCTTAAAAACTTGATAATTAATTATCATAACAATTGATAGTCAGGTATTAAAAAGGCTATAAATCGCTTGGAAACGCGCTGTAATTAAGAAAACTTTATTATTTTTACTTTTGTTAATATGCATTAAGCATATACTTTTGCTTACAATTAACACTTAAAACTAAACTATTAAATATGAAACATCTTAGCAAAATTGTACTGGCCACATTACTGATATTTGGCTTTACTTCGGTTAAGGCACAGGATGCTGACAACCCATGGGCAATTGGTATTGGAACCAATGCAGTTGACTTCTACCCAACGGGTGAAGACGCACCTCTTGGTGGAATGTTCGACGAGTATTTTAATACTGGAGATCATTGGAACATTTTACCTGCAGTATCTAAACTATCTGTATCTAGATTTTTAGGAGCTGGTCTTGTAGGTGAATTGACTGGTACTATCAACCAGATTGACAAATACGGAGACAGAGGAGTTTCTGATCTTTCTTACTATGCTGTTGATCTTGGATTAGATTATAGCCTTAGAGCAATGCTAAACGACGGATGGATTGATCCTGTTGTTGGTATTGGTGGTGGTTATACTTGGATTGGTGATCAGGATGGTGAAGATATTTCAAATCTTGATGCTGCTACATTAAACGGTAAAGTTGGTTTAAACTTCTGGTTTTCAGATAACGTAGCTCTTACCTTAGAATCTAAGTACAAGCACGTATTTGAAACTGAAACTGCTTCTCATTTCCAACATGCAGCTGGTATTAAGTTCGTATTTGGAGGAACTGATACTGACGGTGACGGAATCTACGATAAAGATGATGAGTGCCCAGAGCAACCAGGTTTAGAAGAATTTAACGGTTGTCCTGATACTGACGGTGACGGGATCGAAGATCGTCAGGATAAGTGTCCTAACGAAGCTGGTCTTGCTGAATTTGATGGATGTCCTGATTCTGATGGTGACGGTGTAGCTGATCCTGATGATGAGTGTCCTGAAGTTGCTGGTCTTGCTGAAATGAACGGTTGTCCAGATGCTGACGGTGATGGTGTAAGAGACGATGAAGATGAGTGTCCAGAAGAAGCTGGTCCTGCTGAAAACGACGGATGCCCATGGCCTGATACTGACGGTGACGGAATCCTTGACAAAGATGATGAGTGTCCAGAAGAAGCTGGTCCTGCTGCATCTAACGGATGTCCAGAACCAACTGCAGAGGTAATTTCTGAACTAAACGAATATTCTAAAACTGTACTTTTCGACTTGAACAAAGCTTCTATCAGAACTGAATCTGAAGATGCTCTTAATTCAATCGTTGAGATCATGAATGAGTATCCACAAACTATCTTCCACATTGAAGGACATACAGATAGCACTGGTAGTGATGCTTATAACATGAAGCTTTCAAAAGAGCGTGCTGCTTCAGTTAAATCTTTCTTACAGGAAAATGGAGTACCTGCTAACAGATTGACTTCTGAAGGTTATGGTGAAACTCAACCAATTGCAACTAACAGCACTGCAAAAGGAAGACAAGATAACAGACGTGTTGAAATTTCTTTAGATAAAGATAAAGAGATGAAAGATAAGTCTGGTGAAGAAGAAATGGAAGATGAAGGTATGGAAGAGGAAGAAAACTAGTATTCCCTTTTAAAACATCTTAAAAAACGCTCCGCATTGCGGGGCGTTTTTTTATTTTAGGCGTATGGAATCATTTATACGCGAAGTTCTGCAGAAGCTTAATAACTCTGCCACTCCATTATCTGAAATTAGTTTTATTCTTCCCAGTAAAAGGGCTGGTTCTTATCTTCTTAAAGAACTTGGAAACATTTCAGATAAGAATATGTTTTCTCCTAATATTTACAGCATTGAAGAGTTCACTGAAGTGATCTCCGATCTGGAATCTATAGACAACACTATAAGTCTGTTCGAATTCTATGAAGTTTATAAAGATCTGACCCATGAAGAAAATCGGGAAGATTTTGAAACCTTTATTACCTGGGCGCAGAGCCTTATACACGATTTTAATGAGATTGACCGATATCTAATTGATCACAGACCATTTTTTAATTATCTCTCTGGAATTCAGGATATCAATCATTGGTATTTAAAAGATGAAAAAACCGACCTGATTAAGAGATATCTTCAATTCTGGAAAAGTCTTCCTGAGTTTTACGAGGCGCTTTCAGCTAAATTACTTTCTAAAAATCAGGGATATCAGGGACTTATCTACAGGCAGGCTGCTGAAAACATAAAAGATTACATATCTTCAAATTCCACCAAACACGTCTTTATTGGGTTCAACGCTTTGAATGCATCAGAACAGCTCATCATCCAGGAAATGCTTGAAGCAGGGCAGGCGGAGGTCTACTGGGATATTGATAAAAAGCTTTACGAAGACCAAGATCATGGTTCCTCGATTTTCATTCGGGATTACCTAAAGAACTGGCCCTATTATCAGGAAAATCATGCTAATGAATTCACATCCAATTTCAGTAAGAAAAAGGATATAGAATTGATAGGAGTTCCAAAGAATATTGGTCAGACGAAATACCTTGGAGAGATCCTCACTAAACTAGATCCGCAGGAATTGGAAAATACTGCGATAGTTCTGGGAGAAGAAGAATTATTATTACCTGTACTTAACTCATTGCCAGATGAGATTTCTGAACTGAACATAACCATGGGGTTTCCGGTTAAGAACGCTCCGATTAATTCTTTATTTGAAACTTTGTTTCAGGTCCATTTCAATCAACCAGATTCATTTTATTATAAGGATATTATTTCCATAATTAATCATCCTGCATTCAATCCCATACTCAAGGAAGCTGCGGAAAAACTTATCATTAAGATCAATTCTGAAAATCTGGTTTATATGGAGCCGGAAACCATCATTGCTTCTCTTCCGGAAGAAAACCGGGAATTAATATCTGCCTGCTTTCAGCCTAAAAAAGATTCAGTTTCTAAATTTATAGAGGATGTTCAATTGATCATCCAGCAATTAAAATCATTCCTAAAATCTGAAGAAGATACGATTGGACTCGAATTTCTTTACCATTTTCATGTTCTGTTTAACAAACTAAGCAACCTGAATCAAAAATATCCTCATCTTAAAACTATAAAATCTCTGTACGGTTTTTACCGTGAAATGGTAGGTACTGAAACTTTGGATTTTCAGGGAAGACCTTTCCAGGGACTACAGCTTATGGGAATGCTGGAATCACGTGCACTGGATTTTGAAACAGTTATTATTACATCTCTGAATGAAGGTGTGCTGCCTGCGGGAAAATCAGATAACTCATTTATTCCATATGATCTTAAGCAGGAATATAAATTACCGACCTACAGGGAAAAGGATGCAGTTTACACTTATCACTTCTACAGGTTATTACAGCGAGCCAAAAAGGTGTTCCTTCTTTATAATACAGAAGCCGACGGATTAAATTCAGGAGAAAAAAGCAGGTTTATTACCCAACTTGAAATTGAGCAAGAACCAGGACATAATCTAAGAAAAATACTTATAAGCCCGGAAGTTCCAAAGGTGAATAAAAGTTTAAAGGAAATTCAAAAAACTCCTGAAATGATGGATCGCATCAGGTCTTTAGCTGTTTCTGGTTTTTCACCTTCAGCACTTACCACCTATGTTCGCAATCCACTTGATTTTTATCACCAGTATATTCTAGGCGTCCGAGATCAGGATGAAGTAGAGGAAACTGTCGCATTCAATACTTTGGGTACCGTCGTACACAACGCGCTTGAAAATCTTTATAAGCCTTATGAAGGGAAATTAATTACTGAAGATGTGATTCAGGAGTTTTCCAAAAAAGGCGATGCAGAGATCGCGAAGGAATTCTCTACAACCTATAGTAAAGTGCCGCTTGAGAAAGGTAAAAACCTGCTCATTTTTGAAGTTGCCAAACGCTACCTGCATAATTTTCTCAAATTCGAATTAAAACGAATTAAAGCTGGTGAAGAGATCAAAATTGTTCAGATAGAAAAAGATCTGAAAGTAGAGCTTCCCATAGATAAATTGCCTTTTTCAATTTATCTTCGCGGCAAGGTAGATCGTTTTGAGTTATCGAATGGTTTACCAAGGATCATTGACTATAAAACAGGGAAAGTTGAAACCAGACATTTGAATGTTTCAGACTGGAGTGAAATAACAAAAGATTATGACAATTACTCCAAAAGTTTTCAGGTTTTAACTTATGCTTCCTTGATTGCGCTGGAGAAAGACCTTAAATTCCCCGCGGAAGCAGGAATCGTTTCATTTAAGAATCTGAAGTCAGGATTTTTAAAATTTGAAAAGAAAACAGTAGGAACAAAACAGAAAGACTCTTTGATAACCGAGGAAACTTTAGAAATGTTCCAGAGCGAATTGAAGAATTTAATATTGGAGATCTGCGATCCGGAGGTCCCATTTGTAGAAAAGGAAATTAAAAAGAAATATGGAAGTTTCTAAAGAGAAGAATATTGTCATTGACGGCAAGCATAATAAGCCAATTGTAGCAGACCTTATTTTCAAGGATGATGGGAAACCAAAGCCAATTGTGATTTTTTGCCACGGATATAAGGGCTTTAAAGATTGGGGAGCCTGGGATAAGATGGGTGAAAAGATCGCAGAAGAAGGATTCTTTTTTGTGAAATTCAACTTCAGCCATAACGGTACAGATCCTGAAAATTTAACCAAATTCATGGATATTGAGGCTTTTGGGGATAACAATTACATTATAGAACTTGATGATCTTCAAAAAGTTTTAGACTGGATCCTCTTGCCAGATTTTAAATTCTCCAAGCAAATAAAACCAGATAACATTAATCTTATTGGTCATTCTCGTGGTGGAGGAATTGTAGTTCTAAAAGCTGCAGAAGATAAAAGGATCACAAAACTAATTACTCTTGCATCAGTTTCAGATTTTGCTTCCCGTTTTCCGGAAGGAAAGAAGCTGGAAGCCTGGGAGAAAAAAGGTGTTCAGTATATTGTGAATACGAGAACAGGTCAGCAATTACCTCATCACTACCAGTTCTATAAAAATTTCAAGGAAAATAAAGAGCGACTTAACATTAAGAAAGCGGCTAAAAAGCTTGAGATTCCTCATTTAATAGCTCACGGTAGCAGCGATACGAGTGTTTCTATTGGAGAAGCCGGAAATCTTTTTGAATGGAGTCCTGCGCCTAAATTATTGCTGGTAGAAAATGCCGATCATGTTTTCGGAACAAAGCATCCCTGGGATGAAGAGGAATTACCAAAAGAATTTAAGCATGTGGTAAATAAAAGTATAGATTTCCTTAAAACCGACTCAAAGGTTCTCTGGGATGAATACGGAGATTCCAATGACGACTAGAAATAAAAAAACCACTGAAAAACAGTGGTTTTTTTGTGGAGAATATCGGAGTCGAACCGATGACCTTTTGGCTGCCAGCCAAACGCTCTAGCCAGCTGAGCTAATCCCCCGGCTATGGGCAAATGTAGTAATTTTTACTAAATATAGAAATGTTTATTTTTTGACCTGAAAATGATTAGAAAGGCCATCATTACTGAACTTCCGGAGATAAAGAAGCTAACCGAAGCTTGTGCTCAAGCAATGATCGAGAAGAAAATTTATCAATGGAACGAAAATTATCCTTCTCTTGAAAAACTTCAGAATGACATCGAAAAGGAAGAATTAATCGTGTTTGAAAATAACAATAAGATCATTGGAATTATCGTGATTACAGAAGAAATGGATGAGGAATATATTCCCATCAAATGGTTAAGCAATTCAGAAAATAACATCTATATACATCGGCTGGCTACTCATCCTTCAGTTTGGGGAGAAGGATACGCTCAGAAATTAATGGCTTTTGCTGAAAACTATGCCCGTAAAAATCAATTTGAATCGGTAAGATTGGACACCTTCAGCGAGAACCTTAGAAACCAGAAATTTTACGAAGCAAGGGGTTATCAAAGATTAGGGAACATCTACTTTCCAAAGCAGAGCAAATCACCATTTTATTGCTATGAATTGCTAATTTAATCGGGCGCGTTCTATATTTGCTTTTCAGTAAAGTAAGCTTTGGAGAATTCAGTAAGTTTTAAAAACATTAATAAGATTGCTATTCCGGCAATAATCGCCGGAATTGCCGAACCACTGATCTCTCTTACGGATATCGCGGTAATTGGTAATGTAGACAAGAATTCAATAGAAGCTCTTGCAGCAGCTGGAATTGTTGGTTCTTTTCTTTCTGCTATAATCTGGATTGTAGCTCAAACCAAAACTGCAATCTCGGCCATTGTTTCGCAACATTTAGGAGCCAACAGGCTACATGCCGTCAAGACATTGATCCCACAAGCAATATTTTTCAATTTTCTATTCAGTCTTCTGATATATGGTTTAACCGCATTTTTTGCTGAAAGTATTTTCAGTGCTTACAATGCAGATGGTTTGATCCTCCAATATTCTGAAGATTACTACCAGATAAGGGCGCTGGGATATCCTTTAACCCTGGTTACTTTCGCAATTTTCGGGGTTTTTAGAGGATTACAAAATACATTATGGGCAATGAAGTGTAGTCTTACCGGAGCCGCTGTGAACATTGCGCTGGATTATCTGCTGGTTTACGGGGTAGATGGCTTAATTCCTCCTATGCACTTAAAAGGTGCGGCATACGCCAGTCTAGCTGCCCAGGCGACCATGCTTATTATGGCTTTCTGGTTCTTTTTCAGGAAAACATCTTTTCATTTAAAATTAAGTCTGAATATAAATCCGCGAATGAAAGGCTTGTTATTAATGGCTGCAAATTTATTCATACGAACTGCAGCATTGAATTTCGCTATTTACCTGGCGAATGCCTATGCTACAGATTATGGTAAGAATTATATAGCCGCCCAAAGTATTTTGATGAATATCTGGCTGTTCTTCAGCTTTTTTATAGATGGATATGCGAATGCAGGCAACGCAATTGGAGGAAAATTACTTGGAGCCATGGATTATAAGAATTTATGGGAGCTTAGTAAAAAGATCAGTAAATATGCCGTTTTGATCGCATTAATCCTGATGGGACTTTGCGCTTTGTTCTATGATCAAATAGGTTTGCTTTTTAATAAGGAGGCCAGCGTACTTGCACTTTTCTCATCTGTTTTCTGGATTGTTTTACTCATGCAACCCGTGAATGCGATCGCCTTTATGTTCGACGGGATCTTTAAAGGTCTAGGTGAAGCAAAATATTTAAGAAATGTATTGCTTGTTGCAACCTTTCTGGGCTTCACTCCTGCCCTTCTGATTTCAGATTATTTCGGACTGAAATTGTACGGTATCTGGATCGCCTTCTTCGTGTGGATGCTTATTAGAAGTAGCACCCTTGTGGTTTATTTCCGTAGAAAATATCTTCAAAAGGAAGTTTAGATTCTGTTAAGTTAGCCATCGCTTTACTTCAATATGATTAACTTTGGGGAAAACTGATTATTTATGACTACCAGCCGCGAGAACGGAAGTTTATATACACACATAGAAAATAAGATTGCAAGCCTTGAATTTGGCCATCCTGCCAGTAATTCATTTCCATCGGTGCTTTTAGACCGACTGGAAAAAGAGATCAATAAATTATCTGAAGATGATTCTGTAAATGTCATATTATTAAAGTCTGAGGGTGAAAAGGCATTTTGTGCCGGAGCTTCTTTTGACGAACTAATAGAGATTGAAGATCTTGAAACCGGTAAACAATTCTTCTCCGGTTTTGCAAAGGTGATCAACGCCATGAGAAAATGTAAGAAGCTGATCTTTGGACGCGTTCAGGGGAAAACTGTTGGTGGTGGAGTTGGTCTGGTTGCAGCTTGCGATTATGCCATGGCCACAGAAGCAGCAGCGATAAAACTATCAGAATTAAGCATAGGAATTGGTCCTTTTGTAATTGCTCCGGCAGTCGAAAGAAAAATAGGAGTTGATGGTCTGGCAGAAATGACTCTGGCTGCACACGAATGGAAAAATGCTTATTGGGCGAAAGAAAAAGGTTTGTATGCAAAGGTTTTTGAAGATTTGAAAGATCTTGATAATGAAGTAGCGTATTTTACTGAAAAGCTGGCTTCATATAATCCGCAGGCTTTATTAGAAATGAAAAAGACATTGTGGAAGGATACTGATCACTGGACTGAACTTCTTGATGAAAGAGCTGCAATTTCCGGAGAATTAGTACTTTCAGACTTTACTAAGAAGGCTTTGGCTAAATTTAAAAAATAGTAATGAAACCCATTTCTCTTATACAGGATCTTGTAAAAGATTCGGCTTATGAAAAAGGATATCAGGTAGGCCAGTTTCTTGGCGAGAATATTTTTCTGATCCTTGGTTTGCTCATAGGAATAATTGTGGTGGTTATCATGAGAAAAACTTTTAATTCTAAACCATGATGCAGGAGCATTTACCTAAAGATAAAGATCCTAGTGAAGTGCAGGAGTGGGGCTGGACAATTCAGGAATTCGTAACCGAGAATTTCTGGTACTTGCTTGCTATCATTGTTTTATTAGCTTTATTCTTTTTTGCGCGTCACCGATGGAACGTTAGAAACTCACGAAAACATAAGAATTGATGGATCAGGATACCCGGGAATTTTTTAGTTTTTTAAGCGGAATGGGATTCTGGCTAATATTAGCCTTGATCCTGATTGGACTTTTTATATATAAAAGATTCCGTAAATAATTATCTCGTCTTTAACCAGCCGGTAATACTCAATCTTGGTACTTTAACTGGCTTCACTTCGTGTTCCAGTTCCTGGCTTTCAAAAATTACCACGCGCCCGGGAAAGGGATAGATATCAATTTGTTTTTCCTCGCCATTCTCATCAAGATAGATCGCTAGCTCTCCTCCATTTTCCGGCTTCCAATCTTCATTATTCAGGTAGCACACCATAGATAACTTTCTTCTTCCATCATTCTGAAAAGTATCTAAGTGACGTTTGTAAAAAGTACCTTCAGGATATAAAGCATAATGAAATTCCTTAGTTAGAATCCCCATAAAACAAGTTCTGTTCAGGTATTCCACCATGGCATTGATCTTTTTGAAATAGATATTTTCAGCAATACCTGCCTCAGCTTCGTTTATCCAGAGAATAAAATCACCACGAATAGATCGCTCTATGATCTCGCTTGTTTTATTTCCAATCGCAGCTTTTTTGAAATTATCTTCTTCATATTTCTGCAATAGATGGTTACGGAGAACCTCTACCTCATCAGGCTCAAAAAAACTGTCAACGACACTATATTTTTTTTCCAATAGATCCTCGATGATCCTTTCAAATAAAGGGTTCTCTCTAAAATCTATCTGCTCAAAAAGTTCCTGATCTGTATTTTGCATAGCATGGAAAATTTCGCAAATATAGTTCGGAAAGTAAATTCAAAAATGTTAAAAATTCAGGCATAAAAATTCAATTATCTTTGTACCAAAATAGGCTGAAATGAGCAACATTAGAATCACCAAACAATTTTCATTTGAAACCGGTCACGCACTTTATGGATACGACGGAAAATGCCGCAATGTACATGGTCATAGCTATAAGCTAAGTGTTACCGTAATTGGAGAACCTATTACAAATAATGAAAATGTGAAATTTGGGATGGTGATAGATTTTGGAGATCTGAAAAAGATCGTAAAGTCTGAGATCGTAGACCATTTTGATCATGCGACGGTGTTCAATAAAAACACTCCACATGTTGAACTGGCTAAGGAGCTGAAAGATCGCGGACATCATGTGATCTTAGTAGATTACCAGCCTACCAGTGAAAATATGGTCATAGATTTTGCTGAAAAGATCAAGAAACATTTGCCTTCACATATTAATCTTCATTCTTTAAAACTTCAGGAAACCGAAACTTCTTTTGCTGAGTGGTATGCCAGCGATAATAAGTAAAATAACGAGCTACACTTTTTTGTTAACCATTGTGAAAAGTCAGTTTTCCATATATTTACTTCCAACTAAGCATTTATGAATATCCCTCAAGGTAAAAAGCTCTACTTTTCAAGTGATAATCATCTTGGCGCTCCAACCATGGAAGAAAGCCGGAAGCGAGAGGCTGTTTTCGTGAAATGGCTGGATGAGATCAAAGAAGATGCTGCTGCGATATTCCTGCTTGGTGATCTATTCGATTTTTGGTTTGAGTATAAACATGTGGTTCCTAAAGGCTTTGTAAGAACACTTGGCAAATTGGCTGAGATCAAGGATAGTGGAATACCTGTCTATTTCTTTGTTGGCAATCACGACCTGTGGATGAACAATTATTTTGAAAAAGAACTCAACATTCCCGTTTATCACCAACCTAAAGAATTTGAATTCAACGGAAAGAACTTTCTTATTGGCCACGGTGATGGTTTAGGTCCCGGAGACCAAGGCTATAAGCGAATGAAAAAGGTTTTTACCAATCCGCTTTCAAAATGGCTTTACAGATGGTTACATCCTGATCTTGGTGTACCATTAGCTCAATACTTTTCGGTTAAGAATAAAGCAATTTCAGGAGAAGAAGACATGGAGTTTCTTGGGGAGGACAAAGAGTGGCTTATTCAGTATTGCCGAAGAAAGTTGGAGTCAAAACATTATGACTATTTTCTTTTTGGCCATAGGCACCTGCCTTTAGAAATTGATCTAAATGGGAAGTCAACTTATATTAATACTGGAGACTGGATAGCGCATTATACCTATGCAGAATTTGACGGTGAAAATTTGAGTTTAAAGAAACTGAAGTCCTAGATACTCTCCCGGATATCCTTCAGCTTTAACTGGATCTTTGTATTTCCATTCCAGGTATTCTCATCAAGACTATAGACAGCATCGAACTTTTTTCCCTGTTCTATAAGTTCCAGTTTTGGGCCTAGATTGAATCCGATAACATCAAATGCAGGTCCGTTCTTATCCTGCCTTACCTGGCATTTTAGGTGAGTTTTATCTTCGCCCACACATTTTCCGAAACCAGTATCAGTTAATCCACGACTTATAAAAACGGGAGACATATTTCCAGGACCAAATGGAGCAAATTGCTTCAGGATCCTGTAAAATTTAGGGGTGATATCCTGCAACTGAAGCTCAGCATCAATATTAATTTCGGGGGTTAGCAAAGTTCTGTCTATAGTTTCTGAAACTACTTCCTCGAACTTAGCCTTGAAATTCAAGTACTCCGATTCCATTAGAGTTAAACCGGCGGCGTATTTATGACCACCAAATTGTTCAATATATTCTTTACAAGATTCTAATGCCTCGTAGACATCAAAGCCTTTTACAGATCTTGCGGAAGCAGCCAGCTTTTCCCCGCTTTTTGTAAAAACGAGCGTTGGTCTGTACCAGGTTTCAGTCAAGCGACTGGCTACGATCCCTATTACTCCTTTATGCCAGTTCTCGTCATATACGACCGTTGTTAATCGCTCTTCTTCATTTTTCTGAATGATTTGCTGTCTGGCTTCTTCGGTTATAGATTTATCGGCACTTCTCCTGTCGGTATTATAAGCCTCGATCTCTTCAGCATATTGCGCAGAAATTTCCGCATCTTCTTCGGTTAATAGATTTACTGCATGTAAACCATGTTTCATCCTACCAGCCGCATTTATTCGAGGCGCCACTATAAATACAACATCAGTAATACTAACATTTTTACGATCTCCAAGTAAACTGCTGATCCCTTTTCGCGGAGCAACGTTTATTACGTGCAGACCGTGATAAGCAAGTATTCTGTTTTCGCCAGTTATGGGCACAATATCGGCACCAATTGCTGTAGCTACAAGATCCAGATATGGCAGCAAGGTTTCTTCAGGTTCATTATTCTTCTTCGTGATAGCCTGAATTAATTTAAAACCTACACCGCACCCGCAAAGTTCATCATAAGGATATGAACAGTCTGATCTTTTAGGATCCAGAACCGCTACCGCATCAGGAATTTCAGAACCAGGACGGTGGTGATCACAGATCACAAAATCTATCCCTTTTTCCTTCGCATAAGCTACTTTTTCGATTGCCTTGATACCGCAATCCAGAGCAATTATCAAATGGATATCGTTATCTTCTGCATAATCTATTCCTTGATACGATATACCATAACCTTCTTCATAACGATCTGGAATATAAGTAGTGACATTAGGATAGCGAAACTTCAGAAATGAAGACATTAAGGCTACACTAGTTGTACCATCTACATCATAATCGCCATAGACCATGATATTTTCTCCATTCTTAATAGCCAGTTCAATTCGCTCAACTGCTTTACCCATATCCTTCATTAGAAAAGGATCATGAAGATCTTTGAGTTCTGGTCTGAAAAACTTTTTTGCTTCCTCAAAACTGGAAATTCCTCTTTGAACAAGAAGCCTTGCTACCGGAATTCCCACACCTAACCTGTCTGCCAGAGAATTGACGGTAATAGGATCAGGTTTGGGTTTTAAAGTCCAGCGCATAGGTAAAATGTAAATAGGATTGAAGCCGAAATTAGCAAAAATCAAGTTACCAGAATTGAATTTTTCAGCTTAATATTTTCTGAATTTTTTCCTGTAATTTTGGTACGATTTCGTTCTCGAACCAAGGATTTTTCATTCTCCAGAACCTGTTCACCGGAGATGGATGTGGCAAGGTCCAGAATTCAGGCAGGAACTTTTCAAAATTCTTTACTTTCTGAGTTAGATTTTCTTTTTTTCCGAGGTAATAATTTGCCGAATATGAACCAATAATGATCTTTAACCGAACATTCTCCAGTTGATCCCAAACTGATTCATGCCATAAGGGAGCACATTCCTTCCTGGGTGGCAAATCTCCTGTTTTAGCTTTTCCCGGATAGCAAAAGCCCATTGGAAGAATCGCGAAATTATCGGTATTGTAAAAGGTATCATCATTTACACCCAACCATTCGCGAAGTTTTTTTCCGCTTTGATCTTTCCACGCAATACCAGATTCGTGCACCACTCTTCCGGGCGCCTGACTTATTAAAACAATTTTTGAATTTCGATTAGCTTCTATAATGGGATTTGCTCCTAATGGAAGATGCTCTTTACAAAGTTTACATTGCCGTATTTCCCTGATAAGATCTTCCAAAAAGATTAGGATTTCCCTTCTACAATTACCACGATCTCACCTTTCGGCGGATTATCGGTATAATGTTGAAGAACCTCAGCAGCGGTGCCTCGTATAGTTTCTTCGTGCATTTTAGTGATCTCTCTGGAAACAGAAACTCTTCTGTCCTCTCCGAAATATTCTGAAAAATGGCCTAGAGTTTTTATAAGCTTATGTGGTGATTCATAGAACACCATAGTTCTGGTTTCTTCAGCAAGTAATTTTAACCTGGTTTGTCTTCCTTTTTTCACCGGTAAAAAGCCTTCAAATACAAATTTATCATTGGGAAGTCCACTATTCACTAAAGCTGGAACAAAAGCGGTGGCTCCTGGAAGACAGTCAACTTCAACGCCTGCTTCCACACAGGCGCGAGTAAGTAAGAATCCTGGGTCTGAAATGGCCGGGGTACCAGCGTCACTAATTAAAGCCACAGTTTCACCGGCTTTGATCCTGGATACGATACTGTCTACAGTTTTATGTTCATTATGCATATGGTGACTGAACATCTGCGTCTGAATCTCAAAATGCTTCAATAGTTTTCCACTATTTCGGGTGTCTTCAGCAAGAATAAGATCAGCCTCCTTTAGAACTCTAATGGCTCTAAAAGTAATATCCTCCAGGTTTCCAATTGGTGTTGGAACCAGAAACAATTTTCCCATAAATCAGAATATCCTAATTGCTGAATTTATTTTCGATATGCGCCATAAAACGCTCTTCGTAGTTCTCTTTTCCTTCCCAGTGGTTGTAATCTGGTTTTACTACCAATTCAATGAATTTTGTAGCTTCTTCAAGGCTGGTAAAAGTATTTAATTGAGAAAGTACACGATTATAGTCTGCTGTATTACCATCAAATAAGTTTTTGATATAAGCAAGACGTTCATTTAACCCAATATTGATTCCTTTCTTTAAACGATCGTTCAGGGATCTTGGCTTATTATTCTTTTCAACATGGTTAACCGGTTCAAAATCTGGAAGATTATCATAATCTACCCCAATATTTCTGTAATCAGATTTATCCTGATTTTCCTGTTTAGGCTGCGCCGGTTTTGGTTTCTGAGGTGCCGCATTGATGTTACTCATCATATGATCCACCTTTTCAGTTTCTGGCGGCATCTGGGCTACGATATCCTTTATTTTTTCAGTATTAGGCTCTGTGATCGCCTCGTAGTCTTCGTTATATTCTGTCCCATCAGGATAGAACTCATCGTGAGAAGGTGTCTTTGGTGCCTGTGGTTGAGGTTTTTCAGCCTGAACAGGTTTAGACGTTGTATCTTCTACAGTGAGATGTTTTTCAGTGAAAGCTAATACAGTAAGTTTTTCATAAAGATCCTTCGCCATTTCCTTTAGTTGTCCTGCATCCAATGTACCTTTCTCATTGAGAATCTTTTCAGCAATTCGAACAAGATCTGCTTCGATTTTCTTTTTCATAACTTTAATGATTCACCCTTAGACAGGGTTGTATTTTTAATAAATTTGTTCCACCTTTATGCGAAAGAGGTATTTCCCCGTTTCGATTTGAAAAATACAAAATGTTTCTCGAAAATACAGTAAATCACGAAGAGCAATTTGGCTGGATTGAGGTTATTTGCGGCTCTATGTTTTCCGGAAAAACGGAAGAACTTATACGTAGACTCAAGCGCGCCAAATTCGCCAAACAGAATGTAGAGATCTTCAAACCTGCTATAGACACCCGTTATGACGAAGAAATGGTGGTGTCTCATGACTCCAATGAAATACGTTCAACACCGGTACCTTCCGCCTCGAATATCAGAATTCTGGCAGATGGGTGTGACGTTGTGGGAATTGATGAAGCACAATTCTTTGATGATGAGATCGTGACTGTTTGTAATGACCTGGCTAACCAGGGAGTTAGAGTGATCGTAGCAGGACTGGATATGGACTTTAAAGGAAATCCCTTTGGACCAATGCCCAATTTAATGGCTACGGCCGAATATGTTACGAAAGTACATGCGGTTTGCACCAGAACCGGAAATCTAGCCCAGTTCAGCTACCGTAAAGCGATCAATGACGACCTTGTATTTCTTGGTGAAAATGAAGAATATGAACCGCTAAGCCGTGGTGCATACTATAAAGCTATGCTACGAGAAAGGGTTAAGAAACTGGATGTGAACGATGCCGAAGAGTTGAATCAAAAACCCAAAGAAGAAAATGCCTGAAGCCAAAGAAACTGTTCTAGAGATCAATCTTGGAAACCTGGCTCATAATTACCGCTATTTAAGATCTAAAATAGACAAGGATGTAAAATTCCTTTCTGTGGTTAAAGCTCATGCCTACGGAAGCGATTCTGTAGCTATAGCCAAAAAACTGGAAGAACTGGGTACCGATTATTTTGCGGTTGCTTATGTTGAAGAAGGAATTAGATTAAGAGAAAATGGGATCACGAAACCAATTCTTGTACTTCATCCACAATTCACCCATTTTGAAGAGATCATAGAACATTGTCTGGAACCAAACCTGTACAGTGAAAAAATATTAAGATCATTTATTGCCACCGCTGAAAAGCTGAAACAGAAGAATTACCCGGTTCATATTAAACTGAATACAGGCTTAAACAGGCTTGGATTTGATCAGCCGGAAATTGAAACGGTAAAAGAACTGATTTCTACAACTCCTACTTTAAAGATCGCCTCTGTATTTTCTCATCTTGCTGCTAGTGAAGACTGGCAGGAAAGAGATTTTACCGTGGGACAGATAGATCTTTTCAGGAAAATGAGCTGGGAGCTTATCAAAGATCTTGAACACGAACCACTGTTGCATATTTGCAATACCTCGGGAGTTATTAATTATACTAAAGCTGCATTCAGCATGGTGAGAACCGGAATCGGGCTTTATGGATACGGAAACGATGAAACGGTAGATCCATACTTGAAACCTGTTGGAAAGTTAAAAACGATCATATCCCAGATCAGGAAATTAGACAAGGGAGCGACCGTTGGTTATAACCGTAGTTTTAAGGTGGAAAAACCTTCAAGAATAGCGACGCTTCCTGTTGGCCATGCCGATGGTATTAACCGAATCTACGGTAAACAAAAAGCTGGAGTATTTGTAAATGGAGAGTATGCCCCAATTGTAGGAAATGTGTGCATGGATATTATCATGATAGATGTTACCGGCATAGATTGCGAAGAAGGTGACGAGGTTATCGTTTTTGGCGGACCTCAGCATCCGGTAAAATTTGCGGAAGCAGGAGGAACTATTTCCTATGAATTGATCACTGGTATCCAACGTCGAGTTACACGCAAGATCATACCTGAATAGACGTACAATTACCAAATTCAAATTTTTTATATAAATTAGGCTCGACTAACTACTAATACTTGTCTATGAGCTTTTTTTCAGATTTTAAAGCATTCCTTTTAAAGAAGGATATTGTTGCCCTTGCCACTGCGGTGATCATTGGAGCAGCATTTAATAAAGTGATTTCCTCTGTTGTTGCAGATGTATTTATGCCTATCATTGGTTTGTTGACCGGTGGAGTAGATTTCACACAGAAATTTATCTCTCTGGATGGTGAGACTTATGCCAGTCTTGAAGCAGCACAGGAAGCCAATGCAGCAGTGATCACATATGGGAATCTAATACAGGCAATAATGTACTTTATCCTGGTAGGCTTGTTCATATTCTTATTTTTAAGAGCTTATGAAAAAACCAAGAAAAAAGAAGAGGCTGCAGCACCTGCAGGACCAACTAAGGAGGAGGTTTTACTTACTGAAATTAGAGACGAACTAAGAAAACAAAACCCATAAAAGAAGTACGCTTACCGCTACACTACTTATTTTAATCATAAACCCCCGGCAAAAATCGGGGGTCTTTTTTTAACAAAATCTGTAAATGCGTATAAATTTTTACACTAAGAATAATTTTTTAGTTCTAAACTCATTAGGTTTATATGCAACTAATACCTTTGCAATCAAAATTTTAAAAAAGTAGCCTTTAATATGAAAGTAGCTGTTGTTGGAGCCACCGGAATGGTTGGAAGCGTAATGCTAAAAGTCCTGGAAGAAAGAAATTTTCCGCTTACTGAATTGATACCTGTAGCTTCAGAAAGATCTGTTGGTAAAAAAGTAAAATTCGGAGAGAAGGAATTTGAAATAGTTGGTCTTGAAGATGCAGTAGCGATGAAACCTGAGATCGCCATCTTTTCTGCAGGAGGAGACACTTCTTTAACCTGGGCACCTAAATTTGCTGAAGTTGGAACTACGGTAATTGATAATTCTTCAGCCTGGAGAATGAATCCTGAAAATAAACTTGTAATACCAGAGATCAATGCAAATCTTTTAAGCAAAACAGATAAGATCATTGCTAATCCTAACTGTTCAACCATTCAGCTTTTAATGGCTTTAAAGCCACTTCATGATAAATATAATATCAAACGTGTGGTAGTTTCAACCTATCAATCTATAACAGGAACGGGCGTAAAAGCCGTTCAGCAACTGGAGAATGAATATTCCGGAGAGAAAGGTGAAATGGCGTATCCTTATCCTATTCATAGAAATGCCTTACCTCACTGTGATGTTTTTCAGGAGAACGGTTATACCAAGGAAGAGATGAAGCTCAGCAATGAGACTAAGAAGATCCTTGGAGATGATTCAGTAAAAGTTACCGCCACCGCAATTAGAATTCCGGTAGTTGGCGGACATTCAGAATCTGTGAATATCGAGTTTAGCCAGAATTTTGATGAAGCAGAAGTTAGAAAGCTTCTTAGCGAATTTCCTGGTATCACGGTTCAGGATAATCCTGCGGTGAATACGTACCCAATGCCGATATATGCGGAAGGAAAAGATGATGTTTTCGTGGGAAGGATCAGAAGAGATTATTCGCAGCCAAATACACTTAACATGTGGATCGTTGCCGATAATCTTAGAAAAGGAGCTGCTACCAACGCAGTACAGATCGCTGAATATTTGGTACAGAAGGAGTTGATATAAATATTTAAATTATTCAATATCTTAATGGCCTGAAGGAATGTAACTTTCAGGCTTTTTTTATACTAATTTTATGTATTAATGAAACAAATTCTATGAAAAAAATGATTACCATGTTCATTGCTGCAGGGCTTTTAAGCGCCTGTAATGATGATGATAAAAAAACTGAAACAACTGCCTTGAATTATCCAGAAACTAAAAAAGTAGACACCGTAACCGATTATTTCGGAACTAAGGTAAAAGACCCATATCGCTGGCTGGAAGACGACCGAAGCGAAGAAACTGAAAATTGGGTTCAGGCTGAAAATAAAGTCACCTTTAATTATTTAGATAATATTCCCTACCGCGATAAGCTTAAGAAAAGGCTAACCGAATTATGGGATTATGAAAAATTAAGCGCTCCTTTTACAGAAGGTGATTATATCTATTTCTTCAAAAATGACGGTTTACAGAACCAGAGCGTGATGTATCGCAAAAAAGGTGAAGATGGCGAAGCTGAGATCTTTCTTGATCCTAACAAATTTAGCGAGGACGGAACAACTTCTCTAGGCGGTATGAGCTTCTCTAAAGACGGGAAAACTTTCGCTTATTCAATTTCTGAAGGTGGAAGCGACTGGAGAAAGATCATCGTAATGAATGCTGAAAACAATGAAATTCTTGGCGACACGATCAAGGATGTGAAATTCAGCGGAATGTCATGGAAAGGAAATGATGGTTTCTTTTACTCAAGTTATGATAAGCCAGATGGAAGCGAGCTTTCAGCAAAGACAGATCAGCATAAATTATATTATCACAAACTGGGAACTGCACAGTCTGAAGACAAGGTGATCTTTGGAGATTCTGCAGATCAGAAACACAGATATGTTGGTGGAGGAGTTACAGAAGATGACCGTTATCTTACGATTTCTGCAAGAAATTCAACATCTGGAGGAAAATTATTCCTGATGGATCTTACGAAGAAAAATCCTGAACTTGTTACGGTTCTTGATAATGAGGATACAGATTCTTATGTGATCAAGAATGATGGAAGTAAACTTTTTATTGTTACCAATCTTGATGCGCCGAATAAACGAATTGTTAGTGTAGATGCTTCCAATCCAACGCCAGACAACTGGGAGGATTTTATTCCAGAAACTGAGAACGTATTGAGTCCGTCAACCGGTGGAGGATATTTCTTTGCTGAATATATGGTTGATGCCATATCACAGGTAAAACAATACGATTCTAACGGAAAGCTGGTTCGTGATGTTGAACTTCCTGGAATTGGTTCAGCAGGAGGATTTGGTGCTAAAGAAGATGAAGAGGTTCTATATTATTCATTTACAAACTATGTAACTCCGGGAACTATCTATAAGTACGATATCGAAGCGGGTACTTCTGAAGTTTATAACAAACCAAGTATCGATTTTAACCCTGAAAACTTTGAAAGCAAACAGGTTTTCTTCGATTCTAAAGACGGAACGAAAGTTCCTATGATCATCACCTATAAAAAAGGAACTGAGTTAAACGGAAAGAATCCAACCATTCTTTATGGTTATGGCGGATTCAATATTAGCCTAACTCCAGGCTTTAGCACCGCTATGAGTGTTTGGCTGGAGCAAGGCGGAGTTTATGCAGTACCAAACCTACGAGGTGGCGGAGAATACGGAAAGGAATGGCATGATGCAGGAACTAAGCTGAAAAAACAGAATGTGTTTGATGATTTTATTTCTGCTGCAGAATACCTGATAGAATATAAATATACTTCAAGCGATTACCTCGCGATTAGAGGTGGGTCAAACGGAGGATTACTTGTAGGTGCCACCATGACTCAGCGTCCAGATCTTATGAAAGTTGCTTTACCGGCAGTTGGGGTTATGGATATGCTGAGATATCATACCTTCACTGCAGGGGCAGGATGGGCCTATGATTATGGAACTTCTGAAGACAATAAGGAAATGTTTGAATATCTCTATGGTTATTCTCCTGTTCACAATGTGAAAGAAGGTGTTGAATATCCTGCAACTATGGTTACCACCGGAGATCATGATGACCGGGTAGTGCCAGCACATTCATTTAAATTTGCTGCTGAACTTCAGGAAAAGCAGGCTGGAAATGAACCTGTTCTTATTAGAATTGAAACTAAAGCAGGACACGGTGCAGGTAAACCAACAAGCATGATCATTGAAGAATATGCAGATATATTCGGATTTACACTTTACAATATGGGTTATAAAACCTTACCGAGCGAGGTTAATAAGAAGGTAAAAGGATAATAATATTCATTGGCAATATCTTAAAGCGCGGATTATGTTCCGCGCTTTTTTTATTTTAACTTTCGGCTATCTATTAGATCTCTATGCTTAAACTCCAGAATGTAAGCTTCGCCTACGACAAAGAACCAGTACTTAAAAATATCAATTTCAGCCTTGAGAAAGGCCAGAATATTTCAATTATTGGACAGAGTGGTTGCGGGAAAAGTACCTTATTAAAGCTCATTTATGGGTTGCTTCATACCGATGGCAAGATCTTCTGGAATGAAAAAGAATTACTCGGTCCTAATTTTAACCTGGTTCCAGGTGAACCATTTATAAAATACCTTGCACAGGATTTCGATCTAATGCTTCCCCTAACGGCTGCTGAAAATGTTGGAAAGCATTTAAGCAACTTCTACCCTATTAAAAAGAAGAGAAGGATCAAAGATCTTCTGGAAGTGGTAGAAATGGGAGACCTTGCCAATAAAAAAGCAAAATTACTCAGTGGTGGTCAGCAACAACGAATTGCGTTGGCCAGGGCATTGGCAAAAGAGCCGGAAATACTTCTTCTTGACGAGCCATTTAGCCATATAGACCATTTCAGAAAAAATAACCTGAGAAGACGACTGTTTTCATACTTAAAGGAAAAAGAGATTACCTGTATCATCGCAACTCATGACAGTACGGATGCGCTTTCTTTTGCTGACAGGACTTTTGTCTTAAAAAACGCCAGGATATATGCTGATGGATCACCGGAGGATTTATATCGTAATCCGCCGAATAAATATGTGGCTTCATTATTCGGAGATGTAAATCATATCATGCTGAAGAATATTCTGCAGAATGAGAAAGGCAGAAAACGTGTTGTACTATACCCTCATGAGATCCAGATAACTGAAAATTCCAAAATACAGGCGATAGTAAAAAAGTCTTATTTTAAAGGTGAAAGTTTCCTTATTGAAGCGGAATTAAATGGAGAAAAAGTTCTGATAGATCATCAGGAAGATTTGAAAAAAGGAACTGTGATCAATTTGAAAATTTCAGATTCTCTTATCAATGAGCGAATTAAATAACTTCAAGTATTTGAAATTCTTTTCCGTTGAATATAAAGGTCTCGCCTTTTGACTTTCCTAATAACTGCTGTGAAATTGGGGCTTTTACTCCAACCGCGTAAAACTGTTCGTCACTAACTTTGATCTCTCCCGCCGGAATGGAAATAAAAAATTTTGCTGAATTAGTGATAACCAAACTCCCTAAAACAACATTTTTAGCTGATTTCTGATCTTCGATCCTACTCAGGATCTTACTTAACTGGTCATATTGATTTAGCTGATTACTGAGCTTATTCCATTCGATATTGATCATTTCACGACCGGTTTCATATTTATCTCCAGCACTACTTTTTGATTCATTTTCGAGATCTTCCTTAAGACCATTCATCGCCTTTCGAACCACTGCAGCTTTAGTTTCCAAATATTCCCTGCAGGCAAGTATCAATTTTTCTTTCGTGGAATGATCCATTAATCAAGAATAAATTTTCCATAATTCTGCATCTGCCTTACAATCCAGTTTTTTCTTCTTTGTATAAAGTCTGAAGCAGGATTAGCCCTGTATTCCCTGGGATTTGGAAGTACTGATGCAATAGCCGCGGCTTCATAAGCTGAAAGATTAGCCGCATCCTTTTTAAACCAGTGCTGCGATGCCGCCTGAGCACCATAAACACCTTTTCCCATTTCAATACTGTTAAGGTAAACCTCTAAAATTCGTTCTTTACTCCAAATGATTTCTATTAAAAAAGTAAAATAGGCTTCGAGGCCTTTTCTAAACCAGGTTCTACTGGGAAACAAGAAAACATTCTTGGCAGTTTGCTGAGATATGGTAGATGCACCGCGCACTTTTCTTCCCGAACGATTATCTTCCATCGCCTTTTGAATTGACTCAAAATCGAACCCGCTATGCTTGGTGAAGTTTTGATCTTCACTTGAAATTACTGCAAGTTGAAGATGTCTCGAGATATTTTCAATAGGCACCCATTCATGTTCAACGGGCTCCTCCGAATTTTCAAAATACCTGATTGCCATTAATGGAGTAAATGGAACCGGAACCCATTTGTAAACCACCACGATTAGGATGCTAAATAGAAATAGCCCCAGGAGAAGCTTAAAAATAAATCTGAAAAATTTTTTTATCATGATTTTGATGCTAGATCTGCAATTTCTTTACCTACAAGACTACCAATGGCGATTCCCATTCCGCCCAGGCGAACTCCACAGTAAACGTTTTTCTGAACTTCTTTGATAATTGGTTTTTTTTGCTCGCCTACACCCATGATCCCGCTCCAGGATTGCTGAATTTTATAATCGGTTTCTGGAAGCACACAGGTTTTCAAAAGTTCCTTCAATTTATCCTGGATCAGATCGGTAAGACCAATTTCGTCTGTTTCCTCTGTTTTAAAATCCAGGTTTCTTCCGCCACCAAATAAAACCCTATTCCCAATATTACGGAAATAATAATAACCTTTGTCTAAATGAAAAGTTCCTTTAAAGGGAATATTTTCCAGAGGTTCTGTAATCAGCACTTGTGCCCGGGCAGGCTTAACATCTTCTATTCCAAGCCTGGAAGCGAAGCCGTTAGTAGCGATGATCAAATTTTTAGCAGTGATTTGAAATTTCTCTGTAATTATTGAAACTGAATTAGAATCTGAATGAAATTCTGATACTTTCGTAGCGTTCAGTATTTTAATGTCATTCTCAATGGCTTTTTTTACCAAAGCTGACATCATCTTACCGGTATCTATCTGCGCTTCGAATTTATTATAGATTAGCTTCGGTTGAATATTTCTGAAACCAAAGTTATTTTCTGAAATCTCGAAAACATCATCTTCAAAAATCGGTTTTAAAAGATCGTTTACTTCAGGAATTCTTTGCAGACATTCTTCGTAGAGCTGCTCGTCGGCCTCGGTGAATAGTTCATAACCACCCCAATTCTGAAAATCTATAATATCATCCCCAAGATTCTTCCGAAGCAAATCAAGGCCTTCTGTACGCTTTTTAACCAGGTTTACGACTTCCTCTTTAGAATGCGTATTTAGATCATCCAAGATTTCTGATATACTTCCAAAACAGGCGAAACCGGCATTCTTGGTACTCGCTCCCTCGGGTAACATTCCTTTCTCGAGAATAAGGATCTTAGCGTTTGGAGAATTTTCCCGTAATCGTAGGGCGCAATTAAGACCGGTTATTCCACTACCAATAATACAATAGTCGATATTAGTGAACCAGGAATCGGTTTCCCAGAAAGAAAAGTTCATAGGTTGGTTTTTCTAAGGCTGAAATTACAAAATAATAGATATAAAAAAACCCCGGAAAAACCGGGGCTTAATTTTATTCTTCCAGAGGTTTCATCTTAAAATCCTCCATGAATTTTGTGGTGTAATTTCCTTCAACATAATCTGGATGATCCATTAGCTGACGATGGAAAGGGATCGTGGTTTTAATACCCTCTATCACGAACTCGTCCAGTGCACGTTTCATCTTATTGATCGCTTCTTCTCGGGTTTGAGCGGTAGTGATCAATTTCGCGATCATAGAGTCGTAGTTTGGCGGGATGATATATCCGCTATAAACATGAGTATCTATTCTTACTCCGTGACCTCCAGGTGCATGAAGATTGGTAATCTTTCCTGGTGATGGTCTAAAACCATGATATGGATCCTCTGCATTAATTCTACACTCGATAGAATGTAACTGAGGGAAATAATTCTTTCCTGAAATTGGCACTCCTGAAGCTACAAGGATTTGCTCACGAATAAGGTCATAATCAATTACCTGTTCAGTGATTGGATGTTCTACCTGGATACGTGTGTTCATTTCCATGAAGTAGAAATTTCTGTGCTTATCTACAAGGAATTCAACAGTTCCAGCTCCTTCATATTTAATGAATTCAGCAGCTTTTACCGCAGCCTCACCCATTTTCTTACGAAGCGTATCTGTCATGAAAGGAGAAGGAGTTTCCTCGGTTAATTTCTGGTGACGACGTTGAACTGAACAGTCCCTTTCAGAAAGGTGACAGGCCTTACCGCTACTGTCTCCAACGATCTGGATTTCGATATGGCGTGGCTCTTCAATTAGCTTTTCCATATACATCCCATCGTTTCCAAAAGATGCGTCGGCCTCTTTTCTAGCCGACTCCCATGCTGGCTCGAGTTCTTCTTCTTTCCAGACAGCGCGCATTCCTTTACCACCACCTCCGGCAGTAGCTTTTAGCATCACTGGAAATCCGATCTCTTTTGCCAGTTTAAGGCATTCTTTATAATCTTTTAATATTCCTTCTGATCCTGGAACACATGGAACTCCTGCAGCTCTCATAGTAGCTTTTGCAGTTGCTTTATCTCCCATTTTCGCAATCATGTCTGGAGAAGCACCGATGAATTTAATTTCATGTTCTTCACAGATCTTTGAAAATTTGGCATTTTCAGAAAGAAATCCGTATCCCGGATGTATAGCGTCTGCATTGGTAATTTCCGCTGCAGCGATAATATTCGATATTTTAAGGTAAGAAAGGTTACTCGGTGCTGGTCCGATGCAAACTGCTTCATCAGCAAATCTTACATGCAAACTTTCAGCATCGGCAGTAGAATATACTGCAACCGTTTTAATACCCATTTCTTTACAGGTGCGAATAACGCGCAGTGCGATTTCCCCTCTGTTGGCAATTAATATTTTTTTAAACATACCTAGTTGCTTTTAAAGTTCTGAAGCCCAAGAAAGGGCTTGCAGTTGTTAAAACGGGCAGTAATTTATGACGGATCTACTAAGAATAGTGGCTGATCAAATTCTACCGGAGATGAATCATCTACCAATACTTTTACGATCTTTCCTGAAACTTCACTTTCTATCTCGTTGAAAAGTTTCATCGCTTCGATAATACAAAGTACATCTCCTTCTTTTACCGTATCCCCAACTTCCGCAAAAGTAGGCTTATCTGGAGATGGTTTTCTATAGAAAGTACCAATGATTGGTGACTTTACAGTGATGTATTTTGAATCGTCATCAGCAGCTGGTTTAGCTTCCTCTTTCTGAGGAGCACTTTCCTGGGTTGCAGGAGCCTGCTGTTGTTGTGGCTGTTGAGCCGGCATTTGTGGCATTTGCTGCCCTCCTACCGGAACCTGTTGTACTATGGTAGTTTCCTTTTCGTCTGAACCTGTTCTAATGGTAATTTTTACATCTCCTGTTTCCAGTTTTACCTCACTTGCGCCAGACTTGGCTACAAATTTTATCAGATTCTGAATTTCCTTTAAATCCATAATAATTGGTGTTGGTTTTTTTATGAGTTATAAGCCCATTTCAAGTAAGCAGCTCCCCATGTGAAGCCACCTCCAAATGAGGCAAATATTAAGTTATCTCCTTTTTTAAACTGTTTTTCGTAATCGCTTAATAATAGTGGTAATGTCGCAGAAGTAGTGTTTCCATACCTCTGAATGTTCATTAACACTTTATCTTCATCGTTAAGGTTCATTCTATTTGCAGTAGCATCAATGATACGCTTATTTGCCTGATGTGCAACCAGCCAGTTCACATCTTCGTTAGTAAGACCATTTCTTTCCATGATCTGTGCACTAACTCCGGCCATGTTTGAAACTGCAAATTTGAAGACAGTCTTTCCATCCTGCTTCACGTAGTGTAGTTTTTCTGATACCGTTTTTTCTGATGGTGGCATCAATGATCCACCGGCTTCAATTCTCAAAGAATTTCTACCAATGGAGTCACTTCTTAGAATTTCATCCTGAAGTCCGAAACCTTCATCATTTGGTTCCATAAGAACAGCGCCTGCTCCATCTCCAAAGATGATACAAGTTGTACGGTCTGTATAATCGATAATGGAAGACATCTTATCAGCACCTATAACAAGCACTTTTTTATATCTACCAGATTCTATATAAGCAGCTCCTGTAGACATCCCATATAGAAAGCTGGAACAAGCTGCCTGCAAATCGTAAGAAAATGCATTTATCGCTCCAATTTCTGATGCTACATGCACACCTGTAGCCGCAACGGGCATATCAGGAGTGGCAGTTGCCATAATAATAAGATCTATTTCTTTTGGGTCCAGGTCAGTTTTTTGAAGTATTTCCTTTGCAGCCTGGATTGCTAAATATGAAGTTCCCTTGTTTGGGTCTTTAAGAATGCGCCTCTCTTTAATCCCTGTTCTGCTGGTGATCCACTCATCGGTCGTTTCCACCATTTTTTCCAACATTTCATTGGTCAAAACATCTTCAGGCACATAGCCACCTACAGCCGTAATTGCTGCTGTGATTTTATTCATAAAATTGGATTTAATTCACCCTTCACCGGTCTATAAACGATATCTACATTCATAGAAAAGTACTAAATTTAATTATAACCGGCGTGCAAATTAAGGTCTTTTTAGGACTTATTCAACTAAAAACAAAAAACTCCCACCATGTGAGAGTTTCTGTGTTTTTTGAAGCTCTTTATCCTAGACTAAGCCTCTACTTCTTCAGTATTGTCAATTAGTACCTGACCACGGTAGTAAAGTTTACCTTCGTGCCAGTGAGCTCTGTGATACAAGTGTGCTTCACCTGTTACAGAATCTACAGCAACTTTTGGAGCTGAAGCTTTATAATGTGTTCTTCTCTTATCTCTTCTAGTTTTCGAGATTTTTCTCTTTGGATGTGCCATGGCTTCCTGTTAATTATTCGTTTAGTAAATTTTTTAATTTGTCCCAGCGAGGATCTATATCATCCTCATTTTTCTTTTTCTGATTTTTCAAACTAAGCTCTTCTAGCTTGTCAAGTACGTCAGATTCTAATGTTCCGTCTTCAACACCTGGATGAATTCTTTTTTGTGGTACTGAAAGTACTACCAATTCATACACGTATTGCTGAATGTTCACTTCATATTCACCATGTGGTAATATGAGCAGATCTTCATCTTCATTATTGAATTCATCTCCAAATTTGATCACCAAAAACAATTCATTGTCGATTGGCTGATCATAAGGCTCATTGGTAAGATCACAGTTAACATTCACTGTTCCCGTAGCTCTGAAGGTAAGCTCCATCATGGTGCTTTTCTTTTCGAACAACAGGTCGATCTTTACGTCTGCGCTGTTGAATTCCTCGTACTCAAAATGTTCAAAGAACCTGTTATCTAACTCATACTCAAACTGGTGTTTCCCAAGTTTTAATCCCTTGAAAGGAATTGTAAACTCTGCTAAATTCCTCATCTCTCCTCAGTTTTGAGTGCCCAACGTTTCCGTTAAGGCGGGTGCAAAGATATAAAAATTAATCAATTATGTACTTTTTATAAACAAATTTTTGTTTATATCTTCTTGCCTTGTTTCTTCAACGGATTTTCCGTCAAAACCTTGTATTCTTCCCGTGCTTTAAATATTTCAATCCCTTTAAAAACGGCTTCTTTAAAAGAATTAATATTCGCTTCATTCTTACCTGCGATCTCAAAAGCGGTTCCATGATCTGGAGACGTTCTCACCTTATTTAAACCAGCAGTAAAATTAACTCCTCTTCCGAAGGAAAGAGTCTTAAACGGTATTAAACCCTGATCATGATAGGAAGCTACAACTGCATCAAAATTCTTATAATTCTTGGATCCAAAAAAACTATCAGCCGAATATGGACCAAAAACAAGATCTCCACGATCTCTTATTATCTTGATAGTTGGTTTTAAAGTTTCTTCATCCTCCTTACCAATCACACCATTATCTCCACTATGCGGATTGATTCCCAATACAGCGATCCTTGGTTTCTGAACCCTGAAATCCTTTTTTAAAGTATCCTGGATTGTTTTAATTTTCTTCTCGATAAGTTCTGGAGTGATCACCGAAGAAATATCTTTTAATGCTACATGATCTGTAAGTAACCCGATCTTAAGATTATCGGTGATCATAAACATCAGGCTTTCTCCTCCAAGCTCTTTAGCAAGATAATCTGTATGTCCAGGGAAATTGAATTTATCAGACTGTATGGTCGCTTTATTAATAGGTGCAGTAACCAGAACATCTATTTCATCTTTCTTCAGGGCTTTAGTTGCAGCCTCCAAAGATCTGAAAGCATAGTCACCAATCTTCGTATCCTCTTCCCCGAAGTTTATGTTCACATTCTCTTTCCAGACATTTACCACGTTCACTTTTCCGTCTATAGCATTAGAAGGATGATCTATCCCCTGAAAATGCATGGATAACTTATAATGTTTCTTTAAAAAATTGAGAATTTTTGAAGATGCAAAGATTATCGGGGTGCAAAAATCTAGCATCCTGGAATCGTCAAAGGTCTTAAGCACAATTTCACTTCCTATCCCATTCAAATCTCCAATGCTAATTCCCAATTTGATCATTTCGCTTTGTTTCATAAACTTTCCCGATATAATATTTTAATTTTACACACAAATGTAACCATTATTATAGAAAACAATGTTCACAGGAATAGTTGAAGAAATAGGTGAAATTACAGGCATTAAAAAATCAGGAAGCAATCTCGATTTAAAAGTAAAAGCCATAATGACTCCAGAATTAAAGATTGATCAAAGCGTTTCTCATAATGGAGTTTGTCTTACGGTAGTTTCAATTCAGGATAACATTTATACAGTAACTGCTGTTAAGGAGACCCTGGAGAAAACTAATCTTGGTAATTTAAAAGAAGGTTCTTTAGTAAACCTTGAGAGAGGTATGAAATTAGGAGACAGGCTGGATGGTCATATCGTGCAGGGACATGTAGATCAAACCGCTATTTGTAAAAGGCTTACTGAAAAAGATGGAAGCTGGGAATTTACTTTTGAATATGATCCCGAAATTGGAAACATCACTATAGAAAAAGGATCTATCACTGTTAACGGAGTAAGTCTTACCGTGGTTAATTCTAAAAAGAACGAATTTAGTGTTGCTATCATCCCTTATACTTATGAGCATACTACCTTCAAGAATCTTAAAAATGGAGACTTAGTCAATCTTGAATTTGATGTAATAGGAAAGTACGTGAAGAGAATAAGCGAATTCTCTTAAGCCGTTTCGAAATTTCTAAGTTTATAGCAGCCATACATAACTCCAACTGCCATTAGTATATAGACATAATCATCTATAGGAAGGCAAAGCCCAACAGGTACAGATGGACCTCCTGGATTACCATTACCAGGATCACAAGGCGGACCCTTATGTCTTTTTTCAGTTGGGGCAGGTGGCTCTTTTTGAGCATAGGTAGTTCCAGCAACTCCAAGAAAGAGTGCCAAAACCAGTAATATACATCTAAGCTGCCCCATTGATGTTTGGTAAGTTATTTCGGCGAACGCCTTAATTTTCAATTTTATATTAACAATTTTTCGCCTAAGGTAAGAATTTTCCACTATCGACCTGCTCAAGGAAATCCTAAAGCCGCTCATTACCATTCAATCTCTTAACAATAATTACGAAATTTCAGTGTGTTTAGTTTTATTCTCTGAATATAAATCAAATTGTTTCTTTCTATAATTTTAACTTATTTCACTAATAACCAGTAACTTCACAGTATTCAAATGTAAATAATTACTAAGTTCAATTCAAGATTTAATCATTAATTTTCCTACAAATACTTCATTTAAAATTAATTGAAAGTATTATCCTTAAAATTCAACTATAAACGAAGCGGTTCATGAAAAAGTTTTTAATACTGTTTTTTGCACTTTCCCTAAATTCTTTAGACCTAATTTCTCAGGAATTCATTGGTGATAAAAACGACATCGATATCATCTTAAAAAATACCGAAGCTTTCTCCAAAGCATATGTGAATGCAGATTACGACGGAATCAAGGAGTCTTATGCTGAAAATGCTGTAATTCTTCCTCCGGGAGCAGAATTAATTAAAGGTAAACAAGCCATTAAAGAAAGGTGGATTTTACCAGAAGAAGTAAAGATCTTAAGTCATAAGATCACTCAAACCGAAATTAAGATTATTAATGATCATGCTTATGATATTGGGTATTATGAAGGTTCTACCCAACGAAATGATGGTACAGAAATTTCATGGAAAGGAAAATACCTAATCGTCTGGAAAAAAGAAGAAGGAGATTGGAAGATCTATGCTGATGCTTGGAATCAGGTTGAGTAATCTTTAAAAAGAAAAAGCCCTGCATCTCTGCAAGGCTTCTGTTTAAAAGTGGTCCCACTTGGGCTCGAACCAAGGACCACCTGATTATGAGATGCGACAAATGAACTTTCATTTAGCTTCTTTTATCTTCTTATATATTGATTATCAATATTTTATAAAATTTAAATTTTCATTCAGTAGGATTTGTTTTATCTTTAAGTACCCATTTGTTGTACCTATGTTGTACCCAATATTGAGTTTATGGCAACTATTAAAACTGTACTAAGAAAGAAAAAATTATCTGACGGTTCTTACCCGGTTTGTTTGCGTATTACCAAAAATAGAAAATCTAAATACTTTTCTACCATTTTTAAGGCGATGCCATATGAATGGAATGATAACACCGGAGATTTTAGAAAGAATGCTGAAAATTATATTCAAAGTAATCGATTACTCCTCAAATTGAAATCTGAGGCATTTAAAATTTATACCAATCTAGAGATTGAGAATAATAATTTTAGTCTTGATGATTTTGAAAATTGCTTTCGTTTAGAGAAAAATCCGATTCAAAATAACGTTTTTAATTTCTGGAGTGAAATTACAGACGAAATGAATACTGCCGGGAGAACTGGAAACGCCCGTGTTTATAAAGATGTAATGCACGTGGTGAAACTTTACCATCGAAGCCATCACCTTACTTTCAAAGATATTACTCCCGCTTTTTTAAATAAGTTTGAAGTTTTCTGCCGAGCGCGAGGTGGCACCGATGGAGGTATTGGAATAAAAATGAGAGGAATAAGAGCTATTTATAATTTTGCCATCCAAAGAAATATTGCTAGAGAAGAAGATTATCCCTTTAAGGATTATAAAATATCCAAACTAAAAGGGAAAGGATTAAAGAAAGCTCTTAGTTTTCCGCAAGTAATGGAAATTATTAAAATGGACTTGAATGAATATCCACATCTAACACAAAGTAGGAATTATTTTGCTTTCAGTTTTTATACAAGAGGGATGAATTTTGCCGATATGCTTGGGTTAGAATGGAAAAATGTGACTGAAGATCGTATCTTCTATACGCGTTCCAAGACCAAAGGAAATTTTACCATCAAAATTCTTCCGCCTGTTCGTGAAATTCTGGATTATTATAAGGAAAGATCCTTAGACACGAAATATGTATTCCCAATCCTCTTAAGCGATAATCTAACCCCTGCCCAGATTGCAAACAGAAAGCACAAGACATTACAACGCTATAACAAAGAACTAAAAGAAATTGCCCAGATCTGCAATATTGACAAACCACTAACAAGCTATGTCGCAAGACATAGTTATGCAAATTGCTTAAAGCAGAAAGGGGTGGCTACCGATGTGATTAGTGAATCTATGGGACATCAAAATCTCGCCATTACTCAGGCTTATCTCAAGGAGTTGGACAATACGGTATTGGATGATGCTAGTGAATTGTTATTAGCAACCTAATAGTAAATTCAAGTGAAAAATATAGTATTGTCAGTAATACCCCAGAAGTTCAAGTGGAGAAATTAACTTATCAAACATCCACACAAGGGCAAATTTAGAAGAAGGAATATCAAGATAAAATTCAAATAGCCGGAACCATCCTTAAAGCGACAAGGATAAACAATAAATACAGAGGGGAACTATTTATAGTTTATTTCACCAATAAGGTCCGAAAGGATTTTGAGATTTATTATCTTTTCAATGATCACTTTCATCACATAGTGCCTGAATTTAAAATTGACACATTCAGCCGCTAATTGAAAAATCTTCAATTAAAATTAAACTCGCATTATCATTAGCTTCCTCTATGAGTCTCTGATCGATAGTATCTAATAAAGTTCCACTGGTTTCGTTTATATTAAGTAAATACTGTAATGTCAAGGAATCCATGATGTTATGCACACCATCCGAACAAACAAACACCTTATCTCCTTTATTTAATAAGAATTTCTGAAAAGAGGGTTCAGATTTCTTAACATCACCCTGAATGGAACGGGTAACTACGTGGTTATATTTAGAAAAATCTAAGTTGTCTATTGAATCATCAGCTTCAGAAAGCTCATTTTTTAAATTATGTGGTTTGCTTTCAAAAGATAGTTTGGATTTAGAATAATGCAGAATTTTCACATCTCCTACCCAAAACGCCCTGGCAGTTTCTCCGGAGACAATTATACCTCCTAATGTAGATCCTAATTTTGAATGATGTTGTTCTTGGTATTGACGAACAGCTAAATTTGCCTTATTTATAGCTTTCTTAATAGCATTCTCATTTAATTCCTTTGTATTAGTTAAAAAAGTAGACACACTATCGATGACGATTGAAGCTGCAACATCACCATTATCATAACCACCCATTCCATCGGCAATAAGATAAAGAAATGTATCCGCATTGATGCTCTTGACCAAAGTAAAATCTTGGTTGATTTTCCTTTTACCTATATGTGATATAATTGTCGATTTCATTACATGCCAGTGGCTTGAATAGTACCACCTCCGTGTTTCGTTACTCTTGGCCTAGTGGAAATTTTCAAAGGCTTTGCAGATATACTCTTTTCAGTTGCTTTAGTAGCCCACAAGAAACCTTCTCCCGGAGTAAGGGCACTCATATCTGCCGGAGTCAATGTCGATAACTGTGTAATGGACTTCTGAATGTGTTTAAGCCATTGAGGACTATTGAATTTGTGTAGTAAAACAATAGAGCTCAATTCTATTATTTCGTTTGGCAGACTCGGAGGATCCTGACTTGCAATCATTATACTAACGCCTTTGTGACGCATTTCTCGAATTGCTCTTACAATGTTCCCTGTTAGATCTTTATTATCCATATACTTATGCGCCTCATCAAAGACTATAAATTTGTTAAAGTGTTTACCTTCAACTTTCTTAACCGCAGAAAAGATATTCAACATAATTACAAATAAACCTAGTGCCTCATCTTTAACTATAAATTCATCTCTCAGATCGACAATTATAAGACGACCTGGTTTGAGTATATCCCTCATCATAAAGTTGTCATCGATGTATTCTCTTGCAAAACTTAGCTTTTGTCTTGCTAGGGCTTTTTGAGAGTTACTGAGAAGCTCCGATTCTTCCACGCTTTGGGCAAGACCTTCAATCGTAATATTTGACCTATGCTCTTTCATAATGGCCTTTAATTGCCGAATATATGTAGAATCATTTCCCAGAGCACCAAGAATAAACATCCAATCTTGAACATTTAGCTCTTTAGAATTAAAAGCTATTGGTTTCACTTCTATAGATGGATATTCTAACTGCCTTTCATCAATCTTGTCCTTTGGTGTTAAAATAATTACGTCGTCTATTGAATTAGGTTCTGCGCCATATTTCTCTTTCAGTTTTTTCAATTCCCTTTTTTGATCATTATCATAAATCATCGAAGTAAATTCCGGTTCATAGTCCATACTTTCGCTATAGTGAAATATTACACCAGCAAGTGGTGAAGGAAGCTGATTAATCTTATTAAACTGTTTCAAAACCATTTCAGATATAGTTCCAATTGTATAACTTTTTCCCCCGCCCTGTACTCCAAATAAACTTATAGTATTTGTCTCACTTAAATCAACTGCTATTTTCTTTTGAACGATACTTTCACCTAAAATTCCGAATTGAGAACTTTCAGAGGTTTTGCCAATAAGTATATCATAATCGGGAGTAATATGTCCTATTTTATCATTGGAGTCTTTTGATTTTTCAGGAGTATCAGATATATCAATCTTGTTAGATTCTCTTTCTTCCTCTGCAGCTCTATTCAACTCTTCCTCATGTGGAGGGTAAGAGTTGATTTTATATTCAGTTTTATTAGCGTTTTTTTCGGCTTCAACATTATTCTCCGTTTCTACTTCAGAAACATCCTCAAAGCTAGGCTCCATTTTAGATTTAAACTTTTGAATAAAGGGTTGGAGTTCGTTTTTATTCCCAAAAGCTTCGTGAAGGTCCTTGTCTAAATCTCCTTCTTCTAGTCTTTTAGTGTTAAGATCAGAGTCTGGATCTAAAATATCATCAATTAGTTTCCCTCCGAAAGTAAAAAATACAGACTCGTGGTCAAGTACAACTTTTTTATGCCGATCAGTAGCGGCAAAATCAAATATTAACCCAAGACGTTTAAACCGAAGTGTGAACCCAGAATCTAAGTTTTGCATAAACTCCAGATACTGATTGTACGCTTTATTAGATAGATAATTATATCTGTTGGCTCTTTCTAAATAGAAAGATAATAAGGATTTCAATTCTTTATTTTTGATTTCCCTATCTAGACGATCAAAAGAATTGTTGTATTCTGGGTCAAAATGAGTTCTAATCGCTTCAATTGTATTTTCAATTTGATCAAGCATTTTTAATTGTAGGGCATCTTTTTCAGTTTCTCCCAATGCTTTTCTGCATTTGATTTCGATTACAGAAATTAATATTTCTTTTTTCGATGGATTCATGGACACCAAGAGGTTATCAGCTCTGGATCTGCTACCCGATGGGAGGTTTTCAAATAAATTCTGGTGTAGGTCTATTGGAATTAAAAAAGCTTCCTCTAACATCTCCTTCTTCTCTAAAACGCGTTTGGTAAAGGCCGACCCGATTACTTCAAAAGCTTTGTTTTTGGTTGAATTTAATTGAAGTACCAAAGAACTACTTACAGCTCTCAAATCTTCTAATAGAATTTTGATTTTTTGTTCATCCTCCTGATTATGGATATCTAAATTAAATTCCTCAAAATGAGGTCCCAATAGTCCTAATATTTCGGAAGTAGGGCGAGTGGTTAAATAGGATGATATTCCCAGGGTTTCTTCCCCCGGCACATAATCCAACAGGAAAGGAATTTTACCATCTTTTGAAGGTTGATCAAATATTTGAGGTCCGAGATTTTTGTCAAATGTAACTACCCAATCAGAAAAATCGTGTAAATGTGTTAACAATACCTTGTCTTTATCATTTAAGCGTAGTTGAGTGGAAGGAACAGATTCGGTATATTTTGAAACTAATGCCCCACTAATAAAGCTTTGGATATTATCAAAAAGCTTGATACCATTTACCCCTGTTTTGTCATATTGAATTGGTAGTTTATTACCGCTAATAAAGCTATTCCATTTAATTTGAGAACCATTTTCACTTACTATAATTGTGGAATCTGCTAACAGGCCATTTAAGTAAAAATTACGATCATCTTCATTAGGCTTAATTAATTCTGTTGTAATAGGAAAGGGGCTTACTAAAAAACTTAAGTGAGATGTAAAGCTTGAAGGTTTTTTTAAAAAATCGCTGATATTATTAATGGAGAAGCGAAGTTTAGGAAACAACCGATTTCGGGAAGGTTGAGAAAAGGCCTCGGCTTCTGGAGTTATATTTGATTCTGGGTTAATTAATGCCTTCAAAGACTCACCGTGTTCGATAATTTTATCATCACCTTTAAAGATGCGGACTTCATAATTGATATTTTCAAAATTCTTTTCTTTCTCTAATTCTACAAATGCATTTGAAAATACATCTGCATCGCCTGCGTTGAAAAGGTTGATAACTAGTTTATCTATGTAAGGATGTTGAGCTAAATAATTCTTTATGTGACGAATAACTAATTTCAGGCTTAAATCCGTTTCTACATAATTATCTTTAGTTATATTGAATAATAGCCTTAAATAATGCTGCAACTGCCGCGATATAGAAGTCATTCCATTTTTTGGCTCTTTAGATACTGTGCTTAGATAAAGACCCCAGCCAAATGACAATTCTCCATTATAATTGAAAGGCTTTAACGTGTTAGAATCCAAAAGGACCTGCTGATTATTTTCTGGAGATAGCTGTCCAATAAAAAGATCTTCTAATTGCTCAGACCAAGATTCCTTATGTCCAGAAAATTCCTTGGTTTTTCTTTCCCAATCTGCAAAAACCTCAAGCAGTTGTAAAGTCCAAGCTAGTCTCAACGGATGTAAAGGAGAAACAATAAGTGCTTCGATTTTATTACCATCAGGAAGTTTGCTCTTTACGCGAGCTACATCTATCATCTGTAGTTCCACCAAAAATTCTTTAAGCTTGGTTTGTTCTTCCAGTTTTATGTTATTGTTTGCAAGTTGTTTTTTTAATTTAGTTGTCCATTTTGTATAAGAATCTATGTATTCTTTTATTTGATCTTTTAAATTGAAAATATCCGCAGTTTCAAATATCCCGTTCCCATTTTCATTTGAATTGAGAATAGATTCAAAAACTTCCTTGCGTTTCTTTAAAAGGGATTTAGGAACTATTTCGCCTAACGGGCTTTCTACAAATTCAAGATTTTCAAAACCGATGGCCAGTTTATTCCCTTTTAAGGTTGATCGCACATAACCTATTCTATCAGCATTTTTAAGAAAAATGTTTTCTATCTGCCGTAATTTAGTTGAAACATTTACCTGGTAGTTATGCTTATCGGAGTAGTTGATGTGAAACGTGGAAGAATGTTTTTCTTTACCATCGTTGATCCAGACATTGGATGTTTCAGAAGGCTCGGGTATATCAAAATCTTCATCATTTTTTAAACCACTTATTCTATATTTAAAATAAGCCTGTAAAACATTATTCAACTTGTCTTTTCTTTGGTCTTCGTCACGTTCAATCGCTTCTTCGATTATGTAATCAAAATCTTCCGAGTCACAAGTAAGTTTGTATGGAAATGAGCTCTTTTTTATTTCCTCATTTTCTGCTTTTTTAATCTCCCAAGCTTTTTGAATTTTATTATCCTTAAATTCATCATTTGCATTAAGCATATTTCCGTGCTCGTCTTCAGCCAAAACTTTAATAAAATAAGATCCTTCTTCAATAATATTAGGATTGAGTTCAAGAGTCGCATCACGATAGGGCCTACTGGAAGTTGAATTATTTATTTTTCTAAGAACAGTAATTTCCTCACCACTTCTACCATCAACCGCCATTAAGATAATCCTGAAAGATTTAAGGTCTTTTATATCTTTCGGTTTAGGATATGTATGAAAACGCACTCTTAACTTTGCAATCTTCTGTTGCTCCGCATAAAGAACATTTGTGCCATCTTCTACTTTTAGGTCGCTTGATTTAATCTCATCTAACACGAGTTTAATATGAGAGAAGTCTAAATCTGGAATAGGCCAATTCTTAAAATTTAGATGTTTATATTGCTGATGAATTGATTGACAAATCTCAATAGAACTCTTAACATCTTTTTCATTTTTCAAAAAGTCTACAATATCCTTTTGAACCGAATCATTTTCTAAATTTAAATCTGAGATGCGATCGTATAGAGGTTTATTAAAAGCAGAAATTAATTCTACATTTTCACGATTAAAATTAAGGCGGGATCTTATTTTTTCCTTTTTATCCATAAGGATTTCATCTGGAATTAGGCATAAACAATGAAGTTGGTTTCCAACCTCTTTTTCATCGTAGCTCAATTCCTCCAAAGCAATTAAATAATCGATAATTTCTTTGTTAGAAGGGTTCAGATAATTTATTACGTCATTAATTATATTATCTGCAATTTTATCTGGAATTTCATCAATTAAGGATTGAACCAATTTTTGTTCAATTCCGTTTAAAGAAATTTCTTTAAACGTGGCATTTCCATAAGAGTCTTCTGCAGCAGTTCTGCTACTAGACGGTATGAGAATAAGTAATGGCTTATTTTGCTTATTACGTAATTCGATAAGCTTAGTCGCCGATATATACCTATCTCCAGTGTTACCTTCAGATATTATGTAAATATCTAAATGAGTATAGGCATCTTTTAAAAGATCATACAAAAATTCCAATTCATTAATACCCAATCCAGTGATTTTCATACAATGACCTGCAGATGCATTTTGAAAGTCTTGCTGGTGGAGTTCGGTAATAAGACACGTAATTTTTTTGTAATATGTATTTATAGCAGTTGATTGCATTCTTTTATTAGTCTTTTAATTCGTAACGAGGACGTATCCTTTGTAAAATATAGGCATCACTCAAATCGTTGTAGAAGCCTATTTGACGTAATTTCATTTTAAAAGATTCTACATTTTCTTTAAAGGCCAAGTGGGTATTGAGATCAGCATCTTTAAATCGTTCTTCTGGGAGCCCATTAATAATAAGCCCATATCGATCTCTTATATTTTCAATCAACTCTTCAATAGAAAGGGTCTTTGTTTTAAACTGATCGTCCTCTGCTTCGAGCACGAGAATTTGAACAATAGTTTCTAATAACCTGGTTCCCAAAACAAATCGCCTGGGATGTTTTTTACTCCGTCCCTGGGACATAAAACCCCGTTCAGTATTCTTTTGAGCAAGATTATCTATAAGCTGAACATGATATTTATATTGATAAGCACCACGAGCTTTAAGTATTAATTGAATATACTTGTCAAAGTATGTATCTTCATATTTGACCATATCTTTGATGAGCTCTCGGTCATCTTCTTCAAGAGAATTGTAAAGATTATCCCATTGAGTTTCAAAATAAATTTCAAAACCCTCTGGTTTTTCTGACAGAACTTTTAGAGCCTTATCAAGGTTAGCAGAATCATTCTTTTCTAATTTAAGTCTTCTAAGAGCTGCATTTATTTGAAAAGTAGCTTTGACATAATCATAAACACTATTAGTCAAATTTGCTGCATCATCACTGGCAATTTTTGCCATTTTACCTTCATAATTATCTGTTGCATCTATAACTATATTCCAATGATCAGGGCAATATATTGTTCCTTTTTCAATCATCTGAGGCAATAGATATACAAGTTTTTGAACGTAAACGGATAAATGAAATGAGGTAATTGTTTTTAGGTAATCAACAATTACATTTCGTGGGATTTTACGTTTGTAAACCAATAATCTTCTTACATCATCACAATATAATTTTGCTTGGGTATCTAATAAAGGTTTGATCTGATTAAGTGAACTATTGGTATCCAAAAAACCAGGATTAAAATTTTTTATGATATGCAAAAGTCCAAGACTGTCAACATCCAAACCATCAGAAATGTTGATATTGCTCGTTACGTCATCCCATCCTTCCATAAGGAAGTTTTTAAGATCTTCCTTTACAGTAGGATTCGCGCCAAGCATTAAATATACCTGATCTGCCGTGTTATAGTCTCTGGTTTGCGGGCCATTTCTAACACGATAACTTTCTAGATGAATTGGTCTGAGAGACGATATTTTTTCTTTGTCCAGATTACCCCTATAAACCATATTAGCCAGGTTACTTCTCAACCATAATTCCGTAGCTTCTTTATTTTCGGAAAAGCCACTTACCAATCCTTCCTTTTCAAGCTTTTCAAAAACTCTTTGAAATGTGTCCAGATCTATATTTTTAACTCGACTTCGTTGTCTTGGCCTCATTCCGTTATGTTTTAGTAACATAAAAAGATTTACTAATACATTATCTATATTAACAGCTTTTGCATCACCTGCATAAATCAACTCGTTTCTTAAAACACTTTCTTCCTTATTTAATTTTATTGCCATAATTATAATTGCATTGCTGCTATATTAAGATGGTTATTCGCATTCTTGCTTATTTCGTAGAATTCCATATTATCCCTTGTGACCACCACCTTATTATAGGTTAGGTTTTCAAGAAGATTCTTGAATATTGTAAGCTCCACAAACTTTCCTCGTAAATCATTGAGTGAAGGACTATATCCCTGTTGTATGAAATAAAGCATTTCAAATAAATCCAAGGAAATAACCAGTTCTATATGTGTTTCACGTTTATGCCTAAAAACCAAACTATCTGGTTCGTATTCTAAGTATTTTACTAAATGATCTGTGCGATTAACAAAGAGTTCAAAATCATTAAGATCAAAAAGTCTAAAAGAATCACTGAATGGATCATTTATTTCAGATGAGCTAAGCACTAAATGTTTTTGCCAGATAGCTTCATTATCACATCCTTCATTCATCGAGATAGCTCTGGATAAGGATATCTTTAATTCAATCAATGAGTTTTTGGTCATACTTTTAAAGAGGGTATGAAGAAATGGTTTTAATACGGCTGTGTTTTGATGTCTTTTAAAATCTGTCCAGCTACATCCCTTATATTTATTAAATTCTATATTTCCTAAATACTCTATACCTTCTAATTTAAGCCGTAAATTATTAATACCTTTTCCTTCTTTCTGAATCACTTCTTTTAATTGAGAAAAGAAAGTTTTCTCAAAAATGGACTCTAATAAGAGATCACTTTCATCAAATTTAAAATGTGTCTCATGCGCTATATCATTATTAGTTTCATATTCAAGTTCAACATCTGAAATACTATTCTCATTATTAACGCTCAGAGCCTCGTGGAAGCTCTGTAATGATTGATATGGGAGACGGTCTTTATAATCTCTAACAAGACCTTCATAATATTGATGTCTAATAAAAGTTTTCTGAATGCTTTTAATTCTTTTTAATACTTCATCCGTTTGCTCGTGAGCAGGGACCCATATTTTATTCTTGTTAAAGGTTTCTAGTAAATTAAATTCCCGATCAGAAAAGTCCAAATAGTTTCTTTTAACATGCTGGCCAAAAAACAAATCGCGGTCCAAATTAGGTATGGAAACATTCCCTATATCAGTCTCTCTTAACAATTTCACTAAACGATCATTGTCACCAGAATCATTTTGATCTGGATTTGTAATATTGAAATAATATAATTGCCAATATTTTTCTGGTGTACTCTGTAGTTCTGTGTAGACATCATCTACTTCTTCACAACTATGATCACGGGAAATTATAAATGCGATCAACGATCTAAGATCACGCATGGTAATATGTAATTCCCTTTTGAGACCTACAGTACGGAGCAGCCACTCCATCCTTGTAATTACTTCATTGCCTGAAGCTGGGTCATTGAGAGAATCTACATTATATTTTATAAAACACTTATTTGCCAAAGAACAACCTTCACATTTGTTCCATAGACTTTTTTTAGTAAGTGCCTTTACTTGTTGTCTAAAAAGGCTAGATTCTTTATCATCGCTGGCAGTTATAGACCGTAAATTAAGATTGATAATCATCAAACCTTGTGGTAAAATAAAATGCCCTTCTTTATAAAAATATTGATCGATTATATTATGAAGTGACTGATATTTTTCTGAGGTTTTTAAAAACTCAACCAATCGTCCTTCGTTTATGGCGATAATCCTGCCCTTGTTTACGTTATTGAAATTTTTAACCCCTTCAAAAGGTTCAAAAAAGTTTTCAAGTACTTGATTGTTTATTTTATCATCCTCATCCTGCGAACCGTCATAGTTACTTTCAAATGAAATGTTATTTATTTCAAATTCTGCACCGTTCTTATGATTAAAGCGGTTCAGGTTTTTGACGCTTTTCGCATTTTCTATTTTCCTTATAAACGCTGTTTTACCATCACCTGCATTTCCTGTAATTATAATGAGCTTAAAACGGCCATCCAGAATATCCGGAATTAGTCTTCTGTCCAGTTTAGAGGGAGAATAAGTAGCTTCGTCATATAGCGAACCGCGATCATTCACACGGGTTCCCCAATTTCCAGATTTGGATTGGCTGTAAAGGGAATTTATATAATCTACAATATCAATGCCCTCCACATCGATTTTATGTGCCTTTAATTTATTGGTGTTATCTTCAAATGATTCTCTTAAGGCATTATACACCTTGGTAATATTTCCTTCATTGAAATTTCTAGCCCCACCTTCCCAAAATGTTTCATTAATCAAAACCTCATTATCAGTTTTAATCAAAACCTTTAATTTGTCTTGAAGCGATATGGAAGATTTATAACCTTCAATCTTTTCTTTAAATTTATTTAGGGAAGAATGGATGGTTTTTCGCAGTTCTCCATAATTAGCCATCTCATTTAGTAAACGTATTCTAGTACTGCCCTGGATAATATATACCTCCGTGCGATATTCCTTTTGATCTACTACTATGCCTTCAGAATCTTCTTTATTTTCGGACAATAAATTATCGCTTCCAATTTCTCGTAAGCGATCCAACATTTTCTTTGCGGAAGAAAACCGGGTTTCAGGCTTTGTTCCAATTGCTTTTAATAAGAAGTCAGCAAATTCTTCTGAAATTCGTGGATTTCCCAGCTTTGGATCTTCTGGAGCAATACTCATTTTAGGAATTCGCCCCTGTGGCCATGGATATCTTTTTGTTACCAATTCATAAAGTGTGATTCCTAAAGCAAAAGTGTCTGCAGAAAGATCCCAATTCACTCTTTGTCCATCGATCAAATCTGGAGCTAAATAAGGGTTTGTGCCAACATAATCCTTATTATCCTGTGTAAGGGAAGCTACATTAAAATCGATTAAAACAAAACGCCCATTCTTATCCCATATAATATTTTGGGGTTTAATATCACGATGTAGGATTGGCTTTGCTCGGTCTTGAAGATAGCTTAAAGCAGAAAGCATATCCTCAGCAAGTTGATAAATAGTGTTTATCGGTAAATTGGCATCTGTTCTGGTATAAGTACTTAAATTGCCACCGTCCAAAAATTCAGTAGTGGTATAGAATTGCCCATAACGGGTTTGTCCATTCCAAATAAACTTAACGATATTAGGGTGATTAAGCTCATTCAGTGCATTGTACTCATCAATAACAGAAGCAATACTAACACTTTCGTGAAAAAGCTTGAGCGCAAAATCCCTTCCCTGTAAATCGTGTTTAGCTTTAAATACACGTGAATACCCACCATGTCCGAGTTTTTTGATGATAATGTAATCATCTACACGATCGCCCTCATTTAAATCATAAGTGTCCTGTTGGGTGGTTGTTGATGATGCGTTTTTTGTCTTAGTATCTTCTTTATTAGAGTTTTCAACCTTTATAGCATCATCGATCATTTTTTCAAGCTCTTCAATACTGTCAATACGCTTGTCGCTATCAGTAAGAATAGTTTTTGAACACACATCATCAACCCACTTGGGTAATGCGCTATTTTCGGCAGAAGGCAAACGTTCTTCCGGTAATTTTCCGCCTAATTTATCGAGTTCAAAAGGTCCTTTAATGGGTTCTTTTCCTGAAAAAAGCCAGGCGATTAAAACTCCCAAAGAGTATATGTCTGAAGCTCTGGAAGCATCTTTGGCTATTAATTCTAAGGGATGATAAGGTGTGGCGCTAGACTCATTAATAGTGGGCATTACCGTATAACCATTCTCGTTATGATCTGTAAAATAGGATTTACCAAAGTTCCCTAAATAAGCATAGCCGTTACTTAAAAAGATATTTTCGGGATTAATGTCCCTATGAAAAATATTTTCTTTGTGTGCAGATTGTAAAGCACTCATAACGTTCTTTACAATATTTACGCGTTCATCAAAGGTGAAGGTTTTGTTTCTCGCGGCACTACGCAAGGAATCATCTTCCATTAAATCTGTAATCTCATAAAAGAGGTGGTTCTCTTCATCTACTTTAAATTCTACAGGAAGAATAAACGGGTTGGAACGTATTTTTTGAAGTGCATTAAATTGATTTTTTATATTTTCCTCTCGTTCCCGTAATTCATCTGGAGATAAGCCTACTACCTGTAGGGCATATTCCTTCACACGTTTGCGAATATTTGAAGTGACATTTTTAGGCTTTACCAGGTACTCTACATAATTATCTGATTCCTGTTTTAAAACCTCAATAATCTCATAACCTTGGATTTCTTTTTTCTCGGTAGGTGATTTCCTGTTTTGTTCGCCAATTAAAAACTGTACGATATCATTTTGAACATCACCAATCGCACCTTCCCATTTACCTATTTGTTCTGGATCCTGAATATAGTTTATAAGTTTACTGGAAAGTGTAAAGGATAATTTTGCTGCCTCTTGCCATAAGATAGGCTCAAAGGAATTAGGGTAGGAAAGGGTAAGCATGTTTTGTATCCAGGCTTTTCCCCAGTCTTTATTGGCGCTTTTTAACTTTGAAGCCAATATAGCTGTTTTTTGACGTCCGGTCTTAAGCGGATTAGGGTTTTGCCGATCGTTGATATACCAATAGTCATCTGCACCTTCGATGCGACCTTTCCAGTCTTTGTTCTCAATATTATAAATGGCGTGTGGTGCTACTACAATGAGATCGTATTCCCAAAACTGGGTACGGTTGTTACGTGGATTGGTGGAAGCAATCTCCACATTAGGAATCAAAAAATAAGTGTCGGGAAGCTTGACTTCTAGAAAATCTAACAAACGCTTCTCTCCAGCATTTACAACCGATTCAAAATAGGGAGGTTTAATTATTTTTGCCATTGTTCTATTTCTTTTTCTACTAATTCGATCGCTTTTTGTTCTTTTTGAAAGGCTAAGTATCTATAATTTTTAAATTTCTCAATCTTCTCAGATATTGTTTGAATTATTTCTGATTCAGGTAAAAAAACTGGAACTGTATCGATATGAAAAGGCTCAACTCTTTCTATAACTGAACCATATTTTAATGATTGAATGTAATTTTGTACAATAGGCACATTCAAATATGCATATAAATACATCGGATCAATTTCCGAGTTTCGAGCTTCAATTCTAATTATATCTTGCGAACCTAATGCTTTCATTTCCTCATATTCCTTGGAAATTAATTTAGTATCCCCTACAGTTCCTGCACAAGTAAGTAATATTTGATTTTCTTTCAATGATTGTTCTTCTATAAAAGGAGTTTTAGATTTAGATAAATATTCACATTTAGAGAATGGGTTAACCCTACTCAATTCTGAACCTTTGATATATGGGAGACCGTATTTTTTTTCGACCTTTATTCTTTTAAAAATACCAGGTCGAGTTACTTTTACCTTTAATTCTTTAAGAGATTTTATGAGAGCTCCTTTATTTGAAAGACTATTTAGGTAAACGATGCCGTCATTAATGAACGCGGGAGAATCAATTCTTTTTTGATAATTATTAAGAATACTTGAGACTTTAATTATGTTTCTTTCATTACATCTATTCCCATAAATTTTGTCCATTTCCTTTTCAATCATTAAAGTTGATTCCCGGAATAATTTAATTGAATCATCTCTTAGATTAGCTACTTCATTTATAAGTTCATCTATTTCCTGTTGTAGTTCTGTTGGAAAAATTGGGATTGGTAACTTTTCAATATGGTGAGGTTCTATGTGCTTAACAACACCTCCGTAACTGGATTGAGTTAGTAAACCATTTCCATATTTAGAAGTCAAATAAGAATAAATGTAGCCTGGTAATAAATTATTTTTTTTTGGAATTACTCGTATCAAATCGTGTGTTGCCACCCTTCCCTCGAACTCTTGATTTGTGAATACTGTATTTCCTAAAGTTCCGGAACAAGTAATTAAAATCCATCCTTTCTCCAGGGCCAACTTGTCTTTTTGCTTGGTATATTTCTTAGATACATATTTTCCACCATTTATATCAGATTTTATCATATTTGATCCAGTAATATATGGCCAACCATATTCTTCGGATTTCACATAACTTCTTTTAAATATATTGCCAGAAAATATATCCTTGCTCTCATTTTCCAAGGTTGTCATTGGATAAGGCGAATTCTGAAGTTTAAATTTTGTTAGTGGTCCATCGCTTAAATAATACGAGGCATCCAATCGTTCTCCTGATTCTTTAAACCATTTGTGTTTAACTTGTAAAGTTTTCATTAATTACTAGTTTAAAAATTCATTATAAGCTTTACTTATTTGAGGTAGATCGTCGTCTAATTGCTTAATTTTCTCTCTTCTCACCTTCAATTCTTTTTCACCATTCCGTTTTTTAGTTAAATATTTTGTTTCAACGTTATAAAGAATTTCCGCTCCATCATTATCGCGAAGGTAAATAGGATTGCCTCGCCTGTCTTTTCCTAATTTTTCGGCTATTGCCATAAATACCTTATAATCCTCATCAATTTCTTGAGCCATTTGTCGTTGTTCTTCCGTTTTCTTTTGTAGAAACAATAGTGAAGCTTGGACGCCTACTTGTGGTAAAAACGCTTCTACTGCCAAGTCTATAGAGGCCAATATTTTAAATCGATCTAAAATCCATTCTCGCACAGAGAGCATATTAGGGTTCCCCAAAATACCATCGGGTAATACAATGGCCATTTTACCACCTTCTTTTAGATAGTCATAGCAAGCTTCTATAAATAATACTTCCGGCGCGGTACTATATTTACTCAAATCATATCGAGAAGCAATTTCGGTTTCTACCTTTACCTTAGCACCAAAAGGAGGGTTGGTGAAAATCATATCAAACTTGCCACGGGCATCGGTACTGTAAGCATTTTCAATATCTTTTATTTCACGTAAGCTTTTGTCGATAGCAGCGTTAATCTTGTCAACTTCTTTGGGGTGTTCCCAATTGGGATAGGCCAAGGAGTTTACATGAAAAATGTTGGCGTGTCCATCACCGCCCATTACCATATTCATCCGGGCGGCCTTTTTAAGGTCAGGGTCAAAATCAAACCCGAAAATACTCCGTTCGGCATAAATTCTTACTTTTTCATTTACTTCGGCAGAATTATACTTTTCCTCTAAATAAGGGCCGTTCAATTCAGGAAACATTTCTTTAGTAATCTGTTGACGCACATGATCGAGCACCATTACCAAAAATCCACCGCTTCCACAGGCCGGATCCAGCACCCGATGATGCTCTTTGGGATCGAGCATATCAACCATACATTTGATAATATTTCGGGGTGTAAAAAATTGTCCAGCTTCCTGTTTTAATGTATTGCTTACAATGGTTTCGTAAGCCAATCCTTTTACATCAACAGAAGCATCTAAAAATGAATATTTAGCTAATTCTCCTGCAATAAACGCAAGACCTTTATCAGTAAGATCAATGCTTTCATTTCCTTGAAATACTTCAGAGAATATATTATCATTTTTAAGTTCGGTAAAAAGACTTTTAATTCTTTTTGCAACAGCTTCCCTACCTTCTTCAGTATTCTGTTCCTTAACTCCAACCCAAAATTTTCTTCGGTAGCTTTCACCATTTGGTAAATCCATGAACCGTCGTTTTTCATCGTAGAGCTTGCAGAAGATCAAGTTGAGTAACTGCCAGAACGCATCTTTCTTGCGGCCTTCATTCGCATAGATATAATCGTGAGATCGTTTAAAGACTTTGATCAAAGAATCGTTTGCTGGAGTACGCGTATGTGAACGATCTGCTCTATCTAAATCTTCTAATGTTTCCCCTTCACCCGGAAAGTCTGATAAATCTATGAAATTATAGTCGTAGCCAATATCATCTAATTCCTTTTGCAGGAAATTATAGCTAGAACCATTCGCCCAAAGGCCAAACTCACAGCTTTCAACCGCGCCCATGGCGTTTTCTAATGTCGCTGCAACACCTTTCTTTTTATCATTGGGTTTTACTTTATCACTCTGTATAACGCATAGGCGTATAATAAAATCCTGCTCATTGGGTTTGTCCTTTTCAAAAATTGCCAGATCGACTTTTTGTTTTTTAGTCTTTCCAGTGTCTGGATCATCATATTCAATCGTAAAGTTACGTTCCATATCATCCAGATCGAAACCATATTCTTCATTCAGCATTAAAATAACTGATTGCAAATTAGTTTCCTGCGCCTTGATTTTCTTTACCTCTCCCGTGAGGATACAAACGAGTTCGTTATCTTCTAATACTATTTCTTCTTTACTCTTTATAGCTGTAGCCATAGGTATGCTATTATTTTTGGTTTAATCCATTAACTATGTTTTGAATGCTCTGCAACACCTCTTCATAGGAAAGTGATTTATGTGTTTCTATAATTTGATTGATGAGATTACTTTCTTCTTCTTTTTCTAATTCATCCCTTAAAATTTCAAGTATGGATTCTACCGTTTCCTTATGGTTTTCCAATAACTCCTGAATATCCTTCCCTAATAGAACCGCACCCGCCGTGGTGTTTTTAAAGGGTTCCTCGCCATAGACTTCATCGTAATACTTGGTGGCAGCTCTTTCTTCGTGAATCGATAAGTAGTTTTCTAAAATAAAACCCATATCATCTGCATCTTTATTATTACGCTTGTGGCGATCTTTCCACGCAGTTATTTTCAATATAAAAATACCACTGAGGGTCGCAATTTTGATTTCGGTTTCATCATCTATACGAACCGGCAATGCAGCTTCGTTAGCAGCGGTAAAGCCTAAAACGGACATTGCCAATTCTTCATTGGGGGGCCAGAATATCTTATGATCACTTTTCATTATTTCGCCAAAAGGGACTATATCCAATTGAAACTTCTCTTTATATAAAAAGCGTTGTTTTTGATCTTTGTCTTTGGTGAAGTTCTCTAGCTTTAAGATCTCCTCTTCAACTTTCAACCATTCCTCCCAATGGTTCACTGTTATTGCAATATCAAGATCGTAAGTTAAACGACCAGACTGCGCATCGTGTAATTTCATAATTATATCACGTGCAGTAGCTCCTATTACAAAAAAAGAAATTCCAGCTTCTTTAAAATACTCATTAAGCTCTAATAGAATTGGCTTTAATAGAGGATGTGTAAATTTTTCACTAGATATGCTGTAACTCATTCTTTAATATTTGTTTTGCGGTTTCAATATTTCTACCAAATCCACTATTCATTAAATCTGCATACACTAACAATGCTGGTGCTACTTGGGCATAATTAGCATCATTTTTCCAGAATTTTTGTAAAATTTCAATTTCACCATTCTCACTTGGGATTAAGCGTAATTTATTTGCCACTTCAGAGAGTTCTAAATCAGTAAAAACGGTAAATTTTTCGGGCCTTAAGTTTTCAGTGATAATGGCACCTCCAGGCTCGCCACCCCATAATAATACGCCGTTTTCAGTATGGATATCTATATCGCGCCAATTTTTGGACTGATCTTGATCTATGAAACGCATACGTTTTCTGAGGATACGGGGTCGAAGAACCGCATTGAATTCTACAACCCAACGTTCTAATAGTTCATCTGTATTTTTAATAGCCCTTTTTTGTTTAGTTTTTAAGAGGTAATTTAACTCTTCAAGCTCGGCCATTACATTACTTACTGAACCTATAGAAACATCAGCTTGTTCAGCTATTCTTCTGTAAGAATCTTGGAGGTGTTCTGGTGTATTCAACAGATGAAAAATAATTTTCAATCCTGTTTCCTGGAAAGCGCGGGATTGATTGGTTTTATCTTTTTTAGTGTTTTTTTGCCCTTCTACGAAAATTGCTAAATCTTCATATTTTATAAACGAATTGCCCGCAACATCTATATAATTAATACCACGTTCTTTAAGTTCGTGTGTGGCTTTTTTAGATATATACTCAGCTATTAAGATAATAGGTCTGTTGCTGTTGTTCTTCATTTCCTCTAACTGGGATAAAATAAAACCTTGGTTAGATGTCCTAACAGCAGCTTTTGCTTCTACAACAAATTGTATATTTTTTATAGTTAGAAGCGCATCATGATTATTCCTATTACTATCTACTTGAATAGGAATATCTATAAGTTGTTCTAACTTTAAAGTAGCGTCATAAATAAAATCATTGTTACGATACATATCTGATTGTTCATTATTTTTACGTGTTCAGTGACAATGAACATTCAAATATAATGAACATTCTTTCAAATACAAAGAAAAAGTTAAAATGCCACTAAAGAATATTTAAAATGGATGAATTATGTCACTCGCCGTATTCATCAGTATACTCCTTTAAAAATAGTTTATCCGTATCTTTCAATTCATATCTCAGATCATCTGCTAGTAATGCAAAGATTGCTTTCGTTTGTAATACAGATTTAAGTTTATGAATTTTTTGAAAATTTTCACTAAGCTTATCAGGGTTTCTAAAAGCTTGAGGCTCCATCTCTAATTTAGTATTCCAGTATTTTAGAAGGAAAGGAATTATTATACAATCATTTAAACTGCCGGTATAAAGTTGGAAGGTGGGTGCTAACAAAAAATGAGTGGCTATGGCGGTTTTACTATTCATTTGTAAAGAACAAATAAGATAGGTCAATATTTGTAAGTGCCCGACAATTTCGGAGTTTATGTTATGTAAATAAATGCTTAAGTCTTTCGACTCTTTTTCATTTGTCGGGAAATGATTTAGAATATAATTAAGCTCATTCAATAGCTCCTTATTTTTAAAGTTTTCAGAATACTGATCGATCAAATCCCTACATATTTTTTTAAATTCAAATACTTCAATTTCATTTTTTAAAAGTTTTGTAAGTAAATAAATTACTATTGGATTCAGAGCTAACATAATAAGATCGAAATCCGGATCCTTCCTTTTCTGTCTTTCACGAATTTGTATTGATGCTACTAATTTCTTTTCATCTGGATTGGCTATCTTACTTGTATCTCTTTCAATCAGCTTATCAGTTAAATTCAAAATTTCTAAATGTAATTCAAAAACCTCCTCAAGTTGATTCTTAATGATTATATAACCAGTTAAAGGCGTCAACATGCGATGAAAAACTTTCAATTCATATTTTTCTTTAAGGCTAAACATTTTATCAGCCCAATATTCCGCCTTTTCAGAATCCTTTATTATTTCAAAATACTCTATAATATTAAAAACATTGATTAAAAGTTTTTCCGGATAGTATAAATCACTCAAGTCGTTATTATTGCTAATAAACCCACGATAAGGTTTGGTATAGCCGTCCCCGGGAGGATTACCGAATTTTACTAAATAAGAGAGATACCCAATAGCATTTCCGTATCTGATCTGAGTATTTATATAGAAATTGTTTTCCTCAAAAGTGTTCAAGAGCAATTCATAACCTTCAATAAAATTAAGGATAGCATCATCGGTTTTACCAAGTAGAAATAACGAGGTAGCAAATTCTCCTTTAAATTGTATATAACTAATTTCATTTATATAGATATTCTCGGATACAAAATGAAGCCCATGAGTCATAAAAGAATGTGCCTTTTCGGCACTAGAAGCCCCTGTTATCTTTGCTAATGTTAAATAAGTTTCAGCTTTGGAGATAAGAAATTTATCTAACTCATAGTCAACAACCTGCAGTAGGTATTCCTTGGCCTTTTCCTTATTTCCTTTATAGTAAAATTGTCTTCCTAATTCATCAGTTATAAGAAAAATGCTTCTTGGTTCATTAAGTAAATGCTTTTTCTGAAGGAAGATCTCTTCTGCTTTTAATATATCATCAAGCTTTTCAGATAATACCTGTATCTGCATTTTAAGAGATAATGACCTTAAAAATTCCAAATTAAGCTTTGTAGCTTTCTCGAAAATAAGGTTAAAATGTTTTACAAGACCAATCCAATTGGGGGATTGAGAATTTTGTTCTTTAGTAATGAAATTATTAATAAGCTTTTCTGAAATTATAAAAGCCTGATCATTATCTAATTCATTAATTGGGCGATTCCATGCTTCAACTTGATTAAACCACTGCTGCAAAGCAGTTAAATCTTCTATTTTGAGCAATAAAAGCCACATAATATTCTGATCAAATTCTTCAATTTCTTCAATTTTGACAGATGTTAATTCCGGCAATTGCTCGTAAGTGTAACTGTTAGTGTAATAAGAAAAATATTTTAAAGCCAAGGAACTATTTTCTTTAAGGTAACTGGAGGAAAGGATAACGGAAGGAAAATAAACGTCCACTTTTTCTTCCAGTGCTTGATCTACTAATGGAATTAAATCCTTGCGAAGGAAATCTATCTCTTCTAAATTCTCTAATTCTCGTGCCAATGCCAGACTTAAATGGAGGCTTCGGATAAGTAACCTTATTGGCAGAGGCATTTGTGCTGGAATTGTTTGATAATACCATGTGTAAAGACCTAAACTAAAATCATAAAAGTAATCTGGATTGCTAAGACAATGTTTCAGCAAATTAAGTATTACAAAGCCGGCATTTTCATATCTATTTGCTTCCTTAAAGTATGAAATAACATGTATTACTTCGTACTGATTTATCATACCTTTTTCGAGTATGGATAATCCAAGTTCATAATTGATATCCCTTACAAGTGCTTCCGAAACATTTTGAGTGCCTAATCTTTTAATTAAAGGAGAAACAAGAAATCTCTCGCGATCTCTTTGTAACCAAATTCCCATAATTGTGGTTACTTTTTCAAAAGGCCTTTCGATTTGCGGATCGCATTCTGAGACAACTCTAATTTCTTTATCCGTAATTACGGTCCTAACAATATTAAGTCTGTAGAGGAGATCACGTGTTTTTTGATCTTCAACATTGGAAACAAATTTTATCAGGGTATCATCCGTTAGATCGGTAAATAATTTACCGGTAAAAAAACTTAATAGTTCATCCTGGTTAATTTCCCAATCCATCTTATCTAAATATCGACATACAACTTGGAGATATAAAGGATATCCTTCTGTAATATCATAGATAAGTTCTTTTAACTCAAATCCTTCACTTTTCGGATAGGTTGCCAATACTTCATTACATTCTTCTCGCGTAAGAAGTGGCATTTGAATTTCAAATACAAAATCTTCATTTACAGTAAGTATGGAGTTTGAAAGTTTGTGGTTGGAAGTTGAAAGAACATAGATATTATTTTTTCGACAACACAATATAAAATCATTAAATATTCTATCAACGGAATCGGAGACTCCTAATTTTGGTAAATCATCCAAGATTATAAGTGACTTTATCTTGGTAGACAAAGAAGAAAATTGGGCTTCTAGTTCGTTTTGATCTTTTACTTTGAAAGCATCAAATAGCTTAATGGAAAAGAATTTTTCCTCAATATCCTTAAAATTAATCCAGGTTGTTCGATAATCTAAATATTCCTGAATTAATACCGAAAGTTGTGTTTTTCCAGTACCGTACATACCATGAATCGCAAGCCAATATGGATTGAGCTTCAAAAGGTTCTTAATAGTGTCACTTCGCCGGGACAAATGGCCTGAAAGCTGAGGAAAAAAATTATTCTCCATGGCTATCTTATTAATACTGAAAGAGTCTATTCCTAGTTTCTTGCCAATTTTATCAGTTAGTTCATTGAGGGATTGAGGACTGATATCAGCCTGTATTAGGCGCTTTTTTTCATCATAGTTATTTTTTAAAGTTTTGAGAATGGAGTTTTTTATAGCAGAAATAACAACTGTGTTCTCATTTTGCGGTTTCAGAATACTGAAATGGTCATCATCGGAATATATAATATCACTCTCGCGAGTTTCGTATCCCAAAGAGGAATTATTTGGAACAATGTTATCATTTTTACCTTGGAAGTATAAAGTTTTAGGTAGGGTAGATGCCGTATCAGCATTAATCCATAATCTCGTGACATTATCCAGTATATCACTTAACGGAGCTAAGTCATGAACATTTGGATTTTTTAGAAACATTCTGCCGAAATCTGCAAGTTTAGAACCATTGTGCGGAACAGCAAGTGAAATGAATAATGATATTTTATTGCGATCTTCTTCCTTTAGTTTTAAAATAGTGGCTTTAGAAATTAGGCCTCCCATACTATGAGCAACAAGAATGATTTTTTCATATTTTTCAAATTCTTCTTTTAAGTGCGAAAAAAGAACATCTTTGATATCATCAATAGATAGATTTTTTTTAAATTTTCGCTTTTTCCCAAAGGGAATTGAACCGAAAACATACTTTATTCGCTCTATTTTTGTACTTAATAATGAAAAATAGGTGAAACTTGCCAAATCAAAATGATCAGAAATTTCAGGGTTATCAATGAGATATTGTGGAATTTTTTTTACACCTGGCTCCAACCAAGTTTTTTCTCCTCCCATGAATCCATGGATAAATAATATTAAGTGTTTTCTATTGTTTTCTGCTAAAAATTTTATCATGTAAGATTATAATTTTAGAAAGGCAAAACAAATCTAAACAAAAAGGAAAAGATTGTAAGGTGGAAGATCTTACAGGAATAACAAAGCCCCATTTCTACCATAACTAACCTTGCGCGTGGATCCTGTGCTGTTTTTATAGTGTACGGGAAGTTAAGCGTAAAATAAAAACAGCATAGGGCGCAAACTGCTTATGGTCCATAATTTACAGTAAAAGTTCACCAGCTTATAAGGCTTTCCAAGACATTTACTGTAAATGGTGGTTCCTTTGCGGCAATGGCAATTGTCATGACAATGGCTAGTCTTTTCTTTCCAGCCACTCACAATAATCATCTTTGCTTTCAGGATTATCTGAAAAATATTCCTGATACCGATTCTCTGAATTCATCATCAGCTGGTACACTTCAAATTTCTCCTCTTTTGCTGCTTGGGTAGTATATCCAAAATAGCCCAAAAGCCCTAAAGTCAATATTCCCAGTATTCCGAAGATCATGAGCATATAATTGGGCACGATCAAGGCATGCTCCAGCTTCTTATCAATACTTTTAAGAATATCATCCCTTAATTGATTTTTAGCCTCCTGTTTTTCCAGAAAGGTGTTCAGGTGTTTTTCCATCGCTTCGGTACTTATCGGAATGCTCAAATCGAACAACTGTTTCGAAATTAATTGCAGTTTTAATATCGAGGTTTTAAAGTCGGCCATCTCATCGGCCATTAGTTCCATAATTTCATCTAGTTTTTTCATAGCTTATAAAATTTAATATCCCATGCCCATCCCGGTGTCCAGCCCCCTTTTGATCACTTGTTTCACCAGGTCTTTGGCTATTTTTGCAGCCATATTAGAGCTGATCCGTACTGTTTTGTCTATCAGTCTTAGGTGTTTAGGTACTTCCCGTAATCGGCTATAACTTGCGTTCTGGCTAATTTCCCCAATGAGTTTACTACCGGTCATCGACCGGTGTACCTCGCTACCTTTTAGATTGACACCCTTATATTCAAACCGAAACCCCTGAAGCTGATTGGATTTATTGATCGAAGGAACCACCTGTACATTGCAGGCCTTCATTTTACTGATATATTCATCCAGGGATTTAGGCCGGGTTTCCATCACCTTGTTATTGATATGCTTGATAGCCAACCGCTGCCAGTTCAATTCTTTTAGTTTTTCCTGTTGCACTTCTCGAACCCTAGTAAGTCCCAGCTCTTTGCCGACATTGTCGGCGGCAATCTGGCTGCGCTTTCCAATAAAACTGTCGTTATAAGCTTTCCCATCAAAACCAATCCTATTCACATATACATGCACATGGGTGTGTGCCTTATCCCGGTGGACAAATGCGATGGTCTGCCTGTTCTTTAATTCCATTTCTTTCAGGAATCTGCTGGTAATCTCTTTCAATTGTGCTTTGCTCATCTCCTGTCCATCTTTAACCGTAGGGCTTAGTATAAAACTCAGCGTATTTTGGGTACACCGTTCATTTTGCGACTGGATGATCTTAAATTCCTCGATGATCTCTTTCGGAGTCTCACCGGCAAGATGATCTCTGAATACCACTTCAGCATCCTTTTCCTGGTTCCATCCATAATCTATGGAAGCTTCAGTACTTGCTATCGAATGTCCTTTCCCGATCATTTTTTGAAGCTTTTTAAATGAGTCCTGATTTCTTCAGCTAATTGCTGCACTTCCTTCGATAATTTTGGATTGCTTTTTTTAAACATATTACTGATCCGGCTAAAATTATTTTTATACTGAACCAGTAACTGATAGCATTCTAATTGTTCCGGGGTAATGCGTTCGACCATATTGATCTTAAAAGCAGTAGCCCTTAGATATTTTGAAAGGGAAATTCCCGCCCTGGCTGCTCTTTTTTTGAGCAGCTTTTTCTCGTAGATCGAGCAACGTATTTGAATATATTCCCGTTTCATTTTTTTTCTTTATTTCTTTGCAACCTCCGGGCGCAAAGCAAGATTGTCATGACAATGACACATCTTGCTTTGCCCTCCCAAATGAAATCTCCCTTGTGGCATTTACTTTTCTGATGCTAATTATTTTTTAATTTTTTTTCTTGTACTTCTAATTGAAACAAGCTTTTCATTCAGGTCTTTATACTCTTGAAATAGCTCACTTCTATCTTTGGTGTTCTTATAATTCTGAAATAGTAGTTTTTTATTTTTATTTCCAGCCTGATCATTGTCCAGGTACAGATTTACTTCCCTATAATTTTTAAAATGGGGAGTGATTTGTTGTAAAAAAGCTAAAGAGTTTAAAACGATGATATCGGAGTCCTCTAATTCTTTTGGAAATAATTCAGCCAGGGATAACAAATCAAACATTCCTTCTAAAAGAATCAAGCGATCTGAATTTGTCTTTAAATAGGTATACGATTTTGGAGAATTGGATCCTTTGAAATATTTGTTTCGCAGTTCCCATCCTCCTTTGTTGGTTTGTAAACCTAAAGCGAAGTATTGTTTTCCGTTTAATCGATACCAGACTTCCTTACAATAGTGTTCGGCTATGGAGATTGAAATTCTCCTGATACCTAAATATTGAATCAACCCTGGATGCTGTATTGGCTTCACTTCAAAAACTACAATATTTGAAGCGGTTTTCCTTTTTAAATTTTGCTGATGAAAAGAAAAAAATTCTTGTTCATTGCTTAAAAATTCCAATGCTTGTTTAACTGAACACTTGTTCATCGCTACAATCAAATCCAGCCCGTTTCCGCCCGTTCCTATTCCGAAGTCATACCATCGGTTCAATTTTAAAGAAACCTTGAAAGAGGCCTGCGTTTCTGACCGTAGGGGACTCAGAAACCAGGCTTCTTTCTCCGCTATCCTGCTTGGAAAGTGCCCGGAGCTGGCCAGCGTTTTTACGATGGAAAGATTTCGGGCTCTTTCGCAGGTCATGGTTATACATATTTCTTTTTTCATTAGCTTTTTCTTAAGTAAGTAGTACAAATCAACCTATTCGTACTCATCATTATTTTTTTGATGAAAAAACGATGAGAAAACGATGAGCGCTTAAACCCTTATTATCACTGGTCTCATCCCTTATCTCTCATCATTCATCAAAAAAAACATAAGTCACTATCCTTTTTCCCTTTAACTACTTATAGATATTTCAAAAATGATGAGAATTCTTTGAAAACCCTTATAGCTTATACCCTTTCGAATTCATCACTTCTTCATCATTTTGCGTATCCTCCCAAAAATTCGCTGAAAGGAAGGATTTTTTAATAGTGTAGTATCGGCCAATTGCATCTGTAAGTCCCAAGCCTCCTTCATGCCAGATGATCATTTTTTGATAACTCAGTGAGTTGTCCTGATTAGTTAGTTTCCAGTCTTTTTTAAGGATTTGCCTTATCTGGGTCAGGTCTGTTTTAATACGAGTCCGGTTTAAAACCAGTAAGGCATCCATAGGACAAAGCTTTACTTCGTCTACCTCATAGGTTTCCATCACACTCAGGATCACACTGGCAAGTTCTTTTTCAACACGGTTACGGTTGTTTTGCATTAGATTTTCCAAAGCATGCGTCCTAATCTGCTTTGGGGTGAACCACATCCGCGTTTCGTGTTGGGTGGTGAGCTGTCGATGTTCCAAATAATACAAGAATGCCGGTATTTCTTTTTCCAGTAACTCTAAAAATTGGGTCTCTTCTTTTTGAAGGGAAGGAATTTTAAGCACCCAAAAGCGAGTTTCATTACTATCGATTTTAATAAAATTATCCTCATTATTGCTACAGAGGATAAACTTACCAAAGAACTCAACCTCTCGTTTATCTTTCCCCTTGGCCTCCAGTTTATTGAAATTGGTGGTGCTTAAGTATTTTATCCGTTCGGTAAGCTCTTCTTTATTGAATAGGACTTCTTCAATACAAATAAGAAGTTTGTTTGCCCAATCCGCATTGAACTGGCTGCTGAAATTATCATTGGTCAGATAGGTAAGGTTGTTCTCAAAGATTGCTTTGAGCCACTTAAGAAAGGTCGTTTTGCCAGTAACCCGTTCTTTCGATACCAAACATAGGATCGGTAATACCTGGATAGGTTTGAAATACAAGAGTTGCAAATAATCAAGTCCTAATTCGAATTGTGTTCCAAAAATATGTTTGACCAGTTGTAGTGAATAATCAATCTTACCCTGTTTTGGGGTATGAGGCAATGGAGAATAGGTATTATAAAAACCTTCATATTCCTGTTTAAAATTACGATGGCTCGGAATACAGGTAAAGCCGTCATACTTTTTTATCTGACCAATAACTCCTTTGCCATGATCATTGCGCAGAGTCTCGATGTTCCAGGGAACTATTATTTCATTTAAATTTCCGGATATTGTAGGCAGCTTTACCAATTTATAGTAGCAGGTACCTACACGGATATAGGATAGTTTTTTCATCTCTAAAGTTTTTGTTCGGTGTAAATGCTTTATAGGCCTATTTCCGGTTCTTCAACAATTTCTTGTTGAATTGATGTTCCAGGAATTCATCGGAAAGATCCTGTTCACCCAAAAGCCAGGCATCGATCTTTTCCTTATCAAAAAACTTCTGACGAATGTTTGGGTTATTCCCAGTTGGGATCAGCTTTAAATGGGTAAGCTTATAGATCTTGCTTTTAGAAAGACCCGTATATTGCGCCAGATCTTCCACGTTCATTACTTTTTTGGTGTGGGAAAGCAAAACCTTAATATCTGCCAGTAAATCCACAACTTCTTTTTGCTCATTCATAACAATTGAATTAAAATTAGAAATGAGTAAAAGGCCTTTTACATTTTTGTACAGAACAAACTTAGGAAAACAAATACCTATAAATCAATAGGATAACTCAGATAAGAAGCTAGTTACGCTATAATTATTCTTTACCCAGCATCTGCCGGATTAATTTTCGCTGATTTCGGGAATTAACTTTTTCCTGTTCATTTTTCCAGGTGGAAAAACTAGTCTTTAAGGTGTTCTCTTTCAATGGTTCATTATTCATTAAAAATGATTCCATCAGTAATTGAAAGAATCTGCGTTTTCGTTCTCCGGTTAGATCCTGGATCCCTCCTAACAGCAATTCATCAAATAATACAAAAAGGATACGGTGATTGGCGGAGTCCCCGCTTTTATTCCCCATGGTAAAATTGATCTTATGTTTGACCTTAAAACCATGTAGCAACTTTTTAAACTCCTTTTCAGAATTTAAATCAAGATTAATCAATTCGAAACGCAGCCTGGATTTTTTAAAATCTCTTACCTGAAAATTATGCCGACCGGTTTCCAGATGTTTATTTGATTCGTAAAAAATAGCCAGCCAGATTAGAATGACCAGCATTATGATGAAAAGAAATAAAAAAATGAGGTAATTATCGGTAATAGTCTGGAAACCGAAAATCAGGCTGAAACTTAGAATAAAAACTATAAAAATAGATAGTATAAAAAGAATTAGGTGGGTAGCACTGCTCTGTACTTTTTCCTGCAGGAAATAATCTATTCCTGATCTCAGTCTGGCCAGTGCCCTACCAGCATGTAGAATGAATTTTTCCATGGTAACGACGCAACTTCTTATTAAATATAGCTAAAAGAAAAATAAAGAAGAGGTCTTGGAGTGTTGTACCTATGTTGTACCCACTAAAAAACAAAAGCCTTTCGATTTCTCGAAAGGCTTGCTGTCATTGACGTGGTCCCAGATGGGCTCGAACCATCGACCACCTGATTATGAGTCAGGTGCTCTAACCAACTGAGCTATGGGACCTGATACGTATTTGTATCGCGAGCGCAAATTTAGATAATTGCAGCTTACGCACCAAACAAAATAATTCTATTTTTCCTGACACAGCTCAACCAGCACTCCATTAGCATCTTTAGGATGCATAAAGGCTACCAGCTTATTATCGGCACCAGGTTTTGGAGTTTCATTAAGTAACCTGAAACCTTCGCCTTTAAGTCTTTCTATCTCAGCAGTAATATCATCTACATAAAAGGCCATATGATGAATACCTTCTCCTCTTTTTTCAATGAATTTGGCAATAGGACTTTCAGGATTCGTGGCGGCCAGTAATTCTATCTTGCTCTCCCCTACTTTGAAGAATGATGTAGAGACACCTTCACTTTCAACAGTCTCGGTTTTATAATGTTCTGCGCCCATCACAGCTTTATAAGTTTCATTTGCTGCTTCAAGGTCTTTTACGGCAATTCCTATATGTTCAATTCTCTTCATGAGTCTTTATTTAATGAAACAAATATCAATAATTAATGTTATATGATTCAAATTCATCTGTATGAAGATAAATCACAGTTAAAAATTTTACTTTTGTAGCATGGAAGAAACAAACAGACAAAAAAAGATAGGTGGATTGTTGCAGAAGGATCTGGCAGATATCTTACAGAATTCTCTAAGAGATAGCGGCCGTACAGGAATCTTGGTTTCTGTTTCTAAAGTTCGGGTAACCACAGACCTTTCTATAGCGAAGGCTTACGTAAGCATATTCCCTTCAAAACACCAGGAAGAAGTGATCAAAGAGATCAATGAAAATAAATCTCAGATCAAGCACGAGATGGCCCAACGTACGAGGCATCAATTAAGAAAAATGCCTGATCTTAGCTTTTATATAGATGATTCCCTGGAGTATATAGACGGAATTGAGAAATCTATTAAAGGAAAGGAAGATCCTGTAGCTAATCCGGACCTGTTAGATAAGAGGAAAAAATCATAATTTGAAGTTTCCGCTATACATCGCCAAAAGGTATCTTTTTACCAAAAGCAAAAGCAATGCAATTAATATTATTACCATAATTGCAGCTATTGGTGTATTTGCGGGTGCATTTTCCCTTTTTATTGTTCTTAGTGGCTTTTCCGGACTAAGAGATTTCAGTCTTTCTTTTTCGAACGAATTTGATCCAGATCTAAAGGCTTTTCCTGAAGAAGGAAAAGTGATCAAAATTTCAGATGATCAGCTCGCGAAACTACAACAGATTGATGGTGTCGAGAAGTTCAGTAAAGTGATTGAAGAACGGGTTATTTTAAGTTACAAATCTAAAACCAACCCCGCCTATATTAAGGGAGTTGACGAAAATTACAGACGGGTAAACCAGATAGACAGTTCAGTAGTTTTTGGAACCTGGTTAACCAATAGTGAACCGCAGGTAGTGATTGGTAACGGACTTTCAAGACTGCTTGATATTGGCACTTTTAATTATCAGAATTTACTTAAGATCATGGTGCCTAAGCCCGGAAAGGGTGCGATCACCATGACCAATCTTCAAGACGCATTTAATACCCGTCAAACTATTGTTAGCGGAATCTATAGCGTTAATGAGGAGCTGGATGACAAATATGTATTTACGCATCTTAACTTCGCCAAAGAACTGCTGAATTTAAAGGAAAACGAATTTTCTGCAGTAGAATTCAAACTAAAGCCTGAAGCTTCTGAAGATCAGGTTTCTGATGAGATCAAAAATATTTTAGGGGAAAATGTATTGATAAAAACCAGGGCGGAGCTGAATGATGCATTGAATAAAATGCTGAATTCTGAAAACCTGTTCGTTTACCTGATTTTCACGCTAGTACTTACCATTGCACTATTTAATGTAGTAGGATCAATAATTGTGATGATCCTTGATAAGCGAGAAAATATTAAAACCTTGCACAGCCTTGGAGCAACTCCTAATCAGATCAAGAATATTTTCTTTTTTCAGGGTATGTTAATGACGGGATTAGGCGGAATTATTGGCTTAGCAGTAGCAGTTGTCCTTATTATTCTTCAAATGAACTATGACCTGGTAATGATCACTCCAAATCTGCCATACCCGGTACAAATGAGAATAGAGAACGTTTTTATAGTTCTCATTACGATTTTCACCTTAGGTTTTATAGCATCTTATATTGCTGCGGGAAGAAGTAAAAAAGCCCTGAATTAAGCAAATTCGTAACCGGCAAATTCCTTTTCTACCTCATCAAAAGCAGCGAATACATCTTTAGAATCATCACTGGTCACCATTTTCATTCTGTATTCTTTGAAATGTGGAATTCCTTTGAAGTAATTGGTATAATGTCGCCTGGTTTCAAAAACTCCCAGCTTTTCTCCTTTCCAGTCGATTGCCATTTGAAGATGTCTCCTGGCAGCATCCACCCTTTCTTCTAAAGTTGGAGGAGCCATATGTTCTCCTGTTTCAAAATAATGTTTTACTTCCCTGAAAAACCACGGATAACCAATACTGGCACGACCTATCATTGCTCCATCAAGTCCGTACCTATCACGCATCTTTACAGCTCTTTCAGGAGAATCTACATCACCGTTTCCGAAAACAGGAATATGCATCCTGGGATTATTCTTAACCTCAGCAATCGGGTTCCAATCTGCTTCACCCTTATACATCTGGGCTCTGGTTCTACCGTGGATAGAAATTGCCTGGCAACCTACATCCTGCAGTCTTTCAGCAACCTCAACGATCTTTATAGAATCATGATCCCAACCTAACCTGGTCTTTACAGTAATTGGTAGTTTAGTATTCTCAACCATTGCTTTGGTAAGAGACACCATGAGGTCAATATCTTTAAGAATTCCAGCTCCGGCTCCTTTAGAAACTACCTTTTTCACCGGGCATCCAAAGTTGATGTCGATAATATCTGGGCCAGACTTTTCAACAATCTCAACAGACTGTAACATAGAATCCAGGTTGGCTCCAAAGATCTGGATACCAACAGGGCGTTCCTTTTCATAAATATCGAGTTTCATCGTGCTTTTCGCCGCATCGCGAATAAGTCCCTCTGAAGATATAAACTCAGTATAAACAACATCTGCTCCCTGTTCCTTGCATAGCGCACGGAATGGCGGGTCACTCACATCTTCCATCGGTGCCAAAAGCAACGGGAAGTCTCCTACATCTATATTTCCAATTTTTGCCAAATCCTCTGTTTTTCAGGTGGCAAAATTACTAAATAAAATGAATTGTTTAAAAATGTCTGGATAAAGTATTAATCCAGAACTTTTTGATCCTGTAAACGTTCGCTCTCTTCTGCATTAATGGCACGACTGTTATCATTCAGTTTAAAATTACCGAATTTATAGATAAGTCCCAGTCTCAGCATTCTTGATTCAGGTTTGGCGAAAAATCCGTTATTCTGGTTGAGATACTGTGATTTCAAAGGAATATTCATCGAATTAAATGCATCTTCAAGATTTACGGTTGCCGTTAGTCTGGAATCGAAAAATGTCTTTTTCAAACCAAGAGTCAGTCCATATTGTGGTTCGTCAAACTGATAGGATCCGGCGATATATTTTGGAAGAAAAGTCCCGATCACTTCCGCAGAGAAAGTTCCGTCCTTCCCAAGGATAAAATAATTATATGCCTGAATGTATGTACTAAAAACATCGTTCTTAACCAACTGGCCACCACTTTCCAGCGCAGGAAATTCGTTTTCCATATAAAAGAAAGAACTGTAAGCAGATAAAACCCACCAGTCTTTTAAATAAGAGTAATAAGTAACATCAAAACTGAACTGTTGATCATAGTTCATATTAAGGTTTACACTTCTAAGTGTTCTATTTTGGTTATCCTGAAATGGCAAAAGCGCCATGGCATTATCTGCCCTGTCCCAATAAAGATCGAAGAACCAGGTATTATCATAATTGTAATTAAAGGTGATCTTGTTAGAAAATGAAGGCATTAGATTAGGGTTCCCATCCTGGAAATTATTCTCGTTGATAAAATATCTGTAAGAATTCAGACTTTGAAATCTCGGTCTGCTGATCCTTCTGCTATAATCTAGGCCAAAGGAATGTTTTTCAGCTGGATTGTATGAAAGGTAAAAAGTTGGGAAAAGTTCAAAATATTCCTGAGTGTTCACCGTACCGAATGTTCTGGAATCTCCCTGAACATCTGTGTATTCACCTCTTAAACCTAGTTTTATTGCCCACTTCTCCCAGTCTCTGGAAATACTTGCATAGGCAGCATAAATATTTTCATCATAATCAAGCAAGTCTGATAATTCTCCTGAAAATTGCCTGGTTCCCGTATTTGTATCAAAATAATCCTGCCCACTTTCAGTCTTTAACCTGGAAAACTTTAGCCCGGTTTCAAAACTTGTGGATCCCAGAGGTGTAGAGATATCAATCTGGCCTGTATAGATCTCACTATTTTGCATAGCTTCTGTAGTAAAAGAATTATCTCTTATAAAACTTTCGTCCTCATCAAAATAATTCGTCATGATCTGCTGAAATTGGCTGTTATCATAATTGATATAATTACCAATGGCAGATAAACTTCCATTATCTCCTAAACTGGTATTATAAGTAGCAGCCAGAAGTATATTATCTGTGTTGCTGTGCAAGCGACTATCTGTAGTAAATAATGAATTCAGCGAATTATTGCTGTCGTAGATATTCGTCAAGCCATTTATGTCACTATCAGAATCTGGAATTATCTGGATATTGGCACTTAAACTTAAGGTGCTGGCCTCACTTAGTGTAAAATCAAGTATCGTATTAAGACTGTGTGAATACATATAAGTATTCCTTTCAAAATCGGTAAGCCATCTCGAATCAACCTCTCCTCCTTGAGAATCAAAAAATTCGATATAACTATCGTCCTGTTTAAATTCATCTCTACCGTTATAATTATAGCTAGCATAAATATTCACCCAGTCATTCTTATAATACTGGCTGGTTCCTATATTATACTTTGGAACAATAGCCGTAGTATGAGAAGCATTCAAACTTCCTTTATAACCAATGGAAATATTCTTTGATGTGGTTATGTTCAATATTGCTCCTCCTTCAGCATCGTATCTCGCTGGTGGATTAGTGATCACTTCTACAGATTTTACATTCGTACCAGAAAATCCTTCCAGCAATTGTTGTAACTCCTGTGAGCTTAAGTAGACTTTTCTATCGTTAATATATACGGTTGCTGGCCTGTTCTTTACCAATAAATTTCCCTGGCTAACAATTACTCCGGGAGTCCTTTTTAAAATATCAAAAGTATTCCCTGTAGATAAAGTAGAGTTTTCAACGTCAAAAACAATTCTATCTACTTTTCTACTAATCTTAGGCTTACGTGCATTTACTACAACTTCATCAAGATCGTCTGTAGATTCTTCAAGGCTGATCGTTCGCACCTTGGTTTCCCCTTTCACTTTTAGCTTCTGAAGATTTTCAGCATAGCCAACAAAGGATACTTTTAAGAGATATATACTGTCCTGAACATTTTCTATGATAAAACTACCGTCTTCTTCTGAAATAGTTCCTTTATAAACACTCGTAGAATCTTCTGCACTTAAAAGAATAACATTAGCAAAAGCAACCGGCTCTTTATTCTGATTCTGGATGTTCCCGCTTACAGAATTCTGTGAAAAGAAAACATAAGGCATCAGTAGGAAAATAAGGGGGGTGAACTTGGTAATATTCATTTAATTTTTGGTCAGTTTTTCTGCAAAAGCATAACAAATATAAAGTTTCTTCAATTCTCAACAAGTTTTTTCTATTCCTAGTCTCCTGAAAATAAAAATGTTAAAGAATTGAGGTCCTGAGTTTGAACTAAATTGAAAACCAGATTGGCAAAAATTTTAATAGATAACGAATTGATGCTGATAACATTAATGCTTCAACTAATGTCATTCACCGATAACAAAAGATCCAGATTCCACTGATTTACCAGTAAAATAAATTTTTAATATAATTTATGTAGATGTCGCAATGTAACCTTTAGAGCTAAAATTTTTATTCTTTCTGAGCAATATTTTCATCCAGAAATATGTCTTTGTCTTTTAAATAGGTCAATCCTTCACTTTGTTCTCCCAGGTATCTTTTCGTTCTTAAATACCTGTTCTTATTAAATGAATCAAATATCTCTGAGTTTTCATCCATGCTGCTGATATGAACATCGCCAGATGAGTGAATAAATTCGTTATTTCCAATCCACATTCCTACATGAACCACTCTTTCTGAAGTTGAATCTGTAGCAGGCCTTCCGAAAAATAACAGGTCTCCGACAGCAAGTTTATCAAATTTTCCAACCGAATCTATAAGCTTGCCTTCTCTTACCTGTTGTGATGCATCTCTTGGCACCACTACTCCATTCATAAAAAATATTGTTTTGGTGAATCCGCTGCAATCTACACCCTTAGCTGAAGTACCACCCCATAAATATGGTAATCCCATTAAATCTTCTGCCGTGCTCACCAACTTTTCCTGAGAGGCTTGTAGATCTGATAACCACTGTGAATAAATCTCAGCCTCATCTTTAGAAATAAAAGCTGGTCTTCCATCTGGATATCTCACCTTATAAAAATCACCATTTTCGGCTTCCATTTCCAAAATTGCGCCAGAAACCAGATCTGTCACCATTTTAGATTCGTTAGAAGCTTCCAGATATGATTGGCCAAAGGCTTTCTGATAAATTACCTTTTCAGAAGATTTCCAAGCCTGAAAATCTGTTCTATTCATGGTCGTGATTCCGCCATGATCTACCCAGGAAAGATAACCGTCTGGTGTTTGAATATAATACCATTCTTCGGTACGCTTCCAGATCTTCACTGGTGTACCTAAGGTCGCCTGAGTAACAAGTTCGGATGAATGCTTCCCTTCTCCTCTTAAATTAGCTACGGAAACGTCTATAACACCATAAATGGTATCTTTTAGATTTCTGGCAGGAAGAACCTGAACACTGTCTATATATTCAATTTCATCTGAAGTAAATCTTGCAAACAGAGAATCCCTGGCTTCAGCCATATTGGTTTCACCTTTCAGGACCAGTTTACCATCGCTCATTTCAGATTCAATATTGAAAAGAGCTACACGCTTATCTGGAGCAAATGATGTCTTTACAGATTCAATATGATTATCTGCCACGATCTTATTATCTCCTCTACGAGGATTATTACAAGAAATAATAACTAGAATCAATATAGGCAGTAAAAACTTCCGAAATTTCATAAATTAAATTTTAAGTCAAGGTAATAAATTCTCGATTTTTATCTCTTTAAAACTACTCTGATTGCCAGTTCTATCTACCGAGGTGACGCCAATCTTATCCAGCATTTTTTCCTGGCTGACCTTAGGAATTTCAAACGTAGCTGAATTTAAATTTAGAATCTTGAATTCCCAGTTAGAATCTTTATATCGGTAATAGACAACACTTCTAAAGATATCCTCATTATCCCTCACCCACTTCAGCTGAATATTTTCTGATGAAACTTTCACTTCGAAATTTGGAGTTGTCGGAGCTTCATCATCTAACCATGGACTTGCAGGAACAATTGCATTCTTTAAATAAGGTCCGTTTTTCAAGGATTTTGCAAGGCTGTCATTTTTCATAAGCGGACCAATATTCCAGTGAACGGTTCCTGGGTTGTCCCTTAAAATACCTCTGGAAATAAGGATCTGCGAAGCGATCTCTCCTTTGTTTTCCTCTTTATCCTCAAGACCTAAGTTGATTCCAGGCCAAACATGCCTGCCAACTACATTTTCAGATTCCCACCAGCCTAATAAAACTGGGAAGCTCTGTCCTACCTGTCTTGTTGGCCAATATAACTGAGGCGTAAAATAGTCTATCCAGCCTTTGTTCAGCCATAATTTGGCGTCAGCATATAATTCTTCATATTGGTCCATTCCATTGATTCCTTTAGGAAATCCAGGTCTCCAGATCCCAAATGGGCTAATACCAAATTTTACAAAAGACTTTTCAGCCTTGATATCTTCAGCAATCCTTTCAACAAAATCGTTGACATTTTTCCTGCGCCAGTCTCCACGGGAAAGTTCTCCTCCAGAGGCCAGGTATTTCTGCCAGCTCTTTTCATCAGGGAAATCCTTTTTGCCGTTATAGGAAGCATAAGGATAAAAATAATCGTCAAAATGAACTCCGTCTATATCATATCTCTTAACAATATCCATTACCACAGCAGCAGAATGTTCCTGCACTTCTTTACTGCCAGGGTCCATCCACCACATCCCATTTTTAAGTTCTCTAACAAGTTCAGGATGAGTATTTACAATTGACTTTTCGCCTATCTCCTTCCCTGTTGTATGGTGCGCTCTATAAGGATTAAGCCATACATGTAATTCCATACCACGTGCATGAGATTCTTCGATCCAGAATTCTAAAGGGTCGTAATACGGCTCGGGTGCCTTTCCGCTCTTACCGGTAAGAAAATACGACCATGGCTCGATATCGCTTTTATACAAAGCATCCGCCTGAGGTCTCACCTGGAGTATTACCGCATTAAAATTATTTTTCTCCAGGATTTCAAGCATTTCAATAGCTTCCTGTTTCTGAGCATTGGTGGAAAGATTATTCCTGCTTGGCCAGTTTATATTTGCTACGGTAGCTATCCATGCAGCTCTAAATTCTTCAATATTAACCGGTGGCGCGACAAATTCCATCTCTTCGGGAACTTGCTCTGTTTCCTCTTTTGAATCAATTTCTTCTTTTGGTTCATTTGATTCAACAACCTCAACCTTAGGTTTTTCTGGTTCCGATTTTACCGCCTGTGTAGATTTACACGCATTCAATAAAAGCAACAGGAAAATAAATCCTATTGATCTAAAAGAGAATAAAGTTTTTTTAGAATCTGACATTAATTGTTCTCATTTTTATAAGCTTCCAGGGCTTTTCTAACACTCTTATATTTTAATAAAAGAGCATTGGCTTCCTTCTTTTCGATATTCAGTTCTTCCATGATCATTCTTGTGCCTCTTCCTACCAGTTTATCATTAGATAACTGCATATCTACCATCTTATTTCCCTTTACGCGGCCGAGTTTTATCATTACGGAAGTGGATATCATATTCAACACCATTTTCTGGGCTGTTCCTGCTTTCATCCGGGTGCTTCCCGTTACAAATTCAGGACCTGTGATCACCTGAACAGGAAATTCTGAAGCTTCCGCTAAAGGACTCCTAGAACTACAGGTTACACAACCGGTGATAATGCCATTTTTCCTAGCATCTTTTATTCCGCCTATCACATAAGGTGTTGTTCCAGAAGCAGCAATACCAACTAAAACATCCTTATCTGAAATATCATATTTCTGAAGATCTTTCCATGCCTGGCTTGTATTATCTTCAGCATTTTCTACCGCATTTCTTAGTGCTGTATCTCCACCCGCGATCAAACCGATAACAATTCCAGGACTTACCCCAAAAGTTGGCGGACATTCTGAAGCATCCAGAACACCAAGTCGGCCGCTGGTTCCTGCACCGATATAAAAAAGCCGGCCTTCAGATTCAATTTTTGGTACGATCTCATCTACAAGTTTTTCGATCTCGGGAATCACTTTTTGAACACTTTGTGCGACGCTTTGATCCTCCTTGTTGATATTATTCAGCAATTCTGAAGTGCTCATCTTTTCAAGATGATCGTAATTGGAAACTTTTTCTGTGTCTGGACTATGCTTTTCCATTCAATTAATTTATGCTGGAAACACCGTAAATATGGGCTTTCAGCCATTTAAAAATATGATCTAAATTTCTGTAACTAAAGACGATTCCGCAAGAAAACAAACATAAACTTGAAATTTTATTTAAGACTATTAATTCAATTATATTTGTACTCTTAAACTTACCTGAATTTAACAGGAGGAAAGGATTCAAAATTTGGAGATGAAGAATATTCGAAACTTTTGCATTATTGCACATATAGATCACGGGAAAAGTACCCTAGCCGATCGTTTACTGGATTTTACCGGTGCTGTAACTGAAAGAGAAAAACAGGAACAGTTGCTGGATAGTATGGATCTTGAACGTGAAAGAGGGATCACTATCAAATCTCACGCGATCCAGATGGATTATATTCACGAAGGTGAAGAATTTGTTCTGAATTTGATCGATACTCCTGGTCACGTTGATTTCTCTTATGAAGTTTCACGTTCTATCGCGGCCTGTGAAGGTGCTTTACTTGTAGTAGATGCTGCACAGAGTATACAGGCGCAAACCATTTCGAATTTATACCTGGCACTTGAAAATGACCTGGAGATCATTCCGGTTTTAAATAAAGTGGATCTTCCTAGTGCGAACCCTGAAGAAGTAACCGATGATATCGTGGATCTTCTTGGTTGTGATCCTTCAGAAGTAATTCCAGCCAGTGCTAAAACAGGTCTTGGAATTAAAGAAATTCTTGATGCTATTATCAATAGAATTCCTGCTCCAAGCGGGAAAGTTGATGCTCCGTTGAGAGCTTTGATATTTGATTCGGTTTATAACCCTTTTAGAGGTGTGGAAACATATTTTAGGGTAATAAACGGTTCCATCAAGAAAGGTGAGAAAATTAAATTCGTTGCCACAGATAAGACTTATGATGCTGATGAGGTAGGAACGCTTCGATTAAAACAATTTCCTAGAAAAGAAATAAAAACCGGGGATGTTGGATACCTGATCACTGGTATTAAAGATGCCCGCGAAGTAAAAGTAGGTGATACTATTACCAGCGCCGCTAATCCTACTACAGAAGCTGTAGCTGGTTTTGAGGATGTAAAACCAATGGTTTTTGCTGGTATTTACCCTGTAGATACTGAAGATTACGAAGAATTAAGAGCTTCCATGGAAAAGCTACAGTTAAATGATGCTTCACTGGTATTTACCCCTGAAAGTTCTGCCGCTCTTGGATTTGGTTTTCGTTGCGGATTCCTTGGAATGTTACATCTTGAGATCATCCAGGAAAGACTGGAACGTGAATTTGATATGACCGTGATCACTACGGTGCCTAACGTATCTTACTACGCATATACTAACAAGAATCCTGATGATATCGTTCTTGTTAACAATCCTTCAGACCTTCCAGAACCATCAACTCTTAATAGAGTAGAAGAACCATTTATCAAAGCAACAATCATTACTAAAGCAGATTATGTTGGTAACGTAATGTCGCTTTGTATCGAAAAAAGAGGGGAGATCACCAATCAAACTTATTTAACCACTGAAAGAGTTGAATTGACTTTCGATATGCCCCTGGCTGAAATCGTATTCGACTTCTATGACAGACTAAAAACAGTATCCAGAGGTTATGCATCTTTTGATTATTCACCAATTGGAATGAGAGAATCAAAACTTGTAAAGGTTGATGTGCTGCTTAACGCGAATAAAGTAGATGCACTTTCAGCATTATTACACGTAGACAATGCGTATGATATTGGTAAGAAAATGTGTGAAAAGTTGAAAGAATTGATCCCGAGACAGCAGTTCGATATTCCAATTCAGGCGGCTATTGGAGCGAAGATCATCGCTCGTGAAACAGTAAAAGCGCTTCGTAAGGATGTTACTGCAAAGTGTTATGGTGGGGATATTTCACGTAAAAGAAAATTACTTGAAAAACAGAAAAAAGGTAAAAAGCGTATGCGCCAGGTAGGTAATGTAGAAATTCCTCAGGAAGCATTTATGGCCGTTCTTAAACTGAACGACTAATACCTGAAACTCTCAATAAAATCAACCTCTCTGAAGTCATATTTAGGGAGGTTTTCTTTTGTTATTCAAATTCTTAATTTTGTGAAACTCACATAAATTTTAAGAAAAGGAATATGGCCGGACATAGTAAATGGGCGAATATAAAGCATAGAAAAGGAGCGCAGGATAAGAAGAGAGCTAAGCAATTTACCAGGGCAATCAAGGAGATCACGGTAGCTGTAAAAGAGGGCGGAGGGCCCGATCCTGAATCTAATCCTTCTCTTAGAAATGCCATTCAGAATGCGAAAGGTGTAAACATGCCCAAAGACACTATAGAACGTGCCGTTAAAAAGGCGAGTGGAGCAGATGCAGATAACTATGAAACGGTAACTTTTGAAGGCTACGGCCCTAACGGTATCGCAATTTTCGTTGAATGTACTACAGACAATACCAATCGTACTGTGGCTTCAGTTAGATCAATTTTCTCCAAGAATGGAGGAAATTTGGGAACTAATGGCTCGCTGGAATTTCTATTCGATAAAAAAGGGGTTTTTGTGATCGAAAAAGAGAAGATCGAAATGGATCTTGAAGAATTTGAACTGGAACTTATTGAAGGTGGCGCCAGCAAATTTGAAATAGAAGATGAATTTCTAAGCGTTTATACTGAATTCACCGACTACGGATTAATGTCTTCAAAACTGGAAGAAATGGAAATAGAACCAAAAAATTCTGAAGTCCAGCGAATACCACTAAATACTCTTACATTACCAGTAGAAGATGCTAAAAAGATCCTGGACCTGGTTGAAAAATTTGAAGATGACGATGATGTTCAGAATGTTTATCACAATCTGGAGATCACAGATGAATTAATCGAAGCTATGGAAGAGGAGTAAAGTCTAGCTTTGCTCTATATTCTCTTCAATATTTTCTTTTTCCTCGCTATCACCCGGATCCATTTGTTTACCAAGGTATACAAGCATGTAATTTTCTTCAATATCAACTTCCATGCTGTTTGAAGGGATAATACTTAACTCTCCTTCATTATCTTTCACAAATAGTGGAATTATATCCGGATCTGTTTTACTTATCTCTATAAGACCTTCATAATGTTCCTTGGAATTCAGTTCAATTTCATGGATTGATGGATACTTTCTCGCAAGGTTCGTTAATTTGATATAATCATCTGTTTGTGAAAAAAGTCCTTCTTTAGGATTATTTTCAGGATCATACATCTCATCTGAAGAAACCACTCTAAAAGATCCATTTTCTCCAAAATGCTTTCGGAATTTGTCGATTGCATTCGTATTCACTTCAGTATTCCCGGTAAGTGCCATTAAATATCCAACATCACTTAACTCGATATTATTAATAAGATCATCTGAATAAACATTCTCCTGGATCGCATCCAGTCCAAGTTCTCTCGCTTTTCTGATATTCGCGCCATTACTATCAACCAGTACTACATGTCTTTTATTCTTCTTTAGATATGATGCAATAAGTCTTGAAATTGTTGATGCTCCAATAATCAATATTCCTTGAGAATTTTTCAGAAAAACTCCCACCAACTGAGCGAATAGCCTTGCCGTGGTCGCATTCAGAAGAACCGTACCCAGTACGATCATGAATACAAGAGGCGTAATATATTCAGCCCCAGGAACTCCCTGGTTCGCCAATTCTATACCAAAAAGTGAAGCAATACCTGCGGCAACAATACCACGAGGTCCTACCCAACTGATAAATAATTTTTCATTCGTCTTTAACGAAGAACCTATACTACTCACAAATACACCAAGCGGTCTTACTACAAGTACTACAGTTGCAAAAAGTATCAGAGCTTTGATATCGTAAACCAATAAAAGATCTTCAATATTGATGTTTGCTGCCAGCAAGATGAAGAGTATCGAAATTAATAATACACTTAAAGATTCTTTGAAGTAAAGCAGCTCTTTTAAGTTCGGTAAATTGATATTTCCCATTACCATACCCATAACAACAACCGCTAAAAGTCCGCTTTCATGAGCAAACATATCTGCAAGTACAAATACTCCTAACACGGTCGCCAGGGTTAATACGTTCAATAAATAGTGCGGGATCACATTTTTTTTAATGGCAAATGCGAGTGCATGTGCAAAAGTAAACCCAAAGGTAAATCCAAACAGAACGATCTTACCAAATTCCATCAAAGCTGTTTCGGTAAACTCAGTTCCTGTTCCAGCGCTAATAAATTCGAACATCAATACTGCCACAAGGGCTCCAATCGGGTCGATTAGAATTCCTTCCCATTTTAGAATAGCTGAAATATCTTTTTTAAGAGGTATGTTCCGAAGAATTGGGGTAATAACCGTTGGTCCTGTTACAATTATAAGTGCAGCAAAAAGAAAACTGATCTGCCAGCTAAGGTCGAAAATAAGATGCGCAGCGATACCGGCACCAAAAAAGGTTACGATCACGGCTACGGTTATAAGTTTCAGAATTACGGGTCCCACGTTAAGAACTTCACCTTTTCTCAGGGTTAAACCTCCTTCAAAAAGTATAATTCCAATGGCCAGAGATACAAAATAGAATAAACTCTGACCCGGAAACAGACCTGAATCACCATCCCAAATAGGTTCTATTAATTTGGATCCATCTACCGTAAAAAATGTAGAAAGTGGTCCAACTGCCAGTCCTACAAGGATTAATGGTAGAATAGCCGGGATCTTAAATCTCCATGCTAACCATTGAGCCATAATCCCCAAAATCACAATTCCCGCCAATTCAATCATAAGTTCGTCGTTTGCTTATCGAAGCTAAAAATATTAAAAATGTTTTACTCTGAAAGCTTATTCTGTCAAGCCTTTGAATAATATGATGTTGTTAAATGAAATGAAAATAATTCGAAAAGGCTACAAGATTTTCTATTTTGCGGAGAATTTTTAAAAATTTCGCAATGAAACTATATCCTATTGAAGCTGGAAATTTTAAACTTGACGGAGGCGCAATGTTTGGTGTGGTACCAAAAAGCCTATGGACAAGGACGAACCCGGCAGATTCTAACAATATGATAGACATTGCCGCACGTTGTCTTCTCATTGAAGATGGTGATCGCTTGATGCTTATAGACACAGGAATGGGTGATAAGCAAAGTGAGAAATTCTTCAAATATTATTTTCAATGGGGAGATCATTCTATAGACAAGTCCTTGAAAAAACACGGATTTCACCGTGATGACGTTACTGATATTTTCATGACCCATCTTCATTTTGACCATTGTGGCGGAAGTATTCAATGGAATAAAGACAGAACAGGTTATGAACCAGCTTTTAAAAATGCCAGATTCTGGAGCAACAAAGAACACTGGCTTTGGGCAACCCAGCCTAATGATCGCGAAAAAGCTTCTTTTTTAAAGGAAAATATTATTCCGATGGAACAAAGTGGAAAGCTTCATTTTATTGAAAGAGAAGAAGATAAAAGTTTTATGAACTCAGATAACCTGGGATTTGGCGTATTATTTGTTGATGGACATACCGATAAGCAAATGATCCCTCATATAGAGTATCAGGGGGAAAAATTAGTTTTTATGGCAGACTTGCTGCCAACAGCAGGACATATTCCGCTTCCCTATGTGATGGGTTACGATACCAGGCCATTATTAACTTTACCGGAAAAGAAGAAGTTTCTTGAAACCGCGGCCGATGAAAACTATTATTTATTCATGGAGCATGATGCCCATAATGAGATAATTACCTTAAAACATACGGAGAAAGGTGTAAGACTTGATAAAGTGCATACTTTCAACGAATTATTTAACTAAACTACAAGATGAAAATACCATTTTTTAAACCGCTTCTTTCCCTACTTGCTGCCGGTATCTTAACCGGATGTAGCAGTACAGCACCAAGTGTAGTTTCTACACCAGTTGGTAATATTGATTCCATTCCATTAAAAGTTCAGGATCTTTCAGACGCTGAATTAAAAGACTGGACCAATGCAGATCTTACTAAAGACACCATTCCTGGAATGAGTGTTAATAAGGCATACGCCGAAATCATTAAAAATAAAAAGCCTTCACCGGTTATCGTTGGAGTTATAGATAGTGGTGTTGATATTGAACACGAAGATCTTAAATCGGTTATCTGGACCAACACAGATGAAGTTCCTGGAAATGGAAAAGATGACGATAACAACGGTTATATTGATGATGTACACGGATGGAATTTTCTTGGAGATGGTGTAGCAGAGAATATGGAATACACCCGTATCTATAAGCGTCTAAAACCAAAATATGAAGGAAAGTCTGAAAGCAGTATAAGTACAGCAGATCGCGAAGAATACAATGCGTATAAGGCTGCAAAAGCTGAATATGATAAGGAATATGCTGAAGCAATAGATACTAGAAAACAATATCTTCAAATTCAGGAGCAGATAACAACTGCACATAATGCAGTTTCAAAACAACTGGGAACAGAAGACTATACAAAAGAACAACTTTCAGATTATAAGCCTGCGACCCAGCAAATGACGCAGTATAAATCAATTCTTACCCAGATTCAGTATAACGTGAATGAAAATATACCTGAAGCTCTGGTAGAATTACAGGATGCGATAGATTATTATAAAGATCACCTGGCATCTCATTTGAATCTTGAACTGGATGGTCGTGCTAAAGTAGGCGATGATCCTTACGACATCAATGATACCGATTATGGAAATAATGAAGTACAGGGACCTGAAGATGATAAAGAGAATATCAAGCATGGAACGCACGTTGCTGGTATCATAGCGGCAAACAGATCTAATAATATTGGAATAAAAGGTGTTTCTAATAATGCAAGAATCCTTGTTGTAAGAGCTGTACCAGATGGCGACGAGTATGATAAAGATATTGCCTTAGCAATTAGATATGCCGTAGATAATGGAGCTAAAGTGATCAATACCAGCTTTGGAAAATATTTTTCACCAAATCCTGAATGGGTAACAGATGCGATTAAATACGCTGCTGAAAATGATGTGTTAATTGTGAACGCAGCTGGAAATGAAGGAATCGATCTTGATTCTAACAGGGTATATCCAAACGATCAGGACCCAGAGAATACTGCAGAATTAGCAGATAATTTTCTTACCGTTGGAGCACTTAATTATGAATATGGTTCTGGAATGGTTGCTGAATTTTCTAACTATGGAAAATCAAATGTCGATGTTTTTGCTCCCGGAACCAAGATCTGGTCTACCACACCAAATAATACTTACGAATACCTTCAGGGAACTTCTATGGCTTCACCGGCAGTTGCAGGAATTGCAGCCATCATCAGAGGTTATTACCCACAATTATCAGCAGCTCAGGTAAAGCAGGTGATCATGGATAGCGGACTTACCACCAAGGCAACAGTAATTGTAGGTGGAGATCAGAATAATACCAAGAAATTCGATAGTTTGTCAACTTCAGGAAAGATGGCAAATCTTTATAATGCACTTATTTTAGCCGACCAAATCTCGAAAAACAATTAAAATGAAGAAAATACTTTTTAGCTTATTATTGATCTCAAGTGGCTTTATTCAAGCCCAAAATAATACTTCTTACTGGCAACAACATGTAGATTACAAAATGGATGTAGACATGGATGTTGAGAATTTCCAGTATTCAGGTACTCAGGAACTGGTTTATACCAACAATTCTCCTGATACATTAAACCGCGTATTTTATCATCTTTTCTTTAATGCCTTTCAGCCAGACAGTGAAATGAACGCCAGATTAGAAAGCGTTGCAGATCCAGACGGTAGAATGACCATGAATAAAGGAACTAAAGAAAATCCTGAAGTTGTAAGTAGAATTACCGGACTTTCTCCTGAACAAATTGGATATTTAAGAGTAAACTCTTTAACTCAGGATGGTGCTGAGCTTACATATGAAGAAGTAGGAACTATTCTGGAAGTAGAACTTGCCAAGCCAATCTTGCCTGGAAAGAAAACTACTTTTAAAATGGAGTTTGAAGGTCAGGTGCCGGAACAGATCAGAAGATCTGGTAGAAATAGTTCAGAGGGAGTTGCACTTTCTATGAGCCAGTGGTATCCTAAATTAGCTGAATATGATTTTCAGGGATGGCATGCAGATTCTTATATCGCTCGTGAATTTCAGGGTGTATGGGGAGATTTTGACGTGAAGATTAGCATTGATAAGGATTATACAATCGGAAGCACAGGATACCTTCAGAATCCTCAGGAAATAGGTCATGGTTATGAAGAAGAAGGAACTAAAGTTAAAAAAACCAAAGGCGATAAATTAACCTGGCATTTTAAAGCCCCTAAAGTTCATGATTTTACCTGGGGTGCAGATCCGGATTATATCCACGATAAACTTGTTGCTGAAGATGGAACAGTACTTCATTTTCTTTATAAAGACAACGATGAGATCAAGGAAAACTGGAAAAACCTTCAGCCAAAAACAGCTGAATTATTAGCATTTTATAATGAACATATCGGGCCATACCCATGGGATCAATATTCTGTAGTTCAAGGTGGAGATGGTGGTATGGAGTACGCTATGCTTACATTGATCACCGGTGAGCGTTCTTTTGGAAGTCTTGTTGGAGTAACCGCTCATGAAATGGCGCATGCATGGTTTCAGCATTTACTTGCTACCAATGAAAGCATCCACGAATGGATGGATGAAGGATTTACATCTTACATCTCTTCAGAAGCAGAAAATGTAGTAATGGGAACCAACGCTGAAAATCCACATAAAGGATCTTACAGAGGTTATAACTACCTGGCAAGTTCAGGAAAGGAACAACCGCAAACAACTCACGCCGATAGATATGCGATGAATGCGCTTTACGGAGCATCTGCTTATTCTAAAGGAGCGGTATTCCTTGCGCAATTAGGATATATCATTGGTAAAGAAAATCTTGACAAGACTTTGAATCGTTATTATGATGAGTGGAAGTTCAAACATCCAACACCAAACGATTTTATCAGAATAGCTGAAAAGGTATCAGGAGCAGAGCTGGACTGGTATTTGCAGGACTGGACTCAAACTACAAATACAATAGATTACGCTATAGGGTCTGTTGAAGCAGAAGATGATATGACGAAAGTTACACTACAGAGAAATGGTCTAATGCCAATGCCTGTGGATCTAAATGTAACTTATGAAGATGGATCTAAAGAAACGATCTACATTCCGTTACAAATGATGAGATGGGAGAAACCAGCTGAAGAAGGTGTAAAAACTACGGTAAAGAAAGACTGGGCCTGGGGATTCCCAACTTATGATGTGCAAATCCCGGTTTCAAAAGATAAGATCTCAACTATAGAAATTGATTCTTCACAATTAATGGCAGATGTGAACAGAGAAAACAATATTTGGGGAAAATCTGATAGTGAAAATACAGAAGCTGAAAACTAGATCTCTCTTTTAGATTAATATATAAACCCTTTCTTCACGGAAAGGGTTTTTTATTTTAAGGATGCTTACTTTTGAAGTATGAACGAAAGTTTTGGAAAAGAAGAAAAATTAAAAAGTAAAAAGCTCATAGATCAGCTTTTTGCAGAAGGGCAGCATATAAAATCATATCCTCTTAAACTGGTTTATATACCTTTTGATAATTCAGAAACAAAAGAATTAAAAACCGGTGTTTCCGTACCAAAAAAACTGGTAAAGACAGCGGTACAGCGCAATAGAATTAAGCGAATGATGCGCGAGGTTTACAGAAAAAATAAGTATCTTGTTACTAACGATTTAACTTCTTCTTATGCATTTATGTTCATTCATATTTCCCGAGAAGAAATGCCTTATGATAAGCTTGACAAGAGTATGAATAAGATTTTGAAGAGCTTCAAAGAAAAAATGTAAGATTATGAAAAAGCGATTTAAAAGAATTATTATACTTCCGATAGTTCTCATTGGGATATTCATTGGTACGGTAAGTTTTAAATCAGACTTTTTCGAGATCGCCAAACAAATAGAGATATTCACTACGCTATTTAAAGAAATCAACATGAATTATGTTGATGAAACCAACCCGGCCGAACTTATGGATACGGCCATTAAATCCATGCTTACAGATCTTGATCCCTACACCAATTACTGGAATGAACAGGATGTTGAAGCTGCCAGAATTAATAGCGCAGGAGAATATACAGGGATAGGTGCGCTGGTGAAAACTGGAAAAGATGCCATCACCATTGTTGAAGCATACAAGGACTATCCGGCCGATAAAGCCGGTTTAAAGGCCGGTGATGAGATAATCAAGATTGGTAACATCAATGTGGCTGATTTTAAAGAAGATGCAGGAGAACTTCTAAATGGCGCTCCAGATAGTAACTTCAGTATTACTTTTATACGCCAGGGTGAGACCAAAACCACAAGTCTTAAAAGAAGTTCTGTAGAACTTGATGCCGTTCCATTTTACAAATTACTCGACGATAATTCGGCATATATCGTATTATCTAAATTTAATGCGAAGGCTTCCACGCAGGTAGCACAGGCTTTTAAAGAACTAAAAACTCAGGGAGCCGATAAGGTTATCCTTGATCTCAGAGGAAATTTAGGTGGTTTATTAAATGAAGCCATCAATGTTAGCAACATTTTTATTCCGAAAGGAGAATTGATCGTAACCACAAAATCTGTTATTGAAAAATATAACAGGGAATATTTTACTCAAAAAGAACCTATAGATACTAAGATCCCATTGGTGGTTCTAGTGAATGGAAGAAGCGCTTCTGCCAGTGAAATCGTAGCTGGAGCTATTCAGGATCTGGATCGAGGTGTCATTGTGGGGGCTAGAAGTTTTGGAAAAGGACTTGTGCAAAGACCTAAAGAACTTGCTTATGGAACTCAGATCAAGATCACTATTTCAAGATATTATACTCCTAGTGGAAGATGCATCCAGGCTTTGGATTACAGAACCAGAAATGAAGAGGGAAGAGCAGTAAGAACGAAGGTTGAAGATTATAATGAATTCACTACCAGAAATGGTAGAAAAGTATACGATGGAGGAGGTATACTTCCAGATGTCCAGATGGAAACTTCAGAATTCAGTGATATTACCCAGTCTTTGCTATTACAGGATGCTATTTTCGATTATGCAACGAAATACTATTATTCACATGAGCTGAATGATCCAAAGGATTTCAATTTTACAGATTCAGATTTTAGCGAGTTTAAAAAATTCCTTCAACAGTCAGATTTCAAATATCAAACAGCAACTGAAAGAGAGTTAACCGAGATGATGGATAAAGCTGAAGAAGAAGATCTCAGAACAAAGATATCTGCTGAGGTTGATAAAATTAGATCAGAAATTTCAGCATTTAAAAAGCAGGAATTAAACAATAAAAAACCTGAGATCGTAAGTCTTTTAACCGATGAGATCATTAAAAGATATTTCTACAAAGAGGGATTATATGAATATTATACCAGTAATAATCCTGAAATTAACGAAGCTCAATCTATACTTAAAAATCCTGCGGAATATTCTAAAATTTTAAAATAGAATATCTTGGAAGATTTACTTTATTTTTTTGAATCGATGCCTAACTGGCAAAAGCTGGTATGGATTCTTTTGGTTCTCTCTATTTTCTGGATTCTCGAAGGATATTATGCCCTGGTAAAGCTCAAATACAATAAGTTGAATCATGCAAAAACCAACTTGTCTTTACTGGGTTTTGTAATTATTATTAATTTCTTTTTCGGATTAATGACCGGCGGACTATTCATCTGGCTCGAAAATCATCAATTTGGTTTATTAACAATGGTTGAATTACCAATATGGATAGAACTTTTATTATCTATCATGGTGCTCGATCTTATTGCACAGTATTTTGTGCATTTCTTACTTCATAAGGTAAAATGGATGTGGCGGCTGCATTTAATTCATCATACAGATACGCATGTAGATGCGACGACCGGCACCAGGCATCATCCATTAGATTTCATTATTCGCGAAACATTTGCCTTAATCGCAATGGTTATCATGGGAATGCCAGTAGCATTTTATTTGATTTATAGAATTCTAAGTGTGTTTTTTACCTATTTCACCCATGCGAATATTTCGCTTCCGGTATGGTTAGACAAAACGATTAGTTACCTTTTTGTAACTCCAAATATGCATAAGTTTCATCACCATTATCAATTACCATGGACTGATAGTAATTATGGAAATATGCTCAGTATCTGGGACAGGATGTTTGGCACTTTCGTATATGACAGCACAGATAATATTAGGTATGGAGTAGATATCGTTGAAGATCAATATGCTGATAATTTTACCTATCAGATAAAGATCCCATTCAATAAAAATATCAAAACGAAGAATTAATCTTTCACCATGGCGATATGAGGAATACCATCTTCCAGGTAACCCTCGCCTATAGTTTTATAACCATGAGAATTATAGAATTTGATAAGATACTGCTGTGCAGATAATTTAATATTAGAAGTGTTGAAATTTTCCTGAATCGCTTTATCTGAAGCTTTCATGATCTCATGACCATAACCGAATTTTCGTTCAGATTCTTTTACGATCACTCGACCAATCGCTGCTTCTTCAAAATAATATCCAGGTTTAAAGCAGCGTGTATAGGCAACAATTTTATCCTGTTTATAACCTATAATATGTAGAGCTTCAGAATCTTTTCCATCAATATCCTGGTAAACACAATCCTGTTCTACTACAAAAACTTCAGATCTTAATTGTAAAATATCGTAAAGTTCAGTGAGCTTTAATTCACTGAACTTTTTTACTTCTATTCTTAAACTCATAGGTTATTAACAGTACTTTTTTGAAGGTATCTTATCTACTCTTCTTTGGTGACGTCCGCCTTCAAACTCAGTATTTATAAAGGTTTCCATCATATCAGTGGCTTGTTCTTCAGAAACGAACCTGGCAGGAATACTTAAGATATTAGCATCATTATGTTCACGAGCCAGTTTTGCGATCTCAGTGTTCCAGCATAATGCAGATCTAACTCCTTGATGTTTATTTGCGGTCATGTTTGCACCGTTGCCGCTACCACAAATAATAATACCCATATCTGCTTTCTTGTTTTCCACATCTTCAGCGACTGGATGTACAAAATCTGGATAATCTACGCTGTCTTCAGCATTAGTGCCATAATTAGTAACCGTATGACCTAGAGATTCAAGCTTTTCCTGGATCATTTGCTTATAACCGGTACCGGCATGATCGTTTCCAATAGATATTTTCATAGTTATGTTGTTTGCAACAAAGTTATAAAAAGACGCTATTAACCGGCTTAATTTTCATTGTTAATTACTTTATAGAATATCTTAATTTTCAGCGTTTTAAAATTGACAGCTAATTGTGAAAAACATCTGATGATTTACTTAAAAAGAAATTTGGTTTTTAAGAAAATAATAACAATACCGACATTAAGTTGAATAAATCAAATTATAACTATAGAAATTTTTAGATAGTTATGAGCATATAAGAACAGGTTATTGACAAGAGTTCATATTAAACTTTTCAATAAATTTTATTAAAACAATTTTATGAACTTTTGTTAAGTAAATCTTAAAACACTAAGAATATCAATCAGTTAAGAATTAACACCTATGTTGATAAACTGTTATCAAAAAATCACAAGTGAAATAACAAGAATTAAACAGATAAATTATTCTACAAATCAACACACCATCATATACCATCATTTTAATTTTTTAAAAAAGAAGAAATAAATAATATGATATATAATGTTTATAACTAAGATTGATTAAACGATCCTGAGGTTAGAAGATTTGTCATTTAAAGAATCTATTATTTGTTTTGCTTTAGAAATATCTGAGGGATGGATCATGAGACGTATACCGCCAAAGGCAAAAGAAGATAGAGGTAAAAGCCCAATGAGGGTCTCGTTCTGGAAATAATGGCGTATACCGGCCTTTTCAAACTGAAGCTTAAGAACGAAATATTCGTGATGGTAAGTGAAAGTGGCCAAGCATTGATAATCTTTCATACTAAAGAATTAACCTAACTAAAGATAAGATTTAATCCTGAATAGTTAGAGCTATGCTCTTACTTTGATCCTGGCGAGAATCGAAGAATATCTCAGTTTTCTTATTAAGAGATTTATGAATTGTAGTCACAAAAAAGATTAGCCCAAGAAGAAATATCAGGAAGAATAATGCCGAGTATTTTGTTGACTTACTAATTTTCATATCGTATGTCGTAAAATTAAGTGGGCTAGTCTTGGGGAAAGTTAATTCTAAATTAAGAAAAAATTAAGAAATAAAAATGAACTATGTTAAAAACATTAAAATAAATTTTTTTTAGAACATTTTGATAATCAGTCATTTTCATAAAATGACGACTTAACAAAACTTTAAAATGAAAAAGTCCCTGTCTGATATTTATGGTGTAATTTTATCGTATACTAAGTGATAATGAAGAAAAAGAAGAAAACGAAAAATAAAATACAAGGCAATCTTTCCAGAAGTATCATCGATATACTTCGAAACAATTCCGGGAAAACATATAATTACAAACAAATAGCTTCCGTTCTGGGAGTGAACGATGCCAGCAGTAGAAATCAAATTATTAAGAAACTTGCTCAATTAGCCGCTAAAAAGGAAATTCAGGAAGTGGAACGCGGTAAATTTAAGATCGAAGGAAATAAGAATTACTATACAGGTGTTCTGGATTTAACAACTAAGGGTTACGGTTACGTAATGGTCGAAGAATTTGCAGACGATATTTTTATAGCACAAAAAGATCTGAATGCTGCATTCGACGGTGATACTGTAGAGATCTATGTTTATAATCGCAGAAGAAGAAAACGTTCAGATGGTGAGATCACTAAAATTCTAAAAAGAAAAAGAACTGAATTCGTTGGTACATTACAACAAAAGAAAGATTTTGGATTTGTAGTGATCGATGATAAATCTATGTATACAGATTTCTTTATTGCCGGAAATAAATTGAACGGTGCTGAAAATGGTGATAAAGTAGTGGTAGAATTTGAAGAATGGCCTAAAAAAGCTGATTCTCCATATGGTAAAATTACCCGCGTGCTTGGAACTCCAGGTGAACATCACACAGAAATTCACTCCATTCTGGCTCAATATGGCTTACCACACGAATTTCCTGAAGAAGTTGAAGAATATGCGAATAAAATTGATACTTCTATAAACGAGAAAGAGATCAGTAAAAGAAGAGACATGCGTGATGTGCTCACTTTTACCATAGATCCGAAAGATGCTAAAGATTTTGATGACGCTTTAAGTTTTCAAAAACTTGAAAATGGCAATTATGAAATAGGAATTCATATTGCGGATGTATCACATTACCTGCAACCTGGAACCATTCTGGATGAAGAAGCCTATGATAGGGCAACTTCAGTTTATTTAGTTGACAGAGTTGTACCTATGCTTCCGGAAATATTATCGAACAATGCCTGTTCTTTAAGGCCTAAAGAAGAAAAATTCACATTTTCAGCAGTTTTTGAAATTGATGATAAAGCGAATGTGAAGAATCAATGGTTTGGTAGAACGGTAACCTATTCAGATGAGCGTTTTGCCTATGAAGAGGCACAACATATTATTGAAACTGGAACGGGAACAATTCCCGAAGATGTTTCAATTAGAAATCATTCCTATTCTGTAAGAGGAGCTTTAGTAGAGGCGGTAGTCACGTTGAACAGGCTTGCTAAAAAAATGCGTGCAGGCAGAATGAAAGATGGCGCGATTTCATTTGATAAAGTAGAAGTTAAATTCAATTTGAATGAGGAAAATAATCCTGTTGGAGTTTTCTTTAAAACTGCTAAAGACGCTAATAAACTTATTGAAGAATTCATGCTTCTTGCGAATAGAAAAGTTGCTGAATACATTGGAAAACAAAGCCCGAAGAAAACATTTGTTTATAGATGTCACGATGAACCAGACGATCAGAAACTAGCTTCTTTACAGACGATCGTTGGTAGATTTGGTCATAAACTGAATTTAAAAGATAGAAGTACGACCACTTCTTCACTGAACAAATTACTGGAAGATGTGCAGGGAAGAAAAGAGCAGAATATGGTTGATACTCTTGCTATTCGTACTATGAGTAAAGCTTATTATGGTGTTGAGAATATTGGTCATTACGGGCTTGCATTCGATTATTATACTCACTTTACCTCTCCAATTAGAAGATATCCAGACGTGATGGTTCATAGATTACTTCAGCATTATCTCGATGGTGCAAAATCGGCAAATGAAGAGGAATATGAAGCAAAATGTCATCATAGTAGTGAGATGGAGAACCTTGCTACCAATGCCGAACGTGATTCAATTAAATACATGCAGGTGAAATTCATGCAGGATCATGAAAATGAGGAATTCCTTGGAGTTATTTCAGGTGTGACCGAGTGGGGTATTTTCGTTGAGATCATCGAAAATAAATGTGAAGGAATGATCAGATTACGAGACATGAACGATGATCATTATGAATTTAATGCAGATGAATTTTCTGTAATTGGTAAAAGAACGGGACAATCGTATACACTTGGAGACGAGGTATACGTAAAGGTTAAAAATGCAGATCTTGTAAAAAGACATCTGGATTTTACATTACTTGGAAATAGAGAAGAAGTAGAGGCCAATTAATAGTTTTCACATCACTAATAATTTAGTTTTTAGGCTTTAACAGCCGCTAACTACCATAAAAGAACAAAAAGTTTACATTTGCAAGACAACTTAACTGTATGTTACAGGACGTTTTAGCAGCATTACCGCTGGGTTTCTTTTTAGCTTTTTTATTCGGACCGGTATTTTTCGTATTACTGGAAACTGCTGCTATAAAAGGTTTTAGAGCCGCTTTCTCCCTGGATCTTGGTGTAATACTGGCAGATATGGTATTCATCGCCATTGCTTATTTTAGTACAACTAAGCTATTGGAAAGCCTGAAAGATGATCCTGCATTGTTCATTTTTGGTGGAATGATCTTGGCTACTTACGGATTAATGAGTTTTATACAAACCAAAAAGACCATTCATACTGATGATGAAACTCCGGAAATAAGAAAACTAGGTAAGAGTGATTATTTTGGGTTGTTTGCAAAAGGTTTCCTGCTTAATTTTATAAATATTGGTGTATTGGGCTTCTGGTTGGGAGTAATCATCGTATTCGGGCCTAAAATGGATATGGAGACCGATAGGATATCTGTTTTTTTAATTAGCGTCTTAGTTACCTATCTCATTGTTGATGTTTTCAAAATACTTCTTGCTAAAAAACTAAATAGAAAACTTACTCCACACAGGATCTATGTTATGAAAAAAGCGATAAGTGTAATTCTAATTCTTTTCGGAGTAATTCTAATTTTTCAGGGTGCCTTCCCTAGCCAGGTAGATGAGATAAAAGATCAGATAGAAGAGATCACACCTAATGATTCTTTGATTGGAAAACTTGATGATCTGGGAATTTCAGAAGATGAAAAATAAAAAAAGCTTCCCGGTTAAAGGAAGCTTTGTTGAGGCATCGAGCGGATTCGAACCGCTGTACAAGGTTTTGCAGACCTCTGCCTAGCCACTCGGCCACGATGCCCTTTTAGGGAAGGCAAATGTAATAAAAATTTTAAGTTTCAAAACTAAAATCTATCTTGATTTCGTCCTGCTTACCGTTACCATTGCCACATTTCCACCAATTGGTGGATTAATTTTTGAAACATCAACCTTAGCCTTCTGAACCATAATGAGTTCGTCTAAAACTCTGTTCAATATTCTTTCTGCAACAGTTTCCAACAATTTAGATCTAATAGCCATTTCTTCCTTAACGATCTTGTTCAAATGAACATAATCTATCGTATCTCCAAGGTTATCGGTTTTAGCTGAATGAGAAAGATCTCCATGAACTTTAAGATCAACACGGTATTCGCTACCTATTTTACTTTCTTCGTCAAGGCAACCGTGATATGAAAAGACCTTGATATTCTTAAGTTTTATAACTCCCACACTTTTTTTTTACAAAGATAAACGCTCCAGTTTTGTTTTTTGATTATTGAATAAGCTTTTCTCCTATCATCCCTATCAAGAACCCAAGATTGGCGCCCAATGCAGGTAACCAGGATTTTTTCAATTGCACATTTGGTGCAATATCCTGAAAAATTAAATAGAGAATACCGCCACTGGCGAAAACCATTAAGAACGCGGTTACTTCTGGCAGATCTTTCAGAAATAGAAATCCTATAATAGCGCCAACAACTCCTGAAAAACTTAAAAAGAATAGTACGATAAGACTCTTTTTTTCATTTAAGCCACTCTTTTTCAGATCCTGAAAAGAGTTAAAAGATTCAGGTAAATTTTGTAATCCGATAAAAATAGCCAATAGAATTCCTGTTTTAGGATCGGTTGCAAAAATGGCTCCTAATGCAATTGCTTCAGGAATAAAATCAAGTAACATAGCCATTAGCTGTGATAAAGTATTTCCTGATTTCTGAAGTTTTCTGTCAATTAAAAATACCGCGATGGCTCCGGAAATAAATGCTATGATCAAAATTGGTAAATTCAATTCATCCATTCCACGTGGAACAAGTACAAGAGCTATTGCAGCAACTAAAATTCCACCACCAAAAGCAGTGATAAAATGATATAGCTCTTTCTTTTTTCTGTCTGCTTTAAAATCGCCTCCAAAATATTTAGATAGCAAACCTCCAAAAAATACAGTTATACCAGAAAATATCGAGTATAAGATGATTTTATATATGTCGTCCATGGTATGAATTGAATTATTATTTCCAAGTTATTCAATTTTACTGATACTAATAAGCTTAACCTGTCTCTATCGACTTAAAATTTGATAAATTTGCCTTTTATTTTAAATCAGTTATGACCGAAGGAAAAAAGTCGCTCAATTTTATTGAGCAAATCATAGAGGAAGATCTAAATAATAATTATAAAAAGGAAGACCTGAAATTCAGGTTTCCACCAGAACCTAACGGATATCTTCATATAGGGCATGCTTCATCAATCTGTCTAAATTTCGGACTTGGAGAAACTTATAATGCTCCGGTTAACCTGAGATTTGATGATACAAATCCAGCTAAAGAAGAGCAGGAATATGTAGATGCCATTAAAAGAGATATTGAATGGCTTGGTTTTAAATGGGCAGAGGAATGTTATGCTTCAGATTATTTTCAGCAGCTATATGACTGGGCCGTTGAAATGGTCAAAAATGGAGATGCTTATGTAGATAGCCAGACTTCAGAAGAAATTGCAGAACAGAAGGGAACTCCAACCCAACCAGGAACAGATAGTCCATATAGAAATCGTTCAGTAGATGAAAATCTTGAGCTGTTCGAAAAGATGAAAAATGGAGACACTCCGGAAAAGGGCGATGTATTGAGGGCTAAGATCAGTATGGGAGCTACAAATATGTTGATGAGAGATCCTGTAATGTACAGGTGCCTTCATAAAAGCCATCACAGAACCGGTAACGATTGGAAGATCTACCCAATGTACGACTGGGCACACGGTGAAAGCGATTTTATTGAGCATGTTTCTCATTCGTTCTGTACTCTTGAGTTCCTTCCACACCGCGAATTATATAATTGGTTTATTAAAAAAGTTAGTAAACCCGGAGATTTTGAACCTAAGCAACGTGAGTTTGCCAGAAGAAATCTGAGTCATACCATAGTTAGTAAAAGAAAATTATTACAACTGGTAGAAAAAGGATTTGTAAATTCCTGGGATGATCCTAGAATGCCTACCATATCTGGACTTAGAAGGAGAGGATATAATCCAGATTCTATCAGGAAATTTGCAGATTCTATTGGAGTAGGGAAGAGAGAAAACCTTATTGATGTATCTCACCTTGAATTTTGTGTAAGAGAAGATCTTAATAAAAAAGCGCCTCGAGTAATGGGTGTGCTGGATCCAGTAAAACTAGTGATTACTAATTATCCTGAAGGAGAAGAGGAATGGTTAGAGGCTGAAAATAATCCTGAAGATGAATCTGCAGGAAGTAGACAAGTGCCATTTTCAAGAGAGCTTTACATTGAAAGAGAAGATTTCAAAGAAAGTGCAAATCGTAAGTTTTTCAGATTGACGCTGGAAAAAGAGGTTCGATTAAAGAATGCATATATCATCAAAGGTGAAAGTGTAAAGAAAGATTTAGAAGGGAATATAACGGAAATTCATTGTACTTATGATCCTAAAAGTAAGAGTGGAAGTGGAACAGAAGAATCTTTAAGAAAGGTGAAAGGAACTCTTCATTGGGTTTCTGTTAAGCATGCAATTGAAGCTGAAGTTAGACTCTACGATAGGTTATTTACAGAAGAAACACCAGACGGGGTTAAGGATAAAGATTATCTTGATTTTGTAAATCCGGAGTCTTTAAAAACGGTTACTGGATATCTCGAACCAAGCCTGAAAGAGGCTAAAGACGGTGATAGTGTACAGTTTCAGCGTATTGGTTATTTCTGTGTAGATAGAGATTCAACACCTGAAAAACCAGTTTTCAATAGAACTGTAACCTTGCGTGATTCCTGGTCTAAGATCAAGAATTAAAGTATTTGAAAATTTTCTTTAAGAATACTTTAGCATAGGATTTTTAACATATTAACCGGTTATTAACAGCCTTAGGTAGCTCTATCCGTTATCTTTGAGCGAATAATAACTTAAAATTCAAAAACTTATGGCAAGTACAGGAAATACCCTTTTAGCATTAATTACAGGAGCGGCAATAGGTGCCGGTGTAGGATTACTTTATGCTCCAGATAGCGGCGAAAAGACTCGCAAGAAGCTAAAAAAAGATGCTCAAAAAGCTCAGGACAATTTGAACAAACGTTACCACGAAACTAGTTCAAACCTTAGTGAAAAGGCCAAAAAAGCTAGAATGGATTTTGAGGTGAGACTTGAAGAGACTTTATCTTCAGCTAGTCACAAAGCAGATGATATTCTATCAGCAATGGAAACTAAACTCGAGGAATTACGAAAACAAAATGCTAAATTGCAAAAAGATAAATCAAGCAATTCAGGTGGAAAATCACCAGATAAAGCTGTAGTATAATCTTTATATGGCATTTGAAAAACTATCCGACAGTGTTCATGATTTAAATAATAATATTCAGTCTTACATTCAAAGTAATTCTGAATATTATAAATTAAGAGCCTTTAGGCAGGGAATGAAGGGAGCTACGTCTCTTGTTCGTTTTCTGGTTATGGGCTTTCTTTTGAGTACTGCCGGTATTATGCTTTCTTTTGCTATTGCAATAGTGCTGAGTCAGGCAATTGGAGTTCCAAGTGCTGGCTATTTTATAGTCGGTGGTTTCTACATGATAATTTTTGTGTTAATATTTATCTTTGGAAAGGAACCTATTGAAAAACTTGTGCTAAGAAAGTTCTCGAAATCTGTTTTTAACGAAAATAACGACGAATGAGAGTTTACTCATCTTTTGAAGAGATAGATAAAGATCTTAAGATTCTGAAGCTACAAACTGAAATTGATAAGGAAGAGATCAAATTAAGTATTGATCAAACCAAGGAAAGTTTGTCTGCAAGATCATTGATAAGTAATGCTTTTAGTTCTCTTGCTCAAAAGGCTTTAGTTTTAAAAGCAATATCCAAAATTACGGATGTTAAGAATGTTGTTACGTCTAATAGGAACAGTTAAGAGATCTAATATAAAATTGAAAAGCCTCCGATTGGAGGCTTTTTTTATTCTTTTTTATCTGGATTATTCTTTGACCGCTTGTTCTGTTCTTTCATCGCCTCACCTATCTGGTTGGAAGCAGTAAAGGATGCTACCATATTGTTCAGCATATCACTTCCGGCTTGTGGTGAATTAGGAAGTAAGATCAAATTACTGTTAGTCTCTTCACCAATAGCCTGCAGCGTATCATAATGCTGTGTTACTACGATTAGGGCAGAGGCTTCCTGGGAGTTGATACCAACATTATTAAGTACATCAACACTTTCTTCAAGTCCACGTGCGATCTCACGTCGCTGATCGGCGATACCCTGTCCCTGTAAACGCTTACTTTCAGCTTCTGCTCTTGCTTTTGCTACAATTTTTATTCTATCAGCTTCTGCATCATACTCTGCCGCTACCTTTTCACGTTCTGCTGCATTAATACGATTCATAGCCGCTTTTACCTGGACATCAGGATCTATATCGGTTACCAGGGTTTTAATGATATCGTATCCATATGACTGCATAGCTTCGTTTAATTCACGGTTTACGGCAATAGCGATATCATCTTTGCGTTCAAAAACGTCGTCTAACTTCATTTTAGGCACTTCTGCGCGCACAACGTCGAAAACATATGCAGTAATCTGGTCGTGAGGACTTTCGAGCTTGTAGAAGGCATCATATACATTATCCTTACGAACCTGGAATTGAACTGAAATTTTCAGTTTCACAAAAACATTATCCTTGGTTTTAGTTTCTACCAAGACATCTAATTGCTGAACTTTTAGATTGATCCTTCCGGCAACCTGATCTATTAGCGGAATTTTCAACTGAAGGCCTGAACTTCGAATACTTGTAAATCTTCCGAAGCGTTCTATAACGGCAGATGTTTGCTGTTTTACTATAAATATTCCTGAAAAGATGACCAAGAGGAGAAATATTCCCAAAACTGGCCACAAAACTAAATTGAGCATGTAATTTTTATTTGATTATGAATGCTTCAATTTAAGAATAAAAAGGCTGAATCCTTATAAAAAAAGGAAACCGACTATTTCAATTGAAATAATCGGCTTCACAAGTTGTTTTGTGTGTGATGCTAAATGGTATCTACAGCCTTCTGAATACGGTTTAAGGTTTCTTCTTTCCCTATAAATTCAGCAATCTTGTAAAGATCTGGTCCCTGTAAGGCACCAACTAAAGCAATTCTAAGCGGCATCATTACTTTACCAAATCCTACTTCCTTGCTTTTGATCCAGCTTTTCACGGCTTCCTGTAACGGCTCTGCCTGAAAATTATCAACCGTAGTTAGATATTCTTTTAATTCAGACATTAGTTCTGCAGTACCATCTTTCCAGGCTTTTTTAGAGTCCTTTGGATCAAAAGAAGTAGGGGCGATAAAGAAAAATGAACCCTGTTCCCATAGATCTTCAACAAATACAGCTCTTTCCTTGATCAAGGCAACCACGTCTTTCACATAATTTCTTTCTGCAGAAACTTCCTTTTCTTTCAGAATTTCGTCAAACTTATCGGCCAGCTGGTTATCATCAGCTTCCTGCATGTAATGTTGCTGGAACCATTTCGTTTTTTCAGGATCAAATTTAGCTCCGCCTTTATGTACCCTTTCTAATTCAAAACTATTGGTAAGCTCTTCCAGGCTGAAAAATTCTTCTTCGGTACCAGGATTCCATCCAAGAAAGGCAAGCATATTTACAACGGCCTCCGGGAAATATCCATCCTCTCTATATCCTGCTGAAATATCTCCGGATTTTGGATCTTTCCATTCCAGTGGAAAAACCGGGAATCCCATTTTATCACCATCTCTTTTACTCAATTTTCCTTTACCCTGAGGCTTCATGATCAAAGGAAGGTGGGCGAATTGAGGCGCATCCCAACCAAAGGCTCTATAAAGCATATAGTGCAGGGCAAGAGAAGGCAGCCACTCTTCACCACGAATCACGTGTGTAATTTCCATTAAATGATCATCCACGATATTCGCCAGGTGATAAGTTGGCATTCCATCGCTTTTGAATAGAACTTTATCATCTAGAATATTCGTGTCAATTTCCATATCTCCTCGTATCACATCCTTTAAATGTAAGATTTCATCTTGCGGAGATTTAAAACGGATAACATACGGCTCTTCAGCTTCAATTTTCTTCTGAACTTCCTCTTGAGAAAGCGATAAGGAATTCTTCAGTTTTTCACGATTATGCCAGTTATAGATAAAGGTTTTCCCTTTTTCTTCGTGATCTTTTCTATGTGCGTCAAGTTCATCTGCAGTATCAAAAGCATAGTAGGCATTTCCAGATTCTATAAGCTTTTCGGCATATTCGCGATATTTATCTTTACGTTCACTTTGTCTGTAAGGACCAAATCCTTTTTCTTTTCCGGGACCTTCATCATAAGGAATTCCGCACCAGTTAAGAGATTCTATAATATAATCTTCTGCTCCATCTACATAGCGATTTTGATCTGTATCTTCAATTCTCAATACAAAATCACCGCCATGTTTTTTAGCGAATAAATAGTTATATAAGGCTGTTCTAACTCCACCGATATGTAATGGTCCGGTAGGGCTGGGAGCAAATCTTACTCTTACTTTAGAAGACATATTTCTTTAATTTTTGCTGGCAAAGATACAACCTTATTAGTCCAATCCTAAACCAAAAGCCTGCATCCTTTATATGAGCTAATTTTATTGTATTTTTAAGGAAACATTGCATTGAAAATGGAGAATTTCGGGCTGGTGCAGGAAAAACTGGAGGCTTTCATCAAGAAGTATTATATCAATTTAATACTTAGAGGAAGCCTGTTATTTATAGCCACCGGACTCATCTATTTCCTAATTGTTGTAGGCCTCGAATATTTTCTTTGGTTATCTACAACTGGAAGAACCATTTTATTCTGGCTTTTTATACTTGTTGAAATTGGTTTACTGATCAATTTTATTGGAATCCCTCTTTTTAAACTACTTAAATTCTCTAAAGGGATTGATGATTTTCAGGCTTCGGAAATAATTGGAAATCACTTTCCGGAAGTAAATGATAAGTTGAAGAATCTACTTCAACTTAAAAACGATAGCAGGAAATCTGATCTTTTACTGGCAAGTATAGATCAGCGTACGAAGGAATTAACTCCTGTTCCATTTGGAAATGCTATTGAACTGAAGAATAATAAAAAGTATTTACGCTACGTAATTCTTCCACTACTTATCATTGGCGGACTCATTATAGCCGGGAAAACAGAGGTTATTACCAAAAGTTTTGAGCGAATCACAGATTATGATAAGGTTTACTTAAAGCCAGCACCTTTCAATTTTATTATTCAGAATAATGATTTAAGAGTCAGGGAAGAGGAGAACTTTAAGATGCAGGTGAGAACTGTTGGGGATTATAATCCTGAGGTCGTTAAACTTCTTCTTGATGGAAAGGAAAATTATTTGAAACAAACAGCGCCGGGAGTTTTTGAATATGATTTTAAAGAAGTTAATAATGATATTGAATTTCAACTAATCTCGAATGAAGTCACTTCTGAAAACAAGGTGCTAAAGGTCATTGAAGTTCCGAAATTGCTCAACTTTGAAATGCAACTGGATTATCCTGGTTATACAGGATTAAAAGATGAATTAATTTCTGGTTCAGGAAATGTAACTGTGCCTGAAGGGACTAAAATAAACTGGCAATTTAATTCCAGAAATACCAATCTAATTAATTTCAGATTACCTGATACGATCATAGAAATTCGAACTCAGAATAATACTTCGGGTTTCCAGCAAAAGTTACTTTCCAATCTTAATTATTCTGTTAGTACTTCCAATGAAAATATTTTTGAATATCAGCCTTTGGATTACAATATACTCGTGATCAAAGATGAGTATCCGGAAATTTCAGTAAACTCAGAAGTTGATTCGTTAAATACTGATATACAGTATTTTAAAGGTGATATCTCTGATGATTATGGTTTAAGTAAGCTAGAATTAGTCTATTATCCTTTTGATAGCAAGGATTCCCAGGGAATTGTCAATATTCCGGTTTCTAAAGAGAGTTTTGATGAATTTCACTTTAGTTTTCCGGGTACGGTGGAATTGGAACCGGGAGTAGCCTATGAATATTACTTCAGAATCTATGATAATGATGCAGTTAATGGCGCTAAATCTGCAAGATCTCAAGTTTATACTTATCGATTGAAAACTTCGGAAGAATTGGAAGATGAAAATTTGATAGAGCAAAATGAAGCGATCAAAAATATTGGAAACAAACTGGAGGAATTCGATAAATCTGAAGAAGAACTGGATGAACTTTCCCGATTGGAAAAGGAGAAAGAAGAATTAAATTATAGTGAGCGCAAGAAACTGGAAGAATTTTTAAAACGGCAGAAAAAGCAGAATGAGATGATGAAATCTTATTCAGAAAAGCTTGAGAAAACCCTTGAGAAAAATAAAACAGATGAGAATTCTAATATGGAAAAAGAATTAACTCAGCGTCTTGAGAATAATGAAAAACGCCTTCAGCAGAATGAAGAGTTACTGGAGGAATTACAGAAATATTCCGAAAAGATAGCCAAAGAAGATCTGGGGAAGAAGCTCGATAAATTATCTAAGCAGAATAAAACCAACAAAAGAAACCTGGAGCAATTACTTGAACTTACCAAGCGCTATTATGTAGAGGAGAAGAAGCAAAAATTAGGTAGAGATTTGGAGACTTTGTCTGAAAAACAAAATGAACTTTCAGACCATAAGGAAGAGAACACGTCCGATAAACAAGAGGGTTTGAATAAAGAATTCAAGGAATTTCAGGAAGAAATGGATCAGTTGGAAGAGGATAACAAGGCCTTGAAACAACCACAACAATTGGGTAGGGAAGATCAGGAAGAAGAGGGTATAAAAAAGGATCAGAAAGATGCCAAGGAAAATTTAGAACAAAATAATTCCCCTGAAGCTCAAAAAAAGCAAAAAGATGCTGCCAAAAAAATGCAGAAACTCAGTCAGAAAATGCAGCAAAGTTCGATGATGCAAATGGGGGAACAACTGGAGGCAGATGCAGAATCTTTAAGGCAAATATTAGATAATTTGATAGTATTCTCATTCGAACAGGAAGAGCTCCTGGATATTTTCAAGGAAATTAGACAGAACAATCCGAAATATGCTGGGAAGTTGAAAGAGCAAAGCAACCTTAGGGAGAATTTCAGACATATCGATGATAGTTTGTACATGCTGGCAATGCGAAATCCCATGATCAATGAAGTGATCACTGATAAATTGACTAATGTGGAATTTGATCTTGAAAAATCTATTGAAAGATTATCTGAAAATGAAATTCCACAGGGAACGGCTAGCCAGCAATATGTGGTTACAGGCGCAAATGACCTGGCAAATTTGTTAGATCAAATTCTTAGTTCCATGCAGCAAATGATGGCTAACCCACAAGCTGGGCAAGGTAATGGTGAGGAGGAGTTTCAACTTCAGGATATCATCAAGAAGCAGCAGGAATTAATGGAGGAGATGAAGAAGGGTATGGAGGGAAAACCTAAGCCTGATGAGCGTGGAAATCCTCGGGATTCAGAAGGAAATGGTGAATCTGAAAATGGTGAATTATATGAGATCTTTAAGGAACAGCAAATGCTTCGTATGCAATTAGAGGAAATGAAGGAAAGTAGAGAAATGAATTCTGGGAAGGATCCTGCTGAGGAAATGAAAAAGATCGAGGAGCAGTTACTAGATAAAGGTTTTGATCCAGAAACTCTTAAACGCATGGAAAATCTTCAGTATGAATTAATGAAATTTAACGAAGCTCTACAATTGCAGGGAACAGATGAGAAAAGACAATCTGAGACCAATAGAACAGAATATAAGAACTCGCTTAAGGATCAGATTGATAGGGCAAAAGAATATTTTAATTCTACTGAAATTTTAAATAGACAAATCTTACCTTTGCGCCAAATTTACAGAGAGAAAGTAAAGGACTATTTTGGAAAAGGGAGAGATTAATTTTTTCAGCGAAAATGATTTTGATTTACTAAACGAGGATAAGTATCGAATGTGGATCGAAAACAGTATTGAGTCTGAGAATAAATATGTGGGCGATATAAGTTTCATTTTTTGTGACGATGAATATCTTCATAAAATCAACATGGAATATCTGTCTCATGATACTTATACCGATATAATCAGCTTCGACAATACTGTCGGAAATACTTTACAAGGAGATATTTTTATAAGTACTGAAAGAGTAGCTGAAAATGCTGATGCTTTTAATGTGAATTTTGATGAGGAATTGAAGCGTGTGTTAATTCATGGGATCTTGCATTTTTGCGGTTTTAATGATAAAACTGAAAGGGAGAAAGAATTAATGCGACGCAAGGAAGAAGAGAAAATTAAATTGTTCCACGTGGAACAATAGGAGAAAAATCATAATTAGGATATGTTCGAAAAGCAGTATGATGTTATTGTAGTTGGAGCTGGGCATGCTGGAAGTGAGGCTGCCGCCGCCGCTGCTAATATGGGTAGTAAAACCCTTCTTATAACCATGAATCTTCAGAATATCGCTCAAATGAGTTGCAATCCTGCCATGGGTGGAATTGCGAAAGGGCAAATTGTTAGAGAGATTGATGCAATGGGCGGTTATAGTGGTATTGTAAGTGACACTAGCGCTATCCAATTTAAAATGCTGAATAAATCTAAGGGACCTGCTATGTGGAGTCCAAGAGTGCAGAGTGATCGAATGCGATTTGCGGAGGACTGGAGACTGAAACTGGAACAAACCCCGAATTTAGATTTCTATCAGGAAATGGTGGCCGGGCTAATTATAAAAAATGAAAAAGTTGTTGGTGTTAGAACTTCCCTGGGACTTGAAGTTTTTGGAAGAAGTGTCGTGTGTACTAACGGTACATTTTTGAATGGTCTTATTCATATTGGCGATAAGCAATTTGGTGGTGGTAGAGCTGGAGAAAGAGCTGCTACCGGAATAACCAAGGATTTAATTGATGTAGGTTTCGAAGCCGGTAGGATGAAAACCGGAACACCTCCTAGAGTTGATGGTAGATCTTTAGATTATTCTAAAATGGTGGAACAGCCTGGTGATGATATTCCAGGTAAATTTTCATATTCAGATGAAACAAAACCATTGACCAAACAGAGATCCTGTCATATGACTTATACCTCCAATGAAGTTCATGAAATTCTTAAGGAAGGTTTTGATAGGTCTCCAATGTTTAATGGGAGAATTAAAAGTATCGGTCCAAGATATTGCCCTTCTATTGAAGATAAAATAAACAGGTTTGCAGATAAGGACAGGCATCAATTGTTTGTTGAGCCTGAAGGATGGAATACCGTTGAGGTCTATGTAAATGGTTTTTCTACTTCCTTGCCCGAGGATGTTCAATTCAAAGCTTTAAGTTCTGTAGCTGGTTTTGAAAGAGTGAAATTCTTCAGGCCGGGATATGCTATCGAATACGATTATTTTCCACCTACACAATTAAAGCATACATTAGAAACTAAACTTGTTGAAGGATTATATTTCGCCGGTCAGATAAATGGAACTACCGGATATGAAGAAGCAGCTTGCCAGGGTATGATGGCAGGAATAAATGCCGCGCTTAAAGTTCAGGAAAAAGATGAATTTATCCTAAAACGTAATGAAGCTTATATAGGTGTTCTTATTGATGATCTTATTACAAAAGGCACTGAAGAGCCATATAGAATGTTTACATCACGTGCGGAGTATAGAACTTTATTAAGACAGGATAATGCCGATTTTAGGTTAACCGAGCGTTCTTATAATTTAGGTTTAGCATCTGAAGATCGTATGCGAAAGATGGAAGAAAAGAAAGAAAAGTCTTTTAAGTTCGTTGATTTTTTAAAAGATCTTAGTGTGGTTCCTGAAGAAGCTAATCCCGTTCTTGAAAGAAGAATGTCATCTCCAATGAAACAAAGTGATAAAGTTTTTAAAGTATTTTCCAGGCCTCAGATTACCATGGAAGATGTTAAGAATTTTAGTGGAGTAGAGGAGTTTATTTCAGATAACCAGCTGGATGAAGAAATGATCGAGCAAACCGAAATTCAGGTAAAATATTCCGGTTATATTCAGAAGGAAAAGAATAATGCAGACAAATTAAATCGATTAGAGGATATTAAAATTCCTAAGAATTTCGACTATTCTAATATCAAATCTATGTCGTATGAAGCTCGTGAAAAATTGAGAAAGGTTCAACCCGCCACTGTATCTCAAGCTTCGAGAATTAGTGGAGTAAGTCCAAATGATATTTCCGTTCTCCTCGTTTATATGGGAAGATAATTATTGATGTTCCACGTGGAACAAATACTTTTTTAATTGATCCAATCCGATAAAATAAATGCTTTTACAAATTCAGAAGAACGAGTTGTAATCTGTAAGGATCATCTTGTATCTAATGAAGATTTCGAAATAGTGAAGTTTAAAGATGGGATTTTAAAAACCTATCCTGTTCCATATAATTTGTCATCATACTACGAAAGTCAGGATTATATTTCTCATAATGATTCCAGCAGAGGTTTACAGAATAAAATTTACCAAATTGTAAAATCTCATATGCTTTCTAAGAAAGCGAACTGGATCAAAAAATATTTTTCTAATGGAACAATTTTAGATTACGGAGCCGGAACGGGTGATTTTTTAAATACTATGAAAAAGCTTCTATGGAATGTAGAAGGAGTAGAGCCAAATAAAACAGCGCGTAGTTTAGGAGTATTAAAAGGTCTTAACTTAAAGTCGGATATTTCAAAACTGGAAAATAGTAATTATGATGTTATTAGTCTCTGGCATGTTCTTGAACATATTCCAGATTTCGACACTAAGATTTCGAAATTCTATGAATTGCTTCAGGAGAATGGTTTACTAGTAATTGCTGTTCCTAATTATAAATCTTACGATTCTGAATACTATAAAAGCGATTGGGCTGCGTGGGATGTTCCAAGGCATCTATGGCATTTTTCCAGATCAGGAATTAAATCAGTAATGGAAAATTTGGGATTTGAGCTAATGGAAGAAAAACCTCTCAAATTTGATTCTTATTACGTTAGTCTTTTGAGTGAGCGAAATAAAGAAAATGGTGGAAATGTACTGAATGCATTTTATAGAGGTTATATTTCTAATTTGCGTGCAAAAAGCTCGGGAGAGTATTCATCCGTGGTTTATTTCTTTAAAAAGACACTCAAAACCTAAAATAAGCCGTTTTAAGACGCTTTATCCTTCTAGAATAGGTGTTATATTCCCCGATGCGGTAATAAGTCCTTAAAATTTAGATTATTGAGCTGAATAATATCAATTTTTGTTATAATTAAAATTTTTATTATCAGATTTACTTATAACTATTTGATTTTGTGCTTTTGTACATGAAATACTTTTATACATTTGCCACACAAAATGAAAAAATTATGATCAGAAGATTTATTGGAATTGCAGCTGTTGCAATTATGATGGTATCATGTAATGAGCAAAAAACCGCTTATGTTGATACAACAGTATTAGTAAAAGAATATAAGGAGATGAAAGATGTTGAGGCAGATCTTACATCTAAGTCAGATTCTGCAAGAAAGCAACTTGACTCTGTAGCTAAAGTTTTTCAACAGGAAGTTCAGGCTTACCAGTCTCAAATGGCTTCTATGTCTGAGTCTCAACGAAAGACTAAAGAGCAGGAGTTAATGCAAAAGCAACAAATGCTTCAGCAGCAGCAACAGATGGTTGGAAATCGTCTAAGAGAAGAAAGCAATACCGTAATGGATTCTTTAGTAACTAAAATTAAGGATTACGTAAAAGATTACGGAAAGGATAATAACTACACTTACATTTTTGGATCTAACGAAAGCGCCAATATTATGTACGCGGAAGAAGGTCTAGATATTACACAGGATGTTCTAAAAGAATTGAATGAAGAATACGGTGGTGTAGATGCAACTGAAACAGAAGAGGTAGAAGACGAAGAATAAAAATTCAACCTCTCACAATAAAAAAAAGGCTTCAGATTTCTGAAGCCTTTTTTTATAATCAAAATTTTTTAGCTCAGAATATATACACCGATTATAGAAACAATGAAATATCCTGTAAGTGTAAATGCTCCTGCATAATCTTTTGCTACTCGTTGGCCGAATAACAACATTAGAAGTGTAATACAGGCAAGAACACACGTATATAGTGCAAATAATGGCTCATTGAATGCGATAATGTGAAATATTGCCGCTATAGCAAGAATTCCTGTAATAATTTCAATGATCATGATTATCCCAACCATTAACGGAACAATCCCAGCAAGCATAGTTCCTGAAAAATGTTCTTTCAACCATCCGGTATTGCCTTTCCAGTCTGTTGCCTTATCTATTCCTGATTGTAAAAAAGTGATCAGAATAAATAAAAGGATTAGAATTTCAGTAATGTTAGTAGTAATGTTTTCCATTGTTAAGCTGCTTTTTTATGTAAAAATCTGGTTAATTTAATTGAAAGATCGGTTAGAATGATCTTAGCGTTCCCGTTTCTTTCAATATGGTAAATTGCTGTTTCCAGGGCCTGGGTTATGTCTTTAATATTATTCCCATGAACAAATGGAGCAAAATTTTCAATTTTAAATTTTTCTGCGGAAGGTTCCAAATAAACCAGGCTTTTTGCTTTATAATTCATTAATAATGATTGCCTGAAGAAATCTATGCAATAGAGTAGAAAGCTTTTTTGTGTTTCACGTCCCAGCGCTGCGATCTCTTCACTCCACGAAACTAGTTCCAGTACTGTAGACTTATTACCTTTAGCTTTAAATGCACTGCGTACCCAGCTAATGAACCATGCTTCAAACTGTTCATCGCCGGCATTTTTCCTTAAAATATGAATTGCCTTGGTGTAATCGCCATTGGCCTGGTGAGCAATCTTTTTTGCTTCGGTATGGCTGCAGGATTCATTCTCTTCCAGTGTTTTTGCAATATCTGCTTCACTTAAAGGAGGAAAATATAAGCTTTGACACCTAGACCTTATTGTCTGAATGATCTGTTCCTCATCTTCAGTAATTAGAATAAAAACAGTGTTATTTGGCGGTTCTTCAATAAGTTTCAGCAGTTTATTCGCTGCTTCCATATTCATTTTTTCTGCCATCCAGATGATCATCACTTTAAATCCGCCTTCATAAGCTTTTAGAGAAAGTGATTTTACAATATTCTGAGCTTCATCAACCCCGATCTTACCCTGCTTATTCTCAACTCCTAAATATTGATACCAGTCATAAAGACTTCCGTAAGAATTCGTTTTAATGAATTCCCTCCATTCATCAAGAAAATGTGATGAAACCGGGTGACTTTTTATTTTATCATTAACTGCTACAGGAAAAGCGAAATGTAGATCTGGATGCGAAAGATTCCTGAACTTTAAATTACAGCTATTAGAAGCTTCATTATTGTTTTCTCCTCCAGAATTCTTGCAAAGAATATATTGTGCATAGGCGATCGCCATAGGCAGAGCGCCACTTCCCGGCTTACCGGTAAAAAGTTGAGCGTGCGGAACTCTATTTCTGTCAGCGGTGGTCGTCAGGTGATTTTTTATGTGCGGAAGACCAATTACATCATTAAAAAGCATAGGCAAATATAAAATTATATAAGCTTTATTATCTTCGGAAAAAATTATATTTGTAAGAAAGCAATACTATGAAAACTATAGACGACTACAATTTTAATAATAAACGAGCACTTATTAGAGTGGACTTCAATGTTCCATTAAATGAAGACCTGGAAGTAACCGATGCTAATAGAATTGAAGCGGCGAAACCAACCATTATTAAAATTCTGGAAGACGGAGGTAGTGTTGTTTTAATGTCTCACCTCGGAAGACCAAAGGGAAAGGAAAGTAAATACTCCCTTCAGCATATTACCAGCAAGGTTTCTGAAGTTCTTGGGGTGGAAGTAAAATTTACTGAAGATTGCGTTGGAGAGGATGTAGAAAACGCTGCTAAGAATCTTGAGCAGGGAGAAATTCTTTTACTTGAAAATCTTCGTTATCATGAAGAGGAAACAGCAGGAGATGAAGAATTCGCAAAAAACCTCTCTAAACTTGGTGATATTTATGTGAATGATGCTTTTGGAACTGCTCACAGAGCCCACGCTTCAACTACTGTTGTCGCAAAATTTTTTGAAGATAAGTGCTTCGGTTATCTTTTAGCCAAAGAGATTAAAAGTCTTGATAAAGTTCTGAATAGTACTGAAAAGCCGGTAACGGCAGTACTTGGAGGCGCAAAAGTTTCTTCAAAGATCACTGTTATTGAAAATATACTTGATAAAATAGACCATCTTATTATTGGTGGTGGAATGACTTATACGTTCATTAAAGCACAGGGAGGCCACATTGGAAACTCTCTTGTTGAAGATGACAAACAGGAACTTGCCTTAGAGATCTTAAAGAAAGCGAAAGAAAAAGGAGTGGAAGTTCATCTTCCGGTAGATTCTGTGATAGCAGACAGTTTTTCTGAGCAGGCAAGCACTCAAACTGAAAGTGTTGATAATATTCCTGACGGATGGATGGGGCTGGATGTTGGTCCGGAAACCATCAGAAATTTCTCTAGTGTAATTAAAGATTCTAAGATCATTCTCTGGAATGGACCTTTAGGAGTATTTGAAATGGATACTTTCGCCAAGGGAACTATTCAATTAGGAGAAGCGATTGCTGAAGCTACCAAAGAAGGTGCTTTCTCACTTGTGGGAGGTGGAGATTCTGTTGCAGCTGTTAAAAAATTCGGACTGGAAGACCAGGTTAGTTACGTTTCTACCGGTGGTGGCGCGATGTTAGAGATGTTAGAAGGAAAATCCTTACCAGGAATTGAAGCGATCAAAAATTAAAGAGGTACGAAGTTTGATAAATTTTTCGTTGATTAATGTAAATTGAATATATGCTGATACGAAAATTATTGATGTTATTAATCCTCGTGGGAGTCTCTGCGCTGGGTCAGGAGAAGAAGAATAAAGAAAGAGTTGAAAAGGCCAATTTCCGAGTTCAGATATTTCAAAAGAGTGATGATACAGAGATAAAACTGGCAGAACCAGATCCTGAATTCAGGGATAAACTGCCAATTTCTGCAGTTATAAGGGATTCTTCAAAGGTAAAACTTGCTGATCTTCCAAAAGCTAAAACCATTGACTCCCTTTGGAAGACTGAACTTACAAATTCAGATCTATATGAATCCATGCAGAAGAGTATTCGGGAGCAGGATTATGAAGATGTTGTTTATAAAGAACTTCCAACAGATACACTAAAAGCCCGACTTGCAAAACTTAATGCGAGAACTCCATTTAATGTTGAGTACAATCCAATTCTGGAAAGTGTCATAAAATCTTATTTAAAAAGGAATAAGCAGGGAATGGAGCGTTTGATGGCGCTGAGTCGCTATTACTTCCCGATGTTCGAACAGGAACTTGATAAATATGATATTCCTTTAGAGATCAAATATCTTGCTATCGTTGAATCTGCTTTGAATCCAAGAGCTAAGTCCAGAGTAGGAGCAACTGGATTATGGCAGTTTATGTTTACCACGGGTAAAATGCACGGTCTGGATGTTAGTTCCTACGTAGATGAACGTATGGATCCTGAAAGATCTACTGAAGCTGCAGCACAATATCTTGCCAGTCTTTATAAGGTTTTCGGTGATTGGGATCTGGTATTGGCATCTTATAATTCTGGACCAGGAAACGTATCAAAGGCTATTAGAAGAAGCGGTGGTTCTACCGATTACTGGCACCTAAGAAGATTTCTTCCACGTGAAACAGCAGGATATGTTCCGGCGTTTTTAGCTACGCTTTATCTATTTGAATACGCCGATGAGCATAAATTTCAGCCCTCAAATCCGGACGTAGTTTATTTTGAAACAGATACTATTCATGTTAAACAGTTATTATCCTTTGATCAAATTACTAAGGTTACAGGCGTGGAGAAAGAAATGCTTCAGTTTCTGAATCCTAGTTATAAGTTGGATATCATTCCATTCGTAGAAGATGAAAGATATAGTTTAAGGCTTCCGAAGCCAGCTACAGGAAAATTTGTTTCCAACGAAAATGCGATCTATGATTTTGCTAAAAATCAATTGGAAGAGGAGAAAAAGGAACTTCCTAAATATGTAGAGACTGAAGATCGTATCAGATATAGAGTGAGAAGTGGAGATTACCTGGGGAAGATCGCAGAGAAATATGGCGTTGGTATAAGTAGTATAAAGCGTTGGAACAATATGAGAAGCAATAATCTTCGAGTAGGGCAGTATCTAACGATATATCCAAGAAAACCGGTTGAAGTTGCTTCAGGTTCTGGTTCTTCGAATTCCAGCAAAAGTTCTAATCCCAGATTTTATACCGTTAGACAGGGAGACTCCCTTTGGAGCATCTCTAAAAAATTTCCGGGCGTTACGGTACAGAATTTGAGGTCATGGAATGATATGAACACTAATAGCCTTAAACCGGGAATGAAATTAAAACTCTCCAAAGGTTAAGGGCGTTAAATCAAAACCGAAAAAATGAAACGTAGCCTAATCCTGCTAGCCAGTATTTTCCTTTTAATTTCCTGTAAGAACGAGGATAAAACCTCGCAAAAAAGCGATCGGATTCTATCTGATTCTTCAGGGAATATCAATCAACTAACTATTGTCATAGATAACGAACTCTGGGAGGGTTCAGTAGGAGAGGCGATAAGAACCAACTTAGCAGCTCCGGTTGATGGGCTGCCTCAGGAGGAGCCTTTATTCAGTTTAAGTCAAATACCACCAGAAACTTTCACAGGCTTCGTTAGAAACAGCCGTATATTCTTAAAAATAGAAGAAGGCGGTAACAAGGGAATGGATCTTATTGAAGATGAGTTTGCCCGACCTCAAACTGGTATTGTTGTACAGGGAGGTAGTTCTAACGATATTATAGATGTGATCAATAAAGAATCTGATTCTATAATCAAGTTGCTTAAGAAAACAGAGCTTACCGAGAAACAGCGACGAATTAGAAAATCACTCAACAAGGATGATGCTTTAAGTGAAAAATTTGGTGTGAATTTGAAATTCCCATCAGCTTATAGATACGCCAAAGAGGAGGATCAATTTTCTTGGATAAGAAAAGAGATCCCGAAAGGAAGTATGGAGATTCTGGTATATGAAGTGCCTATCAATAAGATCGAAAATGACTCAAGCGTTATTGCGAACATCATTAAGATGAGAGATTCTATTGGAGAAGCTCAGATCCCCGGAAGACTTGAAGGATCGTATATGATCACTGAGAAGGCTTACGCGCCTTATCTTTTTGAAACAAAAATCGATGGTAAGTTTGCTTATGAAACACGTGGAACATGGGAGGTTCAGAACGATTTTATGGCTGGTCCTTTCGTGAATTATGCCATTAAGGATGAAAAGAATAATAGATTCGTAGTACTGGAAGGTTTTGTATTCTCACCATCCAGAGGAAAACGCGATAATATCTTTGAACTCGATGCGATATTGCAATCAGCGAAGATTGACTAAACAAAAAAAACCCAACTGAAAAGTTGGGTTTTTTTATGCTTTATAGGTGCGGAGATTATTTATTCTCTTCCGGTACTTTTTTACTTTCATCTGGATTTGCTCCTTTTTCATCATCTTTGGAAGCGTCTTTAAATTCTTTAATTCCACTACCAAGACCTCTCATTAGTTCAGGGATCTTTCTTCCTCCAAAAAGCAACAATATCACCACTACAATTAAAATTATTTGCGGTGCTCCTATAGCCAAAGGCAAAATAAATGCGTTCATGTCTTTTAATTTAGTTCTACAAACTTAACAAGAATTCAGCAATCTAAACGTTAATAAGACAATAAATTGCTAACCCACGCAAGTATCTTTAATATGTCTTTCACAGTTATATGGCAGGAAATTATTTAATTTATCTTTGTAATACTTAATAACGGCTATGGCTCAAAATAAGAGAGAAAAAAAGAAGTTTGCCAAAAAACTTCTTCATAAGTATAGAATGGTTGTTCTGAATGAAGACACTTTTGAAGAGCGTTTTTCCTTCCGATTAACAAGATTAAATGTATTTGTGGCTGTTGGATTATCTGCAATCTTTTTAATTGCTGCGACGACGATCCTAATCGCCTTTACTCCGCTTAGAGAATATATTCCAGGCTATTCTTCAGCTCAGCTAAAAGAAAAAGCGGCAAATCTCGCTTATACTTCTGATTCCTTACAAAATGTTATTCGTTTGAATGACCAATATTTACTTTCAATAAAAAATGCGCTTACCGGAGAATTAGATCTTGATCAGCTGGACAGGGATTCTCTGCTCAGTCAGCCAATTACAGATATTGAATACGAAGAAATAAACAGGATCAAGGCCGATTCTCTTTTACGAGAAGAAGTAGCACAGGAGGATAAATACAATATCCTTCCTACAGCTACAGATAACATCAATTTTTCTCTTTTTCCGCCTGTTAAAGGTTCGATCTCTGAACCTTATAACATAGAAGATAAACATTTCGCAGTAGATATAGTGACTACCCGAAATTCGCCAATTAAGTCTGTAGCAGATGGTAGAGTGATCTTTGCCGAATGGACTGCAGAAACAGGTTATGTGATATTGGTTGAACATAGTTACGGTCTGCTTTCGGTTTATAAGCATAATGCTTCGCTTACAAAATCTCAGGGCGATATGGTTCGTGGCGGAGAAGTTATTGCTACAGCCGGAAATACAGGAGAATTAACTACAGGTCCACATCTTCACTTCGAACTATGGAATGAAGGAAATCCGGAGGATCCTTCAGAATATATCGATTTCAATTAATCTATGTCTATAAAATCTTTTGCAGCCAGAATTTTCGCTTCCCATATTAGAAAAAAAATAGATAAATGGGCGTCTGATCCTCATGAAACACAACAAAAGGTTTTTCAGGATTTAATTGAAAAAGCAAAGCATACGAAGTTTGGAAAGGAGCATAATTTTGAGAATATCAAAACGCATTCAGGTTTTATTCAGAATGTGCCAATTCGGGATTATGAAGAACTAAAATCTTATGTTGACTTGATGGTAGCCGGGCAGGAAGATATTCTTTGGCCAGGAAAGCCGCTGTACTATGCAAAAACATCAGGCACTACCAGTGGTGCTAAGTACATTCCTCTTACAAAGGAATCTATGCCAACGCATATAAATGCCGCCCGTAATGCAATCTTATGCTATATCAATGATACAGGGAAGTCCAGGTTCGTTGATGGAAAAATGATATTTCTACAGGGAAGTCCCGAACTTGATGAGAAAAATGGAGTTAAGCTTGGCCGACTTTCAGGAATTGTGGCGCATTACGTGCCTGGATATCTTCAGAAAAACAGGATGCCCAGCTGGGAAACCAACTGCATTGAAGATTGGGAAGACAAAGTAGATGCTATAGTAGACGAGACTGTAAAGGAAGATATGTCTGTGATTAGCGGGATTCCATCATGGGTTCAGATGTATTTTGAACGTCTGATCGATAAGACAGGAAAAAAAGTAGGAGACATTTTCCCGAATTTTGATCTTTTCATTTATGGCGGAGTCAATTACGAACCATACCGATCAAAATTTGAAAATTTGATTGGTAGAAAGGTTGACAGTATCGAATTATATCCAGCTTCAGAAGGGTTTTTCGCGTTTCAGGATAAACAGGATGAAAAAGGAATGCTTCTTCAATTAGATTCTGGAATGTTTTACGAGTTTATTAAAACTGAAGAATTCTTTGATGAAAACCCCGAAAGATTACTGCTTAAAGATGTTGAGATTGGCGTTAATTATGTGATGATCATTTCTTCCAGCGCCGGATTGTGGGGTTATAATATTGGCGATACTATCCAGTTTACCTCTACAAAACCTTACCGGGTAATGGTTTCCGGAAGAATAAAACATTTTATTTCAGCTTTTGGCGAGCATGTGATTGCCAAGGAAGTAGAAGAAGCAATGCAACAAGCCGTAGCTGAAACTGGCGCAGCAATAAGTGAATTTACGGTCGCTCCGCAAATAAATCCGGAAGGTGATGAGTTGCCTTACCACGAATGGTTTATAGAATTTGAGCAGGAACCGGAAGATTTGAATAAATTTGCTGAAATTATCGATAGGTCTTTACAGAAGCAAAATTCCTATTATCTTGATCTTTTAGAAGGGAATATTCTTCAAAGGCTTAAGATCACTAAAGTTCCGCAGAACGCTTTTCAGGAATATATGAAGTCCATAGGAAAGCTTGGAGGTCAGAATAAACTTCCGAGACTGTCTAACGACCGTAAAATTGCGGACAAACTAAATGAGATTATTTAAAAAACTACTATGTCTATATTGAAATTGCAAGGCAGAACAAGAGCGCAGGAAAGTTCAGGTGCGATTGAACGCATGTATATTACCATGAGACACCTTTTTAATCGAGGTTTTTACAAGCCAATGGGTGTTTCAGGAGAAACTTTAAGAGAATCACTTTTAACTCTAAGACCTGAAATTTACGGTTCTATCGCTAATGACAAAGCCGAACTTGAAGGACTTTTATATGTGATTGACAGGTTACCACAGGGAATTGAGGAATGTAGATTCATCAATCTCACTAGTGATGAAGGTTATGGAAATTCACATTTCAAGCCTATAGTTCCTCCAAAAAGAAGGAGAAACTGTTACAGGATCGATGAGGAGCAAATGAATATTGAGATCACCAGAGGTAGATCTGAAATCTATGATATTCTTACTCACCTTACCTTTCTTTTCATCGAATCTCACAAGATCATGAAGAGAGTTTTGATTGATGAAGAAGGAAGCGTAAACCGAGATTGGGAAAAACTGGAAGTTGCCGTTACTCAAAGCGAAGAGCTTACCCAGGCGCAAAGAGAGGTTGCCTTAACACATACTGCCAGTATTCTTGGAAGAACTTTCCATGAAATTAGCAGGCTATATCCTAAATTTTCAACTCCTGAAAATCCAGATCGTTTTCTAAGAGTTATCTGGTCTTTAGGAAAAATGGCGATTCGTGAGGCCGTTAAAAATGAAAAAAGGATCATCACTTTTAGTCCCGTTCTTAGGGAACGTCTTGGACATCATATTCACGGAGAGATCTGGTCTAATGATATCAAACTGAAGCTTATTGAAAATAAGCTAATGGACAGGCCAATTCATATTATAAGCGCCAACATGCATAGCGTGATGAACACTTTGTACACGCCTTGTGCCCTGAAAACTGAATTGAAGAAGAAAAAGGCACTGGATATCTATGAAGAGCTTTCTGATAGCGGAAATGGATCTTTAAGAAATAAAGTGACGAAAACCGCGCTGGATAAAGGGATGTTCTTTATCGAGGATAAGAGTGGAACCAATATAGATGTTCAGATCTTTGATACGGCAAAGCTTGAAGATGGTTTTAGTGGAACGAAATTCAGCGAACTGAAAACTGAAGAAAAGCCGGTGATCATTGTAATGGATTATGCTTTTGGAGAGCAGGCTTATGAAACCATGGATGAATTATTGAAACCTTTTAGTTACCAAGAGAACGAGGTAAAAATGAATGTAAAATCCATATCTATCATGGGTAAAGCCGGTATTCTGGAAGGTGGAAAGGGAGATATTATGATTCCTGATGCTCACCTTTTCGAAGGAACAGCAGATAATTATCCATTTGAGAATCAATTAAAAAAATCTGATCTGGACGGTCATGGGATCAAGGTTGTTGACGGAGCGATGATCACGGTGTTAGGAACCTCACTTCAGAATAAAGATATTTTGAGATTCTTCCACGATTCAACCTGGAATGTTTGTGGTCTGGAGATGGAGGGAGCACATTATCAAAAGGCTATTCAGGCGGCTTCAAGGTTAAGAGGAAGCATTGATGAAGAAGTGAAGGTAAGATATGCTTACTATGCATCAGATAACCCACTGGAGACTGGTAGTACACTTGCTTCCGGAGGTCTTGGAACTTCTGGTGTGAAACCAACATATCTAATCACAGAGAAGATTCTGGAACAGATTTTTAATTCATAATCCTAAATTATGCAGGTAGAAGAAACGCCTTTAAAAGATTGTTTTCTTATTAAACCTACAATATTTGAAGACCATAGAGGAATATTCCTTGAAACCTATCAGCGTGAAAGATTTGCTGAACTTTCTGGGATCGATGAGGAATTCGTTCAGGACAACCAGTCCGTTTCTCAATATGGCGTGGTGCGGGGAATGCATTATCAAAAGGGAGAATTTGCCCAGACAAAGATCGTTCGTGTGATCTATGGGAAAGTTTTGGATGTTGTGGTGGATCTAAGGCCTGATTCGCCTACTTTTAAAAAGGTATATTCAACTATTCTTGATGATGAAAATCTTCATCAGTTATACATTCCTAAAGGATTTGGCCATGGATTTCTCACTCTTTCAGAAAAATCTGTTTTCGCCTATAAATGCGATCAGTATTACACTCCTGGATCTGAAGCCGGCATCATTTATAACGATCCAGACCTAAATATCGATTGGAATTTTCCTGAAAGAGATATGATCTTATCAGACAAGGATAGAAAACTGCCAACATTCAAAGAAAGTTTTGGATGAAAACAGTTTTAGTTACCGGTGCAAATGGTCAGTTAGGACTATGTTTTCAAAAACAGGCCGAAAAATATCCTGATTTTAAATTCTTGTTTTGCTCCTCAAAAGAACTTGATATCACCTCCAAAACTCAGGTGAAGAAGTTTTTTGATCAGCGGCATATCGATTTCTGTATAAATACTGCTGCCTATACCAATGTGGAACAGGCTGAAAATGAATCTGAAAAAGCTTACCAGGTAAATGCTGAGGCAGCTGGAAATTTAGCTGAGATCTGTGCATCAAATAACACGGTTCTCTTTCATTTTTCAACAGATTATGTTTTTAACGGAAAGGCTGAAAAGCCTTATAAAGAGTCTGATGAAGTTGATCCTATCAACGTTTATGGCACTTCAAAGCTGAAAGGTGAAAAAGCAATTCAGGAGAAAATGAATGATTATTTCATTTTCAGAACATCCTGGTTATATTCTGAATTTGGGCATAATTTTTTTCGAACCATACTCAGAAAGGCTGAAGACAAAGCCGAATTGAATATAACTACTTCACAAACAGGAACTCCTACAAACGCTAATGACCTGGCTGAATTTGTATTGGATTTGATTTCATCAGAAAGTAAAGAATTCGGATTGTATCATTTTAGCAATGAAGGAGAGGCCACCTGGTATGATTTTGCCAGAGAAATTTTGACCTATTCTGGAAAAATGGATCAGGTAACGTTGAATAAGACAGGATTTTTTAAGACCTTGGCTGTAAGACCTGAATACAGTGTACTTTCTAAGCAAAAGATCACTAAAACTTTCAGGCCTGTAAAAGACTGGAAGCAGAGTCTTCACGATCTTTTAGATGCTATAGATCAATAATCTATAATAAAAATGGCGAATAGAATATTAATTACAGGAGCTGCGGGCTTCTTAGGATCGCATCTTTGTGACCGGTTTTTAAAGGAAGGTTACGAAGTGATAGGGATGGATAATCTCATTACTGGTGATCTTAAGAATATTGAACACCTTATGAAGGTTCAGAATTTTGAATTTCATCATCATGATATCACCAAATTTGTTCATGTAGCCGGCGACCTGGATTATATTTTACATTTTGCCTCTCCCGCAAGCCCTATAGATTATCTTAAGATTCCTATTCAAACATTGAAAGTTGGTTCTATTGGAACACTTCATTGTCTTGGACTGGCTAAGGAAAAGGATGCCAGAATCCTTATTGCATCAACTTCTGAAGTTTACGGAGATCCTTTAGTTCATCCTCAGGATGAAGAATATTACGGAAACGTAAATGCTATAGGACCTCGAGGTGTTTATGATGAAGCTAAACGTTTTCAGGAATCCATAACCATGGCATACCATAATTTCCACGGTTTGGAAACAAGAATTGCAAGAATATTTAATACTTATGGTCCAAGAATGCGACTTAATGACGGTCGGGTAATTCCGGCATTTATAGGTCAGGCGTTACGTGGTGAAGATATTACTGTTTTTGGCGATGGTTCACAAACTAGATCATTCTGTTTTGTAGATGACCAGGTGGAAGGTATTTACAGACTTCTTTTAAGTGATTATTCTCAACCGGTAAACATTGGAAATCCCGATGAAATAAGCATTTTGGATTTTGCAAAGGAGATTATTAAACTTACGGGAACAGATCAGAAAATTATATTTGAACAGCTTCCAAAAGACGATCCAATGCAAAGGCAGCCTGATATAACTCGGGCTAAAGAAGTTTTAGGCTGGGAGCCTAAAGTTTCCAGGGCAGAAGGAATGCAGATCACGTATGATTACTTTCGAAATTTAAGTCAAACTGAATTAGAAAAGAGAGAGCATAAAGATTTCTCAAAACACATTAGACGGTAAAATGGATAATAGGGGACTGGTATCAGTTATAATGCCTGCATTTAATTCGGAGGCTTATATAACTGAATCTATACAGTCTGTAATTAACCAGTCTCACCAGAACTGGGAACTTTTGGTGATAGATGATGCTTCAACCGATGCCACTGCTGAAATCGTCAAATCATTTTCGGCTGGGGATCATAGAATTCAATTACTCACCAATTCTACAAATTCAGGAACTCATCATAGCCGAAATAAAGGTATTAAAGCAGCTTCCGGAGTATATATTGCATTTCTTGATGCAGATGACCTTTGGAAGCCAGAAAAGCTCTCAAAACAGCTTATGGTGCTCTCCAAACCAAATGTTGCCGCCTGTTTTTCCAGTTATGATCTTATCGATGAAAAGGGAAATCATTTAAACAAGAAAGTTCAGGCATTGCCGATTCTGCATTATGAAAAATTGCTCAAGGCCAATTACGTGGGAAACCTAACAGGAATTTATAATGTGGATATTCTTGGAAAAGTTTATTGTCCGCAGATTTCCAAACGCCAGGATTGGGCATTATGGTTAAAAGTAATCGATGAAGGCGGGCCAATAGAAGGAATTCAGGAATCTTTAGCGGTATACAGAATTAGGAAAAACTCCATCTCAACCAACAAATTAGAGATGCTAAAATATAACTTCAAGGTATATCATAACATTCTTAATTTCGGGTTTTTCAAAAGTATTTGGAAGATGATGATCTTTCTTCGAGAGCAGTTCTTTGTTAAATCTAAGCAGGTAAAAACTATTCCAGCAGAGAGGTGAATTGCTTCAATTTTCCACTCTGACTTCGTTTTAAAATATCCTTTCTTTCAAAATTGATCTTTAGATTTTTTCCAACATAGGTAGCGATCGCTTCAAGAATTTTAGCTCGTTGTTCATTTGAAAACTCATTTTTGCTAACATACTCAATATTAAATTCATCCAATTTTGTTTGAATAATTACAAATTCCTTGATGTGACCGTTATCCTCAATGATCGTTTTGGTAACGTAATAAAAAGTTAGTCCGGGCACAACTTTTCCATCCGGCAATCTTGCTATATCATTAGTTCTTCCAATCAGTTTTTCAAGAATTGGTTTCTTAAGCGTACTGTTTTTCGAAAGACAGCCAATATCGCCAATATCATAACGGATCATTGGATGAGCTTTATTGTAGAACGAAGTTATTACCACACGTCCTTCTTCGCCATAAGGCAGAATATTGTCATTTTCGTCAAGGATCTCCACATACAGATCTTCCGAATTTACGATCCAGTTATTTTCTGAATCTTCAAAAGCTATAAGACCTACTTCACTGGCACCATATTCATTAATTACAGGCACTCCCAATGATTTCTGGATAAGCTCCTTGTCCTTTTCAAAGAGTCGTTCAGAGGTGACGATGCATATTTTAAGGCTTGGGCAAAGTTCTTTTAGGATTAAATTTTTTTCCTTCAAAAACCTGGCAAAAAGCACAATAGCACTGGTATAGCCATTTAAATAATTAAAATCTGCTTTTTTAAAACGTTCAAGAAAATCTTCCATTTTCTTCTCGCTCAGATCAAAAATATTGAATCTTCTTCTTAAGCTGATCCTGTCTTTTAGACGTTCCTGAATATTTCCGTAGAAATCTAAAGGAATCCCATAGAATCTTGCCTGAAGCGATTTATTTAAGTCTATCCCATACCAGCGATATCTATCCTGAAATCCTGCCCAGCTCAAGGCATGAGCAAACCTGTTCTTGGCGAAAATGAATGGTGTCCCGCTACTCCCGGAAGTCTTTCCTACGTAGGCCGTTTTTGAATTATAGGTTGAACTTAAACGATCTTTTAACGGGTGCTGAAGATCAGACTTTTTCATGATAGGGACATGCTGCCAGTCGTCAAAACCTTCCCATTTGAAGAATTCGCGATAAAAATCGTTGTGTTGAATATGATAATCTATGATCGCATTCTTCCGCTTGCGCTGATATTTTGCATAATCTACCTCAGGAATATTCTGGATTTCTTCCAGAGTATGCTGAGCCCTTTTTATTGGGAATTTATTAAGCTGTAAAGAAAGTTTGAACCAATCCAAGGGCAGAGTAGCTTTTTTAACGAATTTATTGGTGCTTCAATTTACAAACAATTATTTTTGAAGCAATATTTAAAACACAACTACATGAATATTCTAATCCTTGGCTCCGGAGGGAGAGAGCATACATTTGCTTACATGATCGCTCAAAGCAGTAAATGCGGTAAATTGTATGTTGCGCCGGGTAATGCCGGGACTTCTGAGATTGCTGAAAACCTTGCAATAAATCCTATCGATTTTGCAGAGGTTGCCAAGACCGCTCTTGAAAAAGATATTCAGATGATCGTTGTTGGGCCTGAAGATCCTTTGGTAAAGGGAATTGTAGATTACTTTGCTAAAGATGACAGGCTCAAAAATATTCAGATAATCGGGCCATCAAGCCGAGGCGCTTTGCTGGAAGGAAGTAAGGAAAGGGCCAAAGAATTTATGGCGATGCATAATATTCCAACGGCGGCTTATGAAAGCTTTAGCTTTGAAAGTCTTGGCGCAGGGAAAAAATTTCTTGAAACTTTACAACCTCCTTATGTTTTGAAAGCCGACGGACTTGCAGCCGGAAAGGGAGTTTTGATCATTGACGATCTAGATGAAGCGAAGAAAGAGCTTGAAAATATGCTATCCGGGAAATTTGGAGCAGCCAGTCAGAAAGTGGTTATCGAAGAATTTCTGGATGGTATTGAATTGAGCGTTTTTGTTCTAACAGATGGGAAGAACTATAAGATACTTCCAACAGCTAAAGATTATAAAAGAATCGGTGAAGGTGACACAGGATTAAATACTGGTGGAATGGGCGCGGTATCTCCAGTCCCATTTGCGGATGAAACATTGATGAATAAAATTGAAGAAAGGATCGTGAAGCCTACGGTGAATGGCCTTTCTGAAGAGGATATAGATTACAAAGGATTCATTTTCATAGGATTGATTAAGGTAGATAATGAGCCTTATGTTATTGAATATAATGTAAGGATGGGAGATCCGGAGACTGAAGTTGTTCTACCAAGAATTAAGTCAGACCTGTTAGAATTGCTTGAAATGACCTGGAATTCTGAACTGGATAAAGCAAGCCTGGAAATTGATCCAAGAACGGCGACAACTGTAATGATGGTTTCTGGCGGATATCCTGGATCTTATGAAAAAGGAAAAGTTATTTCAGGAATAAACGAAATTCAAGATTCTATCGTTTTCCATGCTGGAACAAGGAAAGAAGACGATAAGATTGTAACAAATGGAGGCCGGGTGATTGCTCTTACTTCGTTTGGGGATGACTTCGAAAAGGCACTAAAAAAATCTTATCAAAGTGCAGATAAACTACAATTTGATAAGATGTATTTTAGAAAGGATATAGGTTTTGATCTATCCTAGGAAAGAGTGAGAAGTAGATTCTCTATTCTCTTCATTTCTGTCGTTGAATGTTTTTAATTGCTTCATCCAGTATAGGAAAGCCAGGAAACCAACGATCATGAAAATCCAGTTAAAGATGTTTGCAAGAAACCAGGAATCAAGTTCCAGTGATCTTAAAGCATCTAGAGGATAGAAAAGTATATTTTCAAAAAGCCACGCTATTCCCTCAAAAAAATCTTTCATTGTGTAAACTTTGTTTGTGAGTACAAAAATATAAAAAACCCTAATGCTAACAAGCTTTTTTAGTAAATCAAAACCCATTAACCTTTCGGTGATCATTTTGTTGCTTACGATATTTTATATTGGAGCAAGTTTTACAGATTGGGAAAATGGTTTTGACTGGCTGGAATTTTTTGAAAAAACAGGTGTTTTTTTGCTTCTAGTTCTTAGTGTTCTTATTCTTAATTTTATCGCTAAAAAGAACGAATTAACAAAGCGGAGTGCCTATAAAACCTTGCTTTTTACTGTTTTCTGTATTTCATTTAGCAGTTTGTTGCAAAATGAATCGGCGATTATAGCAAATCTTTGTGTGCTATTCGCCATGAGAAGGATCGTAAGTCTTAGGTCTCACAAATTTGTTCAGAAAAAGATTTTCGATGCAACTTTCTGGATTAGCATCGCAACTCTTTATCATTTCTGGTCGGCATTATTTTTCCTGATCATTTTCTTTGCGATTCTGAATTTTGCCTCAAGTTTCAAGAACTGGTTAATTCCGTTCGTAGCATTTGCTGCGGTGGTTTCATTAACCGTCTGCTTTCACCTTGTAGTTTATGATGAATTTTACACTTTAATCAATTGGTTCCAGGCAAGTAATTTCGACTTTTCAAAATACGGTGATCTGAAGCTTCTTATTCCGTTAAGTATCATTCTGGGCTTATTGATCTGGACCTTATTTCAGTATTTTTCTTCCATTCAAAAAGCAAGTATTACTAGAAGACCGGTGTTAAGCATGATCTTATTTAGTTTAGTGGTTTCAGCTGCAGTTGCACTATTCTCCCCAACAAAAAATGGTAGTGAACTTATTTTCTTTTTTGTGCCATTGAGCATTATCGCTTCAAACTACTTCGACAGTAAAAAAGATAAGATCTTCAAAGAGATCATCCTGGTCACCCTGATTCTGATGCCATTTATCGTAGCTTTTTTCGCCTGATATTAATGTTTGCTATAGGTTTCAGCTAAAACTCTTTTTAAAAATAATATCTTTGTACTCCCTTAGAATTTATTTGTTCTGAGGTCGTTTAAATCAAGAATCAGAAGAAATTAAAACATATGTTTTCAGATAAGGCTAATAGTATTTTTCAGGAAGTGATCGAGAAATATCACGAGAAAGACAGTGTAGATCAGGAATTTAAAAATCCTTATAACGCTGAAAAAGAACTATTGGAACATTTGCTATATAGAAAATGCTGGATAGATACCGTTCAATGGCATTATGAAGATATTATTCGTGATCAGAATATCGACCCAGTTGCCGCGCTTACTTTAAAACGTCAGATTGATGCTTCAAACCAGGATCGTACAGATACGGTGGAATTTATCGACAGTTATTTTTTAGAGAAGTACAAAGATGTTCAGCCAAATACAGATGCTACGATCAATTCTGAAAGTCCGGCATGGGCAATAGATAGATTGTCTATTCTTGCCCTGAAAATCTACCATATGGCTGAAGAAGCCGATAGAACTGATGCTTCACAGGAACACCAGATGAAGTGTAAAGCTAAACTAGACGTATTACTAGAACAGAGAGTAGATCTTTCTACGGCCATTAATCAGTTACTGGAAGCTATTTCGGAAGGTGAAAAATATATGAAGGTTTACAAGCAAATGAAGATGTACAATGATGATGAGCTAAATCCTGTACTTCGCGGAAATAAATAATTAGTATGAACAGCTCAGGGCAATCTTCAGCTAACAAAAACGGAAAAATAAAGCATATTCTAGCTATTCGTTTTTCTGCCATGGGAGATGTCGCCATGACCGTTCCTGTTTTGAGCGTTCTCGTTCACAAGTATCCGCATTTGCACATCACGGTGCTAACCAAGCAGTTTTTCAGACCTCTTTTTAGTCATCTTCCAAACGTGACCATTTATGAAGCAGATCTAAATGGAATTCATAGCGGAGTTCTGGGGCTGGGAACATTGGCATCAGACCTGCGGGATGAGGAAATAGATGCTGTGGCAGATCTTCACGATGTTTTGAGAACCAACGTGTTGAGGTCACTTTTCTATTTCTACGGAATGCCTTTTAAGCAAATTGACAAAGGCCGATCAGAAAAGAAAGCGCTTACCCGCGAAAACAATAAAGCATTCAAACAACTTAAATCTTCGCATCAACGCTATGCCGATGTTTTTGAGGATTTAGGCTTTCCTATAGATCTTTCTGAATACAAAGCTCCTGAAAAGAGAAAATTGCTTAGCAAGGTTTATGATGTTGTTGGAAAACAATCTCAAAAATGGCTGGGAATAGCTCCTTTTGCTCAGCACAGGTCCAAGTGTTATCCAGAAGATCTTATGGAACAGGTGATCGCTGATCTTTCTTCGAAAGGGAATATTAAGATCATCCTTTTTGGAGGTGGAGATTCAGAAAAGGAAAAACTGGAAAATTGGGAAGAAAAATATCCAAACACGGTTAGCATCGTTGGCAAGCTGAGGTTTACAGAAGAATTAAGCCTTATTTCGAATCTCGATCTAATGCTTTCTATGGATAGTGGAAATGCGCATTTAGCAGCAATCTATGCCGTTCCGGTAATTAGCCTTTGGGGAGTGACCCATCCTTATACCGGATTCAAAGCTTTTAATCAGCCGTTGGAAAACTGTATTCTGCCAGATCTTGATCTTTATCCTAAGATCCCGACTTCAGTCTACGGAAATAAATATCCGGAGGGCTACGAAGATGTGATGCGCAGTATTCCTCCGGAAAAGGTTATTCAAAAAATCCTGGAAATTCTTTAAGACTTAAACGTCGTCAAAATCTACTTTTAAAGTTGGAGTGGTTGGATGAGCCTGGCATGTAAGTATAAAACCTTCTTCGATCTCTTCATCTGTTAGGATCTGGTTTTTACTCATTTCGGCTTTACCTTCAGTAATTCTGGCCATACAGCTACTGCAAATTCCACCCTGGCAGGAATATGGAACGTCGATGTCATTTTCCAATGCAACATCGAGAACTACAGCTTTTCTGTCCATAGAAAATGAAAATTCTTCATCATCAACCATTATCGTAACAGCCGTTAGTCCGTCAGTATTACCTTCAATTTCCTTTTCTTCCGCAGTTGTGGTAAAAAGTTCAAATAAGATCTCATCTTCACTAACTCCGTTATTTTTCAGAACTTCAGAAACGTGATTGATCATTTCTTCAGGGCCACATATATAGAACCTGTCAAATGGATGATCCTTGAACTTATTTTTCACGATATAGTTAACCGTGCTGGTTTCGATTCTTCCAAAATGTGAATTCTCTTCGCGAGTTCGACTATAGATAAACTCTACAAAAAGTCTGTCCGGGAATTTAGATTGTAATTCTAACAGTTCCTTAAAGAAAATAGTGTCGTCTACTGTCTTGTTACCATAAGTAAGCACGAACTTGCTATTAGGTTCATCACGAAGAACAGATTTCACGATAGAAAGGATAGGGGTAATTCCACTTCCTGCGGCAAAGGCAGCATAGTTTCCTGGGTTGTCTCCAGGTGTAAAAGTGAATTTTCCTTCTGGTGGATGAACCTCTAGAACATCTCCAGCTTTTAATTTATTATTGGCGATTACTGAAAATTTTCCGCCTTCAACCTCCTTAACCGTTACTTTGAAATCTTCAGAATTAGGAGCGCTACAAAGAGAATATGCCCGTCTTAATTCTTCACCATCAATCTCGGTTTTAATAGTAATATACTGTCCTGAAGAAAAGTTGAATACCTCTTTCAGGTTTGCAGGGATCTCAAAAGATAAACTTACCGCTTGTGATGTTTCGCGAATTATTTCCTTTATTTTTAGCGGATAGAACTGACTCATTATTTTTTATTTGTGCGCAAAAATACAAAGTATGGTTGTTTTAGAAATGTAACAAAAGTTTAAATTTCCATACCAATGGAATAAATAGCGTTTTTTATGTTCAATAAATTTATCTGGCTGGAGTGGAAATCCTTTCTAAGATCTGCCAGTCTTGGAAAAAGTTTAGGTTTAAAAATCCTGATGGCTTTTTTGGCTTTATATTTTTCAGCGATGTTCTTTTTCCTGGGAATAGCTATGTTTCCGATGTTAAAAGAGATTTATCCAGATAAAAACCCTTTAAAAGTAGTGAACAGCTTTTTCCTGGTTTATCTGATGTTCGAGCTCCTTTTCAGGTTTTTATTGCAAACCTTACCGGTAGTAGATATCAAACCTTTAATGGTGATTCCTATTAAGAAAACCAAGGTTGTGAACTTTGTTCTTGTCAAGTCACTTTTCTCTTTTTACAATTTTCTCCCTCTTCTATTACTAGTGCCTTTCGGACTATTTTGTATTCTAAAGGAAGACTATCCCGTGGGTAACATGATTGGATGGATGATCGCAATATATGCCACGATCCTGTGTGTCAATTATCTCAACTTCATCATAAAAAAACGTTTTACTGAAAACCTGAAAGCTCTAATTCCGGTAATAATTGTTGGACTTGTTCTAGCTCTTTTAGATTACCTGGATATTTTTCAGATTACAGATTATGTAGGCAAGGTTTTCAATTACTTGTATAATCATCCATTTCTTGCAATAGCTCCAGTTGTAATACTGCTTTTGCTTTATTTATGGAACTTTAAAAATCTTTCAGGGAAATTTTATCTGGACGCCGGACTCAAAGGCAAAACCAAAACGGTAAATACGAAGGAATTCGGCTGGACCAAAAGATTTGGAAGTATTGCCCCTTTTCTTCAGCAGGACCTTAAACTTATCTGGAGAAATAAAAGACCAAAGACCACTATCTATCTTTCACTTATCATCTTAGGCTACGGAATGATATTTTACCCAAACGATGCCTACCAGGATATGCCGGCATTTTTTGTTTTTGTGGGAATCTTTATGACGGGTATTTTCATGATAAATTTCGGGCAGTTTGTTCCTTCCTGGGATGCGTTATACTACCCTATGATCATGGCTCAGAATATACCTTTAAGGCAATACCTGGCGTCAAAAATGATGCTCATTACTTTTAGTATAGGGGTTTTAGCGATACTAACCACGCCTTATATTTATTTTGGATGGAATATTTTACTGCTCAATATTGCCTGTGCGATCTATAACATTGGCGTAAATGTTCCAATGTTGTTATTTGCAGGTTCCTTCAACAAAAAGGCCATAGATCTGGATAAAAGTCCGTTTATGAATTATCAGGGGACCGGAGCTAGTCAGTGGTTGGTGAGTTTACCATTATTAACACTGCCAATATTCTTTTTCTGGCTAATGAACAAATTTGTCAATTATGAATCTGCCATCGCATTAATAGCAGGCTTAGGACTCATAGGATTAATATTGAGATCAACCATACTTACATTTCTTGTTCAGCAATATCGAAAAAGAAAGTACGTAACCATTGAAGGATTCAAACAAAAAGGAGACTAAAAAAATTACCATGATTACAGCAACCAACCTTTCAAAAGTATATAGCGGAAATAAAGTACTGGATATTGAGCATCTTGATATCCCATCGGGACAGAATTTTGGTCTTGTTGGGAATAACGGAGCAGGGAAAACGACCTTTTTTAGTTTACTTCTAGACCTCATTCAGCCAACAACCGGGAATATTTTCAATAATGAGATCACGGTAAGTCAGAGTGAAGAATGGAAACCTTTTACTTCGTCTTTTATAGATGAAAGTTTCCTTATCGGTTATCTTACGCCAGAAGAATACTTCTACTTTATAGGCGACCTTCGTAATAGAAATAAAGCTGATATAGATTCATTTCTGAGTCAATTTGAAGATTTCTTCAACGGAGAGATCATAGGCAGAAAAAAATACCTGCGCGATCTGTCTAAGGGAAACCAGAAGAAAGTTGGAATTGTAGCAGCCCTTATCGGAGACCCGGAAGTGGTGATTCTTGATGAACCTTTTGCCAACCTCGATCCAACAACGCAGATAAGGTTAAAAAAGTTGCTGAAAGAACTTTCTAATATAAGTGGTACAACGGTTTTGATTTCAAGTCATGACCTTATCCATGTTACTGAGGTTTGCGAGCGAATCGTCGTGCTGGATCGCGGAGTGATTGTTCGTGATATGGAAACTTCAGAAGCTACGCTCAACGAACTTAAAGAATATTTTTCACGTGAAATTGCCGAAGGCTAGGCAGACTCTTATTGGACTTTAGAAAAAGAAGTTTACTTTTACATACTAAACTAGTTGTATCAAAGTTATTCATGATACCCACAATTGGTTCATTTTGAATACGTTTACTCGAATTACACTTTTTCTAATACTTTCTGTGGCCATTTTCAGCTGCTCCAGGAAGAAGGACACTTTCATTAACAGGAATTATCACGCGGTAACTGCTGAATACAATACCTTGTATAACGGAGAGATCGCTCTTGAACAGGGACGTGAAGAGATCAATCAGAACTATACCGATAATTACTGGGACATTCTGCCTGTTGAAAGAATGAATGTGGATGAAAAGATCCTGCTTCCAGATAGTGTTCGTAACCAGAATTTTGGAAGGGCAGAAGAGAAGGCGGTAAAAGCTATTCAAAAACATTCCATGCAGATAAGCGGTAAGGAAAGAAATCCCCAAATGGATGAGGCTTACCTACTTCTGGGGAAAGCAAGATATTTTGACCAGAGATTTATTCCCGCTCTAGATGCGTTCAATTATATCCTTTATCGTTATCCGGCGAGTGATAATATCAATAATGCCAGGATCTGGCGTGAAAAAACGAATATTAGGATCGGGAATGAAAAGCTGGCGATAAAAAATCTAAAGAAGATTTTGGATTCAGATCGACTGGAAGATCAGGATATTGCCGATGCTAATGCAAGTTTAGCACAGGCTTATATCAATCTAAAATATGAAGACAGCGCTGTTTCACCTTTAAATAATGCAGCAGAATTTACCGATGTAAAAGCGGAAGAAGGTAGATATTACTATATTCTTGGTCAGCTTCATAACAGACTGGGAGAAACTGCCACAGCGAATGCAGCTTTTGACAGGGTGATAGAGCTGCATAGAAAATCGCCGCGAATCTACTACGTAAACGCACAGGTCCAGAAAGCGAGAAATTTTGATTTCAACTCTGGAAACAATCAATATTTACTTGATCTTTTAACCGAATTGGAAGAAGATAGAGAGAATAGGCCCTATCTTGATAAGATCTATTTTCAGCTTGGAGAATATTATTCCAGAATTGATTCTACAGAAACTGCCCTGGAATATTATAACAAATCTCTTAGGGCGCCATCGAGTGATATTTATCTGAAGTCTATTAATTACGAAATCTTGGCGAACATCAATTTTGACCGTGCCGAATATCAAAATGCTGGAAAATACTTCGATAGTACACTTACCTATATGTCACCAGATCTTCTGGAATACAGAACCATCAAAAAGAAAAGAACTAATCTTGATGATGTGATCAAGTACGAACAGATCGCTGAAGAAACTGATAGCATCTTAAGGTTAACGGCTCTTTCAGAAGATGACAGGATCACTTATTTTACAGAATATACAGATGCACTAAAAGAAAAGGCTCTAAAGAATATTGAAGCTGGCGAGTTGCCGGTTTATACTGCAAGTATTGGCGCCTCGAATAATTTTCCGTCTGCCAATGTGCCTCCTGCCGGGCCTAATAATTCTGGCAATACCTTTTACTTTTACAATCTATTAAGAGTTTCAAAAGGAGCTCAGGAATTCTTAAGAGTTTGGGGAAGCAGGGAACTGGCTGATAATTGGAGATGGGGTTCGACAGCATTGAATCAAAGCTCCACGAATGCCCAGGAAAGGTTGATGGACATCAATCTGGATAACGATCCTCTTTACGACCCTATGACCTATATAAACCAGATTCCAACAGAACAGTTGGTATTAGATAGTCTGGCCACACAGCAGAATCTGGCTTATTACCAGTTGGGGGTTATTTATAATGAGAATTATGCTGAATATGATTTGGCAGCAAAAAGACTGGAATTCTTGCTAGGTAACGATCCCCAGCAACGTTTAATTTTACCGGCGAAATATAACCTGTATAAAATTTACGGTGCTCAGAATAGATTGGATGAGCAACAACGAATGAGGAATGATATTCTTCAGAATTATGCTGATTCCAGGTATGCTGCTTTTATCAATAATCCTGAAAGCATACAAAGGGATGAAAATAGTCCTGAAGTGCTTTACAATAATTTGTTCCGTCAATATGAGGCTCAGGAATTTGAGGAAGTGATCAGTAAATCTAATGAGTATGTGCAGCAGTTTACAGGAGATCCTATGGTTCCAAAATTTGAATTGCTGAAAGCCAGGGCTACGGCAAGATTAATGGGAGTAGATGCTTATGAGCAGGCACTAAACTATGTTGCGGTTACTTATCCTCAAACCAAAGAAGGTCAGAGTGCGCAGGATATCATCAATAGAACGATCCCTGACTTAAAGACATTAGAATTTGTAAAAGATAGTCTTCAGAATAATTACAAATTGATCTATCCCATAAGTAATGATGAGGTAGAGAAAAATGAGGAAATCGTTAAAACTATTAAAAAATCTCTATCAGAATTAGACTACAATGACTTAAATGTTTCAGTCGACATTTATGATATTGACCGAAGTTTTATTGTAGTTCATGGATTAACCAGTAAATCCAAGGCTTTGGGTTATCAGGAATTATTACGAGAAAATAAAAAATATAAAATTGCAGGGGAAGCTTTTGTAATGTCCGCAGAAAATTATAGAATTGTACAAATTAAGAAAAATTTAAGAAATTACATGGACAACTATTAAACCCTGCTACATATGTTTTCTGAGACCAAAAAGACCAAACCTACATCAAATCAAAACGAACAAAATAGAATTGCTGCCGGCACCCTTATTACCGGCGAAATTTCCGGAAAAGGATGCTTTCGAATAGAAGGTACTCTTGAGGGAAGTTTAAAGACCCCGGGCAAAGTGGTAATTAGTAATGGAGGTTTGATCAATGGTACTCTGGAATGTGAAAATGCAGATATCGAAGGAAATTTTAAAGGTAAACTGTTCGTAAAAGGAACTTTGAGCCTTAGAAGTCCTGCAAATATTGAAGGTGAAGTTGTAGCCGGTAAACTTGCGGTAGAACCAGGCGCTGTTTTCAACGCAACCTGCGAAATGAGTGGAGGAGTTAAGCCGCTACCAAAAGAAAATGAAAAAAGATCAGCGTAACAAATACCTTGGCTTCGTAAATATTGCTTTTCAAATGGGCATTATTATCGCAGTTGGAGTTTTTCTAGGAATCTGGCTGGACGGCAAATTTCCAAATAAATACTCGGCTTATACCATTTCACTTTCTTTACTGGGAGTTTTTATAGCTCTTTACCAGGTATATAGGTCGGTTAAAAATCTGAATGAAGACGAATAAATGCAAGACAAACTAATTCCTTTCCTTAAAACTTTTATCCCGTTTTCGATCTTACTTCTTATCATTCAATTTACCGTGGTCAATTATTTACTGGAGATTGAATTTTACTATTCAACGATCGCGATCTATTCGTTTCATATCCTGGCAACCTTTCTAATTTATTTATCTCTGGTTTTTGTGAACAGATCTTTTAGTGATAAAACTGGTTTTGCTTTTATGGCCTGCAGTCTTCTGAAGATGCTTGCAGCAGTGCTCTTCCTTTTGCCTATGATGCTTAACGATGTTCCCAATCCATTTCTGGATCTGGTTGCATTTTTTATCCCATATTTTTTATATCTGATTTTCGAAACTATTTATGCTGTAAAGCTCATAAATATTAAATAACGAGCTGTCTTTCAGTAAAATCGTTAAAATTGCCGAAACACCTAAAAAAATATACGGCGGGCTTTCAGATAAAAATTAAAAGTATACCTTTGCACGGAAATTTAGAGCCCATAATTTTAAGTAGAACAGGTACTATGACAGCACGGAAATCTTTAGTGATTAGCTTGTACTTTGCGATAGCATTTACTATTTCCCCATTATTTTCTTTTGCTCAGGAACATGAGAAGGAGGAAACGTCACTTCAGGAAGCTGAAGAAAAGTTTAACGCAACCGAGATGATCATGCATCATATTGGTGATTCTCACGGTTGGCATTTCTTTGGAGAAGGGGATGGTTCAGTTACACTTCCGTTGCCGGTGATCCTTTATACAGATGGTGGGCTGGTAACTTTCATGTCTAGCGAATTTCATCATGATACTGAAGGGCATCATGTAGTGGAAAAAGATGGAATGCGCTTTGTTAATTTACACGAAGATATTTACAAATTGGATGCAGGTGCAGATGCTGTTGAATTTGATGCTGAGCATCATCCAGTAAACGCATCTAAACCATGGGATCTTTCTATCACAAAAAACGTTGCAGCAATGTTTCTTACTGTGATTCTTATGATCCTTTTCTTTTCAGTTGGTTTAGCTAGACACCACAAGAAGAACGAACATGCTCCGAAAGGTTTCAATAATGTACTTGAGACTTTAGTGCTTTTCGTAAGAGATGATATTGCGATTCCTCAAATCGGGGAGAAAAAGTATATGAAATTTATGCCATTCCTATTAACCGTGTTCTTCTTTATCTGGATCACGAACTTAATGGGTCTTTTACCTGGTGCGGCAAACGTAACTGGGAATATCGCGGTCACAGTTTCCTTAGGTCTTTTCACAATGTTGATCATGATCTTTAACGGAAATAAGGATTTCTATAAGCATACCTTCTGGATGCCAGGAATTCCTACATGGGTAAAACCAATCCTTGCAGTTGTGGAAGGACTTGGATTGCTTATTAAGCCGGCAGCACTTATGATTCGTTTATTTGCGAACATCACTGCGGGTCACATCATCATCCTGAGTTTGATCGGGTTGATCTTTATTTTAGAAAATGCAGGTATTGCCGGAGTTTCGGTTCCGTTTGCCTTATTTATAACAGTATTGGAATTGTTAGTAGCATTCCTTCAAGCGTTTATTTTTACGATTCTGTCTGCCCTGTTTATCGGGATGGCAGTTGAGGAACATGAACATCATTAATTTTAATTTTTAATTTTTTCAACTATGGAATTATTGTATGTAGGTCTTGCAGCTTTAGGAGCTGGACTAGCGGTTCTTGGAGCCGGAGTAGGTGTTGGTAAAATCGGTGGTTCTGCCATGGATGCTATCGCACGTCAGCCAGAAGCTTCTGGAAAAATCCAGACAGCTATGATTATCGCTGCTGCACTTGTAGAAGGTGTTGCTCTTTTTGGAGTAGTTGCCTCTTTATTAGGTGTATTAAGATAATTAATTTCAAAGAGTCCCTTTCGCAACGGTTGGTTGCGAAAGGACTTCTTTAAATGATGTTTCTAACTATTATTTTTTAAAACTATGGATTTAATAACTCCCGAAATTGGCTTGTTCTTCTGGCAAACCATCGTGTTTTTAGTATTGCTTTTCCTTATGGCGAAATTCGCCTGGAAACCTATTCTTAATTCAGTAAGAAACAGGGAACAGTCTATAAACGATGCGTTGGCTTCAGCTGAAAATGCACGTAAGGAAATGCAGAATCTAAAATCTGATAATGAGCAACTGATGAAAGAAGCTCGTGCAGAAAGAGATGCAATTCTTAAAGAAGCCCGTGAGTTAAAAGAAAAAGTGATTACCGATGCTTCTGAAGAAGCTAAAGTAAAAGCTGATAAGATCGTTGCAGACGCTAAAAGAAGCATTGAGCTTGAAAAGCAATCTGCAATGGCTGAATTGAAAAATCAAGTTGCGGAACTTTCAGTAGAAATCGCTGAAAAGATCGTTCGCAAAGAGCTTTCAGACAAAAATGAACAACACCAGATGATCGAAAAGATGATTGGTGATGCTAAGCTAAACTAAGTTATGAGAGGAACCAGAGCCGCACAACGTTACGCAAAGGCGATCCTTTCTTTAGCAAAGGATAAGAATTCGGCGGAAGCTGTAAATAAGGATATGATCTCTATCTCAAGAACTGTATTAAACAGCAGGGATCTTGAAAATATGCTTACCAGTCCTGTAGTAAAAGATAGTATCAAGAAAAGCGCTTTACTTGAAATTTTCAAGGATCTTGATGCAGTTACCAAAGGTGCAATTGATATTCTGTTGGAGAATGGAAGAATTTCGATTCTACATATTGTTGCAAGACAGTATATCATTTTATTTAATGAAATGAACAATGTACGGCAGGCTGTTGTTACAACTGCGGTACCTCTAGATAAAGAACTTGAAACTGTAATTCTTGCCAAGGTGAAAGAATTAACAGGTTCAGAAGCCAGTCTTAAAAGCATCGTAGATGATAGCATCATCGGTGGTTTTGTTTTAAGAGTGGGAGATTTGCAGTATGATGCAAGTGTTTCAAGAAATCTTACAAGACTAAAAAGAGAATTAAAAGACAACACATACGTTTCAAAAATTTAATTAAAACCGGTACGCATTAGCGTTCCATTTTATCTTGAATAATTATGGCAGAAGTAAATCCTGCTGAAGTATCAGCAATATTAAAACAACAATTATCAGGTTTTGAATCCAAGGCCTCTCTAGACGAAGTAGGTACCGTTCTAACCGTAGGTGACGGTATTGCTAACGTTTACGGATTGGCTAATGCTCAGTACGGAGAATTGGTTCAGTTTGAAAGCGGTCTGGAAGGGATCGTTCTTAACCTTGAAGAAGACAATATTGGGGTAGTACTTTTAGGTCCTGCAAAAGAGATCAAAGAAGGTTCTACTGTAAAAAGAACTCAGCGAATCGCTTCTATCAATGTTGGTGAAGGTATTGTTGGCCGTGTGGTTGATACACTTGGAGCTCCAATTGATGGTAAAGGTGCAATTGAAGGTGAGACTTTTGAAATGCCACTAGAGCGTAAAGCTCCTGGAGTTATCTATCGTCAGCCGGTAACTGAGCCACTTCAAACTGGTATTAAATCTATCGATGCGATGGTACCGGTAGGAAGAGGTCAGCGTGAGTTGGTGATTGGTGACCGTCAAACAGGTAAAACCACTGTTTGTATCGATACCATTCTTAACCAGAAAGAATTTTACGATGCTGGTGAGCCAGTATATTGTATATATGTAGCTATTGGTCAGAAAGCTTCTACGGTTGCAGCTATCGCTAAAACATTAGAAGATAAAGGTGCTTTAGCTTACACCACTATTGTTGCGGCAAACGCATCAGATCCTGCTCCAATGCAGGTTTATGCTCCTTTCGCAGGTGCAGCGATTGGTGAGTACTTTAGAGATACAGGTCGTCCTGCATTGATTGTTTATGATGATCTTTCTAAGCAGGCGGTTGCATATCGTGAGGTGTCCCTTTTACTTCGTCGTCCACCGGGACGTGAAGCATATCCTGGGGATGTGTTCTTCCTTCACTCAAGACTTCTTGAGCGTTCGGCTAAGGTAATTGCTGATGATACGATTGCAAAGCAAATGAACGACCTTCCTGATGTTCTTAAGGACAAGGTAAAAGGTGGCGGGTCACTTACCGCTCTTCCAATTATCGAAACTCAGGCCGGTGACGTTTCAGCTTATATTCCAACCAACGTAATTTCGATTACCGATGGTCAGATCTTCTTAACTTCAGATTTATTTAACTCTGGTGTTCGTCCAGCGATTGATGTGGGTATCTCTGTATCTCGTGTGGGTGGTTCGGCTCAGATCAAGTCTATGAAGAAAGTTGCTGGTACATTAAAACTTGACCAGGCTCAGTATCGCGAACTTGAAGCGTTTGCGAAGTTTGGATCTGACCTTGATGCAGCTACAATGAACGTGATCTCAAAAGGTAAGCGTAACGTGGAAATCCTTAAACAGGGACAAAACGATCCTTACCCGGTAGAAAACCAGATCGCGATCATTTACGCAGGTTCTAAAAACTTATTGAGAGATGTGCCTGTAGAGAAGGTAAGAGAGTTTGAAAGAGATTATATAGAATATCTTGATGCTAAGCACAGAGATACGCTAGATACTCTTAAAGCAGGAAAATTAACTGATGAAGTAATTGATACATTAACTCAGGCTGCTAAAGAACTTTCGTCTAAATACAAGAACTAAATTTAAAATTCAGGATTACTAGATTTTGAATTTATAATTATAACAAATGGCAAACTTAAAAGAATTACGTAGCAGGATCACTTCGGTTTCCTCAACGATGCAGATCACCAGCGCCATGAAAATGGTGTCGGCTGCAAAATTGAGCAAGGCTCAGGATGCAATTACATCTATGAGACCTTATTCCGAAAAGCTGACTCAGTTGCTACAGGATTTAAGTGCTACTCTGGATGATGACTCTGGGAGCAAATTTGCTGAAGAGCGTGAGGTGAATAAAGTTCTTATCGTTGCTATTTCCTCTAACAAAGGTTTGGCCGGGGCTTTTAACACCAACATCATCAAGAAGGTAAAAACTAAGATTCAGGAAGAATATCAGGGAAAAGATGTAGATCTTTTAACTCTTGGAAAAAAGGGAAATGATATTCTTAAGAAGAGCTTTAATGTTTACAAGAACGATAACGCGATCTTCGATGATCTTAGCTTTGAAAATGTATCTGAAATTGCAGAAGAGTTAATGCAATTGTTCCTTGACGGAAAATATGACAAAATTGAAGTTGTATACAACCAGTTCAAGAACGCGGCTACTCAATATGTAATGGATGAGCAATTACTTCCTATTCAAAAATTTGAAAGCGAAGATAATAAGCAACTGGATTACATTTTTGAACCTTCAAAACTTGAGATCGTTAAAGATCTAATCCCTAAATCTCTTAAAATGCAGCTATTTAAAGCGCTAAGAGACTCTTTTGCGGCAGAGCATGGTGCGCGTATGACTGCGATGCATAAGGCTACAGACAACGCTAAGGAGCTTAGAGATGATCTTAAATTATCATACAACAAAGCTAGACAGGCTTCGATTACCAATGAGATCCTTGAGATTGTTGGAGGTGCAGAAGCTCTTAACGGATAAAAGTAAGTCTGAAGTAAATTCAGAACAACGAACAAAAAAGCCTTCTTTTTAGAGGGCTTTTTTATTTGGTATGGGTTTTGTTTTTATAACTTCAAATCTAAAAAACAGACGATATGAAAAATGTAATACACTTAATGGCGGGAATATTTATATTAACCGTTTTTGCTTCTTGCGGAAGCAATAAAGATCTTCAGGAACGGGCGCCTGCGCAGTTCAATGAAGTCTTTTATACCTATAATTCAGATGGAATTCAATTGAATATTCCGGTAGCTGTAATTCAGGATGAGAGAATCACTATGGATGCTGTGTATTTTCACGGAATGAAATCTCCTCTTAAAAAAAGTGAAGAAAAGCCGAATCTTTATGTGGCAAATTTCCGCATGGGAAGCGGTGATATGGTAATGGATGAAGATCCTAAAAAGGAATATGGAAACAAACCACCACAATTACCAGAGGAAAGCCCGTTTTCTATAGATGAAGATGAAGCCATTCTTGTTTTCACTCAAAATGATAAGATGAGATACTACAAGCTAACAGGAATTGTGGAAAAGGAATAAAGCGAAAGCTTTTATAATCCTGATTTATTCAGATATTTGTAATAAACCAACCTGCTCCTGTTGAGTACTTTAAAAAGATTTTTTCAAGACACTCTTATTTACGGTTTTGCAACGGTATTTCCCAGACTGATGAATTTTGTTCTGGTGCCGTTGCATACAGATATCTTACCTGCAGAAGAATATTCAGTGAATACTGTATTTTATGTATGGGCAGCATTTTTTAATGTTCTGCTTACATACGGAATGGAAACCTCTTTTTTCAGATTCTTTAGCAAGGCGAAGGAAAAATCTAATGTGTTTTCTACTGCGTTCATAGCTCTTACAGTAAGCACTATTTTATTCGCGGTTGGTGTTTTCCTTTTCCAGGATCAATTAATCGCTTTGTTGGATCTGGATCCGTTTTATTTCCAGTTACTTTTCAGTGTTATAGTTCTGGACACTTTGGTTGTTGTTCCATTTGCTTATTTAAGAGCAACCGGAAGACCAATTAAATTTGCCGGGATCAAGGTGATCAATATTCTTATTGTAGTTCTTCTAAATCTGTATTTTCTCTGGTTTGTGAGAGACTATCCGCAATTCGCACCACAGCTAATTTTAGATAATTACGGGCCTAAGGATATTGTTGGATATATATTCATCGCCAACTTGGCGGCCAGTGCAGTCACATTTTTACTATTACTGCCCTATTTTTTTAAAACGAAGATCAGTTTCGATTTTGGCATTTTTAAACAGATGTGGAAGTATGGCTGGCCCATAATGGTTGCCGGTATCGCATTTGTCATTAATGAAAACCTGGATAAGTTATTAATTAAGGATATGATCTCAGACGAGATCATGGGAGCATATTCAGGATGCTATAAACTGGCGGTTTTCATGACCATTTTTGTGCAGGCATTCAAGATGGGAGCAGAACCATTTTTCTTTAACCATGCAGAAAAGGAGAATGCTCGGGAAACCTATGCCGATATTCTTAAGTATTTCGTTATTTCCGGCAGCCTTATTTTCCTGGTTCTGGTTTGCTTTATAGATTTTTTCAAGAGTCTTGTAATTAGAGATCCGGAATATTGGATGGCCATCAGTATCGTTCCTATTATCTTGTTAGCGAACCTGTTTCTTGGAATATATCATAACCTTTCAGTCTGGTATAAACTTACTGATAGAACGCGCACAGGAATGTATATTTCAATTCTTGGAGCCATTATAACTATTGCTTTAAATATGGTGCTAATTCCTGTATTGGGTTTTATAGCGGCCGCGTGGGCAACTCTAGTGGCTTACGGCAGCATGATGCTCGTTTCTTATTTCCTCGGAAAAAAGTACTATCCTGTACCTTACGATATCAAGCGGATTGGTGGATATTTAATGCTCTCGGTGATCATTTCAGCGCTTTCGTTTTATGTTTTTCCCGGAAATTATTTTGTGGGAATACCGTTACTATTACTTTTTATCGGAATAGTTTATTTTTCAGAAAAAGAACAAATTCTCAAAATCATACAATCTTAAATAATGGAGATTAAAATTATAAACAAGTCGGCCCATAAATTGCCGCATTACGAAACAGATTTTTCTGCAGGGATGGATCTTCGAGCAAATATTGAAGAGCCTATAACCCTAAAGCCGTTGGAAAGAGCTATAATTAAAACAGGTCTTTTCATGGAGTTACCTCTGGGTTTTGAAGCTCAGGTAAGACCTCGTAGTGGTTTAGCAGCTAAAAAAGGAATCACAGTACTTAATGCTCCCGGCACAATTGATGCTGATTATCGGGGAGAAATAGGGGTGATACTTGTAAATTTGTCTAATGAAGAATTTGTAGTGAACAATGGAGAGCGAATCGCTCAAATGGTCATTGCGAAACATGAACATATTTCCTGGAACGAAGTAGATATCCTTGGTGAAACTTCACGTGGAGCCGGAGGATTTGGAAGTACAGGACACAAATAAGAATTAATTTAAAAAGTAAAAATGAAAATTATTGTACCAATGGCAGGTCGTGGTTCACGACTTCGTCCACATACTTTAACTGTGCCAAAACCGTTAATTCCTATAGCGGGGAAACCAATCGTACATCGTTTGGTGGAAGATATTGCAAAGGTTCTTGATGAAAAGATTGATGAAGTTGCATTTATCATAGGTGAAGATTTTGGAGAAAAGGTAGAGCAAGACCTGATGAAGATCGCAAACAGTCTTGGGGCTAAAGGAACGATCTATTATCAGGATAAACCTCTTGGAACCGGTCATGCGATCATGTGTGCCAAGGAATCACTTACAGGTCCTGCGGTAGTTGCGTATGCTGATACCCTTTTCAAGGCAGATTTCAATCTTGATAAATCGGCAGATGCTGTGATGTGGGTGAAGAAAGTGGAGAACCCTTCGGCTTATGGAGTAATTAAATTGAACCAGAATAACGAGATTACAGATCTTGTTGAAAAGCCAGAAGAATTTGTTTCAGATCTAGCAGTTATCGGTATCTATTACTTCAAAGATGTTGAAGTGTTGAAGAATGAACTTCAGAACGTTCTTGATGCAAAGTTAACCCGTGGTGGGGAATACCAGATCAATGATGGGATTGAAGCCATGCGTAAGAACGGTCTAAGATTTGTTCCTGGAAAGGTTGATGAATGGATGGACTGCGGTAATAAGAATGTTACTGTAGAAACTAATGGAAGAATGCTGAATTTTCTTCACCAGGACGGTGAGAAGCTAATCTCAGATTCAGTTAAGATCAAAGATTCTGAAATTACAGAACCTTGTTACATTGGTGAGAACGTGGAATTGATCAATGCGAAAATTGGTCCGAATGTTTCAATTGGTGACGGAACTAAGATTGAAAATTCAACGATTAAAAATAGCCTTATCCAGACTTTTGCAGATGTGAAAAATGCAAAACTTGATAATGCCATGATTGGTAACCATGCTAGATTTGATGGAGATTTCACCCAAATTAGCATTGGTGACTATTCTGTATTAGAATAAAGAATTAAAATGAAAAACCTGTTTATCATCCTAATAATGGCTTTGCTAGCATTTCCTGCAAGATCGCAGGAGATTCCGCAGCCGTTTCAGGATGTTAACCAGGATGATCTTGGTAATGTAAGTGATGAGTTCCAAGAGTTATTCTTTGCAGCTCTTAAACAAAAAGGCATTGAAAATTATGAAAAAGCGATCACGGCTTTAGAAAAATGTCTTGCCCTTGATACCGAAAAATCGGTAGTCTATTTCGAACTTGGAAAAAATTACCGTGAACTGGAAAAGTTTGACCAGGCAATTTCTAATTTTAAAAAAGCCAGCGAACTGGAACCAGAAAAGGAATCTATTCTGGTATTTCTATTCCAGACCTATGGAATGACTGAGGATTTTGAGGGCGCCATCGCAACTTTGAAAAAGCTTATTCTATTTGATGAATCTTATAAGGAAGACCTTGCCAATCTCTATTTACTGAATGAAGACTATGATAAGGCCTTAGGTTTGCTGGACGAGTTAGATGAAAAACTCGGTGCAAATTCTTATCGAAACTCTCTAAGACGACAGATCTTCGCCAGAACTAATAATACTGGAGCACAGATCCAGAACTTGCAGCAAGGAATTACAGACAATCCTGAAGTAGAACAGAATTATCTCAATCTTATTTATATCTACAGCGAAAACGGTGAAGAAGAAGAGGCGTTTAAGATCGCAGAGGAGCTTTTAGCTACAAATCCAGGCTCTACACTGGCACATCTGGCTCTTTATAAGTTTTATCTGAATAAAGGCGATACAGAAGCCGCTGTGGCTTCAATGAAAATTGTTTTTGAAAGTGAAGAAATAGATGCGGAATCAAAATTCAAGGTTTTGAATGACTTTTTAAATTTCGTTCAGGAAAACCCGGAATACGAAGATGATCTAATTGAAGTAGCCGGAAAACTTTCTGAATGGGAAGATGCTCCAAAACTTTTTGAACAATTAGGAAGTTATTACCTAAAAAGAAATAACCGGGAAGATGCGTTAAAGTTTTTCGAATTAGGATTAAAAGAGAACCCTGAGAACTTTGAATTAACAAAGAATACACTTCTTTTGCAGTTGGAATTCGGAAAGTTTGAACTAGCGCGGGAACTGAGTGGAGAAGCCCTGGAAAGTTTTCCATCGCAACCCATGCTTTACCTTTTCCAGGGAGTGGCTATGAATAAGCTTTCTCAGTTTGAAGATGCAGAGGAAAGTTTAAAAGATGGTCTGGATTACCTGATCGATGATACCATGATGGAAATCGATTTTTACTCACAGCTTGCCATAAGTTACCATGGTATGAAAAATGCAGATAAAGCTGAAGAGTATCGCCGTAAGGCAGAAAATTTAAAAAAAGAGATTAACTGATGTTAAATAGAATATTTGCCCTGATCCTGATCTCGGTTTTTATTGTTTCCTGTGGAAGCAGTAGATCTGCCGGAAAGATCACCACAAAAGATGCTGAAGCAGTTTCAGTGATCAAAAAACATTACACTTCAGAAACTCAATTCAAAACAGCGTCCGGGAAACTACGTGCTGTATATCAGGATGATGAAAAGACTCAATCTGTAAACCTTAGTTTCAGACTGGAAAAGGATAAAGCGATCTGGATGAGCGCTAGTATTTTAGGATTTCCAGTGGCAAAAGCCTACATCACTCCAACAAGCGTGAGTTACTATGAAAAAGTAGGTCAGACCTATTTTGATGGGGATTTCAGCCTGGTAAGTGATTTTCTGGGAACACCGTTGGATTTTCAGAAACTTCAGAATTTGTTGATAGGACAGGCAATATATGACCTTCGCGATGAGGAATATAATTTTCTTCAATCACCAAGAGGTTTTCAATTTGTAAAAGACGATGGCACTTCTATCAAAAAAATGTTTCTACTAAATCCAGCTAACTTTAAAGCGGAAGCTCAACAATTAGCGCAGGAACAGGATAATCGAAGTCTCACCGTGACATATTCAGATTATCAGAATGTGGATGGTTTAATATTTCCTGATAATATTAAGATCATCGCAAATGAAGGTGGATCAAGTACAAATATTGACCTTACCTACAGATCTATTAGTTTTAACGAGGAAGTTAGCTTCCCATTTGATATCCCATCAGGTTACGAAGAAATCAGCTTAAAATGATTCAACTTAAGTTTTCAAGATCCCTTTTATTTATTCTATTTCTCAGCGTCGGCCTCAATTTTGCCTATGCACAAAGCAATCGTGAAGACCTTGAAAAAAGGAGGATAGAATTGCGTAATGAAATTAGCCGGATCAATGAACTTAGGATTTCAAATCAGAAAAAGCAGCGCTCGGTTCTAGGTCAAGTTGAAGATCTTAATCAGCAGATAAAAAGTACCGAAGATCTTATTAAGCTTACCAATCAGCAGGCAAACTTACTTACGCGAGAAATAAGTACCAATACCAATAAGATTGGTCAGTTACGTAAAGAACTGGAAAAGCTGAAAGAAGACTATGCGAGAATGATCGAGAAGTCTTATAAAAGTAAATCCCAACAGAGCAGGGTGATGTTTTTGCTTTCTTCTCAAAACTTTCTACAGGCATACAAGCGCCTTCAGTACATGAAGCAGTATACCAATTATCGTAAGCAACAGGGAGAAGAGATCAAGGCGAATACAGCTGAACTTCAGCAGCTTAATGCGAGATTGGTTGAACAGAAGGAAGAGAAAGAAAAATTAATTGCTGAAAACAGGAAAACAAGGGCTGATCTTGAAAAAAACAGGAAATCTCAGCAAACCTTAATGGCGACCATTCGAAAAAGGGAAGGTGAATTCGCTACACAGATAAGATCCAAGCAGAACGAGATCGATGAAATAGACCGGGCAATTGATAAAATGATACGCGAGTCTATTGCCAAAGCGAATAAAGAAAGCGGTTCAAGTTCAAGAAGTGCTTATGAATTAACGCCGGCTGCTAAAGCTCTTGCAGCAGATTTCAATAACAATAAAGGAAAATTACCTTGGCCAGTACAATCTGGTGTTGTGACCATGCGATTTGGACAACAGCCTCATCCGGTGGTAAAATCAGTAATGGTTAATAATAACGGAGTTCGAATAGATACAGATAAGGACGGTAAAGCCCGGGCAGTTTTCAACGGAACTGTAAGTGAAGTTCAGGCGGTTAAAGGAGCCAACCAGGCCGTAATGGTTAGACACGGAGATTTTATTACCATCTATAATAACCTTGAGGAGGTTTATGTTAAAAGAGGGGATAGGGTAACTACAGAACAGGAAATCGGGAAGGTTGCTACCAGCAGAACTACTGGAAAAACAACGCTACACTTCCTGCTTTATAAAAACGATCAGAAAATGGATCCTGCAGACTGGATTTACAGGATGTAACTTCATACGCAACCATTAAACAAATCTTTCATCTAATAAGTATGAAAAAATATCTATTTCTTCTGCTAAATTTAATTTCATTGAGTTGTGAAGTGGAAATCATGGATAATAGAAGAGCCCAGTTTAAAGGTGAACTTGTAGATGAAAATAATATTGCTTTATCTGACGCTAAAGTAAATCTTGGAATAGAGATTCCTGGATTTAAGACTAGTAATTTTCAAACTATTGCCGAAGATATTACCAATGGGCAGGGGCAATTTGATTTTCTAACTCTCCAGCCGGAAAACAAGGTCATGTACTTACGTATTTCTAATATATCAGAAGAATCGAATTTCTCTCTAGAACTTGTTCAAACAATTTTGAACAATGCTGGACCTCTGTTCGATTTTGGGGAGATACAAATTCGTACTCCCAGAAGATTTAGTGTGAATTTTCAAAATACCTCAGGTTCTGAAGAGCAGGTTTTTTTTGAATATACATATGTAACTTTTACTCCGTTAGTAAGTGATCTGCCTGGTTGGAGGACCGTTCGAGGATACAATATGGAATACGAAGAATCTGAAGAACAAACCTGGCTTGGTTCTTTTGGAGAAAATACCGAGAAAGTAATAAGTTTAACAACATTATTGAATACCGAGATAAAATTACGTTATAGCATTGGTGAACCACTTCATCTTTCAGATAACATCCAAGAGATTAATTTCGTAATTGACCAAACTATGAATGAATATGTGGTTGAATATTAAGCTCATCCTGTTATTTTCTCTTCTAGGATTTTCAAGATTGTCAGCACAGGAAAAGCCGGATTCCATATCCACAAAAACTGAAAAATATAATAGATTTCTTGTATATGCGGGAGTAAATAGAAATTTCTCTACTGGAGACGGTTTCATTTCAGATGCCTATGATTTGAGTTTTGGTGGTGAGTTAGGCCTAGATTTTATGATAACCAAAAACTTGCTAATTGGTTTTCAATTTGATCTTTTAAAGGCAACCGCTACAAAACCTGAAGATCTTGCGGGAGTTCAGGAAACAAAAATAATTTCCTCTTCTCTTCATCTTGGCTATAAGTACTACTTTAGCAACCTATTATTTTTGAATCTCACTGGGGGCTTTGGACATGCCAGATACTCCAACAAAGCTTCTTTCGGAAGAAAATTTCACGATGATGCATTCTTTTTATATGCTAAGCCCAAACTCGGTTATACGTTCGATGAAAACTGGAGTTTTTACCTGGCCGCTGCAATAAGAAATGATAAATTAAGGATTGAAACTACTCCCGATTTTGAAGATTATTTTGATAATTCTACCAGAATTCCTATTTCTCTTGGAATTCAATTAGGTTTCTAATTACTCAAATAAAGCTTTTAGCTCTGTAGCTTCCTTGGGCTTCATCTTTCCTGCAAGTACTAAACTCAACTGTTTTCTTCTTAAAGCTGCATCAAAACGTTCTTTTTCAAGATCGGTTTCAGGTTTTAATGCTGGAATTTGAATTGGAGTTCCGGTTTCATCAACAGCAACGAATGTGTAAATAGCTTCATTTGCCTTTGTTCTGCGACCACTTTCACGATCTTCTACCCAAACATCTATGTATATCTCCATAGAGCTCTTAAATGCCCTGGAAACAACTGCCTCTACAGTTACAACACTTCCTAGCGGAATAGCTTTATTAAAAGCAACATGATTAACAGATGCGGTCACTACAATTCTACGGCTATGTCTTCTCGCAGCGATGCTCGCAGCACGATCCATACGCGCAAGTAATTCACCTCCAAACAAATTGTTTAGCGGATTGGTTTCACTTGGTAAAACAAGATCGGTTAACGTAGTACGTGATTCGCTTGGTGATTTAGCCTCCATGTCAATTTTTTTGCAAAAATAAGGAGGATAGGTGAGAGTAAGCCGTTAACAAAGTATTAAATTACAGTTCCTGAACTAATAGCCAGGCACCTTCATTTGTTCTTTTTACTTCGTAAAGTTTATTTATTGCTTCTCTTCTGGTTTGATGACTTGAATAAACAACCTGGTGCAATCCGTATTTGTTGGCACCAATATACCTGGCTTTAAATCCAGCATCTTTCAGCTCATGAACCTTTTTGTGAGCATTTTCTTCAACTCTAAATGCACCTGCAACGATATGGTAATCTCCAGATTGTTTTTCAACTTCAAAAGTCACGGCCGGAAGTGGATTATCAATCACAAAAGTAGCCTGCTGAATTTGCTGTTGCAGTTGATTTTCAGCTTCCTGTTGCTCAGCAATATTATGCTTGGAAACCTGACTGCTGTAAATATTTAAACCTGCGAAGCTGGAAATACCAATAGCAATAAGTCCGATTGCAGCATATTTAAGAAGTGAAGATCTTCTCTTTTCAGGAGTAAATAACAACGGTGCTTTTTCTTCAATTTCCTCAACCTGTTTTTTGTATACTTCTCTTTGAACAGCAATTGTCTTATAAGAAGATAATCCAAACGACTGAGTAAGGAAATTGATGTCTGAAAATGGCTCAAACTGAAGTTTGTCTTCGCTGTCCAGATAGAATTTCCCAATATTCGCTAATTCTGCCTTAGCTTCATTTTGCAATGAATTTTCCAGATCATACACAAATTCCTTGATCATGTTGTTTGCCGAATTATACTTTACAGATTCAACCTCTGCTATATAATTTGCAAGTAAACCATCATTTTTGATCAACTGCCTGTTAAAGGAAATCACCTTGTTTGGTGGATAGAATTCGTTTGATTCGCTATCTATATAAGCTGACTGCTTTTGTGAAAGGAAAGCGCCGAAGCCCGGAAGCACCACGCATTCGTATCTATAAAGCAGGTCCTGGATGTGATTGGAAATATTCATTGGTCGCAAAAATATAGGTTATTGGCAGTGCTATAAAGTTACCCAAAGAAATTTTATTAACAAATGTTTTTTTCTGTAATTTTAATCAAATTGACCTGGATGAATTCTGAAGACTTTATTTATACGCTTGCATTGCAACATATTCCAAATCTGGGAGATACAACGGCGAAAAAGCTTATCAGGCAATTTGGTACGGCAAGGGAAATCTTTAAAGAAAAGAAAGCAAATCTGCTGAAGATCGATGGTGTTGGCAAGGTGAGAATTCAGGAATTGTTTGATCCTAATCATCTGAAAAATGCCGAGAAAGAACTGTTGTTTATTGAAAAAAATAATATCACGGTAGATTACTTTCAGGAAAATTCTTACCCAGAGAAATTGAAACACTGCCTTGATGGACCAATTCTGCTTTTTTCTCGCGGGAATATTGATCTAAGTAAAAAGAAGATCATTAGTATAGTGGGCACGAGGCAAATTACTTCTCATGGAATCGCATTTTGTGAAAAGCTTATTGAAGACCTTGCGATTCTAGATCCAGTGATCATTTCAGGTTTTGCCTATGGTGTAGATATTACGGCTCAGAAGGCTGCGGTCAGGAACGGACTTCAAACCATTGGCTGTCTTGCTCATGGACTAAATCAGATTTATCCAAAATCGCATAAAAAATATATGAGCGATATCGAGGATAATGGTGGTTTTTATACTGATTTCTGGAGCACCGATAATTTTGACCGAAATAATTTTCTGAAGCGCAACCGTATCATCGCTGGTTTAAGTGAAGCAACCATTGTAATAGAAAGTGCCGAAAAAGGTGGTGCCCTGGTAACTGCAGATATCGCTAATTCCTATGACCGGGAAGTTTTTGCGGTTCCGGGTAGACCAACAGATAAGTTCAGTATTGGTTGTAATAACTTAATAAAATCTCAGAATGCACATGTTTTAACCTCATCTGCAGATCTGGCTTATATTCTAAACTGGGAAGTCGAGCAGGAAGAAAGATCTGTTCAGAAGCAATTGTTTGTTGAGCTTGAAAATGATGAACAGAAATTATACGAATTCCTGAAAGTCCAGGGAAAATCTGAATTAGACACCTTATCCCTTAATTGTAATCTTCCAACTTTCAAGACCGCGTCTCTTTTACTGAATATGGAGCTAAAAGGCGCGATTAGACCCTTACCCGGAAAATTGTTTGAGGTTATTTAGTAACCTGCTTTTGCTCTAACTTTCTTTAATACATCATTAGCGACAAGCTTTGCCTTTTCAGAACCAATTTCTAAGGCTTTATCAACCTCTTCGAGATTATTGATGTAATATTCATACTTTTCTCTTGGTTCCTGGAATTTTTCTTTTACAAGTTCAAAAAGAGCTTGTTTGGCATGACCATAACCATATCCGCCACCTTCATAATTGTTTCTCATTTCTGAGATCTGTTCTTCTGATGCCATGATCTTATATAGCGCAAAAACATTACAGGTATCAGGGTCTTTAGGATCTTCGAGCGGTGTACTATCTGTATCGATACTCATGATCTGCTTACGTAACTTTTTATCTGTCTGGAATATGTTGATGGTATTGCCTTTAGATTTACTCATTTTAGCTCCATCGGTTCCGGGGATGTACATAGTGTCTTCCTGGACTTTGGCTTCAGGCATAACGAATACTTCTCCCATTTTTGCATGGAATCTTGAAGCCACATCTCTGGTCATTTCAATATGTTGTAATTGATCTTTTCCTACAGGGACTATTTCCGCATCATATAAAAGTATATCTGCAGCCATAAGCATAGGATAAGAGAATAACCCGCTGTTTACATCTTCCAGCCTGTCTGCCTTATCTTTAAAAGAATGAGCCAGGGTTAAGCGCTGGTAAGGAAAGAAACAGCTTAAATACCACGATAACTCAGTGACCTGAGGGATATCACTTTGGCGGTAGAATACACTGCGTTCAATATCCAGTCCACAGGCGAGCCAGGTTGCCGCAACAGAATAGGTGTTTTGCCTAAGTGTTTCTGCATCTTTAATTTGAGTTAGGGAATGCATGTCTGCAATAAAAATAAAGGAATCGTTATCTGGTTGATTGGCCATTTCAATTGCCGGCATAATTGCGCCTAAAAGGTTCCCAAGATGTGGGGTTCCCGTACTCTGTACTCCTGTAAGTATTCTGGACATTGACTTCTTGAATTTTGATGCAAAGGTAATTTTTTTATAGAATTCGCTCGGTTCATTTTACTACTTTTGAAGTCTATGAGTTTTATTAAATCGGTACTGATCCTAATATGGCGAATCTGGTTCTACATTTTGATGGTCATCCCTATACTCATAATGCTCCCTTTTCTAATCGTATTTACTTCATCGGAAAAGTTTTATCCTCAATTCTTTATCTGCGCCCGTATCTGGGCAAGGATCATTCTTTTTGGAATGGGGTTTTCAGTTCAAACTGAAGCCGATCAAATTCCTGAAAAGCATAAAAGCTATATGCTGGTGGCAAATCACGCATCTATGCTGGACATTATGTTAATGTTAGCCGTGATAAAACAACCCTTTGTATTTATTGGAAAGAAGGAATTAGGTAAAATCCCAGTTTTCGGCTTTTTCTACCGAAGAACTTGTATCCTGGTAGATCGTCAAAACCAGAAGAGTAGAATGGCTGCTTTTGAAGAAGCTCAGCGCAGATTAAAACAGGAGAATAGTGTTTGTATTTTTCCTGAAGGAGGAGTGCCAGATGATCAGTCTATAATTCTGGATCAGTTTAAAGATGGAGCATTTAGGTTGGCACTTGAACACCAGATACCCATCGTACCCATTACTTTTCATGATACAAAGAAAAGATTCTCTTATAAATTCTTTACGGGTGGACCGGGTAAGTTAAGAGTTAAGATCCATAACTTTATTTGCACGGAAGGCCTTGAACCTACCGAAAGAAAAAAACTTCGAGATCGCACGTACCAGGTGATCTATCAGGAATTAACCAATCCGTCGCTGGACTAGAATCTAAAACTCAATCCAGAATAAACACCGAAGTTTACCGGTTGAACATTATTTACCCTGTCAAAAGTATTGATCTGGTATTTGAAAATTGGCTCCACGCTAATACTGAATTTATCAGTTAGCTTGTAATCCATTCCAACCCCAATATTTGTACTAAAACTCGTGCTGTTTATATTGGTTGCTTCACCAAGATCGGTTTTCATTTCTCCGGAAACCAGTTGAACCCTATTATTGTCAAGAAAAAGACTACTTCCACCTCCTATAATATTCAAGCCGAATTTTTTATCGATCAGGGCATATTCAATTTCAACAGGCACTTCAATATAACCAAATTGCTGATTAAGTTCACCTGGTGTAGCTATAGAATTCGTTAAGCTATTGTTATTGTTTTCTCCACCAAAGTTCGGCAGAGGTGCTGGTCCGGTACCCGAAGGCGAAGGAGTATTGTTATTACTTCTAATTTCAATATTGTCCTCTACAGGGCTTATGTTTTCAAAACCTGCGGACATTGCTGAAGGGGAATACAGAATATCTTGAGTATTTTTATTGATATCGATTTTACTAATACCGGTCCTTATCTTCAGCTTGTTTGAGATTTTATAAGCGATCTTCACACCATAAGACAAGGTAACTTCTGAAGATGTAGAATTACTTGCCAGTTGGTTTGAAAGCTCATTCCCGCTACCTAAGTTCTTATACATTACAGGAGCTGCAAAGGTAGATAGCCTCAACTTTTTAGTATCTGCTTCCGCGATCTCGGTTTCTTCCTCTTCACCACGATTTTTTTCCTTTTCAACTTCAGCTAATGCATTCTCCTCCTTTAAAATGGATTCTTGCGGAATAGTATCTTTAGCCGCCTTTTCTGAATCTGTCTGGGATGCGATTGCAGTTTTTCCAGATTGGTCTGAATCATTAATTATCTCAGGAGAGTCTGTATCATTTTCAATGGCTTTTTTATCTGATAATTCATTAGAAACAATGGCGTTTGTTTTCTTTTTCGAGTTCTCAGGATTTACCGTATTTCTCTTTATTGTATTCGGATTATTATTGGATTTATTTGCAGTATTCTCGGCCGCAATTGCAGTATTTGCTCTTGAATTGTTGTTTGAGCTGGAATTCATCTTATCGCTTTCAGAATTTTCCTTGATTTCATTTTCTGATGCGATCTGGTCTGAATTGTTTTTATCTCCAGAAACTTCATTAGAAGAGTTCTTAATTGAATCTTCCTTATCAGTGGAATTCTCAGGTTCATCAAAAACAACTGACGGCTCACCGTTAGTAGGGTTCTGTACATTCGTAAATAGCAGGCTGGCCAAGATGATCGCTAGAACTGCAGCAACACCACCTATCTTAAACCATAATGGAATAATAAGTGGTCCCTTTTTATCTTTCTTGTCCAGTCTGGCCGAAATGTTTTCCCAGGCTTTTTCGCGAGGTTCCATTTCGAAGTCCTTGAACTTCTCCTGAAAAATCCGGTCTATGTTTTTCTTTTCCTTCATGACGATTGAGCCGAATTTCTAATACTTTCTTTTTTTTCAATTTTTTCCCTCAAAGCCATTCTGGCTCTTGCCAGATTTGATTTTGAAGTTCCTTCGGAAATCTTAAGCATTTCCGATATTTCTCTGTGCGAATAACCATCCATCACATACATGTTGAAAACCTGTCTGTATCTGTCTGGTAATTCCTGTACGCATTTCAATAAAAAATCTACCGATAGGTCGTCTGTTTCAACTTCTACTTCCTCTTCTTGCAGATATTCTTCATTCGTAATTCCGTAAACTTTTTGTTTTCTGTGTTTCTGAAGGGCGGTATTAATCAAGATCCGCTTCATCCATCCTTCAAAAGATCCCTGGTCTTTATACTGATCTATTTTTTCAAATATAGTGACAAAGCCATCCTGTAAATTATCCTGCGCTTGCTGATAATTGTCGGAATACTTAAGACATAGACCAAAAAGCTTAGCCGAGTAAAGTCGGTAAAGCTCTTCCTGTGCATCTCTCTCATGCTTCTTGCACCGGTAAATCAGGTCTTTTAAACCCACAAATTGTATTTGTTAATTATAAATTAGCTTTCAGTTGGTGTTTCCGATTCGACTACAGGGATGATAACTTCATTATAAACCGGGTCTGTTCCAGAAACACCAGTCCAAAAATAAAACGTATAAGGTTCATTTTGATCTATTGTAATAGAAAATTTACTGGAACCTGCACCTCCGGGAATATCTGGATCACATCCATCATTCGTCACTACCGAAGTTACAACAGATATATAGATATCTCTTCTTTCATTGGGAGTATTTCCGCCTCTTCTTGCGTCAAGGGCCTGAAATATATTACATTCAGATGGTAGTAAATAGTCTACTTCCACATTATAGGTCTCTCCAAAGACCAGCTCTTCTGGAAGATCGTTCCCAACGATCTCCGCTAATTCATAATAAGTATTAGGAGTGTCATTATCTAATGAGCAAGAGCTTACGATAATGCTTAGGGCTAATACAAACAATCTTTTCATACTGATTCTGCTTTTCTCTTAGATGCAGAACTGTTAAAAGGGTTGCGTGAAAAGCAAAAAAAATCCCCTTTCGGGGATTATGATGTTATTCTTTAGCGATCTTGATCGCGTTCTTTATCTTTTCTTCCAGTTCTTCCATTAGATCTGGATTATCTTTCAGCAGAATTTTAACTGCATCTCTTCCCTGACCCAATTTAGTGTCCTCGTAGCTAAACCATGATCCACTCTTTTTAACGATCTCGTAATCCACACCAATATCTATGATCTCACCAATTTTAGAAACTCCTTCACCGTACATAATGTCAAATTCAGCAGTTTTAAATGGTGGAGCAACTTTGTTCTTGACAACTTTTACACGGGTTTTATTACCCATTACATTGTTAGAACTATCTTTTATTTGTGTGGATCTTCTAATATCAAGTCTTACGGAAGCGTAAAATTTAAGAGCGTTACCACCGGTCGTAGTCTCCGGATTTCCGAACATTACCCCGATCTTCTCTCTTAACTGGTTAATGAAAATCACCGTACAGTTAGTTTTACTAATGGAAGAAGTAAGCTTTCTTAGCGCCTGAGACATCAACCTTGCGTGAAGACCCATTTTAGAATCTCCCATTTCTCCTTCGATCTCACTCTTCGGAGTAAGTGCAGCAACCGAGTCAATTACAATAATATCAATTGCACCAGAGCGAATAAGGTTATCTGTAATTTCAAGAGCCTGCTCACCGTTGTCTGGTTGAGAAATGATGAGGTTATCAATATCTACATCCAGTTTTTCTGCATAAAATCTATCGAAGGCGTGTTCAGCATCGATAAATGCAGCGATACCTCCTTTTTTCTGAGCCTCGGCAATTGCATGCAAGGTAAGAGTTGTTTTACCCGAAGATTCCGGACCATAAATTTCAATCACTCTTCCTCTTGGATATCCTCCAACTCCTAAGGCAAGATCAAGACCTAAAGAACCTGTAGAAATTGCATCTACGTCTGCTACAGCCTGGTCGCTCATTTTCATAACCGTTCCCTTACCATAGGTTTTATCCATTTTGTCAAGGGTGAGTTTTAATGCCTTTAGTTTCGCGTCTTTTTCTTTATCGTTGCTCATGAATGTATTTTATAATTGTGAAATTAAGGTCTGCTAAAATAAGATAAGTTTTGTTGCAATACAATAAAACTTAAGGTTGTTTTATGGAATAATTCCAAAAATTTGGACAACTATTTATCTCTTCTCTATTTATGGCCTATTAATTGAAAAATGTATCTTTGCAAAAATTTTCTTTAACACTTAAAATATTAGTATAGCATGCAACTGTACAATAAATTGAGCGCTAAAGAAAGAGAAGCTCTTTTAGAAGAAGCCGGAGAAGACAGGCTTACGCTCTCTTTCTATGCTTACGCAAAGATCGGAAATCCCGAATTATTCAGGAATCACTTATTTATTGCCTGGGACCAGATGGATGTTCTTGGTAGAATCTATGTTGCCCACGAAGGTATTAACGCACAGTTATCTGTTCCTGCAACTCGTTTTAATGAATTTAAGGCATTTCTGGATGAGATCTATTTTCTTGAAAATGTTCGTTTGAATATTGCCATTGAACATGATATCAAATCTTTCCTGAAATTGAAAGTGAAGGTTAGGAATAAAATCGTGGCAGATGGTTTAAATGACGACACTTTTGATGTAACCAATAAAGGAATGCACGTTGATGCTGCCAGATTCAACGAATTGATCAGTGATCCTAATACGGTTCTAGTTGATATGAGAAATCATTACGAAAGTGAAATTGGTCATTTCCAGGGGGCGATCACTCCAGATGTGGATACTTTTCGTGATTCATTACCTATTATTGAAGAAGATCTCAAGGAGCATAAGGAAGATAAGAATCTCGTGATGTATTGTACTGGTGGAATTCGTTGTGAAAAAGCCAGTGCCTATTATAAACATCGTGGATTCAAGAACGTTTATCAGCTGGAAGGTGGAATTATTGAATACACCCGCCAGGTTGATAATCAAAAACTTGACAATAAGTTTATTGGAAAGAATTTCGTTTTTGATCATCGTCGTTCAGAGCGTATTTCAGAAGATGTGATCGCAAATTGCCATCAATGTGGAAAACCTTGTGATACTCATGTAAATTGTGCTAACGAAGCATGTCATTTACTATTCATTCAGTGTGAAGAATGCGCTGTAAAAATGAATGATTGCTGTTCAGATAACTGTAAAGAGATCGCGGCATTACCCTACGAAGAACAAAAAGCGCTTCGAAAGGGAAAAGGTGCAAGCAATAAGATCTTCAAAAAAGGAAGGTCTGAGGTTTTACGATTTAAGCAATAGGTTTCTTTTCTAAAATGGTGGTGCCAATTAATATTGGTATATTTACTGTTGAAAATTTTTTATGAACCTCAAGGAGGTGCTTTAAAAATGTGCAGTGGGCTGAAAGAATGCCAGTGAAGATGAAGGAGATTCTGCAATAATTGCCTTAAGGGCAGGACAGAATGATGTTTATAAATGCACAAAAGCGACTTCCTCAATATATATAATATATGGCTTGCAGCAGTTGCTCGACCGGGAAAGACGGTCAGCCGAAAGGATGTAAGAACAATGGAACCTGTGGAACTGATGGTTGTAATAAACTAACAGTTTTTGACTGGCTTTCTAATATGTCCCTTCCGGGAGGTGCAGAACCTTTCGATTTTGTTGAGGTGCGTTTCAAGAACGGCCGTAAACACTTCTTTAAAAATTCAGAGAACTTAAGTTTAAGTATCGGTGATGTGGTGGCTACAGAAGCCAGCCCGGGGCACGATGTTGGAATTGTAAGTCTTACCGGTGAACTAGTGAGAGTTCAGATGAAAAAGAAGAAGGAAGATCCAAATTCAGGTGAGGTTTTAAAAGTCTATAGAAAGGCATCCCAGAAAGATATTGATGTCTGGCAGGAAGCTCGGGATAGAGAAGAAAAGATCAAGCAGCGTTCAAGACAGATTGCGATCAGGCTCAAACTGAGCATGAAAATTAGTGATATTGAATTCCAGGGAGACGCCTCAAAATGTACTTTCTATTATACTGCTGAAGATCGTGTAGATTTCAGACAGTTGATCAAAGAATTTGCGCGCGAATTCAATACTCGTATTGAGATGAAGCAAATCGGGCTAAGACAGGAAGCTGCCCGTTTAGGCGGAATTGGTTCCTGCGGTCGTGAACTTTGCTGTTCAACCTGGTTAACAGATTTTAGATCGGTAAGTACATCAGCGGCGAGATACCAGCAATTATCATTGAATCCTCAGAAATTAGCGGGACAATGCGGTAAATTAAAATGCTGCCTTAATTACGAATTAGATACTTATCTGGAAGCATTAAAATCTTTTCCAAAAACTGACGTTAAGTTAAAGACCAAGAAAGGTACAGCGGTATGTCAGAAAATTGATATTTTCAAAGGTCTTCTTTGGTACGCTTATGAAGGTGAATGGATGAACTGGCATACTTTAACGCCAGAACAGGCCAATAAGATAATAGCTAAGAATAAAAAAGATGAACCTGTTGGAAGTTTAGAGGAATACGCTCTGGATCTTCAATTAGAATCTAATGAAAAGAAAAGCTTCAACAATGGGATTGGGGAAGATAGTCTTACGAGATTCGACAAACCTAAACAGCAGCATCGTAAGCGAAGAAACAAGAATAAAAAACGAAAAAAACATAAAGGGAATACTTCAAAGTCTAAAAATGCGTAGTGCTTTATCTGTTTCTTTTCTGATTTTTACAATCATATTTCTTTCATCTTGTGACCGAAAAAGGGTTTATGATGAGTATGAATCTTTGCGAGGCTGGCATAGAGACTCGCTGGTAAATTTTGAACTGAATAATATAGATTCAACCAAAGTTTACGACTTGTTTATAAATGTTAGAAATAACAACGAATATCAATATAGCAACCTGTTTCTCATTACCGAGATCAAATTTCCGCAGGGAAAAGTGATTAGTGATACCCTCGAATATGAAATGACGAAGCCAAACGGCGAATGGCTGGGAACTGGTTTTGGAGATGTAAAGGAGAGTAAGCTCTGGTACAAGGAAAATGTGAAATTCGATGAGCCTGGCCAATATGAAGTTAGTATTCAGCAGGCTATGCGAAAGAATGGAGAAGTTGATGGTATTCAGGAGTTAGAAGGAATAACCGATGTTGGATTCCGTATTGAAAAAAGAGACAATTAATTTTTGTGATATAAATGGCCCGCACACCAAAAAAAACTGAAAAACCTGCTCAAAGCAATCGTAAGTATATTCTTGGATTCTGGACCCTTTTTGGAGTAGGTATCCTCGCAGGAATCTTCATTTTCCTTCTTGCAGGATGGGGAGCATTTGGAAAAATGCCAACCTTTGAAGAACTTGAAAACCCTGAAACCAACCTGGCAACAGAAATTTTCTCTTCAGATGGTGAAACCCTGGGAAAATACTACAGCGAAAACAGAACTCCGATTAAATATGAAGACCTGCCAGATCACCTGGTTCAGGCATTGGTTGCGACTGAAGACGAGCGATTCTATCAACATGCGGGGATAGATGCAAAAGGTACGGTTAGAGCAGCGGTTTATTTGGGTCAAAGAGGAGGAGCGAGTACAATCACACAGCAGTTAGCGAAGCAATTATTTACTGCAGATGTTGCCCAGAACGATTTTGAAAGGGTATTTCAGAAAGTTAAGGAATGGGTGATTGCAACGCGTCTTGAAAGACAGTACACCAAGGAAGAGATTATTACCATGTACTTTAACAAATACGACTTTGTTTACCAGGCCGTAGGAATACGTTCTGCTTCAAAGATCTATTTTGATAAGGAGCCTCGAGATTTGAAAATTGAAGAATCTGCGGTTCTGGTTGGAATGCTTAAAAACTCGGCCTTGTACAATCCAATGAGAAGACCGGAACTGGTACTTTCCAGAAGAAATCAGGTGTTGCAGCAAATGAATAGAAACGGATTTATTTCTGAACAGGAAATGGATTCTCTTCAGAAAACTGAAATGAAGATAGAATTCACTCCGGAAGGTCACGATGAAGGAATGGCTACCTATTTCAGGGCTTATCTTCAGAAATTTATGAGTGAATGGATTGATGAAAATCCAAAACCAGATGGTAGCGAATATAATTTATTTAGAGATGGTCTCAAGGTATATACTAGCATAGATTCAAAAATGCAGGAATATGCTGAAAATGCCGTTACCAAGCATATATCACATCTTCAGAAAGAATTTGATCGTCAAAATGAGAGCAATTCAACCGCACCTTTTAGAGATATTGATAAAAGTGAAATTGAAGGCATCGTTGAAAGTGCGATGAAACGTTCAGAACGCTGGAGAAAGATGAAAGCTCAGGATAAATCTGAAGAAGAAATTAGAAAGTCATTTACAGAAGATGCCGAAATGCGAGTTTTTAGCTGGAAAGGAACTATCGATACTGTAATGACTCCGCGGGATTCCATACTGTACTACAAATCATTTTTACAGGCAGGTATGATGTCTATGGTTCCGCAAACCGGTGAGGTTAAAGCCTGGGTTGGAGGAACAAATTTCAAACACTTTAAATATGACCACGTAAAGCAGGGTAAAAGACAAGTTGGATCAACTTTTAAACCTTTTGTTTACGCAACTGCTATCGATCAGTTGAAGTTTTCACCTTGTGATACTCTTCCTAAGTCAAGATTCACCATTGAAGCTGGTAAGCATGGAAATCAGAATGACTGGTCACCTAAGAATGCTGGAAATGGGGATTATGAAGGTATGCTAACTTTAAAGGATGCACTTGCACAATCTGTAAATACGGTAACGGCAAGGCTAATCGACAAAACCGGACCAGGTCCCGTTATAGATTTAGCTGAAAAATTAGGTGTAGATGTTTCTAATATTCCAAAAGTCCCATCTATTGCGCTTGGTGTTGCAGATCTAAGTCTTTTCGAAATGGTTTCTGCTTTCAGTACTTTCGCAAATCAGGGAGTTTATGTAAAACCTGTGGTGGTGAATAGAATTGAAGATAAGAACGGAACGGTTCTTTATCAACATGTACCGGAAACCAGAGATGTGTTAAGCAAAGAAGCGGCTTATGTAACTACAAATCTTCTTGAGGGTGTTACTCAATCTGGTTCTGGAGTTAGACTTAGAGGAACCTGGGCAGGAGAAAGAATTGATTATAAGAGAGCAGTGACTGGATATCCTTATGATTTTAAGAATCCGATTGCTGGAAAAACCGGAACTACTCAAAACCAGAGTGACGGTTGGTTCATAGGAATGGTACCTAATCTAGCTACCGGAGTTTGGGTTGGAGCAGAGGATCGCGCAGTTCATTTTCCTGGTATTACTTACGGTCAGGGTGCTACCATGGCGCTGCCGGTTTGGGGTATGTACATGAAAGATGTTTACAAGAACGAAGATCTAAAGGTTTCAAAAGAAGGATTTGAGAGGCCAGAAAATCTTAGTATCGAAGTGAACTGTAAAACCTATAAAGCTGATCAGAATAATAATGATTCTGTTCCAGATGAACTCGATTTTTAGATTTTCAGCAAAAAAAGCCCGTAAAATTTTCACATAATTCAATTCACGACCACCTTTCGTTGTGACCACCTTTTTATTTTCGTATTTTCGGGTAAAATTCTCAAAAAATGATCATAAAAACGGTTGATAATGTACAGGACGCGGTAAAAGGTGTTAAGGACGGAATGACATTTATGCTTGGCGGTTTCGGATTATGCGGAATCCCGGAAAATGCGATTTCTGAACTTGTTCGACTTAACGTGAAAAATCTTACCTGTATCTCAAATAATGCCGGAGTAGACGATTTCGGACTCGGGCAATTACTTCATAAAAAACAGATAGATAAAATGGTTTCTTCATACGTTGGAGAAAATGCCATTTTCGAAAAGCAAATGCTTAGCGGTGAACTTGAGGTTGAATTGATTCCACAAGGGACATTAGCCGCCAGATGTCAGGCTGCTCAACAAGGGTTTCCAGCAATTTATACGCCTGCGGGTTATGGAACTGAGGTTGCTCAGGGAAAGGAAACCAGGGAATTTGACGGTAAAATGTACGTGCTCGAAGAAGCATTTAAAGCGGACTTTGCTTTTGTTAAGGCATGGAAAGGTGATAAAGCCGGGAATCTTATTTTCAAAGGAACGGCCAGAAATTTTAATCCTACCATGTGTGGATCTGCAAAGATCACAGTGGCTGAGGTTGAAGAATTGGTGGAACCAGGTGAACTTGATCCTAATCAAATTCATATTCCGGGAATTTTTGTACAAAGAATATTCCAGGGGAAAGATTATGAGAAAAGAATTGAACAACGTACCGTAAGACAAAAAGCATAATTATGGCATTAGATAAAAACGGAATAGCGCAAAGAATCGCTAAGGAAGTAAAGGACGGATATTATGTAAATCTTGGAATTGGAATTCCAACACTAGTTGCCAATTTTGTTCGTGATGATATTCAGGTTGAATTTCAAAGTGAAAACGGAATTCTGGGAATGGGACCATTTCCTTTTGAAGGAGAAGAAGATGCAGATCTTATCAATGCAGGAAAACAAACTATTACTGCCCTGCCAGGAGCTAGTTTCTTCGATTCAGCAATAAGTTTTGGAATGATTAGAGGTCAGCATGTAGATCTTACCATTCTTGGGGCCATGGAGGTTGCTGAAAACGGTGATATCGCCAACTGGAAGATTCCAGGTAAAATGGTAAAAGGTATGGGAGGCGCTATGGACCTTGTTGCCTCAGCCGAAAATATTATCGTGGCAATGATGCACACGAATAAGGCAGGAGATTCAAAACTTCTGAAAAGATGTTCTCTTCCTCTAACCGGTGTTGGCTGTGTTACGAAGATTGTAACCAATCTTGCAGTTCTTCAAGTAACTGACGATGGTTTCAAATTACTGGAAAGAGCACCTGGTGTAAGTGTTGAAGAGATTCAAAATGCCACAGAAGGAAAACTGATTGTAGAAGGGGAGATACCCGAGATGCAATTGAATTAAGAGTACAAGCCGGATATTAAGTCCGGCTTTTTTATTTCCAATTATTGGCTAGTTTTGGACTGATTTCAGAATAGATAAAACCACCTTCACAATAACTCAATCCTGAAAATTATTACTTATTCAGGTTGTAAAGTTCAAGTTAATCCTTTGAATTATTATCGACAAAAGAATTGAATTAACCGTTAAAAGACATATTTTAACTTCATTTTAGTAATATTTTCTTACTTTCGGGGGCATTAATAACCAAATAAAACCCTACCACATTGAGAAAAAAATTACTCTTTAATTCATTATTGTTCGCAGGCCTTTCCCTTGGCGCCTTCCAGGTCCAGGCTCAGGATTCGGACAAGGATGTAAAACAAAAATTTAATGACGAAAAAGGGAAGCCAACCCTGATCGTATTTAAAGAACAGTCGAATTCTAAAGCTAGTGAGTACAGGAAACTCTTCAAAGAGCAACTACAACTTAACGATCGCTCAAAATTCAGAAAGATCAAAACTGAAAGAGATGCTCAGGGCTTTACCCATGACAAGTACCAATTATTCTATGACGGAATAAAAGTTGAATTTGCGACTTACACTATTCACTCTGAAGGAGGAGATCTTTCGTCTATGAGCGGTGAATATTATAAGATCGAAGATGTAGATATTAAATCTACAATTTCTGAAAGTGTTGCCTTTCAAAAAGCTGTAAAGCATATAGGTGCGAAATCCTATTTATGGCAGGATCCACAAAGTGCTTCTAAAATTGGATATGAAAAACCAAAAGGCGAGTTGGTTTTACTACCAACTATGAAATTTGAAGCTGTAAATGAAAAAAGCTTTAAAGAAGAAGTTCGTCTGGCTTACAAATTTGATATTTATGCAACAGATCCTGTAAGTAGAGGAAATATCTATATAGATGCGAAAAATGGTAAAGCATTGTTATATGATGCAACCATTAAGCATATCGGGAAATTCAGTCATGCTGAAACTGAAGCATCCACTGCATCAAAAAAGGCGAATCTTGAAGATGCAATGTTCGCTACGGGAACTGCTGCCACAAGATACAGCGGCTCTAAAAGTATTCAGACTTCATTAAGCGGTTCTTCTTATATCCTGAACGATGTTACTCGTGGAAACGGGATCAGAACTTATGATATGAACACCGGGACCAATTATAGTAATGCAGTGAATTTCACTGATAATGATAATAACTGGACTGCAGCCGAACATGATAATGCGGCCAAAGATAATGGTGCATTAGATGCTCATTGGGGTGCAGAACAAACCTATGATTATTTCCTAAACGTTCATAATCGAAACAGTTATGACAACCAGGGAGCAGCCATTCAAAGTTATGTACATTATGATAATGCCTATGACAATGCATATTGGAATGGTAGTGTCATGACCTATGGTGACGGTAGTGGTACTTATTTCGATATTTTAACCTCTCTAGATGTTGCCGCTCACGAAATAGGACACGCTGTTTGTACGAATACTGCAAATCTTGCCTACCAAAAGGAGTCCGGAGCTATGAACGAAGGATTTTCAGATATCTGGGGAGCATGTATAGAATACTATGCAGCACCATCAAAATCTACCTGGTTAATAGGAGAAGATATTGAGAGAAGATCAGGAAGCCAGTCTTTAAGATCTATGAGTAATCCTAAGGCCGAAGGTCAGCCAGATACGTATGGAGGTACTTACTGGAAGAATGTGAACTGTACACCTACAGACCAAAATGACTACTGTGGTGTTCATACCAACAGTGGAGTTTTAAATCACTGGTTCTATATTCTTGCAGTGGGAAAATCTGGAACCAATGATATTGGAGATTCTTATGACGTAAACGAGATAAGTATAGATAAAGCGGCTAAGATCGCTTACAGACTGGAAAGTGTTTATCTTTCTGCAAATTCTACATTTGCCAATGCAAGAACTTTTGGGATCCAGGCAGCCACAGATCTTTACGGAGCAGATTCTCCTGAAGTGATCGCTACAACGAATGCATTCTATGCAGTTGGAGTAGGAGCAGCCTATGGAGATATTAGTTACTGTTCTTCTCAAGGAAACAGCGTTGCAGATGAATATATTGGAAGAGTTCAGTTAGAAGATATAGACAATGCATCTTCAGCATCTAGCGGTTATACAAATTTCACTTCTGTTTCAACAGACCTTTCAAAAGGTAATTCAGTAACCATTACCGTTACTCCAACCTGGACTGGAACTACTTATAGTGAAGGTTATGCAGTTTGGATAGATTATAACCAGAATGGTGATTTTGGAGATTCAGGAGAATTGGTATGGAGCAAAGCTGCTTCTAAAACTACTCCAGTTTCAGGTACTTTTACAGTTCCTGCTTCAGCAGCAAGTGGAGCTACTCGTATGAGAGTCTCTATGAAATACAATGGGATTCCAACGCAATGTGAAGCTTTCTCTTATGGAGAAGTTGAAGATTATACGGTAAATATTGGTGATGGATCTCCAGATACTGAAGCGCCAACAGCGCCATCAAATCTGGCTGCTAGCGGAACTACACAAACCTCAACATCACTTTCATGGAATGCTTCTTCAGATAATGTTGGAGTTGCAGCTTATGATATTTATAAAGACGGAAACTTCTATACTTCAACAAGTTCAACAAGTTATACCGTAAACGGACTTTCTTCAGCTACATCTTATGACTTCTATGTAGAAGCAAGGGATGATGCAGATAATGTTTCCGCTAAATCGAACACAATATCTGTTACTACTCAAAGTACTTCAATTTCTTATTGCAGTTCTAAAGGTAACGACTCAAGTTATGAGTGGATAGATCTTGTACAACTAAATGAATTGAACAATGTAACTGGAAATAATGGTGGATATCAGGATTTCACAGCTTTAAGCGCCAGTCTTCCTTATGGATCTAATACGATCTATATTAGTACAGGATTTGCCAGTTCGTCTTATACTGAATACTGGAAAGTATGGATAGATTACGACAAGGATGGAAGTTTTGAAACTTCTGAATTAGTGGTAAGCGGTTCGTCTTCCAGCAGTGGGACTCTATCTGCTTCTTTCACAGTGCCAACAACGGCGAGTGCGGGACCTACTCGTATGAGAGTTTCCATGAAGTACAATTCAGCGCAAACTGCGTGTGAGACTTTCTCTTATGGAGAAGTTGAAGATTATACAGTAAATGTTGGGCAGTCCAGTGCGGCTATTGCCCAAACCTTCAAACCAGATGCCAGCCCAATGGGTAACGAGCCAAACATCTTTGATGCTAGCTTATATCCAAACCCTGTGGTAAGCGGTAATCGTTTGAATGTAAATGTTCCTGATGGAAGAAAACTTGATTATAAGATTTTCAATTCAGTTGGATATGAAGTATCCAGCGGAAAACTTAATAACCAGGTGCTCAACGTTGCGAAATTAACTAGCGGTACTTACATCGTAAGGTTTAGTGACAGCCAGAAGGAATTCGTTAAGAAGTTTATCAAACTTTAAGATTGAATTGCCCCAAGAAAAAGCCGGATTTTAGATCCGGCTTTTTTATTTATCATGACATCGAAGTAGACGTCTCTTCTATATTTACCAGGAAGTCTATCGCGTCTGTTTGCGTAATCATTTCTCCCCTTGAATTTGCCTGAGAGAAATACTCGTACCAGCCAACTTTGGCCAGATTGCTTTCCAAAACTTTCACTTCTTCAACCGATGGCATTTTCCAGACGGTCATATACCTGTAATCACTTCTGTAAGGAGTGTGTTCATCATTCCTCGCCCAGCCAAGATTTTCAACGCCACTGGCCTTCATGTTCTTGATACGAGAATGCATGTCATCCATTAGTTTTCTACGTTCTTCATGACCCAGTTTCATCCATTTGGTGGTTACGTTCCACATTTCAATATATAAATACATAACTAAGAATTTATTGGTTTTGTATCTATTAAAGTTACGGAATTAGGTAGCCAAACAAGAGGTCTTCACTTCTGAATAACAGTATTTTAAGAATAATTTATATCGAAACGATTTCAGATTCGCTTAAGAGGTTTTCCTGTCTTAATCTTAAGATCACTTGTGCGATTGCCAACACATCTCTTTCGCAATATTGAACTATGCGGTCTATTTCGCCTTTTTCATAAAATACTTCTCTAACCATAGATCCATCTATATCTTCTTTTGGGGAAGGAATTCCCAGTACGTGAGTAAGTAATTTAAGCGAAGTATAATGCTTAAAATCTCCAAATTTCCATAATTCTAAAGTGTCCAGATGTGGTACTTCCCATGGTTTTTTTCCGAAGAGATTGAGCTTGGAAGGTAATCTCATGTTGTGAATAAGCATTCTCCTGGCGATATACGGGAAATCAAACTCCTTTCCGTTATGTGCGCAAAGCAAATGATAAGGCTGAAAGAAATATTCTTCCAGCAAGGCTGTGAAATCGCGAAGTAATTTTTCTTCTTCTCCTTTAAAACTGGTCAATCTGAAATTTCTACTTCCATTTCTATAACTGAAAAATCCTACTGAGATGCATACGATCTTTCCAAATTCACTCCAGATACCGGCGCGTTCATAAAATTCTTCGGCGGTATATTCGTCTTTTCGCTGATATTTTGATTTCTCTTCCCATAGGATCTTTTTTTCATCATCCAATTCAGAAAAATCTCTGAATTCAGGCACCGTTTCTATATCCAGAAAAAGCACATTTTCCAGGTTCAGTTTATGAAGCATTGTCTAACATTTTATAAGCTTCATCAATATACATATAAAAGTCTTTGTAATGTTTATCACCATCCTGGCTTCTTATTAATTTTCTACCCAGCCTAACGATCACAAGATCATCTTCCGGGATCATTATAACGTATTGGCCTAAAATCCCACGCATATAAAAGATCTCTTTATCAAGGTGATCGCTTAACCAGAAACCGTATCCGTAATAAGGCGTTTCTTCAAATCTTGCTTTTGAAGCTCGCTCTATAAAGGCAGAATCCAATAGCTGCTTCCCGTTCCATTTTCCATAATTGATGAAAAGTTTACCAAGCTTTCCGAAATTCCTGGCGTTGCTTGAAATACAACAATAAGCCTTTTCCATCGCCGACTCTTTACTATCTATTTGCCATAAGGCATCAGCATTCATTCCTAGAGGTTTCCAGAAACTTTCACTTAGATAATTGCTCAATGTCTTACTGGTAGCCTTTTCTATGACCATTCCCAGTAATTGTGAATTTCCGCTGAGGTACTTGAATTCGCTGCCTGGTTCTTCTACAACTTTAAGTTCCAGGATCTGTTCTCTTATATCATCATCAAAATAGGCACGTGCGGTAGAAGCAAACGGATTGTAGTAATTCTCATCCCAATTAAGTCCTGAAGACATAGAAGAAAGATCTCCAATACTCAATCTATCGTCAAACTGTGGGAAAAAGTCTGAAACCGGTTGTTCTGTATTTTCCAAAAAACCATCCTGGATCGCTTTAAACATTAAAGCTGTGACTATGCTCTTTGCCATTGAAAAGCTGTTCGTTCTGGAACTATTTGAATAGCCATTATAATATTTCTCGAACCAGATAGAATCATTTTTAATGATCAGGAATGCTGCGGTTTCCAGTTCCTTATTCAGGCTGTCCAGTTTTTTCGTTGGATTCGTTGAATTGTAATCCTGAGCTAACGCCCACTCCTGGACTGTATCTGAATTCTCGATAATATGATTATCAAAGTAGGGATGATCATCAATGAAGGCAGTTTTGTGTCCGGTAAGATAGGTGGTACTTATTCCTTTAAAAATATAACCATATCCGGCAGCATACAATATCAGGGAAAATAATAGGAGGAAACTTATTATGAAGGCTATGACTTTGAATAACTTTTTCATCATAGTAAAGTAAGATATTTAAAATAGACTTTGTTGTGAAGGTGGATTTTCCAGATCTAACAACCACTTTTTGCGATTCAGTCCGCCGGCGTAGCCTGTAAGTGAGCCATCACTTCCTATAACCCGATGACATGGTATTATGATCCAGAGCGGATTCTTACCATTTGCGGAGGCTACAGCTCTGATCGCTTTTTCATCACCTAAATCTCGGGATAATTCTAGATATGAAGTTGTTTCACCATAGGGGATCTCCCTCAGCTTTTTCCATACTCTTTTCTGAAAATCGGTACCATGCGGATTTATTTTCAGATCGAAGTTCTTCAAGTCTCCTTTGAAGTAAGAATTCAATTGCTCGCAAGCCGGTTGTAAATCTCCTGGGATTTTTTCTGAAATATCGCCTTCGTCAAAAACCTTAACTGAAGCTAGTCCATTTTCATCACCAGATAATTCGGCGATTCCAAGCGGAGTTTTAATTCTGGCTTTCTTCATTGGTTTTTGGTTCTTCCTCGATAGCATTTTCAGTTTCCTGATCTTGTTTTCTCTGGATCAATCCAAGACGTTTAGCGCGCCTTTCCCAGTTTTTCCTTGCCAGCATCTGCATATCTTCCACGCTGTCGCTCTCGTCCATTATTTCAAGTCCTAGCAGGGTCTCAATAATATCTTCCATGGTAACAATTCCGGTTACATTACCATATTCGTCAACGATCATGGAAATATGAGCTCTTTTCTGAACAAAGATCTCGAAAAGTTCAGGTATCGGAGTATTATCTTTTGTAACAAGAATGTCCCGTTTTATGCTGCTTAAAGGCTGTTTGCCTCTATCGTCGATCATATGCTCCAGCACATCATCTTTCAGAATGAACCCGGATACATTATTCGATTTATCCTTAAAAACAGGGATTCTTGAAAATTTCAAATTCTTATGTGTTTTATGAAATTCTTCCAGTGTAATGCTTTCATCTTCAGTAATAGCTACAGAAAATGGGGTCATCACATCTTTTGCTTCCACAGATTTAAAGACCAGTAAATTTTTGATGACCGTGGTTTCGCTTTCTTCAAAAACTCCATCTTCTTCCGCAGCATCTGTAATGGCAGCAAATTCTTCCTTGCTCATGGTACTAACGTGAGCAGATTTCCCAATCAGTTTTGTGGTTAGCATCATCAACCATAAAACCCCAGTATACTTTAATGGGAAAATCATGAATTTAAGTGATTTTGCCGTGAAATTTCCTAACGACTGCCAGTAAGTGGCACCAATGGTTTTTGGGATTATTTCAGAAAGGACAAGAATTGCCAGAGTCATTATTGCAGAAACAATTCCTACAGCATTTCCGCCATCTCCAAAGGTTTTTTCCGCCTGCACACCAACCAAGATAGCACCCACGGTGTGAGCGATCGTATTGATGGTAAGGATGGCAATTAATGGTTTATCGATATCCTGCTTTAAATGAGCAAGAGTCTTGGCATACGCCTTTCCCTCCTTTTTCTTTATCTTGATAAAAGATGGTGTAATACTAAGAAGCGCGGCTTCCAGTATGGAACACATAAAAGAAAAGAAAATCGATAATACGGCGAAAGTGATTAATAAGCCCATACGCTTAAATGTCTATTAGACTGGCTAATTTATATATTCTGAAAGCATTTTTTTACAAAGAAATGATAAAAGGGAATTAAAAAGCCCTCCTAATGTAAGGAAGGCTTTTTAAAATAAGGCAAAAATCTATTTAAATCGCCAGATTCTTGTGCAGTAGATCATCCCACTTCTTTGCTTCATGCAGTCTTATCTCTGCATCGGTGCTTTCATAATCATCTTCATCATAGAATACGATCTCGGTAAGCTTTGGTGAATTCATTTCTGCGATTTCGATTCCAAGGTGGATAATTCGCTCTTTTCTGTTCTCTCCTTTTTGAGTTCTTTTGGCGAGATTAATCTTATTCACCTTTTTTAGGTCTATAACTTCGTGGTCTATTTCAGATTTTGGATCTATGACCACCAGTTTTTTATTGGTGCTATCCAGTCCCAGGCTTAGATGTCCGAATGTTTCAAACCGGTCTAAGACCAGGCCATTTTCAGAAGCCAGCTTGTTCAGCTCTTTTTTAAATTTTGCTTCTCTGGATTTTTGTTTCAGTAAAACGTAAAGTATCGGGAACATGAATATTACAAGTAAGAATGTTCCAATCATTATTGATGATTTATCCATTTTGATAAAAATTAAGGTAATTGAATTTGATCCCGCAAAATGTTGTTCACGGGAAATTTTTTAAGTTGAAAAAACCTTAATTGATTACCAGAAAGTATGGAAAGGGAAGATCCTGGATTTCAGAATGCTTCTATGATCAGGTTGAAAACCTTCATAAAATAAAGAGCCTGAAAGATCATTACTGGAAATGTTTAAAAAACGCTCACCTGGATAAAGCTGAAAAAAGTCATTTTCTAGCTCTGGTAAATTCTGAAATATTACTTCAGCAAGATTTTCTTCAATGAGTAAGGCTTGCTTATTATGTTCAGCTTTAAAATATTCTCCTTTTCGGGAATCAAGATCTAAAGCTGGTTCAGAAAATGCAAAAACACTGGTTGTCGAGCTAAGTAAAAACAGCTGCAACAATAAGAGACCCAGAAAAGTATGTTTTTTAATTTTCACAATACAAAATTAGTTCGAAAACAAATCTGGTGTTTAAAAATTTAGTTATTTTTTTAGTTGATCAGGAAATTAATTTCACCGCATCCTTGGCAAAGTAAGAAGCGATCATATCTGCCCCGGCACGTTTAATGGCTGTTAACTGTTCTAAAATTACCGCATCGTGGTCTAACCAGCCTTTTTCTGAAGCAGCTTTGATCATGGCGTATTCCCCGCTCACCTGGTAAACAGAAACCGGTACATTTACTGTATTTTTTATATCTCTAACGATATCTAAATAACATAATCCAGGTTTTACCATCACAATATCTGCACCTTCATCGATATCCATCAGCGTTTCTCTAATGGCCTCATCGCGGTTGGATGGGTCCATCTGGTATGTTTTTTTATTCTTAGGAATATTCTTCGCATCCACAGGAGCTGAATCCAGAGCATCTCTAAACGGACCATAAAATGCAGAAGCATATTTCGCCGAATAGCTCATGATTCCCGTATCGTGGAAACCTTCATCTTCAAGTAAGCTTCTTATCTCGAAAATACGTCCATCCATCATATCGCTCGGAGCAACAAAGTCTGCACCTGCTTTTGCATGAGAAAGCGACATTTCGGCCAGAACTGCTGAGGTGTCGTCATTTAAAACTTTTCCGTCATCAATAATTCCGTCATGCCCATATTGTGAATATGGATCAAGAGCTACATCTGTCATTACGATCATATCAGGAACAGCATTTTTCACAGTTTTTACTGCTCGTTGCATAAGTCCTTCAGGATTGATGGCTTCCTTTCCTGCGTTGTCTTTAAGGTCATCAGCAACCTTTACAAAAAGTAAAACAGATTTTAATCCTAGCTTCCAGAGTTCTTTTACTTCTTTTTCAATATTGTCAAGACTATACCTGAAATATCCGGGCATAGAACCTATTTCTTCTTTTACATTTTTCCCTTCAACTATAAATAGGGGAACAATAAAATCATTCGGCGAGATAATAGTTTCTCTAACCATAGATCTTATAGCTTCGTTAGTTCTTAGTCTTCTATTTCTGCGTAATGGAAACATTTATTTAATTTTTTATTGAATCTATCGTATCATTGATGTTATCTGAAAGGTCTTTCACCCTTTGCGGTGCATCAAATCTATAGCCGATGAAAGCCTGGAAATAAGGAATATTATCCTCGGTATAGGTAGAACGATCTGAATTATGGTTTAAAATAAGGTAGCTATACTGTGCTCCGGCATAAAAGTCTGAAAAATCATAAAGAAGCGCACCTCTAAAATTGAAATCGTATAGCAATGAAGTTAAACTGTCAGCATTGGAACCACCTGAAAAATTCGCACCAATTCCCGCGGAAGCACCTGCAGAAAGCAATAAATTTTCAGTAGGAACCCAGTTATAATAATAGCCCGGATTAATTGCCACATCTGTAGAATGGTATTTTTCGTCTACCTCCAGATCGCCTTCACCTTCAGCGCGAATTCTGTAATTGGTATAATAATAAATTAATTGAGGGATAAAAGAACCGGCACTTTTGACCTGTTTTTCATCCTGGTTCGTAATAGCTCTGAACGAGAAATTCTCATTAAAAATATAACCTGTAGAACCACCAATTTTAAAAGATTTTGTTTTTGGAAGGTAGGTTTCATTTAGATCATCTTTTACATAAAACCCTTTTTCGCTATATATATCTAAAGTCTGCATCCATTTTCCAAAATAGCTTCGCAAATTTATATTGAACAAACGCGAACCTTCATTATCCTTATTTTCAGCCAGGAAATCTGGTGCGAAAGAATAGGAAAGGCTAAATCCTCTATAGGAAACTTTAGATCCTATTTTATCCTGTTTGTTAGGAACTAGAGAGATTGACTCAGCTGTATTTCTATTACTCAGTTCAAAGGAATTAGAGGTATTTACATAGAAAAGCCGTGCTGTGAACTTATCGGGAAAACTCTGAATATATTCACTTTTTGAAATTGAATCGGTTTGTGAATCAGAGTTTTGAGCTCCCATAGCTAAAAATGAAAACAGAAATAATACTGAAAAAAGAGGTTTTAGACCCATGATTTTGGAGTTTTAAGAACCTCCAGGAGTTTAGCTTCGGGACTACCTTCTTCCGGGTGATGATCATACACCCATTGTACATGTGGTGGTAAACTCATAAGAATACTTTCTATACGGCCATTTGTTTTTAGCCCGAATAAAGTTCCTTTATCGTGAACCAGATTAAATTCCACGTAGCGACCTCTTCTTATTTCCTGCCAGGTTCGGTTTTCTGAAGTAAAAGATAGTGATTTTCTCCTTTCTACAATTGGTACATATGCATCCAGAAAAGAATTTCCAACATCGGTTACAAAATCATACCAGTCTTCGATTTTCATATGGCTGTCACCTTTCAAATAATCAAAGAAAAGACCACCAATCCCTCTTGCTTCATTACGATGGGAATTCCAAAAATATTCATCACATTTCTTCTTATAATCTGAATAAAGTGAAAAACCGTGTGGTGTACAGGCAGTTTTAGATACCTGGTGGAAATGTCTCGCGTCCTCTTCAAATAAATAATAGGGAGTTAGGTCCTGGCCACCTCCAAACCATTGGTCTATCACCGTCCCATCTTTATCATACATCTCAAAATATCTCCAGTTCGCGTGAACCGTAGGAACCATTGGATTTTTAGGATGCAGCACTAAACTTAAACCGCAGGCAAAGAAATCTACGTCACCAACCTTAAAATATTTTTGCATAGCCGGGGCAAGCGCGCCGTGAACAGCAGAGATGTTTACGCCGCCTTTTTCAAATACGGCACCATTTTCAATAACTCTTGTTCTACCGCCGCCGCCTTCAGCGCGTTTCCAGATATCTTCCTGGAATTTTGCTTTTCCGTCTACTTCTTCAAGTTTTGAAGTTATTCTGTCTTGTAAATCCTGTATATATCGGTAAAACTTCTCTTTCATTTCTTGAAATTTCAATCTTCTATATAGACCAACTCATTTTTTATCATCTTAATATCTTCAAGGGAAGATATTTTTACAGCTTTCTGACTCATTAGTCTGAATTCCTGAATATGATTCAGTTCAATTTCGATCTTTTCAGCAAAGAATTTCCTGCCTATTCTGTTATTATGCAGATCCATAGCTCTGGCCAAATCTGAATTTGGAGAAAGATCTTCATGAAGATCGGTGATCTTTTTACTCCATTCCATAGCTGAGTCTACAGATCCTGAAATTCTATATACCTGTTCACAAATCATATAATTCCAGAGCGCATGTCTAAAAGCGTTAGCTCTGTTATCTCCATGATGACTCTTTCCAAAACAATCATTACAGGTGTGAATCGTGTTCCTGGTTCCTTTATAAGTTGGAACAATTAAAAAAGGCTTTCTGATAAAAACTCCTCCTAGAATAAAGAAGCTTTTGAATGACAGATTTCTAAGCCTTTTAATGATCACTTATTCCCTGTATTCCTTAACAGCATCCACGAAAGCCTTCGCATTATCTACCGGGATATCCGGAAGTATTCCATGACCAAGATTGGCAATATACCTGTCTTTACCGAAAGCTTTGATCATATCGTTCACCATGTATTTGATCTCGATAGGTTTGGAATACAATCTCGCCGGATCAAAATTACCCTGAAGGGTTATTTGACCACCACTCAAATATCTTGCATTTCTAGCCTCACAAGTCCAGTCTACACCTAAAGCTGATGCTCCAGATTGTGACATTTCTTTTAATGCAAACCAGCATCCTTTACCATATGCGATTACAGGCACTTCATCTTTAAGCGCATCGATGATCTGCTGCATATATTGCCAGGAGAATTCCTGATAATCTTTTGGTTCCAGAAGCCCGCCCCAGGAATCAAAAAGCTGAATCGCATCAACTCCTGCTTTTACTTTCTCTTTTAAATAAGCGATAGTGGTATCTGTAATTTTCTGAAGAAGCACATGGGCAGCCATTGGCTCCATAAAACAGAATCTTTTTGCTTTATCAAAGGTTTTAGACCCCTGTCCCTGCACACAGTAACATAAGATCGTCCACGGTGAACCGGCAAATCCAATAAGCGGAACTTCATCATTTAATTCCTGCTTGGTAAGCTTGATGGCATCAAATACATATTGCAGTTCTTCATTTACATCAGGAACTATTACGTCGTTCACTTTTTTCGCAGTGTTTACAGGGTTCGGTAACCATGGTCCAACTCCCGGTTTCATTTCCACATCGATGTTCATTGCCTGTGGCACCACCAAAATATCACTAAATAGAATAGCAGCATCAGGACCAATCTGTCTTATAGGCATCACTGTGATCTCTGTAGCCAACTCCGGAGTTCTGCAACGGGTGAAAAAATCATATTTTTCCTTCAGCTTCATGAAATCTGGCAAATATCTTCCTGCCTGTCTCATCATCCAGACTGGTGGACGCTCTACAGATTCTCCTTTTAGTGCTTTTAAAAACAGGTCGTTCTTTATCATTTCCTGAGGTATTTTATTTGTTCTTTAAGTTAGAAACTACTTTGGCGATCACATTTTCAATGCCGGGCCTGGTAGCTGTAACTATATTAATTGTGTGTTTTTCAGCTTCTTCAGCAGTAGTATTTCCTATACAAAAAGCCGTGGTATTCAATTTATTATTTTCTGTGAAACTTTTTACTCCGCTAGGGCTGAAAAATAAAATCCCGTCAAATTCAGAATTAAATTTTTGGTAATTCAAGCCGGTTTTATATACCTGAGTTTCGGTAAATTTTATATCGTTATTTTTCAATAATTCTGGCAATTCGTCTCTGCGTTTATTACCACTGAAAAACTGAAATTCCTTCTGATGATGATTTTCTATGATCTTTTTTGCCAGTTCTTCAGCATTATCAGTTATCTCTATTACTTTAAAACCTGATTCCGTTGCAAAAGCAGCGGTTTTTTCGCCTACGCAAAAACTATTTTCAATGCTTAAATTCTTCTTTTGAATCGCCATCAATGCATTCTTACTTGTGAAAATAGCATTGGCGATCACAGAATTCTTTATTTCAAAATCACTGAATTCAATTGATATGGCATTGTATTCAACCAGACCAATTCCAGAATTCAGTATTAACTCCTTTTGATTTACAGCCAGCTTTTTCGTAGAAAGCACCGTTGCCATAGATCAATTATTTAAAACCGATTTGATACTCGCCATTAATTCTCTACCACCGTTATTCAGAATCTCAAGCGCACATTCCTTACCCATATTTTCAACTTCATTAAAAGGAAGTGCTCTTTCTACATCAATTTTCTTCTTTCCATCAAGACTGAACAGGGCTCCGTGAAAATGAATATGATCATTCACTTTCTTCGCCAATGCACCTATTGGAGCAGTACAACCACCTTCAAGAACCTTTAAAAATTCACGTTCTATATGAACACAAACCTGTGATTCTTTGTGATTAAGTAATGCTAGTGCCTCGCGGCAATATTTATCATCTTCCATGGCCACGATAAGCATTGCACCTTGAGCAGGCGCAGGGATCATCCAGTTGAGGTCTATGAAATTTTCGGGTTTTATTTCTATTCTTTCAAGTCCGGCAGCGGCGAAGATTGCTCCATTCCAGTCGCTATCTTCCAGCTTCTGCATACGTGTATTCACATTTCCGCGGAGGTCTACTACTTTATGTTCCGGATGTTTATATAGCCACTGAGCTTTTCTTCGGAGACTTCCGGTTGCAATCGTTCCATTTTCAGATTCCAGGAAATCAACCCCTTTATGAACCAGGATATCTTTATTGCTGGCTCTTTTCATCACGGCGCCTTCAACAATTCCTTTTGGCAAGGCAGTTGGCACATCTTTCATAGAATGAACGGCAATATCTACCTCACCTTTGATCATAGCAACATCAAGAGTTTTGGTAAAGATCCCGGTAATTCCCATTTCGTATAAAGGCTGGTCAAGATTTAGATCGCCGGTAGATTTTACCGGAACTAGCTCGGTTTTATGGCCTGTTTTTTCAAGAGCATTCTGAACGGTTTTTGCCTGCCATAGCGCCAGTTCGCTGTCTCGCGTACCAATTCTAATTACTTTGCTCATTTTCTAACTTCTTCAAGCTGAAAAACCTTTTGGATAAGTTCCAGGCTTTCATCGGTAGTTTCCGAATCTCCTTTTAGATGATTGGCAAAATGCTTCATGATCTTTTGAATGATCCTGTTGCTCACTATTTCTGCCTGTTCATCATTGAAATCGGTAATCTTTTTTCTCTGGAAATCGAGTTCAGCATCCTTCATCATTTTCAGCTTTTTCTTTAAAGCCTTGATCGTTGGTGCAAATTTTCTAGTTTCCAGCCACTGGTTAAAATCTTCTTCCACTTCAGCAATAATCTCCTTCGCTTGGGGTATAAATTGTTTACGTCTTTCCAGAGTTTCATCGGTCATCTGCGAAAGATGGTCAAGATGGATAAGCCTTACGTTCTCAAGCTCATTAACATCATCTGAAACATTTTTTGGAATGGAGAGATCCAGAACCAGCAGTTCTTTTTTAGGATAAATAAGCTCTTTTGAAATTGTTGGATTCTGAGCACCTGTAGCGACAATCAGTATATCCGAATTTCGTATTTCAGCTTGTAGATCGGCGTAATCTTTTACAATTAGATTGAACTTTCCAGCGATCTTTTCTGCTTTATCCTTTGTTCTGTTAATTAAGGTGATGTGGTTATTCCTGGTATGTTTAACCAGATTCTCACAAGTATTTCTTCCAATTTTACCTGTTCCAAAAAGCAGGATGTTCTTTTCTGAAACACTTTCTATATGCTTAAGTATATATTGGACTGATGCAAAGCTAACCGAAGTTGCTCCGCTGGAAATCTCAGTTTCATTCTTAATTCGCTTGCTCGCCTGGATAACGGCATTTACAAGTCGCTCAAGAAATGCATTCACTAAACCTAATTTTTTAGATCTTACAAAAGCTACTTTTAACTGACTGATAATTTCAAAATCACCAAGGATCTGGCTGTCCAGCCCTGTTCCAACTTTGAAAATATGAGAGATCGCCTGTTTGTTCTTATATACGTATGCTACTTTTTCGAACTCCTCCACAGTTCCGTGAGTATGTTCGCAAAGTAATTTGATCAATTGAAAGGGATGCTGTGCGAACCCGTAGATTTCGGTTCGGTTGCAGGTTGAGGTCACCAATATACCATCTATACCTTCATCTTTAGCCTGTTCAAGAAGCTTTTGCTTAGATTCTTCAGTAAGACTAAAATGTCCTCTGATCTCAGCATCGGCCTTTTTGTAACTTAAACCAATTGTATAAAAGTGCTTTCCTCTAGAAATATGATAATCTTCCATGTATCTGTTTAGGATGATACGCGTGCAAAAATAAGACAAGGCTAAATCAAAAAGTAACGCTGGAAGCACTAAATGTGTCGATAGATGATAATTATCACTAATTTAAGACTGAAAATATCAATATGCCCTACTTTTGTAGTAATGATAGCTTGTTTCAAGGAATTAGTTTAGACTGATTCTAAATAAATAAAAATTGGGTGCTATGGAAGATCATTTAAAAAATAACGCTGTAAGTATCTCAGAAGAGATCAAGATCGAAGATGGATTTTTTATTCTGAAATTTCAGAACGATACTGGAGATACTAAATTAATGTCCAGGGACATAGATAATAGTTTTATCCAATTTCACTTCAATGTAAAAGGGAATAGCAAGTTCCTTTTTAATAACGGAAGTTATGAGTTGCCATTGCAGGAAGAGAATTCATTATTGTTATATAATCCGCAAAGGGACCTTCCTTTAAATGTTTCTATGGAGCCTGAATCCTGGCTTATTTCATTGGTAATCTCTATTAAAAAGTTTCATGCGTTATTTTCGCAGGAAGCTGATTATATCACTTTTTTAAGTGCCGATAATAAGGATAAAAAATATTATAAAGACGCTCCAATTTCACCTTCGATGGCCGTGGTGCTCAATCAATTGATGAATTTCAACCTAACGCCAAGTATTAAAAACCTATATTTTAAAGCCAAGGGATTTGAATTGCTGAGCCTTTATTTTAATAAGGCTGAAAATCCAGATCTGGAACAATGTCCGTTCCTGAGTGATGAAGAAAATATCAAGAAGATAAGAAGAGCCAAAGATATTGTGATCTCCAGAATGGCAGAGCCGCCAAGTCTTCAGGAGCTATCTGATGAAATTGGGCTTAGCCTGAAAAAATTAAAAGAGGGCTTTAAACAGATTTATGGAGACTCGGTTTACAGTTTCTTGTTCGATTATAAGATGGAATATGCTCGTAAATTACTTGAAACAGGAGAATATAATGTGAATGAAGTAGGATTGAAGGTGGGTTATAGCACTGCCAGCCATTTTATAGCCGGATTCAAAAAGAAATTTGGAACAACTCCAAAAAAATATACTCTTTCAGTAAACTAATGATGCAAAAACTACTGCCAGTCTTTTTAATTTTTGCCGGTTTTCTAATGAAAGCCCAGGAAAAGCAGGTTTTGATATTTTCAAAAACTGAAGACTTCAGGCATAGTTCTATTGAAGCCGGAATTCAGGCGTTGCAGAGTTTAGGAAATGAGAACGGATTTAGAACCGTCACAAGTCAGGATAGTCGCTATTTCACTGAAAATGATCTTAGCAAACTAAACCTCATAATATTTCTAAATACGTCCGGAGATATTTTTAACCTTGATGAACAAAATGCTTTTCAGGCATACATGGATAATGGCGGGAATTTTTTCGGTATTCATGCCGCTGCAGATACCGAATTGAACTGGTTTTGGTATACAGATCTTGTTGGAGCGAAATTTAATGGTCATCCGGCAATTCAGGAAGCAAGCATTATTATTGAAAATCGAAATCATCAAACTTTGAAGAATTTTCAGGAAGAGACATGGGTGAGAACTGATGAGTGGTATAATTATAAGGATATTTCAGAAGGTCTGAATGTATTGATGAGTCTGGACGAGAGCTCATATAAAGGTGGTGAAAATGGTGAATTTCATCCTATTGCCTGGTATCATAATTATCGTGGTGGCGGGATCTCTATTTATACAGGAGGCGGGCATACATCAGAATCTTACTCGGAACCAGAATTTCTGGATCATTTAGAGCGAAGTATAAAATTTGCCATGTCCAATTAAAGATTATCTGATCATAGAAAACTCCGATGGAAATACTATGAAAAGAACAGTATAGAATATTAATTTTGCGCTGAAAAAGAAAAACTATGAGTAAAGGTGTACTGCTGGTTAACCTGGGGTCTCCCGAAAGTACCGACCCGAAAGACGTAAAAAAATACCTTGGTGAATTCCTGATGGACGAACGAGTAATTGACGTTCCTCTTTGGGCTAGAACACTGCTAGTAAAAGGTATTGTTTTAAATACAAGACCAAAAAAATCTGCGGAAGCGTATCAAAAGATCTGGTGGGAAGAGGGATCGCCTTTGATCGTACTTTCAGAACGATTACAATCTAAAATTGATGAACAAACTTCTGTGCCAATTGCTTTGGCAATGCGTTATGGTACACCAAGTATCAAACAGGGAATGCAGGAATTACATGACCAAGGAGTAGATGAAGTTCTACTTTTTCCATTGTATCCTCAATTTGCGATGGCGACTACCGAAACAATTCTTGTGCTTGCTGAAGAACTCAGAAAGGAACATTTTCCTGAAATGAGTTTTACTACGGTTCCTCCTTTTTATAACCATGCAGATTACATAAGAACTCTTGGAAATAGTATCGCGGAAACTCTTAAGGATAAGGAATATGAGCATATCTTATTTTCTTATCACGGGGTTCCGGAAAGACATATCAGAAAAAGCGATGTGACCAATTCGCATTGTAAAATAGATGGCTCATGTTGCCAGACTGCATCTACAGCGCATCAATTCTGTTACCGTCACCAGTGTTTTGAAACAACCAGGCTTGTGGCCGAATATCTTGAATTGAAACCTAATACCTTCAGCGTTTCATTTCAATCAAGGTTAGGATTTGATCCATGGTTAAAACCTTATACCGACAGAACTATCGAGCGATTCGGAAAGCAGGGAATGAAAAAACTTGCTATTGTTACTCCGGCATTCGTTTCAGATTGCCTGGAAACTCTTGAAGAGATCGCTATGGAAGGTGAAGAGATCTTTCATGAAGTTGGCGGAGAGAAATTTACCGTGGTGCCATGTCTAAATGATAGGGAAGACTGGGTTAAAGTATTATCAAGGTGGATCGACGAGTGGGCTCACCAAAATCCTGTTAAAGCCTGATGGCAGTGAAGAATTCCAGGGAGTTGGGAGAAAAACCCATAGGAAAGCTCTTGATACAACAAGCGCTTCCTGCTTCGGTAGGAATTCTTGTAATGTCTTTAAACGTACTTGTAGACACCATTTTTGTTGGAAACTGGATCGGGCCAATTGCTATTGCGGCAATCAATGTGGTTCTTCCGGTTTCATTTTTTATAGCTGCTCTCGGTATGGCAATCGGGATTGGTGGATCTTCTATAATTTCTCGTGCCCTTGGAGCAGATGATCATGGTAAAGCCCTAAAAACTTTTGGGAATCAGATCACGCTGACCATTTTACTGGCTATAGGGCTGGTTATACCGGGACTTGTTTTTGTAGATGAACTTATTCCTGCCTTTGGAGGTAAAGGTGAGATCTTTGACCCGGCGAAGATCTATTACATCATAGTACTTTGTGGTGTTCCTCTACTGGCGCTGGCCATGATGGGTAATAACGTGATTAGGGCAGAGGGAAAACCTAGATTTGCCATGACCGCGATGATCATTCCTTCAGTAGGGAATTTAATTCTCGATTATATTCTTATCAATAGACTGGATATGGGAATGGAAGGTGCGGCCCTGGCTACGACAGCCTCCTATCTTTTCTGTCTTGGTTATATCGTGTGGTTCTTCCTTTCCAAAAATTCAGAATTAAGATTAAGTTTTTCCCATTTTAGACTGGATCTACCTATTCTGAAAGAGATATCTTCTCTCGGTGTGGTTACTCTGGCGCGTCAGGCTGTTGTGAGTGTCACTTATTTACTAATGAACAATATTCTATTTGACCTTGGCGGGGAAGACTCCGTAACTGTTTATGCTATCATAGCCAGAATGCTGATGTTTGCTCTGTTCCCGGTTCTGGGGGTAACACAAGGATTTTTGCCTATTGCAGGTTTTAATTACGGCGCCGAAAAATATCAGAGAGTTAGAAAAAGTATTAATACAGCTATCTTATATTCATGTATAATGGGGCTATTGATCTTTTTAGGAATTATGTTTTTTGCCCCGAGCCTTGTAAAGATCTTCACGCAGGAACCTTCAATTATTGAACAGACGCCTTCAGCAATGCGATGGGTTTTTGCAGCGATTCCTGTAGTTGCGATCCAGCTTATTGGAGCCGCCTACTTCCAGGCAATCGGGAAAGCAGTACCTGCATTTTTACTAACATTGTCACGCCAGGGCTTTATATTTATTCCACTGATTCTCATTTTACCGATGTACTATGGAGAAATTGGTGTCTGGATCTCCTTTCCAATAGCAGATGTTTTAAGTACAATTGTGACCGCATATTTTCTAAACAGGGAAATCGTGAAAACCCTAAAATAAGCTAAGGGTCTTGAATTCCTTTAAATCCTTATCTTTAAAACTGCACTAAGCCGATCATCAATGAGAGGAAATCTATTTAGGTCTTTTATTGGAAGAAAGCTTTTCAATACTATCTTAGCTTCAGAAATGATCATTTATTCCTTTTTATAGCCCGATGGAATACTACAATTACATAAAAGCCCTGCACCTGATCTTCGTGATCACGTGGTTTGCAGGCTTATTTTATATCCCAAGACTTTTTGTTTATCAAATTGAAGCAGCTCAGAAAGATGAACCTGATAGATCAATCCTGGTAGAACAATTAAAATTGATGACCAAAAGACTGTGGTTCATCATTACCTGGCCATCGGCAATACTCGCCAGTATTTTTGCATTCACACTTCTATACATGATACCAGAATGGATGCAACAACCCTGGATGCATGTAAAATTAGGTTTCGTAGTATTGTTATATGCCTATCATTTTAAATGTCATTTGATTTTTAAGGAACTTCAGAAGGATGTGATCAAATGGAGTTCAAACCAGATGAGGATCTGGAATGAAGGTTCAACATTAATCCTGTTTTCAGTAATTTTTTTGGTCATCGTTAGGGATGCGATCAACTGGATCTACGGCGTAATTGGAATATTTCTACTGGCAATAATCCTGATGCTGGGAATTAAACTGTACAAGAGAATTAGAGCAAAAAATCCTGATGCCTGAAATGGTGCGATAATTGTAACAATTGGGGCAACTAGCTAATATGAGACTGCTAAAATTATCCTTACGAACCCGGATCTTTATCTCCATGATCTTATTGGTGCTTGGAGCTTCGATCCTGATATTCGGGGTAACGGTCTATCAATATAAACAGGAAGCTGAAAATTACCACGAAGAGCGACTGGACCGTAAACAAAAGGCGATCCTTGAAAACATCAAATTCGTACTGGCCAGCACAACATATATTATAGATACTGAAAATCTTGAGCCAATCTTTAGCGAGCGCCACAAGATCGATGAAATGGCTGAAGTGCACGAGATGCAGATCCATATATACGATCTGGAAGGAAGACTAATAATAAAATCTGATGAGTCGTTTTTTAAGGATAGTACCGCACTTAAAATTCCGAATGAAATACTGGAAAAACTGGATATTTCGTCAGATAAACGATATCTGAAGAAGACCGAGATCAATGGTCAGAAATTCCAGAGTTCTTATACTTATATAGTAGATCAGAGGTTTAAACCACTGGCAATACTTTATTTACCCTATGTTCAGGACGATAGTTTGCTGAACAGAGATCTCAATGATTTCCTGGTTAGAATGGCTGAAGTATATCTATTTATGCTTCTAATCGCCATTATTTTGTCATTTTTCCTTTCAAAATACATTACGAAGTCGTTAAAGATAATTTCTGAAAAGATCAACCAAACCAGGCTTGATAAACGAAACCAGAAGATCGAACTGTCCAATGCCACAGAAGAGATCTATGCCCTGGTTTCCGCTTATAATAGTATGATCGACGAGCTTGAGGAGAGTGCGGTAAAGCTGGCTACCGGTGAAAGAGAACAGGCGTGGAGAGAAATGGCGAAACAGGTGGCTCACGAGATCAAGAATCCGCTTACGCCAATGAGGTTGAGTGTGCAGAGTTTTCAGAGAAATTTTGATAAGGATGATCCTGAGATCGAACAGAAAGTAGAGGAGTACAGTGATACTTTAATCAATCAAATAGATACGATGAGTTCGATAGCTTCGGCATTCTCTAATTTCGCGAAAATGCCGGCACAGCAAAATGAAACCCTTAATGTTCCAAAGATCGTAAAACTGGCGCTGGATATCTTCAATGAAAAATATATCGAGTTCAAATGTGAGAAGGAAGAGATTCTCGCAAAATTCGATAGAACTCAATTGATTAGAGTGGTGACCAACCTGGTAAAAAATGCAACTCAGGCATTGAAAGATATCGAAGATCCGCATATTCTAGTAATGGTTGAAGAGGAAGAAGAAACAGTTTGTGTTTCAGTCTCAGATAACGGTACGGGAATTTCCGAAGAGAATAAAGACAAGGTTTTTGAGCCCAAATTCACCACGAAATCAAGCGGAATGGGATTAGGCCTGGCCATGGTAAAGAATATTGTGGAAACCTATAATGGAAGCATTAGTTTTGTTTCTAAACAGAATAAAGGAACTATATTTAACGTAAGATTTCCAAAATAAAACTTATGAGTTATAATAATATTTTAGAAGAGATTGATGGTAATATCCTTACCATAACTATTAACAGACCAAAGAAATTAAATGCCCTGAACAGGGAAACCATACAGGAACTTCACGAAGCTTTTAAGGAAGCAAAGACTGATGATGACATAAAACTTGTGATCATTACCGGAAGCGGCGAAAAGGCATTTGTGGCCGGGGCAGATATTAGTGAATTTTCAGATTATTCTCCAAAAGAAGGTAAGAGACTGGCTGCTGAAGGACAGGAAAAGCTATTTAACTATGTAGCGAATTTTCCAAAACCTGTGATCGCGGCCGTAAATGGATTTGCTCTTGGTGGCGGACTAGAGTTAGCCATGGCTGCTCATTTTAGAATTGCCAGTGATAATGCAAAAATGGGACTTCCGGAAGTTTCCCTGGGAGTTATTCCAGGTTACGGTGGTACACAGCGTTTACCACAATTAGTCGGTAAAGGTCGCGCCATGGAAATGATCATGACTGCCGGAATGATAGATGCAAACCAGGCACTTCAATATAACCTTGTAAATCACGTGGTAGATCCTGAGGAATTAATTGAATTTACTGAAAAGATTGCCGGTAAGATCCTTAAGAATTCAAGCGTAGCCATATGTGGAGCTATAAAAGCTATCAACGCAAACTACGAGAATGGAATTAATGGTTTTGAAACCGAGATCAATGAATTTGGACGTTCCTTTGGAACTGAAGATTTTAAAGAAGGTACTTCAGCATTCTTAGCAAAAAGAAAAGCTGATTTTCCAGGAAAATAAAATCCAGATAAGATAACCGTAGTTTTGAAAACTGCGGTTTTTTTTGTCAGAATAATTGGAAAAAATCCTTTAAAATGGAAATATTCCATATTTTTGTTTTATGTTTTCAGATGATTTCATAAAAGGTAGGGGAGCGCAATTAAATATTTCCAATAAATTTCATGAACATATTCATGAAATGAGGGATGATTTTTTGAATTATTGTGCTACAGAAGGTGATGAATCCAGCGAATCCAGAACGACTATTATAGAAACATTCCCAAAAAGCATCGTCAATAAAGTTACAAGCCCAGATGTGGGGATGGATTTTTCCTTGAATCCGTATCAGGGCTGTGAACATGGATGTATTTATTGCTATGCGAGAAATTCTCACGAATATTGGGGATATAGTGCCGGGTTGGAATTTGAACAGAAGATTCTTGTGAAAAGAAATGCGGTAGAATTACTGGAAAAAAAACTAAAAAGTAGAAGCTGGAAAGCCTGGCCGATCGTTCTTTCGGGAAATACAGATTGCTATCAACCCATCGAAAAGGATTTGAAGATCACCAGAAGTCTTTTGCAGACCTTCTTAAAATACAGGCATCCTGTAGGGATGATCACTAAAAATGCACTTATACAACGTGATATTGATATTCTGAAAGAACTCGCTCAGGACAATCTAATAAATGTAGCGATATCTATTACTTCTCTTCAGGAAGAAACAAGAAGGATCTTAGAACCGAGAACAGCCACCATTAAGAAAAGGCTGGATACAGTTGAAAAATTAGCTCAGAATAATATTCCTGTTAGCGTGATGATGGCTCCCATCATTCCCTCAATAAATAGTCATGAGATAATGCCTCTGGTTAAGGAAATATCGAGTAGAGGTGCAAATTATGTAGGTTACACCATTGTTAGACTTAATGGTGCTATAGGGCAGATATTTTCAGACTGGATTAGAAAGGCTATGCCAGGCAGAGCAGACAAAGTATTGCATCAAATCGAAAATATTCATGGCGGAAGTTTAAATGATAGCAGATTTGGAACGAGAATGAAGGGTGAAGGTGAATTTGCAAATCAGGTGAAACAACAATTCAAAATAGCGCGAAAACTCTACTTAAAAGATTGCGAGAAACCCATCCTGAATTGTAAACTTCATGAAGATTTCAAGGATGGACAAATGAAGCTTTTCTAAACATGATTTTATAGCTAAATCAAATTTGAGTAATTTGAAAACAAAAAAATGCCGGAATTACCAGAAGTCACTTACCAGAAACTGTACATAGATTCAACCAGCTTAAATAAAAAGATTGTGGAGGTTGAATTGGGAGCAGATAAGATTTTTCAATCTCCTAAAAAAGATTTCAAGGAAAAATTAATTGGTAATGAGTTTATAGAAACTCAGCAGATTGGAAAATATCTTCTGGTTCAACTCAAGCAAGATGGAATGCTTGTGATCCATTTTGGGATGACTGGAAAAATGGATTATTTCAATCATGATGAGGTTCAAAAGCATGCTCAATTAACCTTGAAGTTCGAAGATGGATCCAGACTTTCTTTCGTATGTCCGAGAAAATTCGGAAAACTATTTTTAACTGATAGCCTTGAGCAGTTCAAGAAGCAGCAGAACTTAGGACCTCATGCCACAGATATTGATGAAAAAGCATTCATTGATCTTTTTGAAAAGAAAAAAGGAAATATCAAATCTGCTTTGATGGATCAATCTTTTATCGCTGGACTTGGAAATCTCTATGTCGATGAAATGTTATTTCAGAGTGAAATTCATCCCAAATCAAAAGCTGAAAATCTTACCCAGAAAGATTTATCATTAATGTTTAAAAATATGGTCGAAATTCTGGATACAGTTACCAAAAGTAAAACCGAAGGGATTAAAATTCCAGATTCTTACTTGCGACCTCATAGATCTGAAGGTGAAGATTGTCCAAATGGAAAAGGAAAGATTGAGATGACCAAAATTGGTGGAAGAAGTACTTATTTCTGTCCGGAGTGTCAGGAAATAAAATAGACTATGTCCATTTATTTTAATTAGGTATATTTATCCGCCTTCAAAAATCTGGATGATCCTGCTATTTATGAGATTTTTCAAACTTGTTTTTTTCCTTACCATATTCATTCCTTTTAATCTATTTGCTCAAAAAGATTCTTTAGAAACTAAGACCTATAAAGAACTTAGAACTTTGATCGGAGGATTTGAAAAGCAGGAAATCAGCTTTGAACTTATAAATTATTACCGCCAAAAAGCTCGGAGAGAGCGAAATATTGAGCAGCAGTTTGCAGCTAAAAGTTTATTCATAGAAGCTTCTATCTGGGATAGAAATTTTGATATCGCTCAAGACTCGTTACAGCCTTTAAGAAGTTTTTCTTCCCAACATGAATTAGCATCTCAAACTGTTAGTTCTTTATATCAAATTGGCTTGGCTTATTTTTATCAGGGGCTATTGGGAAAAGCTTTGGATATTTATAATGAGGCTCTTGTTCTTACAGAAAAAATAAATGATAATAAGATTCAGCATAAGTTACTGCTTCAAATAGGGTATATAAGATCCTCTATTGGAGATTATACTGAAGCTTTAAATATTTATAATAAAAGTTTAGATCTTTTAGATAAATCAGATTTTGAAGCTATAGAATTAGAAAAGGCTAAAGCAAAAAGCTTCTATTATCTTTCCTTAACCTTTAGCGATTTAAAGCAGCGTGACTCTGCTTCCTATTATATCGATAAGGCTTTAAAATTAACTCAAAAGGAAAGGGACTCTTGTCGAATGAAATATTTTCTAAGAAGTAAGGCAAATATCCAATTACTTAATGATGAGCTGTATAAGGCAGAAGATAATTTAAAAAAAGCATTTAAGCTCTGTCAGCCTTCCTCAAAGGGAGACACCCTAGTATTTTATAAGGACTTAGGTGAAGTGTACCTCGCTAAAAAAGAATATAAAAAAGCCCAAACCTATATTCAGGCCGCCATCGATATTTACCAGGTTAAAGAAGGAGAAGAGGGTTTTATGGATGATTATTATAAACTTTTAGCCAAAGCATATAAACATACTGGTGATATAGAGAAATCTAATTTTTATCTTGAAAAGTATATAAATACTGTAGCCGAGTTTAGTAAAATCAAGGATACAGTAAACCAATCTTTAAAGCTTCAGGAAGTAGAAGATTTTAAGAATGAGTTATCTTCCATAAAGGAGGAAAAGAATTTAAAACAGACCTATCTTAACTATCTCTTTTTGGGAGCTTCTATAATCATTATATTATTACTAAGTATATTGCTTCGTTTTTATAGAAATAAGAAAAAGAATGAGGAGAAGTTTGAAGCCTTGTTGCTGAAAATTGAAAATACTAATGAGTCAGAACGAATTACAGACACCAAAGATCAGGTTTTAGAAGAGAAAAGCAGTAATGATATACCTGAAGAAACTAGGAAAAATATCCTGGAAGGTCTCAAAAAACTTGAAGAGAAGGAATATTTCTTAAGACAGGATTGTAATTCTTACAATGTAGCAAGGAAAATAAACACCAATACTTCATACCTTTCCAAGGTGGTGAATTCTCATTTCGGCAAAAACTTCAATACTTATATCAACGATCTGCGAATCAATTATGCAATCGTTAGGTTAAAGAACGATGTGATCTTTCGATCTTATTCCATACAATCTATAGCCGAAGAGGTAGGTTATAAAAGTGCTGATTCTTTCTCCAAATATTTTAAACTGAATACCGGTTTAAATCCTTCCTTTTACATTAAAGAGATCAAGAATTTAGCCTGAAGAAGATGATCGCGCCCTAAATTTATAAAAATAGGGCTGGAGTATTCCTTACCTTTTCAATCTGATCGGTTTCCCTGGAGGAGCAACTATAGCAGGGTTTTCAGTGTGCTTTATCTTCCCCAAATTTCCAAAACTAGGACGTCTTAACTTTTTTAATGGCTTTTTGTGTTGCAGATTTGTTTCTGGAAATCAACTACTAAATATTTCAGTTATGAAGTTAAGAAAACCAGTTAAATTAATCTTCACCATAATAATTGCTGGGTCAATCGGACTCACTTTTGGATATGGAGTTGCTCAGGGTGTCATGGCCAATAATAAATTGGTAAACGCGATCGAAACCAAACTTCAGCAGAATTGCAATTGTGAAATTGTTAGTTCAGATGTAAGTGCTGTAGGTATTCAATACAGTAGGGAAAATGGTTTCAGTAATTCTGAAGCCAGTTTCATTCTTGAGAATTGCACTTTTCCTCTTTCTATAGAAACTGAGGCAAAACGCTTAGATGAAATCCTGAAAAAGGACATTGAAGATTATGATTCTCTGGACCTGATCACTTTTCAGTTCAAAAATTCAACTCAACATAAAACCGTAAAATTCAAAGCTGGTTGTTTACACGAATCAGGGAATATCTAAAACCACCAGATGAAAATCGGCACAGAAAAGCGCATAAAGATTATTAAGGCGGCTATCGGCGTCATATTCGGCATCACTATTTATTTATTCATTAAACTACTATAATTCAATACTATGATATCACTTATTAAATACGCAATAATTTTTCTCTTAATGCTTTTAGGGGCATCTCTTAAAGCACAGGAATTGAAAGGCTCTTATAGCGGAGACCTTGAGGTTCAGGGTATGCAAATGGAATTAGTTTTTAACTTTATATCTACAGAAGATGGTTACACAGCTACTTTAGATGTTCCTGCTCAGGGAGCTTCTGGAATCGAACTTGATTCGGTAGTTTTGCAGGATGACATTGTAATCGTAAATTCTGCCAAACTACAACTTACTTACACTGGTAAGTTAGTAAATGATAGACTGGAAGGAACCTATAATCAAATGGGTAAAGAATACCCTTTAATCTTAGAGAAAACTGTGAAGAAAAAACCAGGAAACACCGCATTACCGTCTACTCAAGCCGAATTAGATAAGCTTGCCGCCTTAGAAACCGGCCATTATAAATATTCTGTAGAGGATTATTTTAAAACGCCAGAAGCTTTTTCATTTCAGCTGTCTCCAGATGGAAAATATATTGCTTACATGAAGCGAAGAGATTCGGGAGAGCGAGATCTATATTTAAAAGAAACAGCTACCCAGAAGGAGAGCCTGCTTAAAAAACAGGAAGAAGATTTGATTCGTGGATTTTACTGGGCAACCAAGAATCGTATTTTATACCTTCAGGATAAAGGAGGTGATGAAAATTATCATGTTTATGGTGTAGATGTAAACGGTGAAAATGATAGCGATCTAACTCCTTTTGATGGAGTAAGAGTGAATATTATTGCAAAATTAAAAGAGGAGGAGGAGCACGTTATTGTGCAAATGAATAAAGATAATCCCCGGCAGGAGGAGCCTTACCGACTCAATATAAATACGGGTGCAGTTACCAAGCTGTATACCGTGAAGGAAGGGGATGCCCCGGTTGCCGCTTATAATTTTGATCGTAAGGGAAACCTGCGGGCTATTACACGTGTGGTAGATGGCGTGAATACAGAACTTATATATAAGATCGACGGTGAATTTCAGAGGGTGAAACTTTCTGAATTTGGTGATTCATTTGGGATTTCATCTTTTAATCCAAATACAGAAAACCCTGATGATGCCTATATAGTATCAAACCTTGAAGGTGATAAAACTGAAATTCAGCTTTATGATCTTAAGAAAAATGAAAAGATAAAAACTGTTTTCAGTAATGATACCTTCGATGTGTCAGGAATGTCTCTTTCTAGAAAAAGAGATTTCGAAATTGACTATTTCAGGTATACCGGTGAAAAGACGGTAATTGTTCCGGTAAGCGAAACTTATAAAAAAATCCATACCCGTTTGAAAAAGGAGTTTGGTGAAAAGCAGTTTTTCACCGTTGGCAAAACAGACGATGAAACACAATATATGGTCGCTGTTACCAGTGATAAGATCATAGGGGAATATTATTTATATGATGTAGCAAAGGATGAAGTGAAGCTACTATATAAACTTTTACCTCATCTAAATTCTGAAGATATGGCTTCCATGAAACCAATAAGCTTTAAGAGTAGGGACGGCCTGAATATTCACGGATATATTACGCTACCAGAGAATTATAAAAATGGTGAAAGATTACCGCTTATTGTAAATCCACATGGAGGTCCTCAAGGATTACGTGATAATTGGGGCTTCAATCCTGAAGCACAACTTTTTGCCAGTAGAGGTTATGCTACTTTACATGTTAACTTCAGAGTTTCCGGAGGCTATGGTAAAGAATTTCTGAAAGCCGGCTTTGGAGAAATTGGCCGTAAAGCTATGGATGATGTTGAAGACGGGATCGATTTTGTAATCGATCAGGGTTGGGTAGATAAAGATAAGGTTGCTATTTACGGAGGAAGTCATGGCGGTTATGCCGTACTTCGCGGGATGACCAAAACCCCGGAAAAATATGCCTGTGGGGTGGACTATGTAGGTGTAAGTAATTTAAATACCTTTATGGAAACTATCCCGCCATACTGGGAAAAATATAGGGAAATGCTTTACAAAATCTGGTATAATCCCGGGATTGCTGAAGAAAAGGAAATTATGGATGAGATATCCCCAGCTTTGCATGTGGAGAAAATAAAGAATCCGCTTTTTGTTGTGCAGGGAGCCAATGATCCTCGTGTTAATATCGACGAGGCAGACCAGATCGTAAAAAGCTTGAGAGAACGTGGAGTTGAGGTGCCTTATATGGTGAAATATGATGAAGGGCATGGCTTTGCAAAAGAAGAAAACCGGTTAGACCTTTACAGGGCAATGATGGGCTTTTTTGCTGAACATCTTAAAGATAAGAAACCTGAAGCCATTAAAGGCTAGAAATTGGATCAATATTTATTGAAACATAAGGTCGATGCTTGATGCATCGGCCTTTTATTTTTTTCCATTCCATTCTGAGAAGAACTGGTCCAGGTAATGTACCATAAAGGCATGCCGGTCTGCGGCGATTCTTCTACCCGTCTGTGTGTTCATCCTGTCTTTAAGCAGTAATAATTTTTCGTAAAAATGATTGATGGTAGGCGCATTGGAAGCTTTATATTCTTCCTTGGTCATATTTAAATTTGGCTTGATATCTGGATCATAAAGACTTCTATCTTTGAATCCGCCATAATTAAAACACCTGGCAATGCCTATGGCTCCAATGGCGTCCAGCCTGTCGGCATCCTGAACAATATCAAGTTCCGATGAGCTGAATTTCTGATCTATATTTCCGCCTTTAAATGAGATATTTTGAATGATCTTTACCACATGATCAATGGTTTCTTCAGAAACGCTTTGAGATCTCAGAAAGTCTGAAGCTACTTTCGGCCCTACAGTTTCATCCCCGCCATGAAATTTGGAATCGGCGATATCATGCAATAAAGCCCCAAGTTCCACGATCTCCAGATCTGCATTCTCACCCTGAGCGATCAAACGGGAATTGTTCAAAACCCTTTCAATATGAAACCAGTCGTGTCCGCCTTCAGCGCCTTCAAGAGTTTCTTTTACAAATTTTATGGTGTTTTCAATCAGTAAATTGTCTGGCATAAACTTAAGTTATCTAATATCTGCGGTAATGATCCTCTCAACTTTAGCGGCTAAAGCTTCGGGCTCGTCAGAATTTATTTCAATGGGCTCGTGTGTTTTCAAATGGACATTCACACCAAGATCTATGGGGAAGTTTCCATGTTTGAAAAGCTTCCAGGAATTATTGATGGTGACCGGAACTATAAGGGCATCTGGTAACTTTTTGAACAGCATCATCATACCATTCTTTCTGAATTCTTTTGGAGCACCGGTCCTGCTTCGGGTTCCTTCTGGGAAAATGACCGCAGAGCGTTTGGTTTCTTTTAAATAATCTCCAAACTGGCTCATCTTCAGTAAAGATTCTCTTCTATTCTTACGGTCTATTAAAACTGAACCGCCATGTCTAAGGTTAAATGAAATACTCGGAATTCCCCTTCCCAGTTCTTTTTTACTTACAAATTTTGGGTGATGTTTTCTGAAATACCATATCATAGGAGGGATGTCATACATTCCCTGGTGATTGGCCACGAAGATGCAGGTTTTATTTACCGGTATATCAAATTCATTTTCTACTGTGAAACTCGTTCCCAGGATATTCAGACAACGCATCAGGAAAAAATTGAAAATATCGACACTCTTCTTATGAGCCTGATATCCTCCAATTTTCAAACATAACCATTGGATAGGGTGAAAGATCAGCAGGTTCAGAAAAAAGAAAAAATAAAAAAGTACCGAAAGAGGGTAGGATAAAATTTTTTTCATCTTGATTTAAAAGTACAAAAATAGCCTTTTAAAGAAAATGACCGAAAATTCTATTCGTTCATTATGCGAGCGCACTTACTATTTATACATCCTACATTTTGAGGTGGACTTACAAAAGAGCAATCAGAATAAACCCCGAACTTTTCATTGTATTCCTTTTCCAGCCTGGTGTACCGCTCCACCATAACTTCAAGCTTTTCCCGATCTATAGAATTGGAGAATATAACGTAGGATCTGGGACCACCGCAAGGTTTGTCACCTAAAGGAAGATAATCACATTCATCAGAGCTTTTACAGTTTCCCTGGGCAATAAAATTTTCTATTTCCTGAAAGCGAGCACGTAATTCATCTTCGTACTCCTGTTTTGTTTCTAGTTCATCTTTAGAACATGCAAGGGCTGAAATTACCACTAAAAAATAGATCAAAAATCTTTTCATAAAGTGAAGATGAAAAAATGATGTGAACGTTGCGTTCGGGTATAAAAAAAGGCTGAAATTTATTTCAGCCTTTTTAAAATTATAATGGAGTTCTGATTAACAGAATTCGTTGTAAGCTCCAATAAGGTTTTCTGCGATCATATCTGCAGGACGTCCTTCAATATGGTGGCGCTCTAGCATATGAACTAATTCACCGTCTTTGAAAAGCGCCATAGAAGGCGAAGACGGAGGGAATGGTACCATCATGTCTCTGGCTTTTTCTGTAGCTTCTTTATCTACTCCTGCAAATACAGTTACTAGATTATCTGGTTTTTTAGCGTTCTGAAGAGAAATTCTGGCTCCCGGACGCGCATTAGCTGCAGCACAACCACAAACTGAATTTACCACTACTAAAGTAGTTCCTTTAAGCTCCATCGCCTTTTCAACATCTTCTACAGTGTGTAATTCCTGAAAACCAATACTTGTAAGATCTTCTCTCATTGGTTTTACTAAATCTGCTGGATACATATATATTTTCTTTTTTATTAAACTTTAGTGAGTCACAAAGATACCAAATTAAGTTCAGGTGAACATATCTCAAATTACTATGTGCTAATAGGTTCAATTTATAATCAAGTCTAAGAACAGGTAGGTGTAGCTTGCCAGATAAATATTGAAAATGCTATCTTAGCAGCTAAAGAAAATTGCCCGATGATCAAATGGCTTGCCGCAGTTCTGGGATATATGTACTTCAGGTTTCCCGGCGCTATTCTTGGATTTATTATAGGTTCCTTGCTGGATAATTATATCCGGTCTTCCGGCGGTATTTTCAATTCTTTGATGGGCGAGAGAAAGCAAAGCGTTTCTCCAGGCGATTTTGAACTGAATCTTTTATCCTTAAGTTCTATTGTGATCAAGGCTGACGGAAATGTTTCGCAGCAGGAACTGGATTATGTACGCTCGTATTTTATCCAGGCTTACGGTAAGGAGCGCGCAAATGCTACTTTTAGAACTTTCAATGAAGTCGTAAAGAACAGGCAGGTTTCAGCATCTAATATTGCGAGGTATCTTGCTGCAAGAACTAAGTATCCAACCAGGTTACAGATCATCCATTTCTTATTCGGAATAGCGAAAGCAGATGGTCATGTTAGTGAAGCTGAAGCTAATGTGATAAGTGATATTGCGGGATATCTTCAGGTGGGAAGAAGGGATTTTGAAAGTATCAAGGCTATGTTCTTCAAGAAAACCGATTCGGCCTATACCATTCTGGAGATCGAAAAGTCTGCGAGTGATGCTGAAGTTAAGAAGGCTTACCGAAAAATGGCTAAAAAATACCATCCGGATAAATTAGGTCATATGGATGAAGCTTATCGAAAGGGAGCCCAGGAAAAATTTACGAAGGTTCAGGAAGCTTACGAGCAAATCCAAAAAGAGCGAGGAATCTAAAAGAAAAGCCCCGATAAAATACGGGAGTCCTTCTAACCAAAAGACTAGTAGTGAAAAAACCCGAAGTCTGGAATATACCTTTTACTAGCCTTTTATCAATGCTTTCATATTCTCAGAAGTGAGATATTCATGACTTTTTCTTTTCACTCTAAATTCTTCATCAAGAACCATCACCACAGGAAACGAAATTGGCTTATCTTTTCTACTGGCTAATATCAGCGGAATTTGATGTATCCCATTTCTCTGTATTTTTGATTGTTCATTGGTAAAAACCTGTCCATCAAATTCGATATGCTCAGTAGATTCCGCATTCATTTTTACGGCATAAAAATCTTGGTTCAAGGTTGAAACCACTTCAGAATTTTTAAAGGCATTCCTGTCCATTTTTTTACAATACGCACACCAATCTGTATAAAAATAGATCACTACAGGTTTTGTTTCTGTTTCCAACGCAACATCCAAATCTTCAAAATCAATCCAGTTGATCTCGTTTTGCTGGGCGTTTACAACTTGTAAACTCAAGAAAGCACATATTAAAATTAATCTTTTCATCTTCTTATCAATTAGTTGTGCAGGTTTCCAAATTTGATTCCGAAGAAAAAAGTACGGGGTCTAGATGGTCCATAGATGTAATCTGAATCCCGTGTAGGGCCGGAGTCAAAATCATCCTGATAGGCATCGAACACATTTTGAACTCCCGTACTTAGATTTATATGAAAATTCTCTGTGATATCTATATGCTGACTTAGTTTAATATTTAGGTCCCAGAAAGCAGGAGATTCTCTAAGCTCCAGAAATCCGTTGGCGTTGATCACTTTGGGAATGGTCATTTTACCCGTATAAGTTCCGGTAAGGTCCAGGGCAAAATCTTCGAATGGTGAAGTGTTTACATTTAAATAGCCGTAAAAATTGGGATTCCTTACAAATTCACTAATAATTATATCCTCTTCTGATGTAGCCTCTTCATTGGCTTCATATAAAACCTGGTCTTCTTTATAGATAGATTGCTGGTAGGTACCTCCAAGCTGAAAAGTAAGATCTGAAGATGGTGATACTCCTATCTCGAAATTGGTCCCTGTAACATAGGCACCGCTACCGTTCCTGACTTCTTTTAAAATAGATCCATTTGGGAGGCTGGCCCCAGTACTTACCGTAGTAAACGGATCTTTCAATTCCGTATAAAAACCCTCCAATAAAAAGTCGGTTTGTAACTTATTGATGCTTTTGGAATAATTGAAGGAAGCGGTATAGGCGTTTGAATATTCCGTTTTTAGATCGTTTGAAAGGATGACAAATTGAAATTCCCCACCAACAGATGAGATATGAAGATCCTCATTAAATGCCTGCGGTGCTCGAAATCCCCTGGCATAACCTCCCCTGAACTGTAATTCTTCTGTAATATCATATAAAATAGTTAATCTTGGGCTTAATACCGTTTGATCTATTTTTGATTCACGCTGAATGTTTTCTACCGCGTAATTTCCAGAAACTGAAATATGATCTAACCTTGCACCTAGAAGTGCAGTAAAATTTTCTACCGGTTTCCATTCATATTGACCAAATGCCGCATAAGAATTTACTTCCTGATCTATATATCTTTGGTAACCCGCAATATCATCTTCGGTATTACTATGGTTGTATTCAATTCCGGTAGTTAGAATATCCTTGTTTGTAAAATTCCGGGTGAATTGGAAACCTCCCAAAACAGCAAGATCACTCGTGATTCCATAAGCGTTGGAAGCTGAAATACTATCCTGTGCTGTTCTGCCTCCACCAAGTCCGCCATAAAAACTTTTTCTATCGGTATGTTGGCCAGAGATATACGCTGTGTAATGATTGGTCATTTCAGCATTAGATAATTCATAAGTCAAACCGCCAATAAATGTGTCGTGATCTAACTGCTCTGTGATATCTGTTAAATGAGGAGCAAGATCAAGACGATCCCCGCCGCGTCTATATTCCTTCAGGGCGGTTAGATCCAAAGTGATTTTACTCAGATCTGAAGGCTTTAAAAATGCCTTGGCACCAAGAGTGTTATTGGTAAGTTCTGTTATTTCGGTAAATCCGTCGCCATTGGCATCATAAGCCGCACGGTCACGATTCATTCCAAAAATGGTAATTCCACTATTCAGATCTTCAGATACTACAGAACCGGCAATGTTCAGACTTCGATCTGGAATTTTTCCATCGATGAACGAAATATTATTATTTATGTTCCAGATATTTAGAACTGGCTCCTTCGTGATGATATTCACGGTTCCGGCAATAGCATTGGAACCGAAAAGAGCCGATCCACCGCTTCGAACTACCTCAACTCGGTCTAGAATAGAAGTTGGAATTTGTTCCAACCCATAAACGCTATTTAAGGCGCTAAATACAGACCTGCTATTAATAAGTACCTGCGTGTAACTTCCGTCGAGACCATTCAATCTAACCTGCGTAAATCCGCAATTCTGGCAATTAGTCTCAACTCTTACACCGGGTTGAAAATTAAGGGTTTCTGCCACAGAAACGGATTGTGTTGCGTTAAAAAGTTTAGAATTCAGCACGTTCACAATGACGGGTGCTTCCTTAAGGTCAATTCTATTCCTGGTTGCACTTACCACTACCTGGTCCAGGCCTAAAGCATCTTCTTCTAACGTGATATGCAGTGGAAATTCTATATAGTCTGCTTTGTTGATCTGAAGTTTTCTCGTCTTGAATCCGATGGCTTGAACGGTTAATTCAGTTAGTTTCTCGGTTAACTCTATGCTGAATTTCCCGTCTATATCTGCACTTGTACCTTTGGTTGTGCCAGAAATGAAAATGTTAGCGAATGGGATGGGTCTCTCACCGTCTGTCACATCACCTTTAATTTCAACATTTTGCGCACTGGTTGCCGAAAAAATAAGGCTAAATACAATTCTCGCTAAATTCTTCATTAAAAAATATTTTACACAAAGTTATAAAAAATTTTTAGACACATCTAAAAAATTGATTAATCAAATTAAAAAATGTATTTTTGAACTAATTAAAATTAAATTCATGTTCAGCTTATCCGAAGAAAACTATCTGAAGGCCATCTTTCACCTGGAAACAGCTTATAAGAGTGGAGTTAGCACCAACGCCCTAGCAGAAGAAATGCAAACCAAAGCTTCTTCAGTTACAGATATGGTAAAGCGGTTATCAGATAAAGACCTGGTGAATTACAAAAAATACCAGGGAGTAAAGCTGAGCGAGGCCGGGAGGAATGCCGCTATAGAAGTAATTCGTAAACATAGGTTGTGGGAAGTTTTCCTGGTAGATAAGCTTGGTTTTAACTGGGATGAGGTTCATGAAGTTGCTGAACAATTAGAACATATAAAGTCTGAAAAGCTCACTAATGAACTAGATAAATTTCTTGAATTCCCTAAAAGGGATCCTCATGGAGATCCCATTCCAGATTCTAAGGGGAATTTTAGTGTTGCAAATAGGGTGCTTTTATCTGAACTTGAAAAGGATGAAACCTGTATTTGCGTGGGAGTAAAGGATTCTTCAGCTGAATTTCTACAATACCTGGACAAGAATAGAATTTCCTTAGGTAAGGAAATCAGAATAATTGAAAAAGAAGATTTTGATCAGTCGATGTTGATCAAAATGGATGGAAACGAATTAAGGATATCAAATCAAATATCTACAAACCTATTTATTAAAACAATTTAGAATGAATAATTTAATAGACTTTTTTGAGTCATTAGACCCCGTATATGCTGCTTTCCTGGCAACTTTATTCACCTGGGGGCTCACTGCACTGGGAGCTTCTTTGGTATTTCTTTTTAAAGGAATGAATCGGGCTTTCTTTGACGGAATGCTTGGTTTTACTGGTGGAGTTATGGTAGCGGCTAGTTTCTGGAGCTTACTGGCTCCGGGAATAGAAATGAGCCCTGGGGAAGGATTTCAAAAGGTAGTGCCAGCCGTTGTTGGTTTTGGTTTAGGAGCATTTTTCATTTTTGGTTTGGATAAAGTGTTGCCTCATTTGCATGTGAACTTTAAAATGAGCGAATCTGAAGGAATTAAAACTCCGTGGCATAAATCTGTATTACTAACCCTTGCCATCACATTACACAATATTCCTGAAGGTCTAGCAGTAGGTGTTCTATTTGGTGGAGTGGCTGCAGGATTTGAAGGTGCCAGTATTGGTGGTGCTGTTGCACTGGCGATTGGAATTGGTCTTCAGAACTTTCCTGAAGGATTTGCCGTAGCAATGCCATTAAGAAGACAGGGATTGAGCAGGTGGAAAAGTTTTAATTATGGGCAGATGTCTGCCATTGTAGAGCCGGTAGCAGCAGTACTTGGAGCATGGGCAGTTTTAACTTTCGAGCCAATATTGCCTTATGCATTATGTTTTGCAGCAGGAGCAATGATATTTGTAGTAGTGGAAGAAGTGGTACCAGAAGCGCAACAGGGAAATTTCACGGATATTTCCACAATGGGATTCATCGGCGGATTCATGATCATGATGACACTCGATGTAGGTCTTGGATAGAATTTTTTGCAACATCTCAATCAATAGATCGTCTTTATAAAAAAGACCTATGAAAATCACATTAATTTTAATTGCCTTATTCCATTCAGTATTTACGCTAAATCAGGATCCTGAGCCGCCGGAATACAATTTCCATGATCAATTGCTTTGTCAGGGAGATTCTATGTCTCTGGGGGAAAAGCAAATAAAATTTAAAAAGATCGTTTCTGATTCCCGGTGTCCTAAAGGTAATGGGATTACCTGTGTCTGGGCTGGTGAGGTTTCCGTTTTGGTTGAATTCTATGAGGATGGAATTTTTGTGGGTGAAAAAATCATCGTTGGGACGAATCTATCAAAAGGTCAAAATGAGATCATTTCGAATGCAGCAATTTCTCTAGCTGAATTTTTCGGTACAGATGATTTGAAGATTAATGGAATTATGGTGAGCCCATATCCTGAAGGTAGAAGAAAGATTACTCCAGAAGAATACAGCGTAAACCTTCACATCGCTGAAAAGCTTAAATCAGATTAATCTCCGCAGCCACAATCTGAAACTCCGCAAGAACCGGATTTTTTCTTACCACCTAGAAAAGCAGGTTTCCACACAAATTTTGTGATTAGATACCCTGTAGCAGAGAGAAATGTTATAAAAACCAATATTTCCTGTAAAAGTTCCATGTCTTTTAAGTCGTTTATAATTCTTAAACTTACTAATTAAGTAGTTGGAATGCAATAAGTGCAACCACGTAGGCAAAACCACTCATGATTACCAATTGCAAAATTGGCCATTTCCAGGTGTTCGTTTCTTTCTTCACAATTGCCAGTGTACTCATGCATTGAAGTGCAAAAGCATAGAACAGTAATAAACTTACTCCACTTGCTAAAGTGAATAATGGTCCGCCGAGAACAGGATTGGTTTCTGCAGCCATTCTATTCTTTATCGTTTCTTCCTCATCGCTGCCAACGCTGTAGATCGTAGCAAGAGTTCCAACAAATACTTCTCTTGCGGCAAAAGAGCTGATAATAGCTATCCCGATCTTCCAGTCATAACCTAATGGAGCTACTACAGGCTCAATTCCACGTCCCATGATCCCGATATAGGAATTTTTCAATCTGAATGAAGAAATCTCCTCATCCAGTTCATTTTGAGGGATCATGTTTTCAGAAGTATATTGAGAAGTCACTATTTCTTCAGCATTTTCAAAATTCTCACCCGGGCCATAACTTGCCAGCACCCATAGAATAACCGAGATTGCTAAAATGATCTTACCAGCACCAAAGACAAATGATTTTGTCTTTTCAACTACATTGATCGCCACATTTTTGATCATTGGCAATTTATAGTTAGGCATCTCGATCACGAAATAACTCTTGGATTTAGTCTTTAAAATTCTATTCAATATCCAGGCTGAAAATATCGCCATTCCAAATCCTAGCATATAAAGGATCATTAAAGTAATACCCTGAAGATTCAGGCCGAGGAATGTCTGGTCTGGAATTACAAGTGCGATAATAATAAGGTAAACTGGTAATCGCGCAGAACAGGTCGTAAAAGGCACTACCAAAATAGTAATCAAGCGCTCTTTCCAATGTTCAATGTTCCTGGTGGCCATAACTGCAGGTATTGCACAGGCAGTTCCTGAAACAAGAGGCACTACACTTTTTCCACTTAAACCGAAACGGCGCATGATCCTGTCCATTAAGAATACCACCCGGCTCATATAACCAGATTCTTCCAGAATTGAAATAAACAGGAATAGGAAGGCAATCTGAGGAATAAATATAACGATCCCTCCAAGCCCTGGTACGATTCCTTCAGCAATTAGATTCGTAAAGGAACCATTGGGAAATGTATCTTTCGTCCATTCACTTAAAGATGCGAATGCCGCGTCTATCATGTCCATTGGATAGCTAGACCAACTGTATATTGCCTGGAAGATCAATAATAATATTCCGAAGAAAATAAAATAACCCCAGACTTTATGAGTCAGTATGCGGTCTAATCTCGATCTTAAATCTTTAGCAGCGTTTTTATCTACCACCATGGTTTCCTTTAGAACACCATTTATGAACTGATACCTTAAAATGGTTTCCTTCTGTTGAAGCCGTTTAAGATCGCTAATTGATTTTGTGTTGAAATCTGAATTATTCTTTAATTCTCCTCGATTTACATTTCCAAAGTTCACATCCTGGGTTATCACCAGCCAGAGCTTATATAATGACTGATTTGGAAATGCTTTTCGAAGATTCCCAAAATATTCCGGATCGATTACCGAGGCATTCACGCAAGGTTCAACTGGTATGTGCCTGTAATTTATGATGAGCTCTTTCAGGTAATCTATTCCCATTCTTTTACGGGCGCTTACCAGAGCAACTTTAGTCTTTAATCTTTCTTCTAATAATTCAACATCAAGGGATATCCCTTTATGATCCATCCTGTCTGCCATATTCACAACCAGGATCGTTGGAATTCCAAGATCTTTGATCTGGGTAAATAGGAGAAGATTTCTCTTTAGATTTTCAACGTCGCTAACTACAACGGCAACATCAGGGAAGTCTTTATCTTTCTTATTCAGAAGCAGTTCAATAACTACATTCTCATCGAATGAGGAAGCGTTGAGGCTATAAGTCCCTGGAAGATCCAGGATGTGGGCTTTTAAACCACGAGGAAGTTTACAGATACCTTCCTTTTTTTCAACCGTGATTCCGGGATAATTTCCAACCTTTTGGTTAAGGCCTGTTAATTGGTTAAAAACAGAGGTCTTGCCGGTGTTGGGATTTCCAATTAAAGCAACGTTAATTTGCTTACCCATATTAGCCTATTAATTCAATTTCTATTAGTAAAGCGGTTTCTTTCCTTATGGCCAGATGACTTCCGTTTATATTAAGATACATCGGATCGTGGAATGGCGCGGTTTGAACAAGCTCTACCTCGTTCCCTGGAAGGCAACCCATTTCAAGAAGCTTTAGAGGTACCATTTCTGCTGAGAACTCTTTAATAATCCCCCGCTGACCTCTCTTTAAATTAGCTACCGTCACCTTCACTTTTTATTTAGATTGATTTTAAACAAGGCAAAAGTAATGGAATTTAGACCAATACAAAAGTTAAAGGGGAAATTATTAGCGGTCCTCAGCTTTAAGAACCTTGAGGTCATGCATAAGGCTTTCTATGGCTTCCGGATCTGTCCCATCATAAAAGCCTCTTATCTGCCTGTTTTTATCTACTAAAATGAAGTTTTCAGTATGGATCATATCATAAGGACCACCATCACCCGTAGATTTGGTGGCGAGATAGGATTTACGAGCAAGATCATAGATCTCTTTTTTGTTTCCGGTAACCAGGTTCCACTTTTCGTCTATCACTCCTTTTTCAATAGCATACTTCTTTAAAACCGGAACGCTGTCTGCTACCGGAAACACTGTATGTGAAAGTAGAAGCACTTCTTCATCATCTTTAATTTTCTCCTGGATCTTTACCATATGATCTGTCATGATTGGGCAGATCGTAAGGCAGGTAGTAAAGAAAAAATCGGCGATGTAAATTTTATCTTTATAAAAATCTTCAGTGATCGTATCACCATTCTGATTAACAAGTTTGAAATCAGCAATTTTATGATATTTCCTTACATATTGGACGGTAGAATCAACCAGTTCAGCATTCACCATATCCGGCTGATAGATAGGTAATTTTTCTTCAGGAACCTTCAAGGTATAGATGATATACACGATGATCGCTGAAAGAATAAAGAAAACTATGGCAAAGGTTTTGTATCGCGCAAAAAACTTGAGCATAAATTCTAAATTTCTGCAAAGTTATGGCCTGCGGGCTAATTAGTCGAATTCTCTGCATTAAATTTTTATATGGAAGAAATCACTTGAAACTTAAACTTTTGTAGGAGCTTTTAAAAACTTACTTTTGTGCGATTTTAAATTTGAAGTTAGCTGATGGATCCATTTTTAGTAAAAGCCATACAATTAATATTAAGCCTTTCCTTTTTGATCGTTCTTCACGAACTAGGTCACTTTGTTCCGGCAAAACTTTTTAAGACAAGGGTTGAGAAATTCTTCCTTTTCTTCGATGTAAAATTTGCCTTGTTCAAAAAGAAAATAGGGGATACGGTATACGGAATTGGCTGGTTGCCACTTGGAGGATATGTGAAGATCTCCGGAATGATTGATGAGAGCATGGACAAGGAGCAAATGGCTGAACCTCCTAAAGAATGGGAATTTAGAAGTAAGCCGGCATGGCAGAGACTTATTATCATGCTTGGGGGTGTTACGGTAAATCTTATTCTAGGATTCCTTATTTATATGATGATCATGTTCGTTTGGGGAACTGCTTACGTGGGACCAGATGATATGCCGGAAGGTTTCGCAGTAGTAGATTCTTTTGAAGAATACGGTTTTCAGGATGGTGACAGGATTCTGGAAGTTAACGGAAAGGAATTTGAGAACAGCCTGGACATTAATAAACACCTGTTTATGAGAGATGTTCAGAATATCAAGGTAATTCATAGTAACGGTTCAGAAGAAACCATTAGCATTCCTGAAGAGATTGGAGTGAAAATGTTTGAGCAGGGAATCATGCAGCCTTTTGTGCCAATCCAGGCGCCGGTATTAGACTCTATTCAAACTGGTCTGGCTGCGGAAAAAGCCGGTCTAAAGAAGAATGACAAAATCATTTCTATCAATAATGAAAAAATAGGGTATTGGCATGAGATCGCGCCTATAACTACTGGAAATACAAACAAGGAGGTAGAACTGGTTTATGAAAGAGATGGTGTAATTAAAAGCACGAAGATCACTCCTGATGATGAAGGAAAGATTGGCTTTATTAAGAATTACGAATTCGACATAAAGCGTAAGAAATATGGTTTTACTGAAAGTATCAGTAAAGGTTTTGATTATGGTTACTGGACGCTTAGAGACTATGTTTACCAGTTCAAATATGTTTTTACTAAAAAAGGAGCTTCGCAACTTGGTGGTTTTGGCGCCATTGGCGGACTTTTCCCTGATGCGTGGAACTGGTATGGATTCTGGAATACTACGGCCTTACTTTCTATAATTTTAGCCTTCATGAATATTTTGCCAATTCCGGCATTGGATGGTGGACACGTGATGTTCTTGCTTTACGAAATGGTTACAGGAAGAAAGCCTAACGATAAATTCATGGAAGTAGCCCAAATGGTTGGATTCTTTATTCTGATCGCTCTGGTGCTATACGCTAATGGAAATGATATTTATAGATGGTTATTTGAATAATTATCAATTTTAAATAAGATTCAAAAGCAGCGCATTTGCGCTGCTTTTTTATTTTAGGTGCACTAATAGCCAAAAATTTTTTCAATGTTGTTTGATGTAAATTATTGACTATCCGTAAGATTCAAAATCACTGAGAAAATCTTCAAAAAAAATCGAAAAAATCTTTTGACAGCATTTAAAATTTGATTTATATTTGCAACCGCTTTCAAAGCAAAACATTCCTCCTTAGCTCAGTTGGTTAGAGCATCTGACTGTTAATCAGAGGGTCCTTGGTTCGAGCCCAAGAGGAGGAGCAACAAAAGCCGTTCAATTTGAACGGCTTTTTTGTTTTCCACTCATGTAGAACTGCCGACTTTCATTTTTACTATCTGCAAACATTTTTAATTTTAATTTAATATACCAGTAACGATAGTGTTAAACTTGAAGGCTTTATTTGTGTCTTTAAGAGACACACTTAAATCGTTGAAGTTTTTGTCGACTATATACATTTAGTGTGTAGGGCTGCCTTTCCAGGTGGCCTTTTTATTTTCTTCTTTTAAAGTAAGGCTTATCCTTAACTCTTAGGAAACATTAAGTTAACCTTGGTTTTGTTTCTTTGCCGGCGACAAAAACTTTAATACGATTTAAATGAAATATGCTATTTGCACATTTTTGATATGTGTTTTTACGGCCTTCAGTATACATTCTCAAGAGATCAGTGATACTAAGTTTGGTAAAGGCTTAATTAATTTTACGGCAAAAGACAGTTCCTTTAGTGTGAAGTTTGCTCCCAGGATTCAGTTTAGATCTGCAACAAACTGGAGTCATGACGGAGATAATTATTCAGATCCTACTCAGTCTTTTCTTATTCGTAGAGCAAGATTAAAATTTGACGGCTGGGCGGTGACGCCAAAGTTGAAATTCAAAATAGAACTAGGATTATCAAATAATGACATTTCTGGCGCTAATACATTTAATCGAAATACACCAAGATATATTCTCGACGCAGTTTTAAAGTGGAATTTCTATGAGAATTTTGAGCTTTGGGCTGGACAGACCAAATTGCCGGGGAATGTTGAACGAGTTGTTTCTTCCGCGAATCTTCAGTTTATAGATCGTTCGATATTAAATAGTAGATTCAATATAGATCGAGACATTGGTTTACAGCTTCATCATAAAATCGTCCTTGGTAATGATCTGGTGATAAAGGAAAAAATCGCATTATCTCAGGGAGAAGGTAGAAATGTAACTGTAGGGAATATTGGTGGTTTACAATATACTGGTAGACTGGAATTACTTCCTTTTGGTGAATTCAATAATAAGGGGGATTATGTAGAATCTGATCTTGAAAGAGAGAAGTCACCAAAACTTATGTTAGGAGCAGTTTACGATTTTAATGACGATGCTGTAAAGACCCGAAGTAATTTAGGGGATTATATGATCCTTGAAGATGGGAATATATTTCAGACAGATATTACGACCTTGTTTCTTGATGCAGTTTTTAAATATAACGGATGGTCTATGTTAGCCGAATATGCTAACAGGGAGGCAGATGAGCCGCTGGTAATTAGAGAAGGAATTTCTAATTCACCAGATTATGAGGTGGCTGTGGGAAATGCATTTAATATTCAGGCTGGTTATTTATTAAATAATAATTACGAGATTGCTGCGCGGTATTCTTTAAATGATTTTGATGATATTACCAATTATCTTGATCAGGAGGAGTATACGCTGGGAGTATCTAAATATATTGTGGGTCACAAATTAAAAATTCAGGCAGATGTGACTTATAGCGAACTGGATAATTTAAAAGATAGAATTGAATTTCGTGCTGGTTTCGACTTTCACTTCTAAAAAATAACAATTTGGTAACAGTAAATCCCTAAATTCATTGGATACTTGCACCGCTTTTTAATAAGGTAAAAAATGGAAAATATTTATTTGTTGATGTTAGTTGCATTAGTGGTTCTGGCCATTGCCGATTTGGTGGTTGGAGTTAGTAATGACGCTGTAAACTTTCTGAATTCAGCTATTGGATCTAAAGCGATTTCGTTCAAAACAATTATGATCGTTGCCAGTTTGGGGATCTTTTTTGGAGCTGTTTTCTCAAGCGGAATGATGGAAGTAGCTCGTAAAGGTATTTTTATGCCGGGGCAATTCTATTTTGATGAGATCATGATCATTTTCATGGCCGTCATGATTACTGATATTCTGCTGCTCGATTTCTTCAATACGCTCGGGATGCCTACTTCTACAACAGTTTCCATCGTATTTGAATTACTTGGAGCAGCTGTGGTAATGGCACTTATTAAGGTGAGCGCATCAGATTCGCAAACCCTTGCAGATATCGCAAGTTATATTAATACAGATAAAGCAACTGAGATCATTTCGGGAATATTCCTCTCGGTAGTGATCGCCTTTACCATTGGTGCATTAGTTCAATGGTTATCAAGACTTGTTTTCTCTTTTGAATATGAAAAGAAGATCAAGAACTTCGGAGCTATTTTCGGAGGAGTTTGTTTAACTGCGATAGGATATTTTATCTTTTTCAAAGGTCTTAAAGGAACTCCTTATTATGATAATTTCAAGGATGTTCTAGCCAGCCAGTGGTTAACTGTAGTTGGAGTAAGTTTTGTTTTCTGGACGCTATTCTCATGGTTGTTCATGAAGATCTTTAAACGTAGTATCCTTATTATAGTGATTGCTATTGGTACTTTTGGTTTAGCGCTTGCATTTTCTGGTAACGACCTGGTAAACTTTATCGGGGTTCCAATGGCGGCGTATCATTCCTACGAAGCTTGGGCAGCATCAGGCCAGGCAGCTTCATCTTTCTCTATGGAAGTATTAAGGGAAAAAGTTCCTGCAGAACCAATATTACTTTTCATTTCTGGCGGTATCATGGTACTTACTTTATGGTTCTCTAAAAAGGCCAGAAGCGTTGCTGAAACTGAGATCGGACTTTCAAGACAGGGTCATGGAACTGAAAAGTTCAACCCGAATATTCTTTCCAGAGCCGTAGTGGCGGGAAGTACTAAATTAGCAGACGGACTTAAAAATATCATGCCTTCAGGTACAAAAAGAGCTATCAGCAAAAGCTTTGAAAAACCAGATGAAATTTTAATTGGCGACAAAGCTGAAGAACAACCTGCATTTGATATGATAAGGGCTTCTATCAACCTTACTGTTGCTGGTGTTCTTATCTCTATTGCTACATCTTATAAATTGCCGTTATCTACAACTTACGTAACCTTTATGGTTGCTATGGGTACTTCGCTGGCAGATAAAGCATGGGGTAGAGAAAGTGCTGTTTATAGAGTTGCTGGAGTATTAAATGTTATTGGAGGATGGTTCTTCACCGCCTTTAGTGCATTTACAGCAGCCGGTATCTTAACTTATATCATTTTCCTTGGAAAAGGTCCAGCAATAGCGATCTTATTATTAGTGGCTATCGGGTTACTCGTTAGAAACTATATTTCTCACAAAAACAAAACTCGTGAGAAGGCTGATAAATCAGGACTTAAAAAATCAGAGAGCAAGACCGTTCAGGGAATTATCTTAGAGAGTGCAGATAATATTTCAAATGTGGTTTCAAGATCTAATAAGATCTTTTCAGATGTGTTTACTGGATTATCTAAACAGGATAAGAAGAAGCTGAAGAAGAGTAAAAAAGGAGTTGATAAACTGGAAGCAGAAATCGAAGATCTTCGTGATCATATTTTCTTCTTTATCAAAAGTCTTGACGAAACCAGCGTACGTGGTAGTAGTTTTTATATCACTATTCTTGGGTATTTAACTGATATTGCTCAATCGTTGGAATATATTTCCAAGAAGAGTTACAAGCATGTAAATAATAATCACAAGCCACTTAGATATAATCAGATCACCGATCTTAAGGAGGTTGATGATTCTTTGAGTGATCTTCTTAGAAAAATTGACAGGATCTTTACGGAAAGAAAATTTGAAGAGATCAGTGGGATCGTTGCAACTAAAGATGAGTTGTTGAACAATATTTCTGAAAAGATCGAGAAACAGATCTCCAGAACAAGGACTGAGGAATCCAGCCCTAAAAACACTACATTATACTTCAACCTTTTAGTAGAAACTAAAGATTTAATGAACGCCATCATGAACTTGATGGAAGAGTATAATTCTAGTTACAGGAAAGTATAAGCTATCCTCTTTGATAATATAAATAAGCCATCTCGATTGAGGTGGCTTTTTTTATTTCCAAAAGCAAATTACTTACGGAAAACCGTATAAATTAAATACCACTTATCGGATTTATCAGAGCTTTAAAGATGTAATTTTAAAGATGCTGTTAATTTTATGTTAGTTTCTTCATTCCTTTTTTTCAGCTGTAGGAATAAATATAATTTGGGTTCACCCCAAAATACTACTTCGATTTTTCCTGCTGAATCGAAACACTTATATGACATTATTGAAATGTGTATTCCCTAAATACACAGCTACCCCAACATTCTTTAGTGGCTTATTTTCTAGCCGTATTTTTAAACTTTTATTTGTCGCAAGCTTTTTATCTTGTCTAACCGGCTGCAACCCCGCCGCCATGTTAGATTCTGACACTTATGGAGCTAAATGGGATAATACCTATTTGTGGTTTAAGCCTGATGATATGGAAACCATTTATATTTCAGACAGTGGTGATCCCGAAACTGCCGAGCCTATACCTAACGATAGTGATTATCTTATTGAATGGGATAAAAAAGGAGAGGTTTACAATTTGCGTATCACATCGTATTATCAGGATATAGATTTTGCCTGGTTTACCGGATATGATGCCCAAAGTTCTTCCGAAGAGATCCCATGGGTTCATGACGGGAATTCTATTCAGCTTCAAAGTGCGAAGCTATTGCCATTAGAAGATGGAGCTTACCAGATATCGATTTCAGATGATCTGGAGAACTAGTTAGAATTTATGTAAGCATTCATCTCACTCAGGTTTATTTTGTATTTTATTCTTTTGTAAGGGATGAAACGAAATTTGCTTGATATAGAGATTGAAATTGAAAAGGCAGATATTGCCAGTCAGCCAGAACTTGATGCCGTTGTTAATGCTGCGAATGCCCAGTTAGCGCCTGGTGGAGGAGTTGCAGGTGCAATTCACAATGCTGCCGGTCCTGCTCTATACCAGGAATGCAGGAAACTTGCACCTATAAAACCCGGAGAAGCGGTTTTGACTGGTGCTTATGACCTTCCAAATAAATACATTATCCATTGTCTTGGTCCGGTTTATGGTAAAGACAAGCCCGAAAATGAATTGCTGGCTAATTGTTATAAAAACAGTATCAGATTGGCAGAAAAGTATAATTTGAATTCCATTGGTTTTCCCGGTATCTCTACCGGAATCTTTGGATTCCCAGCAAAGCAGGCCGTAGAAGTCGTTTTTAATACAGTTTTAGCAGAATCACCCGAAATCAAACATCTCAAAAAGATTAAATTTGTGGTATTCAGTGATGAAGACCTTCAGTTATATAAAAAGAAACTGCAGGAAATTAGCGCTGGCTAACCAAATCTTAATTTCATGAATAATTTTTCAGCAACTTATACAGATCAGTATCAGTTGGCGATGGCCCAGGTATACTTCAAAAAGGGTCAGAAAGATCATAGTGCAATATTTGATTACTATTTCAGGAAACTGCCTTTTGACGGAGGTTATGCTGTATTTGCAGGTCTGGAAGATCTATTGGAGGTGATATCAAATTTGAGGTTTGATGAATCTGATCTGGAATTTTTACAATCTCAGGGATTTGAAGATGAATTTCTGAATTATCTTAAAGAATTCAGATTTAAGGGCAAGATTTACTCGGTTGCAGAAGGAGATATAGTTTTCCCTACTCGACCAATCCTGCAGGTCGAGGCAAATATAATCGAAGCCCAAATCATAGAGACAATTCTGCTGAATTTACTGAACTTTCAAACCTTAGTCGCTACGAAGGCAAGTAGAATTAGATTGGTTGCTGGAGATGCTACCCTTCTTGATTTTGGCTTACGGCGCGCTCAGGCAACCGGAGGATATTTTGCCACACGTGCTGCGATTATTGGTGGTTTTGATGCAACCAGTAATGTTATCGCAGCGAAGAACTTCAATATACCGGTATCGGGAACCATGGCTCACTCATTTGTTCAGAGCTATGATGATGAATTGGAGGCTTTTCGGGATTTCGCTCAGGGAAGACCTGAAGATTGTGTATTGCTGGTAGATACTTATAACACCCTGAAAAGTGGAGTTCCAAACGCGATTACGGTGGCTAAGGAATTGGAGTCTAGAAGACAGAAACTTCTGGCTATTCGATTGGATAGTGGAGATCTTTCTTATTTCGCTAAAGAAAGCCGAAAACAACTGGATGCAGCCGGACTGGATTATGTAAAGATCGCGGCTTCTAATCAATTAGATGAATATGTGATAAAAAGTTTACTGGAACAGCAGGCTCCAATCGATATTTTTGGAGTTGGAACCAATCTGGTGACAGGCGATCCTGATGGCGCATTGGACGGGGTTTATAAGTTGGCCTGTTCTAATGGAAAGCCAAGGATAAAGATTTCCGAAAGCATTTTCAAAGTAACGCTTCCACATAAAAAGCAGGTTTTTAGAATGAAAGACGAAAGTGGAAAATGTATTGGTGCAGATGCGATTGGATTATATCATGAGTCTACGGTTGAAGAAATGTTTCATCCGTTTGAACCATATAAATCCATGAATCTCGAAAAATTCAATCAGGAAGCTTTGTTACATAAAGTTATGGAAAATGGTGAAATTCTTATTGATAAAAGAAGCCTCAAGGAAATCTCAGATTATAGTATGACCAGGCTTTCAGAATTGCCTATTGAGTATAAGCGATTTAATAATCCTCACATTTATAAAATAGGTATTAGTGAAACCTTGCGAGATGAGCGTGAGAAACTAATCCAGGCATCAAAACAGAAATTGAAATGAAAACCCTGATTATTATAGATGTTCAAAATGATTTTATGCCCGGTGGAGCATTGGCTGTATCAGATGGTGACAAGATCGTACCGCTCCTAAACGATATTCAGCAGAAATTTGATCTGGTGATCGCTACTCAGGATTGGCATCCTGAAAAACATGCAAGTTTTGCAACATCTCATAAGAATGGGAATGAATTTGAAGTGATAGACCTTAACGGAATCCAACAGGTGTTGTGGCCGGAGCACTGTATTCAAAACAGTTATGGGGCGAAGTTTCATTCAGATCTTGAAACATCAGGAATTGAAACAATTTTTAGAAAGGGAACTGATATTTCTATTGATAGTTATAGCGGATTTTACGACAATGCTCATTTAAAATCTACTGGTCTTACAGGATATTTGAGAGAAAAGGGGGCGAAAGAACTTTATTTCGTTGGTCTGGCTGCAGAATACTGTGTGAAATTCTCTATTCTAGATGCTTTGGAGGAAGGATTTTCAGCAACCTTGATAGAAAACGGAACGCGAGCATTGAGTGAAGATGCCTTCAAAAATGCAAAAACTGATATTGTAAATAAAGGAGGAAAAATAATAGACTCTTCTGAACTGGACTTCTAGAAATCCAGGTAATAAATATAACCGATATTAAACCAGAGCACGAAATCATTGAATTTGTTCTGCGGTCCCTGAACGTCTAAGCCTTCGAGCTTGTCGGTGTCATAATACATAGCTCTTGCTTCTATCTGGAGGTCATTGAACCTTCCAAGTCTGTAACGCAAACCGGCACTTCCCAAAATTGCGAAGGTATCGCCTTCCTCTAAAAATAATCCATCTTCAAAAGTTCGGAACAAAACCTTCGGGCTGTCTAGCGGTCCCAAATCAGAATAGGCATCAGGCTTGTAATGCACGTAATGCACTCCTAAACTTATGTATGGAGCGAAAAGAACGGCAAAATCCCTTGCTTCTTTAATTCCGAAGAGATGGTATTCCAGGGAAGTTCCCGCTTGAATTAACTGGGTTTTACCATGCATGGCTCTTAATTGTCTCCCGCCTTCACTATCTTTCTGGGCTACGGGACCATAATGGTCAAGATTTGACTGAAGATAATCTATTTCATTTCTTATTCTGAAGTGTTTGGTGAACCATAATTTAGTCGGCCGGCAGCTACATTCAGGTTTAAAAGCGAAATTCATATAATGCACGATTCCTACTCCGAACCCTTCATTATCAAGGTTGTTACGAAGATTGTAACGTTCCCCATAATCTGTAAAAAAACCGGCCGGGCCGGTGATAACTCCTAATTCGTTGGAAATACTTAATTGACCAAAAGCACTACCCGACCAAAGCGAGAGAATCAAACTTGTAATAAAGAATGCTCTGGTATTTAACATGTGTATTGGCTTGCAGTATTGGCAAATATAACAAAACTACAATAACGAAAATCTAAAAAACTTAGTATTACAAAGGGCTGCAAACTTAAAAGTTAATTTTATATGAAATACTAGAATGAAACTTTTAATCATTAAAGAATATTTATATTTGCCACACTATTTGGACATAAAATTTATAATTTAATAATAGCGCCCATCATTATGGAAAAAAACATCAAAAATTTCCTGGAAAAGGTGTCAACCAGAAACCAGAACGAACCAGAATTCATGCAAGCGGTTCACGAGGTGGCAGAAACGGTAATTCCTTTCATTGAAGAAAATAAAAAATACCAGAACAAAATGCTTCTCGAGCGAATGGTAGAGCCTGAGAGAGTGGTGATGTTTAGAGTGCCTTGGTTAGATGATAATGGTGACATCCAGGTGAACCGTGGTTTCCGTATTCAGATGAATTCGGCGATTGGACCTTATAAAGGAGGTTTGCGTTTTCACCCATCTGTAAATCTTAGCATTCTTAAATTCCTTGCCTTTGAGCAGGTGTTTAAAAATAGCCTTACTACACTTCCTATGGGTGGTGGTAAAGGAGGTTCAGATTTTGACCCGAAAGGAAAGTCAGATAATGAAGTAATGAGATTCTGCCAGAGCTTTATGACAGAATTACAAAGACATATTGGAGCAGATTGTGATGTTCCCGCAGGAGATATTGGTGTTGGAGGAAGAGAGATCGGATTCCTTTTTGGTCAGTATAAAAGAATTCAGAATGAATTCACCGGAATTTTAACCGGGAAAGGTCTTTCTTATGGAGGGTCACTTATTAGACCTGAAGCTACAGGATACGGAAATGTATACTTTGCACAAAACATGTTGAAGACCAAAGGTGAAAAACTGGAAGGTAAAACAGTTGTGATCTCTGGTGCTGGTAATGTTGCTCAGTATGCTGCTGAAAAAGCAACTCAGCTTGGAGCTAAAGTTGTTACCATGTCAGATTCGGGAGGATTCATTTATGATAAAGACGGGATTGATGCAGATAAACTTCAGTTCATCATGGAATTGAAGAATGAGAGAAGAGGAAGAATTAGCGAATATGTAGACCAGTATTCTTCGGCTGAATACCATGAAGGAAAAACTCCATGGGGAATTAAATGTGATGTAGCGCTTCCTTGTGCAACTCAGAATGAGTTAGAAGGTGATGATGCGAAAACATTGGTGAAAAATGGATGTATGTGTGTTGGAGAAGGAGCAAATATGCCTTGTACTCCAGAGGCTATTGAAGTTTTCCACAAAGAGAAAATACTTTTCTCTCCAGGAAAAGCTTCTAATGCTGGTGGTGTAGCAACTTCAGGATTAGAAATGTCTCAGAACTCCATGAGATACAGCTGGACTGCTGAAGATGTAGACAAGAAACTTCACGAGATCATGAACGATATTCATGAAAAATGTGTGGAATATGGTACTACAAAAGATGGATATGTAGATTATGTAAAAGGAGCAAATATCGCCGGGTTTGTTAAAGTAGCTGATGCTATGCTAGCCCAGGGAGTTGTTTAATACCTTCTGATCACTTAAATATACGGAGCCGCTTGAAAAAGCGGCTTTTTTTATAAATTCACGGCAAATATTCCTGAATGCTGGTTCATACCAAAGCGATCATTATAAGGGCGTTAAAATACGGTGAGGCCGATCTTATTGTAAAAGCCTACACACTCTCAGACGGGCTGTGCACCTATATGCTGAAGGGAGTTCTCAAATCTAAAAAAGGAAAATTTAAGGCTTCAATGTTCCAAAGCCTTACTCTTCTGGATATCGTTGCCAATCACCGGGGCACAGGTAAAATGGAATATCTCAAAGAGGCCAAGGTTACCGGAAATTATCAAAGCCTGCATACTCATCCTGTAAAACTGGCCATGGTAATGTTTTTAGCGGAAACGCTGCGGAATGCCATCCGGGAAGAAGAAAGTAATGAGTCCTTATTTCATTACCTGGAATACAGTTTCCATGTCTTGGATACGTTGGATAAGATTGCAAATTTCCATTTGTTATTTCTTCTGAATCTCACTCGATATTTGGGTTTTCAACCGGAAAACGGAATGCAGGATCTTCCATACTTTAATCTTCTGGATGGTGTGTTCCAGGAAATTTCTACGAATGATTATTGCATTGAAGGTAAAAATGTAGATTTGCTGAAAAGCCTTTTGGGCACCGAATTTGATGCCCTCAAACATATAAAACTAAACCAATCATCGCGGAATGACTTTTTAAATATGCTGCTTTTGTATTATGAACTGCATATTGAAGGTTTTCGTAAACCAAAGTCACTTAGTGTTTTAAATGAAATTTTCGGTTAAATGCGATTAATATTCCTCTCTCTTTTCCTATTAATATTTTCTATTAGCGCAGCCCAGGAAATTACAGTTCTGGATAATGATATTGGTGAGCCGGTTGTAAATGTCGCGATCTTTAACCAGGATAAATCTGTTTCTACGCTGACTGATATTACCGGAAAAGCAGATATTTCAGAATTTACAGATACTGAAGTGATCATCTTTAAAGCCGTTTCTCATGTGGAAGCTTTCCGCCGAAAAAGGGAGATCCAGGCCAATGATAATATCGTCTTGCTTCAGTCTCTCGAAAATCAGTTAGAGCAAGTGACACTCTCTGTGGCCCGTTTTAAACTGAATAAAGACGAAATTCCACAGAAGATCATCAGTATTTCACCTTCAGAAATAGAGATGGCGAGTCCGCAAACCTCTGCCGATCTTTTAGAAAGCACAGGCCAGGTCTACGTGCAAAAAAGCCAGCTTGGAGGCGGGAGCCCCATGATTCGAGGTTTTGCCACTAACAGGCTGCTGCTAACTGTTGATGGTGTAAGAATGAATTCGGCCATTTTCAGAAGCGGGAATCTTCAAAATGTGATATCAGTAGACCCAATGCTGGTTGAAAGTGCAGAGGTTATAATGGGCCCGGGATCTGTAGTTTATGGAAGTGATGCTATTGGTGGTGTGGTCAACTTTTATACGCTGAAACCTGATTTCAGTTTCGTTGATGGTACTTCTTATTCAGGGAATATCTATACACGATTTTCTACCGCTAATAACGAAAATACGGTACACGCCGATGTGAATATTGGAAGAGAGAACTGGGCATTTAAAACAGGCATCACGTATTCAGATTTTGGAGATCTTAGAATGGGTGAGCATGGTCCTGATGATTATTTAAGAACCGATTACGCGGAGAGGCAGAATGGGATTGATGTGATGTTGCCCAATGAAGATCCATTGGTTCAAAAGCCAACCGGTTATAACCAGATCAATCTATTGCAGAAGATCAAGTATATGCCGGTCAAAGACTGGGATTTTAATCTTGGACTTCTTTACTCAAATACATCAGATTTTCCCAGATATGACAGGCTTTACAGGAAACGCGACGGGGTTTTACGATCAGCTGAGTGGTATTATGGTCCGCAGACATGGTTTTTAGGTAATCTGAACATTAATCATCGAAGCAATTCAGAACTTTACGATAAACTTCAGTTTACCGGGGCTTACCAGTTTTTTGCTGAAAGCAGGAATGATCGGAATTTTGGAGATCCTATTTTGTTTTCAACGGAAGAGAATATCGATGCTTATTCAGCTAACTTAGATTTTGAGAAGGGTTTTTCTGAAAGCAAATTATTTTACGGAATAGAATACGTGCTGAATAATGTTAGCTCTAAAGGTAGTTTCAAGAATATGACTTCATCTGAAAAGGGAGAGACCGCTAGTAGGTATCCTGACGGTTCAAAATGGCAATCAATGGCTGTTTACTCCAGTTATCAATGGAAATTAACCGAAGATTTTTCGCTTCAATCAGGAATTCGATATAATCATATTCTTGTTGATGCTACTTTTGATGATCGTTTTTATGATTTCCCATTTGATGAGGCAGATATCAGTACCGGCGCTCTTACCGGGAGCTTAGGTTTAAACTGGAGAATGAATGATTTTGTGGGTTGGAGGCTTGGTTTATCTACGGCTTTCAGAGCTCCTAATATTGATGATATCGGTAAGATCTTCGATTCTGAACCTGGTTCTGTAGTAGTTCCAAATCCGGGTCTGAAACCGGAATATGCTTATAACGGAGAACTGGGTGCCGACTTTAACTTATCTGATAATATTCGACTTGGACTAACTGGTTACTACACTTATTTGAATAATGCCATGGTTCGTCGCGACTTTAACCTGAATGGAGTAACCGAAATAGATTATCAGGGAGAACCAAGTAGAGTTCAGGCAATTCAGAATGCTGCCAATGCTTACGTCTATGGAATTGAAGCAGGGTTGGAAGTAGATTTTTCTGTTGCTTTGAGATTACAATCAAAATTCAGTTATACGCATGGCGAAGAGAATGAAGGTGGTGATTACGTACCCTTAAGGCATGCTGCTCCAATGTTTGGAAATACACATTTGATCTGGAATAAAAGACGTCTTAAATTTGATCTTTTTGCTGAATATAACGGTCAGTTCGATTTTGATGATCTTGCATCAGGAGAGCAGGATAAGGCCTATTTATACGCGCTGGACAGTAATGGTAATCCATATTCTCCATCCTGGTATACGCTTAATTTAACAGGGCAGTATAAATTAAATCCAAATTGGGTGGCAACTGCTTCCGTTGAAAATATTACAGATCAGCGATACCGTACCTATTCTTCTGGTATATCAGCAGCAGGGCGCAATTTGATCATTGCCCTGTCTTACACTTTTTAAGACCTAAGTATTAAAAGCATTTAATTTTCAGGTTTTTAAGTTTTCACTTAAGAATAATAACACATGTATTTTACCTTAGAATAATATCATCTTTTGTTAAAAATCCTTATTTTCGCACATCATTTGAAAAAAGGAGAAAATGAGCAGAAGGTTCCCTGAATACAAAGGTCTTGACTTGCCCAAGGTGGCAGAGGAAATACTCAATTATTGGGAAGAAAATGATATTTTCGAAAAGAGCGTGTCTATACGTGAAGGTAAAGATCCATACATATTTTTTGAAGGTCCACCTTCAGCAAACGGATTGCCTGGTATTCACCACGTAATGGCGCGATCTATAAAAGATATTTTTTGTCGATATAAAACTCAAAAAGGTTTCCAGGTAAAACGTAAAGCAGGTTGGGATACGCATGGTCTTCCAATTGAACTTGGCGTAGAAAAAGAACTTGGAATCACTAAAGAAGATATCGGTACCAAAATAAGCGTTGAAAAGTATAACGAAGCATGTAAGAATGCTGTTATGCGTTACACCGATGTTTGGAATGATCTTACCAAAAAGATGGGTTACTGGGTGGATATGGAAGATCCATATATCACTTACAAGTCCAAGTACATGGAAACTGTTTGGTGGCTTTTATCTGAGATCTATAATAAGGATCTTATATACAAGGGTTACACCATTCAGCCGTATTCTCCAAAAGCAGGTACTGGTCTAAGTTCTCATGAGCTTAATCAGCCGGGAACTTACCAGGATGTGACCGACACTACCGTAACGGCCATGTTCAAAGCGAAGGCTGAAACACTTCCTGATTTTCTTAAAGAAACAAAGGATCTTTATTTCATCGCCTGGACAACAACTCCATGGACGCTGCCTTCGAATACTGCCTTAACGGTTGGTCCGAAGATCGATTATGTTACTGTAAAAACATACAATCAATATACTTTTGAGCCGATCACCATTGTAGTGGCAAAGGAGCTGGCTGAAAAGCAATTCGATAAAAAATTCAGAAAAGCTGAATCTGAAGAGGATCTGAATTCTTATACCCAGGAGGATAAGAAAATTCCATATTTGATTGGAGAGAGCTTTAAAGGAAAGGATATCCTAGGGGCGAAATATGAGCAATTGCTTCAATATGCTCAACCAAATGATGATCCTGAAAATGCTTTCAGAATTATATCTGGTGATTTTGTAACCACAGAAGATGGTACCGGAATTGTACATACAGCCCCAACTTTTGGTGCAGATGATGCTCTGGTTGCAAAACAGGCAACTCCGGAAGTTCCACCAATGTTAGTGAAAGATCAGAATGGAAATCTTGTTCCTCTAGTAGATCTTCAGGGAAAATTCAGACCAGAAATGGGAGAGTTTGCTGGGAAGTATGTGAAGAACGAATATTATGATGATGGTCAGGCTCCTGAAAAATCTGTAGATGTTGAGCTTGCGATCAAATTAAAAGAGGAGAACAGGGCTTTTAAAGTAGAAAAATATGTTCACAGCTACCCTAATTGCTGGAGAACAGATAAACCTATATTATATTATCCGCTGGATTCCTGGTTCATAAAGGTGACCGAATTCAAGGATAGAATGCATGAGCTTAACCAGGGCATTAACTGGAAGCCTAAATCTACTGGAGAAGGACGTTTTGGAAACTGGCTGGCAAATGCCAATGACTGGAACCTTAGCCGTAGTAGATATTGGGGAATTCCGTTACCTATCTGGAGAACAGAAGACGGTACAGAAGTAAAGGTGATAGGATCTGTAGCTCAGTTGAAGGAGGAGATGGCGAAATCTGTTGAAGCCGGAGTTCTGGAAAAGGATATTTTCGAAGATTTCGAGCCTGGAAATATGAGTGAAGAGAACTATGAAAAAGTAGATCTTCATAAGAATGTGGTCGACACCATCACTTTGGTTTCAGATTCTGGAAAGCCAATGAAGCGTGAGGCCGATCTTATCGATGTTTGGTTTGATTCTGGTTCTATGCCTTATTCACAATGGCATTATCCTTTTGAAAACAAGGAAAAAGTAGAAGATAAGTGGCGTAAAGCCGATTTTATAGCGGAAGGAGTAGACCAGACACGTGGATGGTTCTATACTCTTCATGCAATCGCAACCATGATCTTTGATGATGTTGCATATAAGAATGTAGTTTCTAACGGGCTTGTACTTGATAAAAATGGTCAAAAAATGTCCAAGAGACTAGGGAACGCAGTAGATCCATTTGAAACGCTTGCGGCTTACGGACCTGATGCTACGAGATGGTACATGATCTCTAATGCGAATCCCTGGGATAACTTAAAATTTGATATTGAAGGTATTGGGGAAGTTCAACGTAAATTCTTTGGAACCCTTTATAATACGTATTCATTTTTTACGCTTTATGCAAATATTGATGAATTCACGTATTCTGAAGCAGATGTAAAACTGGAAGACAGACCGGAAATAGACCGATGGATTCTTTCAGAATTACATACGCTTATAGAGAAAGTAGATAAGTTCTATTCAGATTATGAACCAACTAAGGCTACCAGAGCAATTTCAGAATTTGTTCAGGAAAATCTAAGTAACTGGTTTGTAAGATTGAGCAGAAGAAGATTCTGGAAAGGTGATTATGAGCTGGATAAGATCTCTGCATACCAGACGCTTTATACTTGTCTGGAAACTGTAGCCAAGCTTGGAGCACCAGTAGCGCCATTCTTTATGGATAGATTGTTCAAGGATCTTAATGCTGCTACAGGAAAAGACAAGGCAGAATCTGTACATATCGCTGATTTCCCGGTTTATAAACCAGAATTTGTTGATAAATCTTTGGAGAGAAAGATGGAGAAGGCTCAAACCATTTCATCTTTGGTTCTTTCCCTTAGAAAGAAAGAAATGATCAAAGTGCGTCAACCTCTGCAAAGAGTAATGATTCCGGTACTTGACGATAGTCAAAAGCGAGAGATTCAAGCAGTTGAAGACCTTATAAAATCTGAGGTTAATGTGAAGGAAATCAAGCTTATAGATGATGCTTCAGGACTGCTTGTAAAGCAAATAAAACCAAACTTCAGAGTTCTTGGCCCGAGATTTGGTAAAGATATAAAGTTGATTGTCAATAAGATAAACAATTTCACTTCCGAAGATATCGCTGAAATCGAGCGCAATGGAGAGATTGAAGTTGCGGTAAACGAAAATTTAGTTAATTTGTCCCTCGATGAGGTGGAAATTTCATCTCAGGATATTGAAGGATGGTTGGTTGCCAGCAGTGGCAATTTAACCGTAGCCCTGGACGTTATTATCAGTCCGGAGTTGAAAAAGGAAGGTGTTGCCAGAGAACTGGTGAACAGGATCCAGAACCTCCGCAAGGATTCAGGCTACGAAGTGACTGATACCATAGATGTTACCCTACAAAAGGACGGTATTATCGAGGATGCCGTGAACGATAATATAAGTTATATTAAAAACGAAACATTAACTGCAAACCTCGAATTTGCAGAGGTGGTAGATGAAGGCGCCGAAGTTGAATTTGATGAAATTACCACCAGATTGTTTATTAAAAAACATTAAGCCATGTCTACAGAAGTAAAAGAACGTTACAGCGATGCTGATTTGGCAGAGTTTAAAACTCTGATCAAGAAAAAGATCGAAAAAGCGCAGGAACAACTTGCGATCTATCAAAATGCTTACAAAAACGACGGTAATAACGGTACAGATGATACTTCGCCAACATTCAAAGCTTTTGAAGAAGGTAGTGAGACCATGAGTAAAGAAGCGAATTCTCAGTTAGCTATCCGTCAGGAGAAGTTTATCAGAGATCTTAAAAATGCTTTGATGAGAATCGAGAACAAAACTTATGGAATTTGTAGAGTAACCGGTAAACTTATCGCTAAAGAGAGATTATTGCTGGTGCCACACGCAACACTTAGTATTGAAGCTAAGAACATGCAGCGCTAAACTGTAAGATTTTAAATAAGGAACGTCCAGCATTCTAAATGTTCTGGACGTTTTTTGTTTAATAGAGAAGGGAAGATGAAGAAGGATATAATATTTGTTTTTTTGGTATTACTGAATTCATTGCTGGTATTTTCCCAGAAGGATACCCGGGAAAGCATAGATGCTCATCAAATTGAAAGTATTAGAATAGATACTGATGAGGTTTATCTTATAAATCTAAAGGCAACTGAAACTTCACAAATTAAGATAAGCACACATTCTGAAGGGGAATATTTTAATTATATCATTTTAGAATCTGAGATTAGGGGAAGTGAATTGATCATCAGGACAAAATATCCTCAAAGATTAACCGGAGGTTTCGATAAGTTAAGTGCTCATAAAGTATTTTCTCTTGAAATTCAGATGGAAATTCCGGAAGATCTTGAAATTATAATTAATTCAAATATAGCTTCACTCCAAGGAAAAGGTAGATTCAAATCTGTTTATGCCGATCTAAAACAAGGCTATTGTAAACTTACGGATTATTCGGGAACGGCTGTTATCAATACATATTCCGGAAATATCCTGGTTGAAACTAATTCAGGTTTAATAGAAGCTGAATCACGAAATGGAAAGGTAAAGATCCCTGAATTTTTGCCAGGCCGAAACCCTTTAAGACTCACAAGTATAGACGGTGATATTATGGTGCGTAAAAACTAAATAATATTAGTATTTTTGACCCGTTTTCAACTAAAATAGATTCATGTCCCTTAAAAAAGCCGGATTATTCATTATACTGATTCTTATAATAGATCAGGTTTCCAAATTTTATATCAAAACTCATTTTGCTCTTGGAGAAGAATTAGAAGTCTTTGATTGGTTCAGAATATTATTCGTTGAAAATGAAGGTATGGCCTGGGGAACTAAAATCCCTGGTGAATATGGTAAACTAGCCTTAACGCTTTTTAGACTGGCTGCAATTGTTGGTATTGGTTACTGGCTTTGGGATGCTGTTAAAAAAGATGGTTCAAGAATACTTATTTTCTCTATCGCGCTCATCTTTGCAGGAGCCTTTGGTAATATTATCGATTCTGTATTCTACGGAATCATTTTTGACGACAGTTACGGTCACGTAGCGAGCTTTTTACCTGAAGCAGGAGGTTATGGAACTCTTTTTCATGGTAAGGTGGTAGACATGCTTTATTTCCCTTTATGGAAAGGTTATTTGCCGGAGTGGATCCCATTCTGGGGCGGTGAATACTTTACTTTCTTCGAACCGGTATTCAATATAGCAGATTCAGCTATAAGCGTAGGAGTGGCGATGCTTCTTTTATTTAATAAAAGAGCATTCCCTAAAAACGAAAAAGAGGAGTGAAATTAAGCGGCAGTTTTTTCGAAGATCTTCTCGAATTTTTTCAGCTCAATAGGTTTTATAAGATAATCTGTAACCAGATTAAATGACTTGGCTCTTTCCAGATCACGAGGATCTATGGAAGAACTTACTACATATAAAGTGATTTTCTTATTTAAGCTGTTCTTGATCTTGATAAATTCATTCAAAAACTCCCAACCGTCCATCACAGGCATGTTAAGGTCAAGGAAAATGATATCCGGAAGTTTATCTTCGTCCGTAACCGTTTCCATGATGTTTTTGAAATAATCCAAAGCTTCCTTACCGTTTTTGTAGATAAGCAGGTTTTCTGAAAGCTTTTTGATCTCAATGATCTTCTTTACTAAATTCACGTATATCTTATCATCATCAATGATACACGCCAGTTCTACTTTTTGCCCCATAATCAATAGAATCTAGAATTTGATTTTGAAAGTAGTACCAATATCTAAAGTACTACTCACAGATATTGTCCCCCCAAGGGCTTCTACCTGGTTTTTAGTTATAAATAAGCCAATTCCTTTCGCCTCGGGATTGCTCTGGTGAAATGTTTTATACATACCGAACATCTTATCACCATACTCATCGAGGTCAATTCCCATTCCGTTGTCGCTAACTTCTAAATACTCTTTATCGTTCTCGACATAGGTCTGAATAAAAATGACTGGTTTACGCCCCGGTTGTCTATACCGGATTGCATTCGTGATTAAATTTAGTAAAATACTTTCAAGATACTCAGGGATATAGCGAATTTCTTTCAAATCCTGAAATTCAGCGACGATTTTTGCATTTTCTCGATTAATGAGTGATGAGATAGATGCTAAAACGATTTCCAGAGCTTCTTCAAACCTGATTTTTACTTTCTCTTTTCTTAATGAAGTTTGAATGCTCACGATGTCATTCAACCTCGAAATTGCAGAATCAAGATTTCCTGCTACGTCTTCAACATTTGCCAGTAGGTCGAGTTTATCTCTGTCTGTTTTCGATTCTCGAAGCAGTTCAACTATGAGGCTTAAATTGCTGCTATGAGATCTTAGATGGTGAGAAACTATATGGGCAAAATTGAAAAGTCTTGAATTTTGTGTGGCAATGATATCCAGTGAATTCTGAAGGTTAAGCTCATTGCTCTTATTTTCATCAATATTCTGAAGAACTCCACGAATCCCGATAACCATTTGGTCATCATTATAAACCGGTTTGCCGGTTAATCTCACCCAGAATTCTCTATTCTGAAATGAGACCATTTTAAGCTCCAGTTTAAATGGAATCCCGAAATTCTCACATTTATCAAATGCATTGCGCATTCTGTTATGATGCTCTTCCGCATAGAATTTCATTCGGTCTTCATAAGCCGGCTGAAAATCCCGCGGACAATCGATGATCTTTTTAGAAACATCATCCCAGTAAATATTCTTGTGCACCGTATCTACATACCAGCCTCCTGTAGAGGTCATTTCAGCCGTTTCACGATAATAAAAGAAATTCTCTTCAATGGTGTATTGATCTCTCTTACTCTGGTGAATATTTATGAATAATAGTACGGCAGATTCTCGAAACTCGCGCTCTGTTTTGCTTTTTTGATTCTTACATTCAAACCAGCGATACTTGCCATTTTCAAGCTTCAGTTTAATTTCAAAGCTGAAAGGCTCTTCTTCCTTGATAAGCTTTTCAAAATGTATCCGGAAATCGTAACGGTAATCTGGATGAAGAATATGGTTGATGAAGAATTCAAATCTATCTTCTTCTATTTCTGGCTTTCCCACCAGAATGTTGAAATGCTCAGACCATGATATTTGTTTAGAAAACAGATTGATTTTCCAATAAGCAATATCAAAATCTTCCAGTATGCTGTTTAACTGTAGATCGGTTAGCATGCAATAGATTTGTTCAGGTTAAAAATAACGTATAAACCTTATCAATACAAAAATTATTTATTTCCGAATTTATATATGTTATCTGGTGTTACACAGTAGTTTAAAGGAATGTCGCTGCTAAAAATTTCTTCTATCTTTTCTACCGGTTCAAAAAATGAGAGTCCTATCTTCACGATTTCTGGCCGGCAACCCGCTAAAAACCTGTCATAAAAGCCCTTTCCGTAGCCTACCCTGTGGCCTGATTTATCAAAGGCAAGCAATGGGATAAAAACCACTTCTAGTTTTTCAGAATTGATCTCTATTCCATCTTCAGGTTCTGGAATATTCCATCTATTTTTCTTGATCACTGTTTGATCTGTGAGCAGAAAATTGGTCAATGCTCCGGTTTCAGCATCAGATTTCGGAATAATAACTTCCTTATCCTTGCCTTGCAGAATATGTAACAGAAACTCTGTATCTACTTCTTTTTGTTCAGCAATACTAAGAAAGATGTGATAATACCTGTGATTCCAGATGGGTAATTCAAGAGATTTATTTGCGATCTGAAGACTGAGTTCTTCAATCTCGCTTGCATTCATTTTCAGCCTGAGATCTTTAAACTTCTTACGCAGGTTATCCTTCTGCATGATCTTCGGTTTTTGGTTGCATGGAAATATGAAAAATGGCATCTCCCTGGTACACGATTGGTGATTCGTTCACATTTATCACATAACCTTCACTTGAAGACTTGATCTTATGTCTGAATTTCCCGTATGGATCTGTAATGGTCGCGATATATTCGCCTTTTTCAACATGCTTGCCACATGGAATTTTTACGTGTAAAAGTCCGCTGTATTTAGCGCGTAGCCATGAACTGTTCTCGATAAGAACGGTTTCTTTTCTAACATCAGGATATTCAAATTTAGTAGCCAGCATATCCAAATGACTTAAAATTCGCATAGCTCCTTCAACACCATATTGGGCAACATCTTTATTGCTATCCAGGGACTTTCCGCCTTCAAAAAGCAAAACCGGAATACCCAATTTTGAACAGGTTTCACGATAAGATTTTGTAATCGTTTTAGAATGAATCGTAAAAGGCGCATTAAAGATTCGAGCATATTTAATGCTTTGTTCATCGCCTTTTTTCACCCTTATTTGTGGCGCATTGAATCTTGCTGCCCCACCAGTATGAAAATCCAGACAGAAATCTGCAATAGGGAGAATTTTTTTCACGAACTGATATGCAAACCTGCTGGCTAAAGAACCATTTTTTGTTCCGGGAAAAACCCTGTTTAGGTCACGCCCGTCAGGAAATTCCCTGGCCATGTTCAGAAAACCAAAAATGTTCACGATCGGGATGCAAATAACAGTGCCCGATTTAGGTCTATTAATCCCTTTTGAAATGATCTGTCTTACGATTTCTACTCCGTTGATTTCATCTCCATGAATTCCTGCGGTAAGTAGAACAACCGGACCCGGTTTTTTAGAACGTTCTATAATAACCGGCACCTCTACAGAAGTAGTGGTGTAAAGTTTTGCCATATTGAAATTTATGGTGGCGCCCTTTCCTGGAAGGACTTTTTCACCTAAAATTTCAAGAACATTGTCCTTGGTTATACGAGGCATATATTAGACGTTTCTTTCTATATATCTAATGATGGTTTTAGCAATATCTTTTCCAGTAGCTTCTTCTATTCCTTCCAGTCCCGGAGAGCTGTTAACTTCTAGGATCAGAGGTCCTCTGCTACTTTGTAACATATCTACACCGGCAACACCAAGCGCCATTGCTTTAGCTGCTTTGATCGCTGCGTTCTCTTCTTCGTCTGAAAGTTGAATGATCGAAGCAGAACCGCCTCGGTGAAGATTAGACCTGAATTCACCTTCTTTACCTTGTCTTTTCATCGCACCAACAACCTGTCCATCTACCACAAAAGCCCTAATGTCTGCTCCGCCAGCTTCTTTGATAAATTCCTGAACAATCACTCTGGCCTGAAGACCGTTGAAGGCTTCAATAACAGATTCTGCCGCATTCTGGGTTTCGGCAAGAACAACTCCTAGACCCTGTGTTCCTTCAAGTAATTTGATGATTACCGGGGCACCTCCAACATGGTCCAGAATTTCAGTAACATCTTTTGAGTAATTAGTGAAAACGGTTTTTGGAAGACCTAACCTTGCTCTGGAAAGTATTTGAAGACTTCTCAATTTATCACGACTTCTTACCAGTGCCTGAGATTCGGTAGTGGTAAATGTTCCCATCATCTCAAACTGTCTTACTACTGCCGTTCCGTAAAAAGTTACCGAAGCACCAATCCTTGGGATTACCGCATCGGTATCGTCAAGAAAATGATTTTTATAATAAATACTGGGTTTTTTCTTTTCAATAACCAGATCACACTTTGTGGGATCTATTACTTCAACTTCATGATTTCTTTTCTTTCCTGCTTCAACCAGTCGGCTAGTGGAATATAGCTTAGGGTTTCTTGATAGAATTCTTATCTTCATCTAACTTTTTATTAAAAGACACATCAATCAATTCAGTGTCTACTATAAATTTTTTGGTTAAAAATTTTCTGCCGATCAAAACCGGATATCTCATTTCCTGCCTGTCTGAAAGGGATAGCGAGATCTTAAATACCTTATTGAACAACTTGATATTGGATTGTACCATATATCTCTTCTGGATCATCCCATTACTGCTTCGTACAAAAACAACATCATAATCTTCAAAAACGAATTCCCTATTGTTGTAAAGAGGGTGTTCTTCATCAAGAAAAGTACAGTGTATTACATTGTCTTTTTCAATAATGTTTTCGCAATGAATAGATGAAGTGTATGCTCCGGTATCGATCTTTACGGCGATATCGTTGAGGTGTAAAGCTGGAAAGTCTGCTTTATCAAACCTGCCAATTACGATTTTCTCCATATTGCAATATACTAAAAACCCATGAATTAAAGGGCTTGGCAAAGTAAAGCAAAGTTTAGGTATATATTCAAATTCTAAAGTGTGAAACCGAAATTTTTAAAGTTGAATTTGAAAAAAGTTTATCTGGCTCTCATTAATGTTTTAAATTTGAGCTAATGGAAAAACCTGCTCTGGAAGTTCAGTTAAAAACTCTGCCCAACAGCCCGGGAGTATATCAGTATTTCGATAAGAACGGGAAGATACTTTATGTGGGTAAGGCCAAAAACCTTAAAAAGAGAGTAACCTCATATTTCAATAAAAAACATGATAGCCACCGCATAGGCGTGATGGTTAAGAAGATCAATGAGATCAAGCATATAGTTGTAGAATCTGAAACAGATGCATTGCTTCTGGAAAACAACCTGATCAAAAAACACCAGCCGCGTTTCAATGTAATGCTGAAGGATGATAAGACCTATCCCTGGATTTGCATAAAAAATGAAAGGTTTCCACGAGTATTTCCAACCAGAAAACTAATAAAGGATGGAAGTGAATATTACGGACCATTTACAAGTTTTAAGACCGTAAATACTCTTCTTGACCTAATAAAAGGCCTTTATAAATTACGAACCTGTAATTATGACCTGGCTGAAGACAAGATCAGGGATGGTAAATACAAAGTTTGTCTTGAATATCATCTTGGAAACTGTCTTGGACCCTGCGAAGGTTTTCAGGTGGAAGAAGAGTATAACAATAATATTGAAGCGATTCGGCAGATCGTAAAAGGTAATTTTAAGGATTCTCTGCAAAGGTTCAGAACGCAGATGAAAGAGCATGCTGCAAAAATGGAATTTGAAGATGCTCAGAGAATTAAAAATAAGATCGATGTTCTGGAGAATTACCAGTCTAAATCTACCGTGGTTAATCCTAAGATAAGTAATGTTGATGTTTTCTCTATTGTGAGCGATGAGGGGTATGGCTATGTAAATTTCCTTCAACTTTCTCATGGAGCGATAATCAGGTCTCATACCATTGAAATGAAGAAAAAGCTGGATGAGGATGATCGCGAGCTTCTGGAGTTAGCCATTGTAGAGATAAGGCAGCGTTTCAATTCAAATTCGAAAGAGATTTATGTTCCTTTCAAAGTTGATGTTGGAGAAGAAATAAAGATTGTAATTCCAAAGCTTGGGGATAAAAAGAAGATCGTAGAGTTATCTCAGCGAAATGCCAAATATTTCAGGCAAGAGCGTTTTAAGCAAATGAAGATCGTAGATCCAGACAGGCATGTGAACAGGGTAATGGCTCAAATGAAGGAAGATCTTCGATTAAGTAAAGAGCCTCGGCATATAGAATGTTTTGATAACTCCAATATCCAGGGAAGTAACCCGGTAGCAGCTTGTGTAGTTTTCAAGAACGGGAAACCCAGTAAAAAGGATTATCGTAAATTTAATATCAAGACAGTAGAAGGACCTAACGATTTTGCTTCAATGGAAGAAGTTGTGTTTAGAAGATATCGAAGGTTGCTCAACGAAGGGGAAGATCTTCCTGAACTTATTATCGTTGATGGTGGAAAAGGGCAGTTGTCAAGCGGTGTAAAGGCTTTGGAGACACTAGGTCTCCGCGGAAAGATCGCTATTATTGGGATTGCAAAAAGACTGGAAGAAATTTTTTATCCTGATGATTCAATTCCTTTGTATCTTGATAAAAAATCTGAAACTTTAAAGATCATTCAGCAATTAAGAAACGAGGCGCATAGATTTGGGATCACTTTTCATCGCAATAAAAGAAGTAAAACTGCGCTTAATACAGAGCTGGAATCGATCCAGGGAATTGGAGAAAAAACAGTTATAGAGCTGTTAACGCATTTCAGATCCCTAAAAAGAGTAAAAGAAGCTTCGCAAAAAGAACTGGCCGATGTTGTAGGTTCTGCAAAAGCGGGAATAGTTTTTAATCATTATCATACCGAATAAATGCGAAAAATTTTGATCTTCATATTCTTAAGTTTCACTTTACTTGGCTTTGGTCAGGAAAAAGAGGAGCCTAAGATCGGCCTGGTTTTAAGTGGTGGTGGAGCAAAAGGACTGGCTCACATAGGAGTTTTAAAGATCCTTGAGGAGCAAGGAGTGAAGATAGATTACATAGGCGGCACCAGTATGGGCGCTATTATCGGTGGGCTTTACGCATCGGGCTATTCGGCAAGCGAACTGGATTCTATTTTTAACGGAACAAAATTCGATATTCTTATCCAGGATGATCTTCCCAGGCGCGCTAAAACTTTCTATGAAAAGGAAGACTCAGAAAAATACGCCATCACATTGCCATTTGATAATTTTGATGTTTCCTTCCCAACCGGTCTCTCTAAAGGACAAAATATTTATAACCTTATGTCACGGCTTACTATGCATGTAGGTGATGTAAATGATTTTAGTGAATTGCCAATTCCATTTTTTTGTGTCGCGGCAAATGTTGAAACCGGTGAAGCTGTAATTCTGGACAAAGGTTCTTTGGCAAAGGCGATTTCAGCTAGTGGGGCTATTCCAACCTTGTTGAGTCCTATTAAAATTGATGATCAATTACTTACCGATGGAGGCGTCGCTAATAATTATCCGGTAGAGGAATTACGTCGCAGAGGCGCTGATATTATTATTGGAGTGGATGTTCAGGATAGCCTGGTAAAAAGAGAGGAGCTAAGAAGTGTTTTTGAGATCATGTCACAGATCAGCAATTTTAGAACGATCAAGGACATGAAAGAGAAAAAACCGCTAACCGATATTTATATAAAGCCAAATATAAGTCCGTTTTCGGTGATGTCTTTTGAAGAGGGAAATGCTATTATCGATTCTGGTCGGGTTGCTGCACTTGAGAAACTTCCAGAACTCTCTCAACTTGTAAAAGAAGGAGCGCAATATCAAAGAGAAAATGTAACGAAAGTTGATACCTTCAATATTAGCGCTTTGACCTTAAGGGGAAACAGTACTTATCCGAGAGCTTATGTCCAGGGGAAATTAAAACTGGATTATGATGAGCCATATAATTTTGATGATCTTAATATAGGTTTGAACAACCTTTCGGCTACCGGCAATTTTGAGCGGATCAATTATCAGCTTATTCCTGAAGATGATGAAGGGAACTATGTACTTGCGATGCAAATCGAAGAAAGTGAGAATAAAATGTTGCTGCGTTTGGGACTGCATTATGATGAGCTCTATAAAAGTGGAGCTTTGGTGAATCTTACCAAGAAAAGTTTGCTTTTTACCAATGATGTTGCATCTATAGACTTGATCGTGGGAGATAATCTAAGGTATAATTTCAATTATTATCTGGATAAGGGTTATTACTGGAGCGTTGGGGTGAATTCAAGGTATAATACTTTTGAGAAATATATCAACCTGAATACGTTACGGCAGGTAGATGAAAATACTGGCCTTGAAGAGCTTCGAGAACTGGAAGTGAATTTTAAGGATTTTACCAATCAAATATATGCTGAAACTTTATTCCAACAAGTCTTCTCTATTGGTGTAGGTCTGGAACATAAATATTTAAAATTCAGTAGCTCTACCTTTAATGATCTAAATCAGAACAGCGAACTCATTTTTGATAATAGTCATTATGCGAGTGCCTTTGGATACCTAAAATTTGATTCTTACGACAATAAATATTTCCCTACGAGAGGAATCAGTTTTAATGGCGATTTTCATTTGTACCTATATTCTTCAGATTACAATGATAATTTCGCGGAATTCTCTATAGCAAAAGGAGCCATAGGCTATGCAGTTACACCGTTTACAAATCTTACGGCAAGAATCTCTACGGAAACCGGTTTCAAAATAGGTAACGACGGGACTCAGGTGCTGGATTTTTTACTTGGTGGATATGGAAATGACTTTATCAATAATATTAAACCATTTTATGGGTATGATTTCCTAAGCCTTTCAGCAGATAGTTATATCAAGGCGCTTTTTGAAATCGATTACCAGATTTTCAGGAAGCATCACATTATTGGCGGAGTGAATATTGCAAACGTAGAAGACCGTCTTTATACTACTGGAAACTGGTTGAGCACTCCAGATTATAGTGGTTTTGCCCTGGGTTATGGTATCGATACTTTTATGGGGCCACTGGAAGCGAAATATACTTACTCACCCGAGATCAAAGAAAGCTACTGGTTCTTTAGTCTTGGCTTCTGGTTTTAAAGTACCCGGTTTAATGCCAATAATTTATATTTTCAGCTCCGGTTTTTAGACTAGATTTAAGATTGTTTCGCTAAATTTTCATGATATTTGTATAAATCGAAAAATAAAGTCGATTTTATCGCATTCTATTAATAATTCGTGAATTTTAAGTCGATTTAAAAACATATAATTATGCCTTTTTATCATAAGCTTGGTAAAATTCCACATAAGCGTCATACCATATTCAGAAAGCCAGATGGTAGTTTGTATTACGAACAATTATTTGGAACTATTGGTTTTGACGGAATGTCTTCCAATCTATATCATGAACATCGTCCTACCCAGGTCAAAGAGATCAAGGGTAGTTATGATGTGACGCCAAAGGTTGCAGTAGGCAATAACCTGAAATCATATAGATTTAGAGGTTTTCAAATAACTCCTCATCCAGATTATCTACAGAGTAGAAAACCGGTGCTTACAAATTCAGATTGTGATATCATTCTTGCATCTCCGCAGGGATCTACAGAGGATTATTTTTATAAAAATGCAGATGCCGATGAGTTGCTTTTTATTCATAAAGGAACCGGAAAGTTGCGCACACATCTGGGAAACCTGGATTTTAAATATGGCGATTACCTTTTGATTCCAAGGGGAACTATCTATAAAATAGATTTTGATGATGAAGATAACAGGTTGTTCATTGTAGAATCAAGAAGACCAATTTATACTCCAAAAAGATATAGAAACTGGTTCGGGCAATTGTTAGAGCATTCTCCGTTTTGCGAGAGAGATCTTAGGCAGCCGCATGAACTGGAAACCAACGATGAAAAAGGCGATTTCCTGATCAAGATCAAAAAGCAGGGAAAAATTTTCGATATGGTTTATGCCACGCATCCATTTGATGTTGTTGGATATGACGGTTACAATTATCCTTATGCATTTTCAATTCACGATTTTGAACCGATAACCGGTAGAATTCACCAGCCGCCACCTGTACACCAGACTTTTGAAACCGATGCTTTTGTAGTCTGCAGTTTCTGTCCTAGAAAATATGATTATCACCCGGAAAGTATACCGGCACCTTATAGTCACAGTAATATAGATAGTGATGAGGTATTATATTATGTTGACGGAGATTTTATGAGTAGGAATGATATTGAAGCTGGACATATTTCACTTCACCCTGCTGGAATTCCACATGGTCCGCACCCTGGAGCTGTTGAAAGAAGTATCGGGCAGGTAGAGACTGAAGAACTTGCAGTGATGGTAGATACTTTCAAGCCACTAAAACTTACGGAAGATGCCATGGAGATCGCAGATGAAACTTACCATAAGTCATGGTTAGAAGAAGAGGATAGAGAATAATATGAAAGAAGATTTATCAGCACAGGATAGAGCGATGTGGTAAGATTTTGAATTTAATTTTCAAATATTTACTATATCAATAATCCAAAAAAAATAAAATAAAATGTCGACAGATAGCACATCATTAAATTTAGAAAAAGTAGTTCCTGAAGCAGAAGATTTTCTTCCTATTCTGGGAACTGACTTTGTAGAACTATATGTAGGAAATGCAAAACAGGCAGCATATTATTATCAGCACGCCTGGGGTTTTCAGCCAATTGCTTTTGCAGGGCTTGAAACAGGGAAGAAAGACAGCGTTTCTTATGTAATGCAGCAGGGAAAAATTAGAATTGTACTAACATCTCCTTTATCTCAGGACGGAAGTATTAATGAACACATCAATAAACATGGTGACGGGGTTAAATTCGTGGCACTATGGGTTGACGATGCCAGAAAAAGTTATGAAGAAACTACAAAAAGAGGAGCTAAATCTTATGTAGAGCCTTACGAGCTGGAAGATGAAAACGGAAAAGCCGTGATTTCGGGAATCCATACTTATGGAGAAACGATTCACTTATTTGTTGAAAGAGGCGAGTACGAAGGTCCATTTCTTCCTGGATACAGAGTTTATGATACGAAGGCAAAATCGCCAGATACCGGACTAAAATTTATTGACCATATGGTTGGTAATGTTGGTTGGAACGAAATGAACAAATGGGTTGAATTCTACGGAAAAGTGATGGGATTTGCTCAATTAGTTTCTTTTGATGATAAAGACATTTCTACAGATTATACTGCTTTGATGAGTAAGGTGATGAGTAATGGGAATGGAAGAATTAAATTCCCTATCAATGAACCGGCAGAAGGAAAGAAAAAATCTCAGATAGAAGAATATATAGATTTCTATAATGGAGCAGGAGTTCAGCATATCGCATTAGCCACAGATAATATTATTGAAACCGTAACTCAGCTAAGAGATAGAGGTGTTGAATTCTTATATGTTCCAGAAACTTACTATGATGACCTTCTGGACAGAGTAGGTGATATAGATGAAGATCTTGAGCCGTTAAAAGAATTAGGTGTTCTTGTAGATCGTGATGATGAAGGATACTTATTACAGATCTTTACGAAACCTGTTCTGGATAGACCAACGATGTTCTTTGAGATCATTCAGAGAAAAGGAGCTCAATCTTTCGGAAAAGGGAACTTCAAGGCTCTTTTTGAGGCGATTGAGAGAGAACAGGATTTGAGAGGTACATTAAATTAAAATTAAAAAACTGCTAAAACTTAGGTGGTCAAAACATTTTTTTGATAATCACATAATTTATAAGTTAAAGTTTATTTAAGGTTTGCGGGTAAGGTAGAAATACAAGACTTTTGCACCGCATTTCTGGAGTGGTTACCGGAAATGATTTAAATTTTTTTCATAATTTAAGTTTTAGTTGGTTAATAAGATAAAATTCCCCGTCATTAATTTGATGGGGTTTTTTGTTTTAATACTTTTGGAATAGTAATTGTAATCAGCGTATTAAGCGGATAAATACTGAAACTTAGAACATTATTATGATAAAAAGACTTTTTACAATTACCTTCATTTTTTTCTTGTTCATTACCCCCCAGATTTCAGCCCAGGATGCATTTCAGGATGGTGAGTGGTTCAAATTCAGAATTCATTACGGATTATTCAATGCGAGCTATGCTACACTAAAGGTAAATGAGACAAATATCAATAATAAGCCAGTTTATCACGTTCAGGGAATAGGAAAATCTACAGGCCTGCTTAGTCTTTTCTTTAAAGTGGATGATGATTACCAGACTTATATAGATAAAAGGACAGGAAAACCTTACAGATTCATTAGAAAAATTAATGAAGGTGGCTATACCAAGGACCTGGAAATAAATTTTGATCATCAGGCTAATAAGGCATACGTGCACAATCGCGAGACCAGCGATAGAAAAACATATTCTGTACCCAATAATGTACATGATATGTTATCCTCATTTTATTATATTCGCAACCAAATTGACAGTGATAGGCTGAAGACCGGAGACGAGATGAGGTTGAATATGTTCATCGATGATGAGAACATAGATTTCAAACTTGTATTCCTGGGGAGAGAAGTTATCAAGACCAAATTTGGAAAGGTTGCGACCTTGAAATTCAGACCATATGTGCTTGCAGGTCGTGTATTTAAGGAAAAGGAAAGCTTAACTTTCTGGATTAGTGATGATAAAAATAAGATCCCTGTTAAAATTGAAGCCGATCTCGCTGTTGGATCTTTAGATGCAGACCTTGAAGCATACAAAGGTTTAAAGCATCAATTTAGCATCATAATGAAATAAATATGGAGATAAAACCCGAAATCGCGGAACGAATTGTAAAACTGGAAGAGAAGTTTAAGAATTCGGGACAGGATATGGGGTCCTATTTGGATGGTCTTCTTTACGACCGTTATTTATCCTACTGGGATTATATAGAAGTAGACACTTTACTAAGTCTGCAAAAAACAAATACACATTTTCCTGATGAGATGATCTTTATCACTTATCATCAGATCACAGAATTGTATTTTAAATTAATAATTCACGAGCAAAAGCAGATTATAGAAAGCACTACGTTAACGGCGCCTTTCTTTATCGAAAAGCTCAATAGAATAAACCGTTATTTCAGAATTCTTATAGATTCATTTGATGTGATGATCAAGGGAATGGAAAGAGAACAATTCCTGAAATTTCGAATGGCGTTATTGCCAGCCAGCGGATTTCAATCTGCACAATTCAGAATGATTGAATTGTATTCCACCCCTTTGGAAAACTTAGTGCTTTCAGAAATCAGGCAGGATTTTTCTTCAGATAATTCCCAGGAGGAACTTTACGAAAATATCTACTGGAAAAGAGGCGGAATAGACCTGGAAACGGGTGAAAAAACGCTTACGCTAAAGCAATTCGAAAAAAGATACACTCCCCGGTTTTTAAGAATTGCAAATGATGTAAAAGAAAATACGCTTTATCATCGTTACTTACAGATGCATGAGGACGATCGAAATAATAAAGATCTTATCCAGGCTATGCGAAACCTTGATGTGAATGTAAATATCAACTGGTTATTAATGCATATGGGGGCTGCTTATCGTTATCTTAGCAAAGACAAAACAACTGTAAAAGCTACAGGTGGTACCAACTGGAAAAAATTCCTACCGCCAAGCTTTCAGAGAATTTCATTCTTCCCAAATCTCTGGACAAAAGAAGAGCAAGACGATTGGGGAAAACAATGGGTTAATCATACTTTTAATACAGAAAATAAAAAGTAATACATTGAAAAAATTAGGCTTAATCTTAATGATGATGCTGGCACTCGTTGCCTGCAATGATGAAGAAAAAGACCAGGCGGTCAAGGAAGTGAAAAAAGAAAAACTGCCTCCTGTTGAAAAGGAGTATGGTTTTGTGCTCAATGATTTTGACGTTGTCAGGGATACCATAGAATCTGGTGATAGTTTTGGTTTCATCATGGACCAGAATGGAGTGGGTCACGGGAAAGTGTTCGAGATCTCTAATAAAGTAAAAGACACTTTTAATCCTGCGAGAATTACCGCCGGGAAGAAGTATATGATCCTTAAAGCTAAAGATTCGGCCAGGACACCGCAGTATTTTATCTACGAAAATGACCTTATCAATTATACGGTTGTTGCTCTGGGAGATAGCATTTATGCGGAAAAGAAAAAGCGACCTGTTACTGTAAAGAGAAGAGAAGTCTCCGGAGTGATCACTTCGTCACTTTCAGAAGCTATGCAAGCGCAAGGTTTAAGTAACCTGCTAGTTTATGAATTATCGAATATATACCAGTGGAGTATCGACTTCTTTAAACTTCAGAAAGGAGATCAATTCAAGATGGTGTATCAGGAGAAGTATATTGATGATACCATCTTTGCGGGAGTAGAAAAGGTTGATGCGGCAGTTTTTAGACATTCAGATGAACCTTATTACGCTTTCAGATATCTAAGCGATACTATTTCAGGAAAACCAAGTTTTTATGATTCGGAAGCAAAAGCTTTGCAAAGTTTCTTTCTGAAAGCGCCACTTAATTATTCAAGAATTTCATCAAGATTTACTAAAAGACGTTTTCATCCGGTTCAGAAAAGATGGAAAGCCCATTTGGGTACAGATTACGCAGCTCCTTATGGAACACCTATCGTTAGTACTGCTAATGGAACCGTGATCGCTTCCAGCTACACTTCCGGAAACGGGAATTATGTGAAGGTTAGGCATAATAGTAAGTACACCACGCAATATCTCCATATGACCAAACGAAATGTTCGCAACGGGCAAACTGTTAAGCAGGGTGATGTGATTGGATATGTAGGGAGTACTGGTCTTGCTACAGGACCCCATGTTTGTTATCGTTTCTGGGTAAATGGAAGGCAGGTAGATCCTTACCGTCAAAATCTTCCATCAGCAAAACATATTGAAGATGAGCTTAAAGATGAATATTTCGCTTATATCAAACCATTACAAGAAGAATTAGAACAAATTCCCTACAAAAACATATAAATGAAAAATATAAATCCAACCACTACACAAGCCTGGAAGGAATTAGAAGATCATTATAAAAAGGTCGAAAATGAGCATATGAAAGATATGTTCAGTAATGATGAAAAGCGTGCCGAGAAATTTACGATCAAGTGGGAAGATTTTCTGGTAGATTTCAGCAAGAATAGAATTACTGAAGATACTCGTTCATTATTAATTCAACTGGCTGAAGAGTGTCATTTAAAGGAAGCGATCGATAGTTATTTTACTGGTGAGGCTATTAACCAGACAGAAAATCGTCCTGTTCTGCATACTGCCCTAAGAGCAGATAAGAATGCAGATATAAAGGTTCATGGTGAAAATGTTGTTCCTGAAGTTCAGGAAGTAAAAGCCAGGATAAAACAGTTCAGTGAAGAAATCATTGGTGGAAAGCGAAAAGGTTATACCGGTAAAGCTTTTACCGATGTTGTTAATATCGGGATCGGAGGTTCAGATCTTGGCCCTGTAATGGTTGCTGAAAGTCTTAAATTCTATAAAAACCATTTAAATGTACATTTCATCTCTAATGTGGATGGAGACCATGTGCATGAAACTATAAAGGATCTGAACCCTGAAACTACATTGTTCTTAGTGGTTTCCAAGACCTTTACTACCATGGAAACGCTCAGTAATGCCACTACGGTAAGAGAGTGGTTTCTGAAATTTGTTCCTAAGGAAGAAGTTTCAAAGCATTTTGTGGCTGTGTCTACAAACCTTCAGAAAGTTGAAGATTTTGGAATAAATAGAAAGAATATTTTCCCGATGTGGGATTGGGTAGGAGGAAGATTCTCCCTTTGGAGTGCAGTTGGATTGTCAATTAGTCTCGCAATTGGGTATGATAATTTTGACGCATTGCTTGATGGAGCTCGAAAAATGGATGATCACTTTAAGGAGACATCCCTTGAAGATAACCTTCCTGTGCAATTAGCTTTAATTAGCATCTGGTACAATAACTTCTTTAATGCTGAAAGTGAAGCCGTTATTCCTTATTCTCAATATTTAGATAAATTTCCTGCTTATCTTCAGCAGGCTATTATGGAAAGTAATGGAAAGAGCGTAGACAGAAACGGGGAAAAAGTAAATTATCAAACCGGAACTATTATCTGGGGGGAGCCGGGGACCAATTCACAACATGCGTTCTTTCAGTTGATTCACCAGGGAACAAAATTGATTCCGACAGATTTTATTGGGTTTAAAGAATCACTTTTTGGAGATAAATCGCACCAGGATAAACTAATGGCTAACTTCTTTGCACAAACAGAAGCTTTGCTTAATGGTAAAACCGAAGAGGAGGTTGAAGAAGAATTAAGAGCTAAAGCTTTTAGTCAGCAGGAAATAGACAGGATCAAAACTTTCAAGGTTTTTGATGGTAATAACCCTACGAATACTATTCTAATACAGAAACTGACTCCTGAAAGTATGGGTAAATTAATCGCTCTATATGAACATAAAATCTTTGTCCAGGGAATTATCTGGAACATATTCAGTTACGATCAATGGGGTGTGGAATTAGGGAAGCAACTTGCTAACAAAATTCTTGCAGAATTCTCAAACAAAGAGGTAGATAATCACGATTCTTCTACTAAAAATTTGCTAAAATTTTATTTAAGTTAATAACACCCAGTTTGTTAAAAACCTGTTAGTAGTTTTAAAGTGCCTTATATCAGGCACTTTCTTTTTTTGTATAGATTTGCGGTGGCAGAATGTTAAAGTTAAATATCTTAACATTTGGATAAAGTATAGGTCTTAGGAATTAGCTTTTTTTGCCACGAATTTTTTAATCAAACTCAAACAATTAAACAAATGAGGAAATTATTACTGTTGGCGATGTTATTTGCATCTGCTACAATTTTTGCTCAAGGAACTGTTACCGGTAAGGTGATCGATCCTGAAATGGATGGCCCTCTTCCTGGTGCCAATGTAATGGTGGTAGGAACAAACACCGGAACAACAACAGATTTTGATGGTAATTTTACACTGAATGTTGACAAAGCTTCTGGTAAAATCGAACTTAGTTTTGTAGGATACAAAACTAAAACAGTAGATTTTTCTGTGAGTAATGGAGCAACAACAGATCTTGGTGAAATCGTATTGGCTCCTGATGCTGATGCTCTTGACGAGATTGTAGTTACTTCTTTCAACCTTGCTATTGATAGAAAAACTCCTGTAGCGGTTTCAACAATTAGCGCTGCTGAAATTGAAACTAAGATTGGTAACCAGGAATTTCCTGAGGTACTTAAATCTACTCCTGGGGTTTACGCTAACAAAGCCGGTGGTGGTTTTGGAGATGCTGAGCTTCGTATGAGAGGTTTCGAAGGTGAAAACATTGCTGTAATGATCAACGGTGTTCCTGTAAACGACATGGAGAATGGTCGTGTATACTGGAGTAACTGGGCTGGTCTTTCAGACGTGACAAGAACTATGCAGACTCAAAGAGGTCTTGGAGCGGCTAAAGTTGCTGTACCTTCAATTGGTGGTACTGTAAACGTTGTTACTAAAACTACAGATGCAGAAAAAGGTGGAAGCATTTACGCTGCTACTGGTAATGATGGATATACAAAATTTGGAGCGACTGTATCTACAGGAGTTTCTGAAAACGGACTTGCTGCTACAGTTTCAGCTTCAAGAACAGTTGGTGATGGTTATGTAGATGGTACTGAGTTTATCGGTTACAACTACTTCGTAAATATCGCTAAAGAATTAGGTGACAATCATGAGTTGTCTTTCACTGCTTTCGGTGCTCCACAGAGACACGGTCAGCGTCAGAACAGACACCTTATTCAAACTTACCGTGAGAGTGACAGAGGAACTAAATTCAACTCAGACTGGGGATACCTTAATGGACAGGTAACTCATATTGAAGATAACTTCTATCACAAACCACAAATGTCATTGAATCACTACTGGGATATCAATGAAAAAACTCAATTATCTACTGCTATCTACGCCTCTTTTGGTACAGGTGGTGGAGGTGGATGGGCCGGAACCAACAAATTTGGACTTGATTCTGAATACAGAGATGGTTACCTACAGCCTGTAAACCTTGATCTAATCGTAGATGAAAACGTAGCTAGAGGAGCTGAAGGATCTGAGACTATCCTTAGAGCTTCAAGAAACGACCACAACTGGTTTGGGGGTCTTTCAACACTATCTACAGATATTACTGAAGATATCGAAATCCTTGCAGGTATCGACTTAAGATACTACAAAGGAAAGCACTTCCAGGAAGTAACAAACCTTCTTGGTGGACAATACTATTTTGATGACTCTAACGCAAATGATCCAGTAAACCTGGCTCAGGTTGGAGATAAGATCAGCTACTGGAACGATGGTATCGTTCTTTGGGAAGGTGGATTCCTTCAGGCTGAGTACTCTAAAGGTGATCTAGATGCATTCGTATCTCTTGCAGCTTCAAATACTTCTTACAAGAGAGTTGATTACTTTAACTACCTTGATTCAGATCCACAACAGGAAACTGACTTCGTAAACTTCTTCGGATATCAGGTAAAAGGTGGTGCAAACTACAACTTTACTAAGAGCAGCGGTCTTTTCGCTAACATTGGATATTTCGAAAAAGCTCCGTTTTTTGACGCTGTTTTCCTTAACTTCGTGAATGACATTAACCCTGATGCCGAAAATCAGAAGATCTTTAGTACTGAACTTGGATATACTTTCAGAAACCCAGTGTTAAGAGCAAATGTGAATGTGTACAGAACTGTATGGAGCGATAGATCTTTGATCTATTCTTATAACAACCCTGATGGTTCTCTTGGTGTAGCAAACATCTTAGGTGTAAACGCACTTCACCAGGGTCTAGAATTAGACTTTGAATACCGTCCGTTTGATGGTCTTAGTGTAACTGGATTTGCATCTTTAGGTGATTTCACCTGGAAAGATAATGTAGAAGGTGTTCAGATCTTTGATGAGGAGCAAAACCTAATTGATGAGATCAACCTTTACATCGAAGACACTAAAGTAGGTGGTACTCCACAAACTACTGCTGGTCTTGGAGTAGATTACGAATTTCTTTCAGATATGAGATTCAGAGCGAACTATAACTATTTCGCAGAATTCTATTCTGATTTTGATCCTGTAAGCAGAACTAATCCTGACACTCCAGAAGTATGGAAAACACCAAACTTTGGAACTCTAGATGTAGGTCTTACTTACGATTTCTCTGTAGCTGGATTTGATGCTACTTTGAATGCGAACGTATATAACATTACTGACACAGAATATATTGCTAATGCACAAAATGGACTTGGAAACAACGCTCGTACAGCTCTTGTATGGTACGGTTTCGAAAGAACATATACAGTAGGAGCAAAACTTAATTTCTAAAAAAATAACAATGAAAAAGTCTTTTAACTATTTATTGGTATTGTTAGGATTGGTTGTAGTTAGCTGTAACCCTCTTGATGATATTCATGACGAAATTGACAACGAGCTGGATAGCCAGCTTGCTGTTGCGCAGACTGATTACGTTCTTACAGAGGACGATTACGAAGACCTGGGACAGAGTTTCCCTAACTTCGGTTCAGTAGAAGATGCAAGAACTTTGATTCCTTCTCTTCTTTCAGACCTTTACCCAACTTACGGAGATGGTTCTATCATCAACGTTGGTTTTGATCTTTACAATCCACTTAGAGTTGATGGTTACACTGTAACTTCTTCAGATTACGCAATGGTAGACCTTAGCGTAGATTATTTCTCTGGTAGAGGAGAGATCATTGATTTTCTTGATGCTAAATATCCTCAGGCAGAGGAGGGTGATTTCGTAGAGCTTACTTATAATGTACTTGCTGAAGAGATCTCTTATACTCTAAATGACGATGATTACGATTTCGTTGGAGATGAGTTTGCTGATACATATTCTGGACCTGCTGGAAACGCAGCTCAGTTTGGAAGTTTTGATGTTAGAACAACTAGTGATAACTACTGGAGTGATGAAATGCTTGTTGAAGCTTTAGGAGCAATAATTTCTGAAGAATTTGGAGATGTTGCAGGTCAGAAATACAATGTTTCTTACCAGGTTTACAGCGGTAGCGTTGAAACTAGAAGCATGACTATCCAGTTTGACGGTAATACTTACGTATCTGTTGGAGGAACTGCTTATGAGTTCTCTGACGAGGATTACGATGCTGTTGGAGCTGAATTCGCTGAAACTTACCCAGGGCCAGCTGCTAACGTTGCAAGATTTGGTTCTTTCGATGTTAGAGCAAGCAGTGATAATTACTGGAGCGAATCTATGTTGCTAGAAGCTGTGAACTTCACACTAAAAGCAGCTTATCCAGATGCTGAAGATGGAAGTAAATTCATCGTTTCTTATGCTATCTACAATGGTTCTGTTGCAACTTCTATCATGAATGTTGTTCTTAGTGGAGACGATTACGTGATCGATACTGATGCTTCTGTATCAACTATCGAAGAAACTACTGTTTTCGCTTATACTAATGGAGATTGGGATGAGCCTTACATGCTTCCTTCAGATTCATATACTGAAGAATTCGGACAGAGCTTTTCTAACTTCGGTGACGAAGAAGAAGCACTAATGAAAATTGGAATCTTCCTAGGAAGAGAATTCCCATATGCTCAGGAAGGTGAATACAAAGCTGTAGGATACAGATTCTACAACGGTGAAGCTACTGTTACAGAATATGTAAACTACGTATTTGAAGGTGGTGAGTGGAATGCAATCCCAACGGTAACTTCTGAAACTCTTCAGTTTGGTTACGAAGATGGAATGTGGGTTCCAGATAACACTATTAAGTACACGCTTGCTGGTGGAGATTACTCTATCATCGCTGACGCTTTAAGCGGAAATACAGATCTAGCAACTCAAATTGCTAGTATGGAGCGTTACTCTAACTTCGACCGTCGTCCGGGAGCTTCTGCTTACTGGGATGATGATGCAGTACTTCTTGCAATGCAGGCTTTCTTGAACGAGATCGCTCCAAATGCGCCAGAAGGACAGAAGTATGTATTAACTTTTGATATCTATAACGGTACAAATACTACAGAATCTATCAGCCTTATTAAAGAAGGTGGTGAGTGGGTTCGTTTCTAAGTAGAAATTGTATTGATTCAATATTAAAAACCTCTTATCCTTCGGGTAAGAGGTTTTTTAATTCATTGATTTATATGATATTTGCAATCCTGATATAAAAATCTACAATGAAAAAATTAATTTACCTGGCAATGAGTATTGCCATCCTAGGATGTTCTTCAGATGATAGTCCTGCACCAACGCCAACACCTCAGCCAGCAGAAGAAAAACCTGTAGCTGTAGATGACAATTTTATTGCAGTAGAAAATGAAGATGAGATCATTTCAGAAGATGATATTTTAAGGAATGATACCTTAGTTGATAATGCTTTGATTACTGGTTTCGATTCAGAAACTGCTGAAGGTGGAACAGTAACAGATAACCGTGATGGAACACTTACCTATACTCCTGCAGAGGACTTTATTGGTGAGGATACTTTTGATTATACTATCTGCGTACCTGGCGACAGTGATAGATGTTCAACAGCTACAATTACCATAAAGGTATCTGATGCCGGTGCTCCAATAGCTGAAGATGATTCTTATGAAACAACCGAGAACCAGTCTTATAATATTACTAATTTCCTTGATAATGATAACCTGGTTGATGGAGCTACGTTAACCGAGATCAATACTGATGGAACCAATGGTACTGTAGAGATTCGTGAGAATGGAACTTTAAGATATACGGCCGTGAATGGTTTTTCTGGAGTAGACACTTTCACTTATACCATTTGTGATGATGATGAAACTCCAAATTGTGCTACAGCAACCATTACAGTGAATGTATTGGATGAGGGATCTCCTTCTGCCAGTGATGATGAAGTGGTAGTTGAAAGAGGCGCTTCCAATGTGATCTTAGAAAACTTACTTTCCAATGATGATCTTACCGATGACGCTGTACTAACTTCACTAAACGATACAGGATCTAATGCTACTATAAGCATTACTGAAGAAGGAACTGTAATGTATACACCTGCGGCAGGATTCACGGGTACAGATAGTTTTACTTATACTATTTGTGATGATGATGGCACCTGTTCAGATGCTACAGTAACCGTAACGGTGGTAGATCCGGTAAGTTTTAATGTGCCAGATGCTTTAGAAGATTATTATTCAGGAGTTACATTTTCAGTAGACCCAACTTTACTTTATCAGGAATTGTCCAGCTATACAGATGCACAGCATACCAACAGGCTGGAATATTTCCAGAGACATGATTACCTGTACGATGCAGATGCAGATCTCGATGACGACAGTATGGTTGTTTTAATGTATTCAGGCGAATTAAGACCAGATGATGAGTATCAATTGGGTGATCTTGACGAAGGTGAAACGTATAACACAGAGCATATCTATCCGCAGTCTAAACTGAATACTGAGGAATCTAAAAATGACCTTCACTTGTTGAGAGTAGTAGACGTTGATGTGAATTCAGAAAGATTAAACTATCCTTTCACTGATGGTAGCGGAACTTACAAACTGGTAAATGGTGATTCATGGTTCCCTGGTGACGACTGGAGAGGAGATGTTGCCAGAATCGTGATGTATGTAAACCTTAGTTACGGAGATGATTTTGATGAAGTTGGTAACCTGGAGCTTTTCCTTAAATGGAATCGTGAAGATCCTGTTTCAGCTTTCGAAATGCAGCGTAATAACGTAATTGAAGGTGCGCAGGGGAACAGAAACCCATTTATTGACAATCCATACCTTGCAACGCTTATTTGGGGCGGAGATGCCGCTGAAAATCGCTGGGAATAATCCCGATTGCTTTTAGTAATTTTGCAACGACCTAAAAATTGATTTAACTATGTACGAAACTATTCAGTTTATACACTCCTACTGGGCATACCTGGTACTTTTCATGCTTTTGATCGCAAGTTTTAACGGGATCATTGGTTTTGCAGCGAATAAAGAATATTCAGCGACTAATTTCAGGATAGCCCTGTTTACGCTAATCGTTTCTCATATTCAGTTATTAATAGGGATCGTACTTTACTTTACTGCACCTTATTTCAGCATGTGGGCTGAAGAAGGAATGGGCGGAGTGATGAGCGATGCGACGCTTAGAATATATAATGTAGAGCACCCACTTATGATGATCATTGCAATCGCCTTGATCACTGTGGGATATTCCAGGCATAAAAAGAAGCTTACTTCCAGACCAAAATTTAAAATGCTGGCCATTTTTTACGGACTGGCATTTGTAGTAGTGCTTTCCAGGATACCATGGAGCGCATGGTTATAGAAGACTAAACATATATTGAAAAGCCCGGTTCTAACCGGGCTTTTTTTATGGATTATTTGTAGTTCTTATCAAATAGATATAGACTGGAAAATGATCACTATAGCCGCCTTCGTAACCTGAATATCCATACGTTCTAGCCGGATAACCTTTAAACTGGCCAGCGTTTGTTATCAAATATGTCGCATTGAATATCCCGGCTTTATAGAACTGAAATCCGGAATCTTTATTAGATACCAGGTTTGCCGTCATAAATATCTGATCAAATAAATTCCACGAATCTCTGTAAGCAAGACTACCTTTCCCACTTTTTAGCATTTTCTCCATTGGATTGAATAGAGCTGAAGGCTCTAGCCCTTCTTTATTTTCCTTCGTATTTAAAATCTTTTTAAAACTTTTATTGGTTGGATCATCGTTGAAATCACCCATAGAAATTATTTTTGAATCGGGATTTAATCTTTGCAAGGAATCAATGATCCGCTTATTCAGAAAGGCTGCCTTTTCTCTTTTATAAGCACTTCGAGCTTCGCCACCGCCTCTTGACGGCCAGTGATTTACAATAAAATGAATTTCCTCTTTGTTCAATAGCCCGGTTACTACAAGCTGATCTCTGGTATAATCTCTTTTGGATGGATTGTCACTTTCATAAATAACTAATTTTCGAGCCTTTGAATCTAAAGGCTGAAAGAGTTCCCGCCGATATATAAGTGCAACGTCTACACCTCTTTCATCTGGAGAATCATGATGAAGAATACCGTATGAGTATTTACTTAAGTTAGGATGATTCACCAGATCTTCCAGCACATCTCTGTTTTCAACTTCACAAAGACCAATAACGGCAGGAAGACTTTTAGTGAGGTCAGCACCAATTTCGGAAATGACTTTACTAATATTAGCAATTTTTAGGTCATATTTCTCCGTATTCCAGACATCCTTACCGCTTTCAGTTCTATCATCATCAAAGGTTTCTGGATTATCTATAGTATCAAAAAGGTTTTCAACATTATAAAATGCGATCGTTTGAATTTGATAATCTCTCTTTTCTTGTGCTCTAGAGGTAAAAAAGAGTAAAAATACCATCAGAATAAGTAGGGATTTAATTAGGTGTTTGCAGTTATTTCTCAATTTTTTTAAAATTATTTTACTTTTTTAAAGTACTGAAAATAAGTTTATTATATATTTAACCGATAGAATAATTCAATTTTATTTTGGGGCGAATAAATGTACATAAAGGTTTTAAAGTTGTTTGCATTCATGCTGCTAGGCATGTCTGTAAATTCCCAGCAAATTACCTTAGAAGGTAAATTTGCAGATGCCTTTACCGAAGTGCCCTTACCACAGGTAAAAGTTTCAGTTGAAAGTGTTTTTAATGAAACCTATTCCAATTCGGATGGTGAGTTTGTATTGGATTTAACTGAGCAAGCTTCTGGTGAACTTATTTTGAGAATAGATAAGTCGGGATATATGCTCAAGCGAATCCCGATAAATTTCAATGTTGAGAGTATAAATCTTGAAATAATCTACCTGGAACCAGATCCGGCTTTTGAATTGGTTAATCAAAACACTATAAGTCTTTCAGACGCAGAGTTGCTTTCAGATGATACAGAATTTGATAACATTTCCGGTATCCTACAATCCTCCCGCGATGTATTCCTTAATACTGCTGCCTTCGATTTTAGTCAGACTTTTTTCCGTCCAAGAGGTCTTGGGTCAGAATATGGCAAAGTGCTTGTAAACGGCTTTGAAATGAATAAAATGTATGACGGCAGGCCGCAATGGGCTAACTGGGGTGGATTGAATGATGTTCAGAGAAATCAGGTCTTTTCCAACGGTATATCGTCTAATGATTTTCAATTTGGTGGATTAGGAGGAACTACCAACATGATCATGAGGGCATCTAAATATCAAAAGGGAGGCAGGGTTTCAATTTCAGGAGCTAATAGAAGTTATACGGGTAGGGTCATGGCGACCTATGCATCAGGGGAACGGAAAAATGGATGGTACTATGCACTATCATTAGGAAGAAGATTTGCTGAAGAGGCCTATATAGATGGAACTACCTATAGTTCAAATTCTTTCTTTATTGCTGCTGAAAAGAAACTGAATGAGGAACATGCAATAAGTTTTTCAGGTATTTATACTCCGAATATTCGTGGTAAATCGGCGGCTTTGACCAATGAAGTTCTTGAGTTGAAAGGCAAAACTTATAACCCATACTGGGGCTATCATGATGGAGAAATAAGAAATTCAAGAATAAGGGAAACAAAGGAACCTATTTTAATGTTGCATCATCACTGGAATCCATCAGATAATATAAAACTGGCTACTGGAATTTCCTGGCAATTTGGAGAGATCTCGAATTCCAGGATAGATTATGGTGGAACCAGCCTTAGTGATACGGATGGTCAATTTTCTTTCTCTGGCGGAGGCGCAAATCCTGACCCCTCTTATTACCAGAAATTACCATCTTACTTTCTAAGATTTCCAAATTCTCAAAATTTTGAATCTGCCTACCGGGCACAGAACGAAATTATTCAAAATGGTCAAATAGATTGGGCTTCTCTTTATTCCGCCAATTTGAATAATGCTGGCAACTCGATCTATGCACTCTCAGAAGACGTGAACAGCGATAATTCATTGCAGATTAATTCCAATCTAGATTGGGTTATAAATAGTCACCTTAGACTGAATTCGAACCTCAGAATTCAAAGATTAAGAAGTGGGAATTTCGGCAGAATAAAAGATCTACTAGGTGGCGAGCGCTTTCTTGATATAGATGTTTTTGTTCAGGATGAACCAGGTAATACAACTGGCTTGGCTGCCCAAAGTGATCTTCAGAATATTAATCGCGAGGTTTTTGAAGGTGAGAGGTATAAATATGATTATACGATAGATGCAGAAGAAATTGAACTTTTTAATCAACTGCAATGGTCGCTTAGAAAATTTGAATTCTTTCTTGCCGGAAATATTGAAGCTGTAAAATATCAACGTACAGGAAATTTTCAAAATGGAGTTTTTCCTGATAATTCATTAGGAAAAGGTGAAGAGGTGGATTTTTTGAATTTCGGAATTAAAAGCGGCCTCACATACAAGATTTCCGGAAGACAGAATATTGAATTTAATGCAGGTTTATTCACCAAGGCACCCGGATTCAGAAACACTTTCATCAATCCGCGACAGAATGAATTTTTAGTTGAAAATCCGGATAATGAGAAGATATTTTCTGGTGATCTGTCCTATAGATATCGAACTTCTTTTCTGAATGCCAGGATTACTGGGTTCTATACTGAAATAAGAAATATTTCAGAAGTGTCTTATTATTTCGCTGAAGGCTTATCTGGTTTAGAGCAGGAGAATACTGCAGCCTTTGTTCAGGAAGTTCTTACCGGTTTGAATAAGAAATATTATGGATTGGAATTTGGTGCCGAATCTCAGATCAATTCAACAATAAAACTGAAGGCTGCCCTGGCTTTTGGGGAGTATATCTATGCTAATAATCCAGAGTTGTCGTTATACTCGGCGACATTCGATCAAAATTTAAATTACGGAAACACTAATTTGAAAAATTATCATTTGTCTGGAGGTCCTCAAACTGCCGGCCAAATTGGATTTGAATATCGAGACCCCGATTTCTGGTGGTTTGCAATGAGTCTGAATTATTTTGCTAATGGTTTTGTAGATATAAACCCGCTTACTCGCACTGTGAATTTTCAGCAGGATTATGATGGTTTAGCCCTTTTAGATTATGATCCAGAAATCGCGAATCAAATGCTTAAACAGGAAAAGTTTGATGACTATTACCTGACCAATCTTGTGGGAGGTAAGTCGTGGCGAATAAAGGATAAATACCTCGGAACTTTTATAAGTATTAATAATCTTTTCGGAGTGTTTTACAAAAGTGGTGGTTACGAGCAGGCCAGAAATTCAAATTACCGGAGTTTAAAGGAAGATCGAGATCTGGATCTGCCGCTATTCTCGAATAAATACTGGTATGGCCAGGGAACTACATTTTTTGCTAATGTGTATTTAAAATTTTAAAAGCTGGATGATGATGAAAATGAGAATTTTGAGCCTGTTGATCTTATTGGTAAACTTTGGATGTGTAAAAACCGATGATTTTGAGCTTCCGACATTTGAAGAAACAGATGTGGAAATAGATGGCATTATTACCAATATAGCTTCAGTAAAAGGTAATTTCAATTTTGAAACTGAAGCGATCTATACTTTTAGAGAGACCGATACCTGGTTTGAAGCTTATGTTATTTCGAGCGATGCCAATGGAAATTTTTACAAAGAGATCATAGTCCAGGATAAACCTGAAGATCCGACTGCTGGCATTCAAATTTTACTGGATCATAACTCCTTGTTCGAAACCTATAACCTGGGGAGAAAAATTTACGTCAAACTAGATGGTTTAAGTTTGGGATACAATAACGGGTTATTGCAACTTGGAATTCAAAACAGGGGAGACGTGGTGGCAATTCCTAATTCACTCATAGACGATCATATAGTCAGGTCTGCTATTACTAGGGATATTACACCATTAGATATAAAAATTTCAGATTTGAATCCGGATCTTAAAAATCTTTTTGTCCGCCTGCAGGATGTACAATTCGATAGAAATTTAGTGAATGAAAATGAGCTTTTTTCGTTTGCTTCAAGTCCTGTAGATCAGTACGATGGTGAAAGGCAGCTGGAAGATTGCGAAACAGGAGAAACAATTCTGATGAGTACAAGTACTTTTTCCAATTTCAAAATGCTTCTGATTCCGCAAGGTTCGGGAAGTATTGAAGGGGTGCTAACAAGAGATTTCTACGACGAGCATTTTGTGATCGTAGTGAATTCACCAGACGCTCTTGATATGAATGATGAACGTTGTGATAAAGAGTATCTGAATTGTGGAACTCGATCAAGTGAAGGTCCTAACGTGATATTTGAGGAGAATTTTGAAGGAGTTACATCAAATTCAACTTTAAATTCCAGGGGTTGGACCAACCTCAACGTTAGCGGGGGAGAGAAAAAATTCACCCCAACCTTGTCTTCCGGAAATAGAATTCTTAGGATCTCAGCTTATAATACAGTAGAGAGTCCTTTAGAGGCCTGGCTGGTGACTCCACCTATAGACCTTAATGTATCTGAAATGGAAAGTTTAAGTTTTGATATTCTATCTTCCTATGATAAAGGCCTCATCCTTGAAGTTTTTATAACTACCGATTTTAATGGAAATCCTGAGGAAACAGAATGGATCGAACTGGATGCAAATATTCCTCTAGGTCCGTCGAGTTCTAATTCCACAATTTTTAAAAGATCGAACATCGATATTTCCTGTCTGGAAGGTAAAGTGTGGGTTGGTTTCAGGTATTTAGGCTCAGCTTATGATAAGACTACCACTTATGATCTTGATAATATCAGGGTTACCGGTAATTAAAAAAGCTCCTATTCTTAAATGAAAAGGAGCTTTCTAAAGAATTTGTTTAATTATTTTATTCTGCTTCTACAGGCTCTTCTTTTTTTCTGAAATCTAAGGGCTGTAATACTTTTAATGCTTTATCTACTGAAGTGATCCTGTCAAAAGTTAGTAGGAGTTTTAGTCCGCCACGGGTTTCCTTTTCTTTCATCGTACAGTTCTGCCTGTGCGTTTGCACATATTGTAGCACCTTGGTGAAATTATTGGTCTGGTAGAACCTTGATTTCTGATCGGCGATAAAGTAACCCACCATTTTGTTCTTTTTCATGACCACTCTTTCCAGGCCAATTTTCGCGGCGATCCATTTGATCCTTACAGAATTCAATAGGTCTACCGCCTGAGTTGGAAGTTCTCCAAACCTGTCTACTAATTCAGATTCAAATTTCTGAAGTTCTTCTTCAGTTTTGAGCTCGTTCAACTTGGTATATAAATTCAATCTTTCCGTGATATTATTGATATAATCATCAGGGAATAATAATTCAAAATCGGTATCAATCTGTGTATCTTTCACAAAATCCTTCTGCTCTACATCTTCAGTTTCAGCATACAGATCACGGAATTCATTTTCTTTAAGTTCTTCAATGGCTTCATTCAGGATCTTTTGATAGGTATCAAATCCAATATCGTTGATAAATCCACTTTGTTCGCCTCCAAGAAGATCACCGGCACCTCTGATCTCAAGATCTTTCATCGCTATATTGAAACCACTTCCCAGTTCTGAAAATTGTTCCAGCGCAGTGATTCGTTTTCTAGCATCTTCGGTCATTGCTGAATATGGCGGAGTGATAAAATAACAGAAAGCTTTTTTATTACTTCTTCCCACACGTCCGCGCATCTGGTGAAGATCTGATAATCCGAAATTGTTGGCGTTGTTAATGAATATCGTGTTTGCTTCAGAAACATCAAGTCCGCTTTCCACAATGGTAGTTGAAACCAGAACGTCAAACTCACCATTGATAAAGCTCAACATCAGTTTTTCCAGTTTCTTACCTTCCATCTGGCCATGGCCTACACCAATTTTCGCATCGGGAACCAGTCTCTGGATCATCCCGGCAACTTCTTTAATATTTTCTACCCGGTTATGAATGAAAAATACCTGACCACCACGCTGAATTTCATATGACACCGCATCACGAATAGTCTCTTCAGAAAAGCGTATCACATGGCTCTCTATCGGGTATCGATTTGGTGGAGGAGTGGTAATGGTTGACAGATCCCTCGCCGCCATCAAACTGAATTGGAGCGTTCTTGGGATTGGCGTCGCCGTTAGTGTTAGCGTATCAACATTCTCCTTGATTGTTTTTAATTTGTCTTTAACGGCTACACCGAATTTCTGTTCCTCATCAACGATAAGCAATCCAAGATCCTTGAATTTTACTGCTTTACTCACCAATTGATGAGTTCCAATGATAATATCAACTTTACCGTCTTCAAGATCGGCCAGCGTTTGTTTTCTTTCTTTTGCTGTTCTAAAGCGATTCAGGTAATCTATTCTTACCGGGAAATCTTTCAATCTTTCAGAAAAAGTCTGGTGGTGCTGAAAGGCAAGAATGGTTGTTGGAACCAGTATGGCCACCTGCTTATTATTATCAACCGCTTTAAAGGCAGCTCTAATGGCAATTTCAGTTTTTCCAAAACCAACATCTCCGCAAACCAGGCGATCCATTGGTCGTTCATTTTCCATATCTGCCTTAACCGCGGCGGTTGCTGAACTCTGGTCTGGTGTATCTTCATACATAAATGAGGCTTCAAGCTCATGTTGCAAGTAAGAATCGGGGTCATATTTAAAGCCCTTTTCCATACGTCGCTTCGCATATAACTTGATAAGGTCATAAGCGATATGTTTAACCCTTGCCTTCGTCTTTTTCTTTAAGTTCTTCCAGGCGTTGCTTCCAAGTTTATAGATCTTAGGTGGCTTACCATCTTTCCCGTTAAATTTTGAGATCTTATGAAGCGAGTGAATACTCAAATAAAGAATATCGCGTTCGCCATAAATAAGCTTGATCGCTTCCTGCTTTTTTCCTTCAACGTCTATCTTCTGAAGTCCGCCAAATTTTCCAATCCCGTGATCTATGTGAGTTACGTAATCACCAACTTCAAGATTGGTCAGCTCTTTTAAGGTGATCGCCTGCTTTTTAGCGTAACCGTTCTTTAAATTGAATTTATGATATCGTTCAAAAATCTGGTGGTCTGTATAGCAAACCGTTTTAGAATCTTCATCGATAAAACCCTGGAACATTGAAAAAACAGGAGTCTGATATTTCACCTCTTTCTCCTGGTCCTCGAAAATGTCATGGAATCGTTTTGCCTGCTGTTCGCTAACACAGCAAATAAAATTGGTATAGCCATTTTCCTGATTTTCGATCAGGTTTTCAATCAATAATTCGAACTGTTTATTGAAAGAAGGCTGAGGTTTGGTATTATAAACAATACTTTTTTCAGTTTTCAGAAATGCTTGTGTGCTTAGTTCTACTGAAGAATATTCCAGTAATTGTTTTTTGATCAGCTGGCCGTCGCAAAACAATTCTGAAGGCGCACTATGCTTAACATCTTCTGAAAGTTGGTTAAAAGCTTCTTCTGCCTTTTTATAAAGCTTATCTGCCTGTGCAGAAAGAAGATCGAGGTTTTTTATAAAAACGATGGTCTTAGCCGAAATATATTTCAAAAAGCTCTCTCTTACTTCGTCCAGATGCTTGTTTTCCACATTCGGCATCACAGAGATCTTTTTCTTTTTGTCTGTAGAAAGCTGGGTTTCCACATCAAAAGTTCTGATACTGTCTATTTCATCACCAAAGAACTCAATCCTGTATGGTTCATCATGGCTGAAAGAAAAAACATCAATAATTCCACCACGTACCGAAAACTCTCCGGGTTCCGTAACAAAATCTACTCTTTTAAACTGATATTCAAAAAGAACTTCGTTCACAAAGTCTATGGAAAGCTCATCACCAACGGCAATTTTCAGGGTGCTTTTGTCCAGCTCTTTTCGAGTCACTACTTTTTCAAAAAGCGCATCGGGATAAGTAACGATAATAGCCGGCTTTTTTCTGGAATTGATCCTGTTTAAAACCTCGGCTCTTAAAAGTACATTCGCATTATCGGTTTCTTCGATCTGGTATGGCCTGCGGTAACTTCCAGGGTAAAAAAGGACGTTCTTCTCTCCAACCAGTTGTTCCAGGTCATTCAAGTAATATGCCGCTTCTTCTTTATCATTGAAAATCAAGAGAAAAGGATTTTCTGAATCTTTAAAGGCATCGGCAACAACGAAAGATAAAGCCGATCCAACCAGACCTTTTAAATGAATATTCGACAATTTTTTTTCGGAAGAGGCAATAGCATTTCGCAGTTCCTGCTGTTGCGGGGACTGTGAAAATTTCTGGGCGATAAGACTTGTACTCATTACGGCAAATATAATTTCATACAAATTGCCTTACAACCAGTTAATTGATTTTTAACGATTAAATAGCATTTAAAATATTTACCATTTTTCTAACGCAAAATGGCTCGAAACTTATCTATTTTCACTCAAAATGATGAATTGTTATGGGATTTGAAGAATTTGATGTATTCGTGATCGGAACCGGAACTGCCGGGAAGAGTGTCGCAAAAGAATGTGTTGCTGAGGGTTTGAGCGTTGCGATCGCCGATAATCGAGAATTTGGAGGAACCTGTGCAAATCGCGGTTGTGATCCAAAAAAGGTTCTGGTTGGTCTTACTGAAATTCTGGATAGAGCTGAAAAAATGAAAGGTCATGGCATTACTAAAATGCCTGAATTCAGCTGGAAAGATCTCATGGAATTCAAAAAAACCTTTACCAGCGCTGTTCCGGCAGCGACGGAAAAAGATCTGGAAGAACTCGGTATAAAAATGTATCATCAGTCACCAAAATTTCTTGATGAGAACAGGCTTTCTGTAGAAGGAAAAACGGTGAGTGCGAAAAAGATCATCATTGCCACAGGGAATAAAGCATTTGAATTGCCAATTCCGGGTAGAGAACATCCTATAATCAGCGACGATTTTCTGGAACTGGAAGAATTGCCTGAAAGTATCATTTTTATCGGAGCCGGTTATATCGGGATGGAATTTGCTCATATCGCTGCAAGATGTGGAGTTGATGTTACCGTGATCGATGGTGAATCCAGACCCCTAAGTAATTTTGATGCGGATATGGTGGAATATTTACAAAAGGCTTCCGAAGAGATAGGGATCAAATTTGTATTTGATGCTGAAGTTACTGAAGTTGAGAAGCTTCAAACAAATTTCCGTGTAAAAGCAGATCAAAAAGGGAAGAAGATAGAATTGAAGGCTAAACTGATAGTGAACGCGGCAGGCAGAGTGCCTTCTATCGATGAGCTTGATCTTGAAAAAGGGAATGTAGCATTTACAAATAAAGGAATCAGCGTAAATGAACATTTGCAAAGTACTACCAATAAAAATGTTTACGCTTGCGGTGATGTTTCAGCCAGTGAAGGTTTGCCCTTAACTCCTTTGTCTTCCCAGGAAGCAAGGATTGTCGCTGGAAATATTTTGGATAAAAACCGTGAAAAAGCGGTGGATTACCCGCCACAGCCTTCTGTTGTTTTTACCCTTCCAAATGTTGCTTCAGTTGGTCTTAATGAAAAACAGGCCAGGGAAAAAGGTTATGATTTCGTGGTAGAAAAGAAACTTGTTCCAAAATGGTTTAATGCAAAGCGAATTAATGAAGATTATTACGGCTATAAAACTCTTGTCGATAAAGAAACTGGACTCGTACTTGGCGCCCATCTCGTAGGTCCCGACGCCGGCGAAATGATAAATATGTTCGTCATGGCGATGTGCGGGAAATTAACTTGTGAAACCCTGAAGGGAATGATCTTTTCTTACCCAAGTTGGGGAAGTGATATCAAGGCCATGGTTTAAGGTTTTTCACCATGAAATAGACGATATACAGGATTGGTCTTTCTATTTTTGTATCCGTGATAGCTTATATTCAGTAATAAAAGAATAGCTCCTGCTATGGCCGTATAAGCTATGAGATTTTCATTCTCTATATGTCTTACAAAAATCGCTATTAGTGCCCAAACTCCTACTGCGGCAAACTCTCTCATATTTCTAAGGTAGATCATTAATAGGTTGATGATAACAGCTACACAAATCATGATCATGGTCCATTCAATTTCTGAAAATATCGCTCCGTCCCAACCTATCTCTATAAGCCACGCCGCCATATTTGCGATACTCGCTACCGCGATCCATCCTGAAAATAGGCAAATTGGCCACCAGTAAAATGCAATGACTTTTAACGGTGCATCCCAGATTTCCATATCATTGTTAATTATCAGTTTTAAAAGCTTCGCCATGATAAGAAACATAATAACTACAGACATTCCTGTGAATTCATACAACCAGGCAACGATCCAAAGTCCAGTGCCAATATTCGCTACAATGAACCAGATGGATGTATTTTTAATGAAGCTAGTATATTTCCCGTCTGTATATGCCTGGTAAACCATAAAAATGGAAGAGGCCAGAAGACTGAAATAAATTAAACCCCAGATGGAAAAAGCATAATCTGCCGGAGTAAAAAGATTAGAATATTTATCGCTTATTTCGCCAATTGTGGTGTTGTTAATTCTTCCAGTCTGCGCATAAAAATTCAATGCAATATTCAGCAGTACTGAAAGGAAATTTAGAACGGCTAATTTTTTGATCATTTGGGTAAGTGTAGGTTAATTGATTTGGATCACTTCTTTGCCAGTGATGGCAAAAACACGATCCCCGTCTTCGGGTTGCATAAAATAATTTCCGGTAAATTCTCCAAAAGCCGGCAGAATCATCTGGTCCTGACTTTTAAAGAAACAAGATAGCTTTAATAATTGTCTTCCATGTCCTCTCATTTTGAATCCGGGGTGGATATGGCCACACAGGTTAAAATGGCCTTCCAGGATTTCTGGATGATGGCTTAAATGAAAACCATCAACTTTCACATCAGAAAAGATCTTTATACCAAGCGCTTCATATTTTAAAGGTGAAATGATATCATGATTTCCAGCAATAAGATAAACCTGGTTATCAATGCTGTTCACCCATTCTTCAAATATATTCCATTCAATATTTAGGGAGCTATGGAAAAGGTCTCCTAAAAAGACAATGTGTTCTGGATCAAAATCTTTTCTAAGCTGGTCTAGTTTTCTAAAGTTTTCGGCAATGGCATTTACGGGAACAGCACTGCCATGTTTTCTAAAGTGAGAAACCTTACCAAGATGTACATCGGCAACAAGAAGAACTTCCTGTTCCGGCCAGTAAGCGGCTCCGAAAGGATGTAATACAAAATCCTGGTCACGGATCTTAATATTTAAGTTCATCTATAATTTACAAAGTATTTCCGCTGCCATTTCCAGTGTATCATCGGTTTTTGCAAAACAGAATCTCAACTGGCTGTTATCCTTTTCGTTAATATTGAAAACTGAAACTGGAATTGAGGCGATTCCGTATTCTTTCACTAGTCTCTCGGCGAAATTTACATCATTTTCATCGGTTATTCCAGAAAAATTTAAAAGTTGGTAGTAGGTGCCTTTAGATGCGGTGTATGTAAATTTTGAATCTTTTATCAGATTCAGAAAAAGGTCTCTTTTGGTCTGATAAAATTTAGAGAGTTTCAGGTAATTATCGGCATTCTTTAAATATTCAGCATAAGCTCGCTGCATGGGATGATTTACTGAAAAAACAGTGACTTCGTGAATTTTCCTGATCTCTTTCATCAGTTTTTCAGGCGCTACGCAATACCCTGTTTTCCAGCCTGTGTTATGAAAAGTCTTACCAAAGGAGGCGCATACAATGGCTCTTTCAGATAATTCAGAAAATTTTGAGGCACTTTGATGCTGCTCCTTATCGAAAATAAGATGTTCGTATACCTCATCACTCAGTAAGATTACATTAGTATCTGAAAGAATTTCCTGTAACTGCAGCATATCTTTCTCTGAAAGGATAGTTCCTGTTGGGTTATGTGGAGTATTAATGATGATCATTCTCGTTTTTGAAGAGATCGCCGATCTTACTTCATCCCAGTCTACCGTATAATTTTCTCCCTTAAGTTGAATTTGTATTGGAATACCACCGCTAAGTTTGATAGTTGGTTCATAAGTATCATAAGCGGGTTTAAGAACGATCACTTCATCGCCTTTATTCACAAATGCGGTAATAGCGGTGTATAGTGCTTCAGTTGCCCCTGAAGTAACTGTTATTTCTGTATTTGCATCATAGGATTTACCATATAATAATTTGATCTTGGAGACGATCTGTTCTCTTAATTCATGAACCCCCGAATCTGGAGGATATTGGTTGAAACCATTGTTCATGGCTTCCGTAACCAGATCTTTCAATTTCTGATCTGTCTCAAAATTCGGAAATCCCTGAGACAGATTAATCGCATTATGATCATTGGCCATTTTGCTCATAACTGAGAAAATGCTGGTTTTGGTTCCGGGTAATTTTGAGATTATTTCAGAGATAGCTGGCATTCGTCAATTTTTAAATAAAATGCATAAAAAAACCCGGACTACAAAGTCCGGGCTCATCTATATCGAATTAGTAAGCTGCTTACTTAACGCTAGCTTTCAAATATTCTCTATTCATTCTTGCGATGTTCTCCAATGAAATTCCTTTTGGACACTCTATCTCGCAAGCTCCGGTGTTGGTACAATTACCAAAACCTTCTTTGTCCATCTGTTCAACCATTTGAAGTACTCTGCGATCTGCTTCAACTTCACCTTGCGGAAGAAGTGCGAACTGACTCACTTTTGCTGAGGTAAATAGCATTGCACTTGCATTTTTACATGCTGCAACACAAGCTCCGCAACCAATACAGGTCGCTGCGTAGAAAGACATATCTGCATTTTCCTTTTCAACAGGAATAGAATTCGCATCCTGAGTATTTCCAGAAGTGTTTACAGAAATATATCCACCAGCCTGCTGGATTCTATCAAATGCGCTACGGTCTACCACAAGATCCTTGATCACAGGAAATGCTTTAGCCCTAAAAGGTTCAATAACGATAGTATCACCATCTTTGAATCTTCTCATGTGTAACTGGCAGGTAGTAACGCCACGATCTGGACCATGAGGTTCTCCATTGATCTGTAAGTTACAGGATCCACAAATTCCCTCACGACAATCGTGATCAAAAGCTACAGGTTCATCTCCTTTTTCGATAAGCTGTTCGTTAAGAACATCCATCATTTCAAGAAAAGACATATCAGTAGAAATGTCTGAAACCTGATAGGTTACCATTTTTCCTTTTGTATCGGCGTTTTTCTGACGCCATATTTTTAGTGTAAGGTTCATACTTTAAGTATTGAGTATTTAGAAATGAGATCTGATATAAAGAATCTCATATCTCAAATCTATTTATAGCTCCTTGTTTTCACTTGGATATTTTCGTAATCTAAATCTTCTTTATGAAGAATAGCATCTGCCGGATTACCTGTGTATTCCCACGCTGCTACATACATAAAGTTCTCGTCATCACGAAGGGCTTCCCCTTCTTCAGTCTGGTATTCTTCTCTAAAGTGACCACCGCAAGATTCGTTTCTATGTAGTGCATCTTTAGCGAACAATTCACCTAGTTCTAGGAAATCTGCCACACGACCAGCTTTTTCAAGCTCTGCGTTCATTTCCATTGCTCCTCCTGGAACTCTAACATCCTTCCAAAATTCTTCACGAAGTTCTTTGATCTCTGTGATCGCTTCCTGAAGACCCTCAGCGTTTCTTGCCATTCCCACCTTGTTCCACATAATCTTTCCTAAGATTTTATGGAAGTGGTCTACAGATTTAGTTCCCTTAGTATTGATCAGCTTCTCAAGTCTTTCACGAACTTCAGTTTCGGCTGCATCAAATTCTGGAGAATCTGTAGGGATTGCTCCGGTTCTAATATCGTTAGATAAATAATTTCCTATAGTATAAGGTAAAACAAAGTATCCATCAGCAAGTCCTTGCATTAGAGCAGAAGCTCCAAGCCTGTTTGCTCCGTGGTCTGAGAAATTCGCTTCTCCGATCGCGTAACATCCAGGAATAGTTGTTTGCAGGTTATAATCAACCCAAACACCTCCCATGGTATAGTGTACCGCAGGATAGATCATCATTGGAGTTTCATATGGATTCTGGTCTACAATCTTTTCATACATCTGGAAAAGGTTACCATATTTGGCTTCTACAACTTCTTTTCCAAGCTCCTTAATTTTAGTATCTGAAGGATTGCTTATCTTTTTGGTAGTCGCAGCTTCTTTACCATATCTCATGATCGCTGAACTAAAGTCAAGATAAACTGCTTCTCCAGTTTTATTTACACCAAATCCGGCATCACAACGCTCTTTTGCTGCTCTGGAAGCAACATCACGAGGTACAAGGTTACCAAATGCTGGATATCTTCTTTCTAAGTAGTAATCTCTTTCTTCTTCTGAAAGCTCGGTCGGTTTTTTCTTTCCGGCTCTAATCGCTTCAGCATCTTCTTTTTTCTTCGGAACCCATATTCTACCATCATTACGTAAGGATTCAGACATCAACGTCAGTTTAGACTGGTGATCTCCAGAAACAGGAATACATGTCGGGTGAATTTGAGTGAAGCAAGGGTTTGCAAAATATGCTCCCTTTTTATGAATTTTCCAGCTGGCAGTTACGTTACTTCCCATGGCGTTGGTTGATAGGAAAAATACGTTTCCGTATCCTCCTGAAGCTACAACGACCGCGTGAGCTGAATGTCTTTCTAATTCTCCGGTTACCAGGTTTCTCGCAATAATTCCACGAGCCTTTCCGTCAACCTTAACAATATCAAGCATTTCATGCCTGTTGTAAGATTTGATCTTACCACGGTTTATCTGGCGGTTCATTGCTGAATAAGCTCCAAGCAATAACTGCTGTCCTGTTTGCCCTTTAGCGTAGAATGTTCTTGATACAAGAACTCCACCGAAGGAACGGTTGTCCAGAAGACCACCATATTCACGAGCAAAAGGAACTCCCTGAGCAACGCACTGGTCAATAATATTACCAGAAACTTCAGCAAGCCTGTAGACGTTGGATTCTCTAGAACGATAATCACCACCTTTTACAGTATCATAAAAAAGACGATAAATAGAATCACCGTCTCCCTGGTAGTTCTTTGCTGCGTTAATTCCTCCCTGGGCTGCAATCGAGTGAGCTCTACGTGGAGAATCCTGGTAGCAAAATGTTTTTACGTTATAGCCAAGTTCAGCAAGGGTTGCAGCGGCACTACCACCAGCAAGTCCTGTTCCTACCACGATAACATCAATGTTACGTTTGTTTGCAGGGTTAACAAGGTCTATAGAGTTTTTATGTTTGGTCCACTTTTCTGCCAATGGGCCTTTAGGTGCATTAGATTCAAATATTCCCATAGCTTAAATTTTTTCTAGTACAAAGTGAATATAAAAAGGTATCACAGCGAATGCCAATGGTACTAAGACCGCAAAGGCTAATCCTAACTTTTTGATAAACCCGTTGTATTTTGGATGATTAACACCAAGTGACTGAAATCCGCTTGAAAAACCGTGAGACAGGTGAAATGCAATGGCAACCATCGACAATCCGTAAGCTATTGCCCAGATCAAGCCGTATTGCGCATCCTGAAAGGTTTTAATGGTTAATGTATAGAGGTCTTTTACCTTTTCCCCATTAGCTGTTGTGTAGAAAGTGTCGTCTAATCCTCCAAATTTCATTTCGGCCCAGAACATGCTCATATGAACAATGATAAAGGCTAGAATGATGGTTCCAAGAATACCCATGTTTCTTGAAGACCACATAGAATTTGTTGAAGGTTTAAAACTTACGTAGCCCTGAGGTCGTGCCTTGCGATTACGAATGGTTAGCATTAAACCGTCAATTGCATGGAAGATGATACTTAAGTAAGTAAGATAAGATAATACCTTAACGGCTGGATTAGTAGTCATGAATAATGCATATTCATTAAACTGATCTTTAGCCGCTTCACTAACAGGCTGTAATAATTGTAAATTTCCGAGAAGGTGACCTACTAAAAACAGGCACAGAAAAAGGCCTGTGAAAGCCATCCAGTATTTTTTCGCCAATGATGACTTTAAAAGCGCAGATTTCGCCATAAATGTTTTGAATTATTTAGATAAAGTGGAGCAAAAATAAGCTTCCTGCTAATTTTTAACAAACTTTGGACACCTTTTTAGGGTCTATTTAGAACTAATTTAAAGTAGTTTATAATTTGTTGAAGCTTTGAGTCAGAGAGCCTTGCATATTAGGTGATTAAACGATTCTTAAAGTTTTTTCATTCGTTCAAAAATTTTGTTTTGGCAAAAACTTAACTGCGGCGAAAAGGCAATTTTTGTAATTTCCAATTTCATCTATCCCTGCAATGAAAAATAGAACAAAAGAAATTATCCGGTCTCTGTCTGAGATCTTCGAAGGAGAACCATGGTATGGAGATTCCGTAATGCGCAAATTGGAGAACGTTCCTTATGTGATTGGATATAAAACCTGTATTCCAGAATCTCATAGCGTGGCCCAGATCGTTGGACATTTGATCTCGTGGAAGCTATACGCGGTTGAAAAACTGAAGGGGAACGATGCGTATAATATTAAAATAGATTCTCCTGATGATTGGCCAAAGATCGAGGTTCATTCCCAGGAAGAATGGGAAGATTTAAAGCGCAGGCTTGTTGCTGCTCAAAGTAAGATATATGAGTTGTTGAATGAAAAAAAAGATGATTCTTACCTGGAAGAAAAGGTGAGCGGAAAAGATTATCATTTCGGGTATCTTCTTAACGGGATTATTCAGCATGATATCTATCATATTGGTCAGATTGGCTTAATTGAAAGTCAGCTTAAAAAGAAAGAAGTAGACTCTGGTGTTTTTAAGGCTTAGAAACAGATTGTTTAAATGGATTTTATAGATTATTACAAATTACTGGAACTTGATAAGTCGGCGTCTCAGGCCGATATCAAAAAAGCTTATCGAAAGCTGGCTAGGAAATATCATCCAGATCTCAATCCAAATGATAAGGATGCGCAGGCTAAATTTCAGCAGATCAATGAAGCTCATGAAGTTTTAAGCGATCCTGAAAAGCGTAAAAAATACGACGAATACGGTAAGGACTGGAAACATGCCGATCAATTTGAGGAGGCCAGAAAACAACAGGCATCTTCAGGCGGATTTGGAGCAGGCTTTGGTGGCGGTCAGTCACATTCTTATTCCGGTAATTTTGACGATGACACCTTTTCAGATTTCTTTGAGCAGATGTTCGGAGGCAGGGCAAGGGCAGAAGGCGCCCACCGTGGAAGGCATTTTAAAGGACAGGATTTTAACGCCGAACTTCAGCTACGTTTAAGTGATATTTATCAAAGTCAGAAGCAAACACTTACCGTAAATGGTAAAAATATACGCTTAACCATTCCGGCTGGCGTAGAGAACGGGCAGACGATCAAGATCAAGGGTCATGGTGGGCCGGGTGTTCAGGGTGGTCCTAAAGGTGATCTATTCATTACTTTCAATATTATTAATGATACTTCCTTCAAACGTGAAAAGGAAAACCTATATGCAGACAAGGAAATTAGTTTAACTACTGCAGCACTTGGAGGGGAGATCGAGGTGAATACTTTTAATGGGAAAGTTAAACTGAAGGTGAAACCCGGAACTCAGAATGATTCCAAAGTGAAATTAAAAGGGAAAGGATTTCCTAAGTATAAAAAAGCAGATCAATTTGGGGATCTCTTTATCACTTACAAAGTGAAAATTCCGGAGAATTTATCTGAAAAGCAAAAAGAGTTATTTCAGGAACTTAAAAAAACAGGATTATGAGAAATGAAGATCTAATTCCTGCAGAAGAGATTTGTATTCGCTATAAAGTGGAACGAAAGTTTGTAAGCTCGCTAAATGAAAGTGGCATTATTGAGATCGTGCGTATCGAAGAAACCGAATACGTTCATTGTGATCATCTGGCAGAACTTGAAAAAATGATGCGATTACATCATGAGTTGGATATTAATCTGGAAGGTCTGGAAGCGATCAACCATTTACTTGGGCAGATCAAGCAATTACAGAGAGATAATATCCGACTTAAAAACAGGCTTGGCCTTTACGAATAACTCTCAATTAGGTTAAAACTTCAGATGATAGAACATTAGCTCATTCGGGTCATTGGGAATCATGATCTTTTCCTGGAATTCGAAGCCTAGTTTTTCCAAAAGATTTCTGGATCCTTTATTTTCTTCTAGCGTGATCGCGCTAATTTCCTTTAAGCCGAATTCTTCTCTGGCTGCATTCTTCAATTCATTCGCTGCTTCATAAGCATATCCTTTTTTCTCAAATTCCGGCAGGAACGCGAAACCTATATCTACATCATCCAAACCTTCACGGTCATATAAACCACAGGTTCCTATCTTTTTTAGATCAGATTTTCTGATTACCGTATTGTTTGAAAAACCCAGCTTTTTTAACTGGGTGTGCATTTTGGAAGAAATATAGTTTTCGGCATCCTCAACACTTCTAATATTTCGGTCTCCAATAAATTGAATCCATTTTGGCGAATTAAGCAACTCATAAATGAATTCACCATCTTCAAGAGATGTTGGTCTTATAATAAGCCTTTCAGTTTCAAATGATTTATAACGATCTACTTGCATTAATGAAAATTAAAGAAGGAATCTATAGTCTAATTTAGCAAAACCCGGCTTCACCTGAAATTTTAAAAGGCTTTTATAGCTTTTGCGTTTATTTCCTTTTAATTTTGAAAAAATTGAAAAGATTTATTTATGAAATACGATAGAATAGATTCGAAACTTTTTATAAAGAACCGCAAAAACTTCATGGAGAAGATGAAGCCGAAAAGTTTAGCGGTTTTTAATTCTAATGATATATACCCGATTGGTGCAGACAGCACGATGCCATTTCAGCAAAACAGAGATATTTTTTATCTGAGTGGAGTAGATCAGGATGAAAGTATTTTGGTTTTGTTTCCAGATGCACCTGAAGAAAAGCATCGTGAGATCCTTTTTCTAACTGAAACAAATGAGCATATCGCAGTTTGGGAAGGAGCAAAACTTACCAAAGAAGACGCATTTGAGGTTAGCGGTGTTAAGACCGTTTACTGGATGAAAGATTTTCAAAAGGTCTTTTTTGAAGTGATGACGCAGTGTGAAACGGTTTACCTGAACACAAATGAGCATTATAGAGCAAATCATCAAACTGAAACTAGAGATGATCGCTTTATTAAGTGGTGTAAAGATAAATACCCAGCTCACCAGGTGGCAAAAGCGAATCCAATTTTACAGAGATTGCGTTCAGTAAAAGATCCTATTGAATTAGATCTAATGCAGAAAGCCTGTGATATCACCGAAAAGGCTTTCAGAAGAACTTTGAAATTCGTGAAGCCGGGTGTTTGGGAATATGAGATTGAAGCAGAATATTATCACGAGATGATTAGAAACCGTTCTAAAGGTTTCGCTTATACACCAATTATTGCCAGCGGTAACAATGCAAATGTTTTGCATTATGTAGAAAACAGGCATCAGTGTAAAGATGGAGATCTTATTCTTTTGGATACTGGAGCTGAATATGCTAATTACTCTAGTGACCTGAGTAGAACGATACCGGTTTCGGGTAGATATAACGGCAGGCAGAAGCAGGTTTATAATGCCGTTAATAAGGTGAAAAAGGAAGCTACGAAAATGCTTGTTCCTGGGACTATGTGGAAAGAATACCATGTGGAAGTTGGAAAAATGATGACTTCAGAATTACTTGATCTTGGTCTTTTAGATAAAGCAGATGTTCAGAATGAAGATCCAGACTGGCCAGCTTACAAAAAGTATTTCATGCATGGGACTTCTCACCATATTGGTCTTGACACCCATGATTATGGAATTCTAACCGAACCTATGCAGGCAAATCAGGTGTTTACTGTAGAGCCTGGAATCTATCTTCCAGATGAAGGATTCGGAATTAGATTGGAAGATGATGTAGTGATCCAGGAGAAAGGCGAGCCATTCAACCTGATGAGAAATATTCCTATTGAAATTGAAGAGATAGAAGATATCATGAATTCTTAAAAACTAAGATCCTTAAGGATTATTTAAAGTTTAAAATTTGCCGCGAATTCTGGAATTATTATTCTTGAGTTCGCGGTTTTTTAGTTTATAGTATGAGTACAATTATATATAAAGGAGCAAAAATTCATTATTCTGTAACGGGTAATGGTGAAAAAGTGCCATTGGTACTATTGCATGGTTTTCTGGAAGATTCCAGCATCTGGTCACCAATTGTTAAAGAACTGCAAAAAGAACGGCCGGTTATTTGCATCGATTTACCCGGACATGGGAAGTCTGATGGAGTTGCCAAAATACATAGTATGGAACTCATGGCTGAAGTGGTTCACGAAGTGCTAAATAAGCTTGAAATTCAAGTGATTAGTATTGCCGGACACAGTATGGGAGGTTATGTAAGTTTGGAATTCCTGAAAAATTTTCCTATTGTATTAAAGAGCGTAATGTTGATTAATTCAACACCAGATGAGGACACTGTGGAAAAACGCCAAATACGTGAAAGATCTGTTAAATTGGTCGGGAAAAATAAAGATGCTTATATAAGTATGGCTATTTCAAATCTCTTTCCGGAAGAAAGTAAGATTAAATTTTCTGAGGAGATTGAAAAATTAAAGAGCCGGGCAATTAAAATGAAAGGTGAAAATGTCCAGGCAGCATTAAAAGGTATGAAAATTCGTACAAATTATAGAGATGTCTTGAAAAGCTTTCAAAAACAGAAGATAATCGTAGCTGGAAAACAGGATCCAATATTGGTAATCAATGAAATAGCAAAGGTTTCAGAAGAATGTGATTGTGAATTTCACATGCTGGAACGAGGGCATAATTCCTATATGGAAGATATGAACAATTTAAGAACAATCATGCTTTTCATCGATTAATTAACGCTTTTTGTCGGAACATTAACTTTTTTTTATAATTTAGAAAACTAGAAACCAGAAATTTAACCTTATCATGAAAAAATCGCACCCTACTTTATTTTCATTTGCAAAGGTTCGTTGCAGTATTTTCGGTCATAAATTAAGAGTGTCTAAAAACATTACCAATCACGTTCACGAGTATGAATGTAAAAATTGTGGAATGGAAATGACAGATACTGCGGACGGATTACTAGCTCGACTTACCCCAAAATTCAAGGAGACCAATGAGTACCTTGCAAAGATCCACAAAAGACGCAAGAGAATATTTCTTGCAAAAGCTTCTTAATTTTCTCTGTTTTCGATGACTCTTTCATCGGTTTCAAAATTATAACCTACAAATACAGGTTCTGAATTTTCAGAGACATGCTGAAATATTAACCCATTATAGATGTTAGCGTCTCCAATTTCATATAAGTTTACCATATATCCCTTAATATTACTTTCGGGAATTATCTGAACGCCATTCTTTTTGTAGCCTTTAACGGCAAATTCTTGGCTATGAATTTTTTCATTACCGGCAGTTCCTATTGAATAAGGATAAGAGGTAACTTCATTATATCCGTTGGTCTCTTCTGCTTTAACAGTAAAACTCATGCCCTTCGTGCTGTCTGCGGCATAAAAACTTACCATGTATATATAATCTTCTGTATCTGTTAGATCTTTAAATTCATATAAGTTTTCTTTGCTACAAGAAATTAGACATAAACATGCTAAAATTCCAAATAATAAATTTTTCACATCTTTGGGTTTTCGCCAATATATTAACTATGTCTTAATTTTTCAGTATAATTGCTGAAAATCATCGATTATCGCTGGGAATTCCTTAAGATTAACAATCTGTATTTTTCTATTTATTTCATTAAATACTGAAGCTAGGTCTCAGAATAATGATTTAGAAGCTGGTATTTATAATGTTGGTGTCGGTAGTATTCTTGGAGGAGTAGGCGCCGTGATCAATAAAGAACCTGGTGAAAAGTTTGGAAAAACTTTGCTAAGGGGCATGGGTCAGGGTGCACTTGGCGGTTACTTGGTATTTGAGAGTAAAAGACTGGTGCGTGAGTTTGCTAAATCTGGTGATTATAACTACGTATGGCCTTCTAAAATTGTAAATTCTGCTGGAACTTCGATTATTGAAAATGCCGCAGCGAATCGCGACTTCTGGGCGCGATGGCATTTGAATATTGGCTTTAATAGAATTGAAGTGAACACTAAAGATAACTTCAAAATCAGTTATAGAATAATGCCGTTTGACCTTGCTGCTACAGTATATCACTCAGTGAATTCCCGGCTGGATTGGAACACAAGCATGAAAGTGGGAACTTTTGTATTTCGTTCCAAAATTATAATGGAGAATAGCCAATATCGAGGTGCTGCTTTTGGTAATAGTATTCGTTTATTAGAAAGGATTGAAGGAAACATAGCATTACCTCACGAAATTATTCACACTTATCAATATGAGCAACTTTCTGGGGTTAATGGATTTCTATTTGATTTCGAGAAAAAGTATAAGCATAAAATAGCAAAGAAAATTCCAGCCATAGAAATTTATCATAAGATCTTCTATACCGATTATAATTTACTTCTGAATTCCATTATTAGCTATATAGCCAATCCTAACAGGGATGCTAGTGGATTCTATGAGAAGGAAGCGCGGTATTATGGAAGTAAATTTATTCCTTAAAAATCTAAACTTTTTTAATCCTCTTTATCTTCCATCGAATTCCAACCCCTGGCGATCAAAGGTAATTTTTGATTGGCTCTGGTAACAAGATGCATACCTTCATTTTCCTCTGTCATATGGCCAATAACCGTTAGATGCGGATTTCCTTTTATTTTGTCGTAATCATCCTGTGATATCGTGAATAAAAGTTCATAATCTTCACCGCCGCTTAGTGCGATCATGGTGCTGTCAATTTCAAATTCTTCACAAACTGAAATTACCGCAGGATCCAGTGGAATCTTTTCTTCAAAAATATTGGCGCCTAATTTTGAATTTTTGCAAAGGTGTATCACTTCAGAAGAAAGTCCGTCACTTATGTCTATCATAGAAGTTGGAAGAACATCCAGATCTTTTAGAAGTGGTGGAATGTCTTTTCTTGCTTCCGGCTTCAATTGTCTTTCGATCAAATAAGTATATTGATCGAGGTCTGGCTGTGAGTTTGGATTTGCCTTGAAAACCTCTTTTTCACGTTCAAGCACCTGAAGACCCATATAAGCTGCGCCAAGGTCGCCCGTTACAACCAGAAGATCATTTGCTTTTGCTCCATTTCTGTATACGACATCTTCTTTCTCAGCAATTCCAAGCGCGGTAACGCTTATCATTAATCCGGAAGTTGAAGAAGTGGTGTCACCACCAATAACGTCAATATTGTAAATTTTTGATGCCAGTTGAATTCCTGCATAAAGTTCTTCCAGGGCTTCTACAGGAAATCTGTTCGAGACTGCAATAGAAACGGTGATCTGAGTTGCTTTTGCATTCATTGCATAAACGTCGGAAAGATTTACCATTACAGCTTTATATCCCAAGTGTTTTAAAGGCATATAAGCAAGGTCAAAATGTACTCCCTCAACCAGAAGATCTGTGCTAATAATAGTTTGCTTGTTCTCAAAATTGAGCACCGCGGCATCATCGCCTATCGCCTTAATGGTTGATTCCAGCTTCGGGCTGAAATTCTTTGTTAGGTGGTCTATTAATCCAAATTCTCCTAATTGTGAAAGGTTTGTCTTGCTTTCCTGACTATTCTCAAACATGCAATTGAATTTTAAAATGCAAAAGTACGATTATAAAATTCAATGAAGAAGAAAGAGGCAAAAGCTTTAAGGCTTGTTAGAACCTGCTTGAAACTGCGGAATTTCCGCATTAATTTCTAATTGACGGGCTCTATAATTCAATTCTTAAAACATATGCTTAGTCTATGGTAAAACGTATGCTTTGTAGTATATTTGTGCCCAATTTAGAATTAATCTTTATAGCTTATGATTAAAGTTAGCGAAGAGGCTAAAAAGAAAATTTCCGCCCTGATGACTGAGGATGGTTTCAATCCTGAAGCCGACTATGTGCGAGTGGGAGTGAAGAGCGGAGGTTGTTCTGGTTTATCTTACGAATTGAATTTCGATAAGAGCCAGGCCGAAGGCGATAAAGTCTTTGAAGACAACGACGTAAAAATCGTTGTGGATAAGCGCAGTGTTCTTTATCTGGCTGGGACCATTCTGGAATATTCAGGAGGTCTTAACGGAAAGGGTTTTGTATTTAATAATCCAAACGCACAGAGAACATGCGGATGCGGTGAAAGTTTTTCACTGTAAGATATACCCATCAATCAATTGATGTGATTAAAAATTAGAATTAGAAAGAATGGCATATACTGAAGACGATTTAAAGAAAGAGCTCGAAACCAAAGAGTATGAGTACGGATTTTATACCGATATAGAATCTGATACTTTTCCTGTGGGCTTGAACGAGGATATCGTGCGGGCAATTTCTAAGAAGAAGGAAGAACCAGAATGGATGACTGAATGGCGATTAGAAGCCTTTCGTGAATGGGAGAAAATGGAAGAGCCAGATTGGGCGAACGTAAATTACCCAAAACCTGATTTTCAGAATATCTCTTATTATTCGGCACCAAATAAAAAACCGAAATACGATAGTCTGGATGAGGTTGACCCAGAATTACTGGATACTTTCAAAAAGCTTGGTATTTCGTTAGATGAGCAGAAGAAGCTTGCCGGTGTTGCGGTAGATGTGGTAATGGATTCAGTTTCTGTAACCACTACTTTTAAAAAGACATTGGCTGAAAAAGGTATTATTTTCTGTTCAATTTCTGAAGCTATCAAAGAACATCCGGAACTGGTAAAGAAATATCTTGGAACTGTGGTTCCGAAGAAAGATAATTTCTATGCAGCTCTGAATTCAGCAGTATTTAGTGATGGTTCATTCTGTTACATTCCAAAAGGTGTTCGTTGCCCAATGGAGCTTTCTACTTATTTCAGAATTAATCAGGCGGGAACGGGACAGTTCGAAAGAACTCTCGTAGTTGCTGATGAAAGTAGTTATGTAAGTTACCTTGAAGGTTGTACTGCTCCAACAAGAGATGAAAATCAGCTTCATGCAGCGGTGGTTGAACTTATCGCTTTAGATGATGCTGAAATAAAATATAGTACCGTTCAAAACTGGTATCCTGGAAACAAAGAAGGTAAAGGAGGAGTTTTCAACTTCGTAACCAAAAGAGGACTTTGTGAAAAAGGGGCGAAAATTTCCTGGACTCAAGTTGAAACTGGATCTGCGGTTACATGGAAGTATCCTAGCTGTATTTTGAAAGGAGATAATTCAGTAGGAGAATTTTACTCTATTGCGGTAACTAACAATTACCAGCAGGCAGATACAGGTACAAAAATGATCCACTTAGGAAAGAATACCAAGAGTACGATCATTTCAAAAGGTATCTCTGCAGGGAAATCTCAGAACTCATACCGTGGACTTGTTCAGATAAATGGTAGAGCAGATAATGCAAGAAACTTTTCACAGTGTGATTCTCTTCTAATGGGGAACAAGTGTGGAGCGCATACTTTCCCTTATATCGAGGTGAAAAATAAATCAGCTCAGGTAGAACATGAGGCTACAACCAGTAAGATCGGGGAAGACCAGATTTTCTATTGTAACCAGAGAGGAATTGATACTGAAAAAGCGATCGCATTGATCGTGAACGGATTCAGCAAAGAAGTGTTGAACAAGCTGCCAATGGAATTCGCTGTAGAGGCTCAGAAATTACTGGAGATCTCTTTAGAAGGTTCAGTTGGATAATTAACAGCGCTAGAAACTGTTATGAAGAAGTTATTTGGATTACTGATATTAAGTTTGATTCTTTTTTCCTGTCAGGATGAAGAGCGTAAGGAACTTATGAATGGCCCGGAAGTTGAAAAAGTTCCGGATAGTATTCAGGTTCTTGAAGGTGAATTCATTTATACGGCAGATGCTGCGGTAATTAGAGGGGAGAATTTTGTTTATGGAGTTACTTTAGATTCTATGAGTCAGGTTCTTTCTGATAAGATCGCGCCATTAAAAAAGGATGATTTTCAGATGATCCCGGTAACGGTAAAAGCGAAAATAGTTCCTAATCCGGAGCAGGAAGGATGGGAAGAGGTTATTGAAATCCTTCAGATCGTTGAAGTTCCCGAAATGGAAAAAGTTTCAGACACAATAAAAGAATAAAAGAAAAATTAAATATCTGCATTGGCAGATTCAGAATAGATAGACATGCTTAAAATAAAGAATTTACACGCCAGCATAGAAGATAAAGAAATCCTGAAAGGTATTAATCTTGAGATCAAGCCGGGAGAAGTTCATGCGATCATGGGACCAAACGGATCTGGAAAAAGTACTCTTTCTTCGGTAATCGCCGGAAGAGAAGAATACGAGATGACCGATGGAGAAATGATCTTTGAAGGTGCAGATCTTCAGGAAATGGATCCTGAAGAAAGAGCTCACAAAGGGATCTTCCTATCTTTTCAATATCCAGTGGAAATTCCGGGAGTTTCAGTAACTAATTTCATTAAAACGGCTATCAACGCCCAGCGTAAAGCTCATGGTAAAGAAGATATGCCAGCTAATGAAATGCTGAAAATGATCCGTGAGAAATCTGCAATGCTGGAAATAGATCGTAAATTTTTATCTCGTTCTCTAAACCAAGGATTCTCTGGAGGTGAGAAAAAACGTAACGAGATCTTCCAGATGGCAGTTCTAAACCCAAAACTATCAATTCTAGATGAGACCGATTCTGGTCTTGATATCGATGCATTGAAAGTTGTAGCAAATGGAGTAAATAAGCTGAAGAATGAAGATAATGCTGTTTTGCTTATTACTCACTACCAGAGACTATTAGATTATATCGTGCCAGATGTAGTTCATGTAATGGTAGATGGAAAGATCGTGAAGTCAGGAGGCAAAGAACTTGCGCACGAACTTGAAGAAAGAGGTTACGACTGGGTTAAGCCGGAAAAAACAGTTTAATATTCAGTTTTCTGAATTTAGATTGTTTAATATGAAATTTGAAAGTAATGGAATTAAAAGATAAACTTATCTCATCATTTTTGGCCTTCGAAGAAGGTCTGGAGCCTGATAATGGAATGGACGCCATTAGAAGTGAGGCTATCAAGAATTTTGAAAGCCTTGGTTTTCCAGATAAGAAAGATGAGAACTGGAAATATACTTCACTGAGATCTGTTTTAAAACATGATTACAGTGTATTCCCAAAGAAAGAGGATGCTATAGAATACAGGGATATCAAGAAATATCTTATTCATGATATCGATACCTATGATCTTGTTTTTATTGATGGGATCTATTCTTCGCACCTTTCGCAAACAACTCATGAGAAGATTGATGTTTGTTTGATGTCGTCTGCGCTGAACAAGGCTAAGTACAGACCTGTGATTGATAACTACTTTAATAAAGTAGCTCCAAAATCAGGGCTAAATTCATTGAATACAGCATTTGCGAGAGAAGGTGCTTTTATTCACATTCATAAGAACAAACAGGCAGATAAGCCTATCCAGATCATCAATTTCGCTACAGGCAATGAATCATCTTTATTGCTTCAGCCTAGAAATTTGATCGTTGCTGAAGAGAATTCTCATGTTCAGATCATTGAAAGACATCAGAGTTTGACAGATCATCCGGTGCTAACCAACTCGGTAACCGAGATCTATGCAGACAGAAGAGCGATGGTTGATTATTATAAGATCCAGAACGATAAGTCTTCGGCATCTCTAATCGATAATACATTTATAGATCAGAAGGATGAAAGTAATGTATCTATACATACTTTCTCATTTGGTGGTAAGCTTACGCGTAATAACCTGAACTTCTATCAGAATGGTGAGCGCATAGATTCTACTATGAAAGGCATTACGATCATTGAAGATAGGCAGCACGTAGATCACAATACGCTTGTGCATCATATTCAACCAAATTGTGAAAGTCACCAGGATTACAAAGGTATTTTTGGAGATAGTTCAACCGGCGTTTTTAATGGAAAAGTTCTGGTTGAAAAAGAAGCTCAGAAAACGAATGCTTATCAGTCTAACAACAATATTTTAGCTGATGATAAGGCGACGATCAACTCAAAACCTCAATTAGAGATCTTTGCAGATGATGTGGCTTGTAGTCATGGTTGTACTATTGGTCAGTTAGACGAAGATGCCTTGTTTTACCTTCAATCAAGAGGAATACCTAGAAAGGAAGCAAGAGGATTGATGATGTATGCATTCGCTAACAATGTACTTGAAAGCGTTAAGATCCCTGAAGTTAAGAAAAGGATCAACAAGCTTATCGCTTCAAAATTAGAAGTAGATCTAGGGTTTAACGACCTGTAATATAAATTCAAAAAAAACTTTAAGGATGAGTCAGCAAACTCAGGCTAAGACTTTTGAGGTCGAAAAGATCCGAAAGGATTTTCCAATTCTTAACCGCGAGGTTAATGGCTATCCTTTGGTTTATTTTGATAATGCGGCCACTGCCCAGACACCTACACAGGTAATGGATGTGATCGTTGATTATTATTCAAATTATAACGCCAATATCCATAGAGGTGTGCATTCCCTTTCTCAGGAAGCTACAGATAAATATGAACAGGCCAGGATAAAGATTCAGAAGCACTTTAATGCTGAAAAATCTCATGAGATCATATTTACTTCTGGGACCACCCATGGTATTAATCTTGTAGCCAACGGATTTTCATCTATTCTGAAAAAAGGTGATGAGATCCTGGTTTCTGCCATGGAGCATCATTCTAATATCGTTCCCTGGCAAATGCTTTGTGAAAGAACAGGCGCTGAGTTGAAGGTGATCCCCATGAACGATAAGGGTGAATTGATTTATGCTGAGTTCGAAAAACTTGTCAATTCAAATACAAAGCTTGTTTTCCTGAATCACGTTTCCAATGCACTTGGAACGGTGAATCCAATTAAAAAGATCATTCAGAAAGCTCATGAAAATGGAGCCGCAGTATTGATAGATGGAGCTCAGGCAGCGCCTCATATTAAGGCAGATGTGCAGGAGCTTGATGTCGATTTTTATGTGGTATCTGCTCATAAAATGTGCGGGCCTACAGGAGTTGGAGTTTTATACGGAAAAGAGGAATGGCTGGAGAAACTTCCGCCTTACCAGGGTGGAGGAGAGATGATCGCCACTGTATCTTTCGAAAAGACGACTTATGCCGGCTTACCTCATAAGTTTGAAGCAGGAACTCCAAATATTTGTGGTGGTATTGCTTTTGGAGCTGCTATAGACTACATGAATAATATTGGTTTTGAGATAATTGCAAATTATGAGCACGAATTGCTGGAATATGCGACAGCAAAATTAAAGGAGATCGAAGGAATGAAGATCTATGGCGAAGCTTCAGAAAAGACCGCTGTGATCTCATTTAATATTGAAGGTTTGCATCCATATGATATTGGAACTTTATTAGATAAAATGGGTATTGCGGTACGAACCGGTCATCATTGTGCCCAACCTGTAATGGACTTCTTTAAAATACCGGGAACGGTTAGAGCCTCGTTTTCATTTTACAACACTTACCAGGAGATTGACCGTTTTATCGAGGCGGTTAAAAAGGCCAAAATGATGCTTCAATAGCATTGTATTTGTTAAAATTATAAGAATTTTCCAGATTTAACACCTGCTCGTATCCGACGAATAGCCTTATTTGTGGGATAAATCGTCCATTTCCGTTAAATTTTTCTTTTCATTCCGTTAAGAATTATTTAAAACTTTGGCTATATTCGGCTCGTATTTTTCAGAAAAACATCTGAAAAAGTGCCAAAAAGCTTAAGCTTAAACCAAACAATTAGCAAGTCGATATTTTCACATTTTTGGCCCTTACACTCAAAGAAAAGATCGACGGGAAATAATTTTTTTAACCCAAAAAACTTTTATTTAATGAAAAGAATTTATTTGTTGGCCTCGGCCCTGACCCTAGTCTTCGCATCTTGCCAGAAGTCTTCAGAAGAAACTGTTGAAGAAACTATGGTAAACCAACAGGAAACTTTTGCTCTCGCAGATGACCAGTGTGGTACTATGGGAGTTTTAGATGAGAAGATCGCTGAAAATCCAGAATTAGTTGCAAAAATGGCTGCTGTTGAGGAACACACTCAAAAGGCTCTTAGCAACGGATGGACGAAGCGCCTGGCAGCTGACGGAAAAATTGAAATTCCAATCGTATTCCACGTACTTTACAATAGTGCAGATGAGAATATTCCACTTTCACAACTTCAGGATCAGGTTACTGCGCTAAATGAAGATTTTAGTATGAACAACCCTGGAAGAAATACAATTCCAGCTGAATTTGCTGCAGTTGAAGCAAATATTGGTGTTCGTTTCGTACTTGAAGATGTGATTCGTGTGAAAACTAAAAAACGTCAGTGGAGACCAGATGACAGCATGAAGTTTTCTTCTAGCGACGGGTCTGATGTTGTAAACCCTCAGGAATTTCTTAATATCTGGGTAGTAAGCAACATGCCTTACAGAGGTGGAAACATTCTTGGATATGCTCAATTCCCTGGAGGAAGCTGGGCTACAGATGGTGTTGTAATGGATCACAGATTTACTGGAACTACTCAGTATTCTACTGGTAGAACTGCAACTCACGAAGTTGGACACTGGTTAAACCTTCGCCACATTTGGGGTGATGGTGGATGTGGAGCTACAGATTACGTAGCAGATACTCCAGATTCTGATGCAGCTTCAAGAGGTTGCCCAACTTACCCAACAGTAAACTGTGGAACTGCAGATATGACTATGAACTTCATGGACTATTCTGATGACCCATGTCTAAACATGTTTACTGAAGGACAGAAGTCTAGAATGCTTTCTGTATTCGCTAACGGAGGTTTCCGTGCGACTATGGCTGACTAAGCTTTCAGTTAATAATAATCTAAAAAGGCACCCTTGTGGTGCCTTTTTTTGTAATATGTCCTTAATCATTAAAACACCAGATATGAAAATTCCTTTTTTAGCTATAGTGATCATGTTCTTTTCTACTAATAATTGTTCTAATCCGGAGGCAGGCTCTATAGAATCCTTTAGTTATGAAACCTTTACCAGAGGCTCATCCACTATGTACACGGTAACACCAAATCAGATTACAGTAAAAAGCACAGGTTTGAACAAAAATGAAAACTCAAACTCTATATCATCAGAAGAATGGTCAGAATTGATCAATATCGCTGGAGAAATAGATGCTGCAAAAATGAGTCAGTTAAAAGCACCTTCAGATTCAAGAGCTTCAGATGCCGCTCTGCATGCTATTTTAAGTGTGCGTAAGAATGATACCATTTATAAGACTAACTCATTCGATCACGGTAATCCGCCAGAAGAAGTCAAGCCATTAGTTGAAGCTATTTTAAGATTGGCAGAAAATGTTGAATAGCACTTCTTCTTATTGTACTTTTGCTTAAAATTGAAATATGACGATTCAGGAAAAACAACAGGAGGTAATTGATGAGTTTTCAATGTTCGATGACTGGATGCAGCGTTATGAATATATGATAGAGCTGGGAAAATCGCTTCCTCTTATTGACGAGAAATATAAGATAGACGAGAACCTTATTAAAGGTTGCCAAAGTAAAGTGTGGGTTCATGCTGAACTTGAAGGCGACAAGCTTGCATTTACTGCAGATAGTGATGCAATTATCACTAAAGGTATTGTGGCGATATTGATAAGAGTTTTTTCAGATCAGCATCCTTCAGAAATTATCGAGGCAGATACTAAATTCATTGATGAAATTGGTTTAAAAGAACATTTGTCTCCAACCAGAGCCAATGGATTAGTTAGTATGATCAAGCAATTAAAAATGTATGCCGTAGCATACCAAACTCAATTGAACTAGAATGGAACAGGAAATAAATACGCAGGAATTAGGGGAAAAGATCGTTACCGTTCTTAAAACGATATACGATCCTGAGATCCCTGTAGATATATACGAGTTAGGTCTTATTTATGATGTGATGGTTAGTACAGATCATGATGTAAAGATCTTAATGACCCTAACTACACCAAACTGCCCGGTAGCTGAAACTTTACCATTAGAAGTAGAAGAGAAGGTGAAATCTCTGGATATGGTAAAAGATGCTGAGGTAGAGATCACTTTTGACCCACCTTGGAGTCAGGATCTAATGAGTGAAGGCGCTAAGCTTGAGCTCGGACTTTTATAAAACATGATTATGGCGGAAGAGATTGTAAATCGAGTCGCTCAAAGTAAATTGATAACCTTTAATCTTGAGGATCATTATCCGAAAGGCGAAAGGTTTCTTTTTGACCTTAGTAAGTGGCTGTTTGAAGGTTTTGTTTTAAAGGAGAAAGATTTTAGAGATCATGCAAAGGCTCATGACTGGACTCAATATCAGGATAAATATATCGCTTTAACTTGCTCTACCGATGCTATTGTGCCGGCTTGGGCGTATATGCTGGTGACCACTTATTTGGATCCATATGCTAAGAAAGTGGTAATTGGAGATCTTGAGAGTCTGGAAAGTCATTTATATCAGGAAGTTATCGAAGGTCTGGATGTTTCAGATTTAGAAGATAAACCGGTGATCGTAAAAGGTTGTTCCAATAAACCTGTACCCAAAAATGCTTATGTATTTTTGATTAATAAGCTCCAGCCTGTAGTGAAAAGCCTGATGTATGGTGAAGCCTGCTCATCAGTTCCGCTTTATAAAAAACCAAAAAATTAGTTATGAAGAAAAATTTACTATTCGCCTTTTCATTGCTTTTTTGCACTGGGATCGCATTTTCACAAGAAGAAGAAAAGAAAGACTCCATTCCGCCAAACGGCTGGACTCGTGAAGGAAATGTTCAATTGCTTTTTAACCAATCTGCTTTTAATAAAGAATGGACTGGTGGAGGAACTTCCAGCATTGCCGGAAACCTTACCGTAGATTATCAGTTTAATTACAGAAAAGACGCCTTTACCTGGGATAATAGGATCCTGGCGAATTATGGTCTTACTAAAGTGAAAGGAGATGAATTTGCAAGAAAGACCAGTGACCGATTAGAATTGAATTCTATTGCTGGCAAGCAAATTGAGGAAACGAATTTCTACTACTCGTGGTTTCTGAATTTCAGAACTCAGTTTGCCAAAGGTTACGAATTTGGAGAAGATCCCGAAACCGGTGAAACTACCAGAACCGAAACTACACATTTCATGTCTCCGGCATATTTACAAACCGGTCCTGGCATCATGTATAAGAAGAGCGATAATTTTATGATTAATCTTGCTCCGGCTACAGCAAGGTTCATCTTTGTAGATAAAGATTTTACCAGTACTGAAGGATATGTTGACGGTGACTATTTTGGAGTAAATGAGGGTGAATCTATGAGGTTTGAATTTGGTGCATCGCTTAGCGGATTTGTTAGCTATGAGATTCTTGAGAACGTGAATATGGATCACACCCTTTCATTATATTCTAATTATTTAGATAAACCAGGAAATGTTGATATAGATTATCTATTGAATCTTGAAATGGGAATCAACGATTACCTTTCTGCAAACTTTATTTTCCAGGCTATTTATGATGATAATGCTGTTGGAGCATTTCAGATCAGGGAAGTTTTCGGACTTGGAATTAATTTCGGATTCTAGGCCGATCTAAAATATAAAATTAAAGGGCTCGCTTTATTGCGGGCCTTTTTCAGTTAAAATTTTGTTGAAGTATTGTTGATGCTAAAAGAGTAGCATTGTATTGATTATCTTTGTGTTTATGATTGAAAAGACCGATTTATCTTATGAAAGAACCATCCTTATTGGTATAGTTACCAAAGAACAGGATCAGGAAAAACTGGAAGAATACCTGGATGAATTAGAATTTCTAACCTATACTGCCGGAGGAGAAGTCATCAAGAGATTTTCTCAGCGTATGGACCGTCCAGATCCAAAGACTTTCATAGGTTCGGGAAAGATGAATGATGTAAAAGAGTTTGCTGCAGAAAATGATATAGGAGCAGTGATCTTTGATGACGAACTTTCACCCGCACAGCAAAAAAATATAGAAAAGATCCTGAAGTGTAAGATCCTGGATAGAACCGGTCTTATCCTTGATATATTCGCTCAGCGAGCTAAAACCAGTTATGCAAGAACTCAGGTAGAACTTGCGCAATATGAATATTTACTACCAAGACTTGCCGGAATGTGGACTCACCTTGAGAGACAGCGTGGTGGTATTGGTATGCGTGGTCCTGGGGAAACAGAGATCGAGACCGACCGTAGGATCGTTAGAGACAAGATCTCACTTCTTAAGAAAAAGCTTCAGACCATAGATAAACAAATGGAGGTTCAGCGAGGGAATCGTGGACAGCTAGTTCGAGTTGCCTTGGTGGGATATACCAACGTTGGTAAGTCTACTTTAATGAATGTGATCTCCAAAAGTGAAGTTTTTGCCGAAAACAAGCTTTTTGCGACCCTTGACACAACCGTTAGAAAGGTGGTTATACGTAACCTGCCGTTTTTGCTAAGTGATACAGTTGGATTTATTAGAAAGTTGCCTACTCAGCTTGTAGAGTCCTTTAAATCTACTCTTGATGAGGTTCGAGAGGCAGATTTGCTATTGCATGTCGTAGATATTTCACATCCTAACTTTGAAGAACACATAGATTCGGTAAACCAGATCTTAACAGAGATCGAAACCTTAGGCAAACCAACAATTATGGTTTTTAATAAGATCGATGCCTACGAGCCGGAAACTATAGACGATGATGATCTGATAACTGAAAAAACTTCAGCTCATTTTACTTTAAAGGAATGGAAGAAGACCTGGATGAGCAAGGTGGGAGATGATAATGCCCTTTTTATTTCAGCTTTGAATAAAGAGAATATGGAGCATTTCCGTAAAAAAGTATACGAAGCGGTAAGAGAGATACACATCACCAGGTTCCCTTATAATAATTTCCTTTATCCAGAATACGATAAATACGGAGAGCAGAAGGAATAGCTTAATACAGCTTTAACTAATTTCTGAAAGTATATTTTTAAATTTATAAGGATCAAATACTTATAAATGATGAAACATACACTTATACTTTTGCTGGTACTTCTTATCGGTTTTACTAATTACGCACAATCTTTAAACGGTTCCTGGAAACTCGTGGAAGAATATGGAAAGGAAGTTTCAGATAAGATCGTAAAAAGGATCTATCAGGATAATTATTTCGCAGAAACTGCCAAAGACTCCTCTTCAGATGAATTTTTATGGGCCCTCGGGGGTGAATATAAGCCTTCTGATTATTCTTTTCTTTTAGATTTCAATACCAAATCTCCGGAGGTCGTTGGCGAGTCTACCGAAGCAGATCTGGAATTTACTGATGATGATAAAATCGAAATCACTACGGATAATTCCACCCAGATTTGGGAACGAATTTCAGATGATAATAATGATCTTGATGGTAACTGGGTGATCACTGGAAGAAAAAGAGACGGTGTGATGAATACTATGAAACCCGGGGATCGCAGGACCATCAAAATTCTTGGAGGAGAAAGATTTCAGTGGGTTGCATTCAACTCTGCAACCAAGGAATTTTATGGTACTGGTGGCGGAACTTATACGGCTGAAAATGGAGTCTATACCGAGAGCATCGATGTTTTCTCCAGAGACAAAAGTAGAATAGGAGCAAGCCTGGAGTTTGATTACGAATTAAAAGATGGTGAATGGCATCATTCAGGAAAAAGTTCAAAAGGAGATCCTATTTATGAGATATGGTCAAAATATGCGAAAGCATATAAGAAATAAACTCTAATTCTTACATTAAAATGAAAATCGGCTAATACGCCGATTTTTTTGTTTAAATCATCTAAAAATTTTATAAATAACTGATAATCAGCAACTAAAAATGTAAATTATAGATTGAAACGACCCTGCATTTATGAATTTAAATTAGGGTATTATGCGTTTTCTTCTCAAAGTAATTCTGATTTCTATTATTTATTATGCTTGCGAACCCTCAGATGAACTAAGTGAGGCTAAAAGTCAACAGGCTTCAGACCCGATAAACATTGAAAATTATGAAGAGTATATTCTGGTGAATATGGATTCTAAACAAATGATCTTTGGTGCGGAAAGAAAAAATCAGGAAGAAAATAATATCGGTGCGAAATTGGTTGTCAAATACAAACCTTTTGGAGCTCCATATCACTCTCTTGTAATTTGGGGAGGTCTTGAAGATAAAAGTTATAGGGAATATCAAAGAATTGGCAGTAGTATAGAGGAGTTTGAGGGAACTGGAATTTATAAGACCGGAATTTCTTCTGGAAATAATTGTAATTTTTTCCACTTTGGAACCTCATGGCATTCTCATTACGATAGTGATGAAAGCGGATATATTGAGATCACCTTATGGGACGAAGAAACTGTAGAAGGCAATTTTGATATTCTAGTGTATAATGCTAATGACAAGTTACAGACTAAAAATCTTACCGGAAGTTTTCTCCTGAAAGTAAAATAACTAGTAAATAGATTTCGAAAATTTAAAACCGAGTTCCTTTTGAATCTTTTCAGAACTTATTTTTTTTCCTTTGGAGGCTTCAGTATGGTCAAATTCGGCTTTTGTGAGTTCTCTTTCTGAAGCGATATTAGAATAATACTTTTCTTTTGGAGGATGTTCTGGATACACTATATTCCAAACAGAATTGTCCTTTTCCTTATCGATCAATTTAAAGATCGCCGCGATACAATCTTCCTGGTGAACAAGATTAATTGGAGCTTCAGGATTCTTTACACCTGTTCTTCCAGATAAATGGTTCACAGGATGTCTTTTTTCGCCAATCAAACCTCCAAAACGTAATACTGAAGCATTAAAATTCTCATTATTCAGGAATAATAATTCTGCATTTCGAAGTTGAATAGCGATGTTATCTGAATTGTTAGTTTCAGCATCTTCTTTATAAACCGGAAAGTCTTCGGTATCCTCATAAACAGAAGTAGAACTGGTAAAAATCACTTTTTTCACGTAAGCTTTTTCAATGTATGGGATAAGCTTCTTGATCTTCTTTACAAAATTCACTTCCGGATTCTTACGCAATCCCGGCGGAATATCAACGATAAGAACTTCTGCACCGGAAAGAAAAGACCTGATATCTCCCTGGATCCCTTTTTCAAAAAGTTTGATAGAATAAGGCACCACGCCTGCAGACCGTATTTCGCTCATTCTCTCTATCCTGGTAACAGAACCTCTAACTTCATGATTTTCTTTTCGAAGTCTTTTTCCAAGTTCCATTCCCAGCCATCCGCATCCCAGTATCGATATCTTCATTCTATTCTTTAATTCTTATTGTTTTCTTTAAAATGGTGGCGTCATTCAATACAAATGGCCGTGGCATCATGCCTTCGGGACGCTCTTTAACCTTTAATTCTTTATTGCCGATAAGGTCGTAAGCAGATTCGTATAAAACAAATTCTGGCAGCTCTCCTTTTTCAACACTAAATTCCAGTCTCAGGGTATCCTGGTTGGAGGCATAATAGGTGAGAAGTCTTTCTCTCCATCGCCTGGTAAACATGTGAAAAGCATTTTCACCTAAATAAACATCATCTGCTTCAAGTCCATTCACCTGGAAGCTTTTAAAATCTACATCCTTAGTTTCATAGATCTCCATTCTATTGATCTCTCTGTTAGGCGCGATCTTAACTGAATATCTTTGATTATTAAGACTATCCAGACCTTTATTCTCAATGCTTATTCCCGGTTGAGGAATATCGATAAAAGGCGCTTCAGATTTATAACTGAAACTACTACCGTATTTGCTGCTGAAATTAGATTCAGTATGTGAATTCACTTCAGGATCTTCACCAAAAAATTCCGAAGTCCACTCATCTGGCATCTTATCATAAGAATACCATTTTGAGGTTTTCTCATCCAGATCCTGTAAATAAACCAGGCTGTTAGGTTTAGGTCTTTCAATGCTGAAATCTGAATAATAATGCGCCACGAAGATAAGTACATTAAAGATTAGAAAGCATAGAACTGCAAAAGATTTAAGCCTTCTGAAATATCCGAATAACGGAAGAAATAGAAAGAATAATAAACTTACCAGAATAGCAGTTACAAATAGCATTTTCAGGCCTAAAGCAACTGGTAGGCTCCAGATGAAGGGTAGTAAAATAAATATTGCAGGACAGGAAAGTAACACCATCAGGATCCTTTTCGGATTTTCCTGGCGTATCATCACAAAAAGCTGAAGCAATCCAAAGTATACCGGTATGATAAAATACGCAGCTCCTTTCAGATAAACTGCAACAAGGGCACATATAACTAACCAAATCGTTAATGGAGCAACGAATACAGAGGCTGTCCTTAAACTTTTCCTAAGTAAATGATAAGTCATAAAACAAACCGAAAGTGCAAGGAAAACTGAAACTGCGATATAGGTATACCCATTATAGGTAAAGCCGTGTTCCATTTCAGAATACTCCGGATAAATAAAAAGACAGAATTGCCAGAATGCCCAGACCAGAAATCCGGAAAAAATAAGACTTAGCAGAACAGGAATAAAGCCTTTCAGAATATCTATAAAATCAAGCCGGCCTTTGTTGATCCCATAAATTACGAGAACAAGGAACAAAACAATTGCCAATAAAAGCATAGGCATGATCCACGCAAAAGGGTACTTTACAAACTCTCCAAATGGCAGACTGAAATAAATGAGGTCACGGTCACTGGAAAGATTATCCAGATTGGTATTACTGAAATATTCCAGGAGTGGCATTAAATAGCTGCCCTGGTGTGCTAGCGTTTCTTTATTTAGATTTTCAGGAGTATCTGTTGCAGTATGATAATCAAAATGATCATCTATAAAGGCAAAATTATATCCATTTATATTCCCCTGCTCCCGGAGTACGGTAAGATCTGTATCATTAGGAAGCATTTTATAGATGCTGTAAGCTAGCGAATTGGTAACCGGATATTTGGTGCCTGCTTCTTCAAAAGCCTCTATAAGTCTAGCATTTTTATCGTTTGTTTCTAAAAGCATGAAAGGACTACCACCGCTTCCGCGAGCTTCAAAATTCAGAGCAAGTTTAGCATCCTGTGCCCAGGGATGATCTTCTATAAAAAGACCGGCACCGTTCAAACCTAATTCTTCAGCATCAGTAAAAAGTAAAATGATGTTATTGGTATGTTCCGGGTTCTTTTCTAGAAAAGCCCTTATCCCTTCTAATATGGTTGCTACGCCGCTACCGGCATCACTGGCTCCATAAGAAGAATGCATAGCGCTATCGTAATGCGTCATCAATACAAGAGCATCACCATCTTCGCTTCCCTCTATTCGCGCCAGAATATTCTGAGGCTTTACAATTACACCATGTTTATTGAGATTATAGCCTTCCTGTGTTTGAACTTCCAGTCCTAAATTCTGCAGCTGATCTACAATATAATTTCTTACAATACTATGAGCAGGACTACCAACATAATGTGGTGATTTTGCAATCGCCTCCACGTGTTTAAAAGCTCTTGTAGTTGAGAACTCGGTAAGATTATGTGAAGTATCAGCTTTATAATCAGGCTGATCGAAATTAAAACTCAGCCAAACGGCAACGATAATAAGCAGAAAGGCAACTAAGCCGGTAAATCGGTTATTCATGAATTTAGGTTCAGAAATCTTAAAGTTAAATAAGTTTTTGATTATTAGACAAGGAATTTACGCCTCTGCATGCTAAACTAAAAATTCTTATATTTAAGTAATTAGTAATCAAAAGTTTATAAAATGGGAATCAAAAGTTTTATGGGTAAGCGTGCGGCTCCGGAAAAACCTACAGAAACGCGAATTTCAGTAAGAGATTACATGACAGAAAACCTGGTCACTTTTCGAGAACATGAAAACATTATGGATGTGATGGAAAAATTGATCAAACATGGTATTTCCGGAGGATGTATCGTCAACGAAAAAATGGAATTGCTGGGGATGATCTCTGAGGGGGATTGTATGAAAGAGATCTCAGACAGTCGTTATTACAACATGCCAATGAGCGATCTTACGGTGGGTAAGCGGATGGTGAAGAATGTGCAGACTATCGATGGAAATATGAACGTTCTGGAAGCTGCCAGGAAATTCACTGAAATGAAATTCAGACGTTTTCCGATCCTAGAAGATGGTAAATTGATCGGGCAAATAAGTCAGCGTGATGTTTTAAGAGCGGCTATAAAACTTAGGTCACATACGTGGGCTCACTAATTATCACGCATTTCTGCTCTTCGCATAGGCATGGAATCTATCAGGCCGAATAACTTTTTGGTTTGAAGAAGTTCACTTTGCCTTAATTTAACTCCTCCATCTAGTCCTAAAAGAATCACTTCAAATTCAGAATCTGTTTCTTTTTTAGAATTATAAACATCAGATTTTTTCCAGTCTGAATTTTCAGGAAAAATTTCCTTATGTTTTCCCGGAACAGCCTGTATCATTATAAGCTTTCTTTCTTCAAAGTCTTTTTTGTTCTTTTTGAAGATCTCTAATTGCTGTTGAACAATTTCATTGGTGTGATTCGTTGAGAAAACGACTACGAGCCTATTTTCCCATTGATATTCTTTTAAATCTTGAGAATTCATGGTTTGTAAAGTGCAGATTAATATTCCGAGGATCAATAACTTTTTCATGTTGAATAAGTTAATCAAGAAAGACTGAGAAAATTCTCAAGGAAATATTAATTCCTTTTAACTAAAGCATAAAAATCATTTTCCAGTTTCAGGTATCCCTGATCGTACACGAAGAAATACTGGTTTCCTATCTTGGTGGTGTAAATACTGGTGAAAAACTCGAAATTAAAACCTTTAGCCAGCAATTTCGTCCGAGAAACCGAAGTCTTTTCATTAGGATTAAGTTCCGAAAGAATTCGGTAATTCTTGCGAAGTAGATTATTCGTATTTCTAATTAGCTTACTGGAGTCTTTATTGGCCTTATTATGATAAGCGTTACGGCAATAGTCGCTACAAAACTTCTTATCGGTTCTACCTATAATTTTCTCTCCGCATTCCGGACAGGATTTTTCCATAACGGAATATAGCTAAAAAAAATAAGTCGATTAAAATCGTATGAGTAAGATCAATTTCTGGTTCTGAAAATCCCGGAAGCTTCAGCTTCAATACTCATTTCAGGGGAATTCTCCTGTGCTTCGATTATCGCCTCTACAGCGAGTGAAACTTTCCAGTCTCTACTCCCAACTTTTTCACCTATGATCTCGCCATTAGAAATAGGGAAAAAACCAGTATTTCCGCAGAAACAGAATCTACCTACATAAGCATTAGCTGCTTCAAAATCATTAGAATTCAAGTTAAAATCTTCGGTGTTAGCATCCAGCTCAAAATATACGATTTCGGTATATTCATCATCTGCAATTTGTGGTTCGCCTTCCGTAGAAAATCTATATTCAAAAACGAGGTTCTCACCATTTTCTACCATTACATTGGCAGCATTGTTATTCTCGATAATAGATAATGTTGAATTTCTGTGCACGATAAAGTCAGCATCAGTATTCCCGTCTCCGTCATCAGATTTGCTGCAGGAATAGGTAAGTAAGGAAATGCAAAATAGTATAGCGAACTTTTTCATAGTAAGGTTGTTTCTTTTTTAATAGATGCATTGCAGGGGAAAAGGTTGCGTACATCTAATTTTCAGAGCTAAAATCAAATGCTCTTTCTACTTTTGAAATAGAAGGCTAAGAATTCTGGGCGGGTTCTCATTTTCTTCATCAAACCATTCCTGAAGATCTACCAGATGGAATTTATTTGATCCTGCCACATCCAGAAATTCAGAAATATGATGAGTATAAGTTTCTAATTCAATAAGTCCTTCTTCAGATTCAAACCTCGCTTTGGAACCTACATATTGCTTAAATGGATGTAGTTCAGAAATAAAAAAATATCCGTTTTCTTTTAATTTTTCATTCGCCTGGCTAAATATAAAATCAAGATCTTTTATATGTTCGAGAATAAGATTGCAGGTAATAAGATCAAATTTTTCAGAAGTCCAGCTCCATTTTTTCGTGATATCTGCTCTTTGAAATTTTACATGATCATTATTGATTTTGGTCTCAGCTATTGTTAGCATTTCTTCTGAAAAGTCGACCGCCAGGAGTTTTTCGCATTTGGATTCGAGCCATTGCGTGTTTTTTCCAGTTCCACAACCGAGTTCAAGCACTGACTTAAAATGAAGTTTTTCAAGAACTTCTATAGTAAGTTTTTGATCAAGATCCCGTGTGCGATTTTTATTAGTATCGTATTGAGTAGACCATTGATTATATGCTTTTTCTAGGCTCATCTAAACAAGAAGTAAAATCAAAGTTAAAATAATCCCACCAATAGTGAAGAAAATCCCTTTTCTGAAGATCTTGGTAGAAGGCATGAACATCCAGAATGCAGAGATCACAAAGAACAACAGGCAAAGTCCGAAGATGATATTCAGAAAGAACAGCGGTTTATTGGTATTCGCCTTGTGCAGCTTTGTAAAACTTTCAAGGATGACCGGTAACTGCTTTACTTTGTAAGTGGCGATTCCTGTAGATCTATCCATAACACCTTCCTCAAAATAGACTTTATCTCCTTCGGTTCTTTCAATCTTAAAATCTTTTATTCTAAGAGTTTTACCAATCTGGTCATCGCTAAGGTTACTGGCAACTTCTTTTTCTACAGTTTTTTCAATTTTAAAGGCATCTGTATTCCTAAAGATGAGAACGATCCCGCTAATAGCATACATAGCCATGATACCGGCAAGGAAAAAGCCCAAATACCTGTGATATATTCTGAATTTATTACTGATGTTTCTGTTATTCATTTTATCGAATTTAAAAGGCTAAAAATAAAGTAAGCATGGCAAATATCAGGCATTTGAAAACTTCAAATTATCAATTATTCATTTTTAAACGTTTACAAACGAAAGTAAACAGATACAAATACTTTACAGACGATTAGAGTAATCAAGCTGCCACATATTTGTATCGTTGAAATGAACGAATGATTTTCAGCTGCAATAAATTCTTTAGTTATGAGCACTTTAAGAAACACAGTACAATTGATTGGGCATGTAGGTAATGATCCGGAGATCATAAATCTCGAATCTGGAAAGAAACTGGCTAAATTTTCAGTAGCCACAAATGAGAGCTATAAAAACTCAAAAGGAGAAAAAATCACAGATACGCAATGGCATAATATTGTGGCCTGGGGTAAAACGGCAGAATTAATTGAGAATTATGTTCCTAAGGGGAAAGAAGTTGGAATAGAAGGTAAACTTACCACCAGAAGCTACGAAGATAAGGATGGCTTAAAACGATATATCACCGAGGTAGTGTGCAATGAGCTTCTATTGCTTGGGAAATAATTTTCAGGAATTAAAAAACCCCGCGGTAAAGCGGGGTTTTAATTTTTAGTTATCCATTTGTTCTTTCATCTTTTCTTTCTTGATAGTCTTAGGTTTTATCGGGTCACCATTCACATCAATTTCTATGATCTCATCAAAACCTAGTTCATCCAGTTTGGAAGCGATTTTGGCTCTGTCTCCAATAATAAACCAGTTTACCTTATCTGGGTCTACCATTTCCTTACTCACTTTTTGTATATCTGCAGCACTCAAATTGCGAATGCTTGCATCGTAAGTTTTATAATAATCATCTGGAAGATCATATTTTACAATATTCTTCAATGAATTATTTACTGCTGCATTAGTTTCCCATTGTCCTGGCAAAGCTAACACCTGATTGGTTTTTACCTTTTCAACTTCCTCGGCGGTAGCCGGTCTTGTAGTTACGAATTCAGAGATTTCCTTTCTCAGTTCAGTAACAGATTCAGCTGATTTGTCGGTTTGAACAGGAGCGTAAACTAAAAATGGTCTTTCTTCTTTTGTTCCCATTACAAATCCTCCTGCACCATAAGCCCAGTGCTTATCTTCTCTTAAGTTCATATTGATCCTGGAAGTGAATTCACCACCCAGAATATTTACCATCTGTTCTACGGCATACTCAGGTTGCTCACCATATTTTCCGGTGAGATGCCCAGCGATGATCACAGATTGCTGAGATTCTGGACGATCCATCAGGTAAAGAGTGTTTTTAGTATCGGTTTTTGGTTTGGTAAAAGTTACTTGAGGCACATCACCTTTTTTCCATTTTCCAAGAGATTTTTCAAGATAGCTTTTCAATTCAGCCATTTCAATATCTCCCGTTACCACAAGGGTGGCATTGTTTGGTTTTAGCCAGGTGTCATAGAACTCAACCACATCTTCTCTTTTCATATTCTCAACGGTATCCTCGTATCCAGAACCGGTTTGAGGACCGCTATATGGGTGATCTTCGCCATAAAGATATTTGTTCATTACCCTAAGAGCCATTGTGATGGGTTGAGATTTTTCTCTTTTAATTCCATTTAATTGCTCAGTCTTTAGTCTGTCGAATTCTTTTTGCGGAAATGAAGGATTCAAAAGCACATCAGAGAAAAGATCTATACTCGCTTCAAGACTTGGTTTTAGAGTTCGAAGACTAACGGTAGAAATATCCATATCAGAATAAGTGAACAAATCAGCTCCTAACAATTGTAATTGTTCACTTATCTGTAATGAATTCAGGTTTTTAGTGCCTTCATCCAGAAGATTCATCGCCAGGGAAGCTGTTCCCGGGCTTGAAAGATAATCTGTCTTATAACCGGCATCAAACATAACATCCATTACGATAGTTGGAACGCCCTCACGTTTTGCCAGTACGATCTCCATCCCGTTTTTTAAAGTTGAACGCTGTACATCTGGAAATTTAGATGGTTTTGCTTCGGCCACTTTCGGCATTTTAGAACGGTCTACAGAAGTTTCTGTAATTGAATATTCCGGAAAAGGTTTAGCGATAAGCGTATGCTTTCCTTTAGTAAGCCATTTTTTTGCTGTGGCCTGTAAATCCTGAACGCTTGCATTCTCAACATATTCAAGTTGTTGTTTGTAATAATCTGCATCACCGTGATAGGTTTCATTGGAAGCAAGAATATCTGAAACTCCGCCAAAACCACCAATACGTTCCATTCCTTTAATGAAATTGGCGAAATATTCAGCTTTTACTCTTTTAAGTTCAGCTTCAGTTGGCCCTTCCTCCACAAATTTATTGATCTCAGCCATCATTTCGGTTTTTACTTTTTCTATATCAGCACCGGGTTTTACATTGGCCTGCGCAATAAATCTACTGGCAATCTCAGAGGAGGCCTGATAAGCCTGTGCATAGCTGGCAATCTGATTATCGTAAACCAGATTTTTGTAAAGTCTGGAATTCTTTCCGCTACTTAAAATTGCTGCAATTAGGTCAAAATAAAGATCTTCTTCAGATCCAAATTCAGGAGAATTCCAGGCATAAAGTACTCTGCTTTCTGAAATTCTGTCCTCATACACCTGATAAGTATCTGTTGGATGTTCCGGAATATTTCTTTCCTGCCTTTCAATAGTTGGTCCAGCCGGAATGTCTCCGAAATATTTTAATACCTTTTTATGAGCTTCATCTGGAGTAATATCTCCGGCGATCGCGATGACGGCATTGTTTGGTCCGTAATAAGATTCAAACCATTCTTTTACATCTTCGATAGATGCGGCATTAAGATCTTCCATTTCGCCGATCACCGTCCATGAATATGGGTGTCCTTCGGGATACATTGCTTTGGTTAAATAATTCCATTGCTGGCCGTATGGTTGGTTTTCTCCTTGGCGCTTTTCATTCTGAACTACTCCTCGCTGCTCATCCAGAAGTTCCTGGCTAATAACACCTTTAAAATGCCCCATTCTATCTGATTCTAAAAATAGAACCTGATCTAGTGCCGCTACCGGAACGTTCTGAAAATAATTTGTCCTGTCTGAATTTGTAGTACCATTCACATCAGTCCCGCCAATTCTTTCAATTGCCTGGAAATAATCGTCTTTGAAGTTCTCACTACCGTTGAACATTAGGTGTTCGAATAAGTGTGCAAATCCACTTTTACCTGGTTTTTCATTTTTTGATCCAACATGGTACCATACGTTAACGGCTACAATAGGAGCTTTGTGGTCTTCATGAACCAGAAGTGTTAAACCATTTGGCAAAACAAACCTTTCATAATCGATATTAATATCGTCTGCTTTAAAATTTTGTGCCTGTGATGATCCTATAATACATAGGAAGGCGATCAAGAATAGTCTTCTCATAATTGATAATTGATTTAAATTTTTGATTAAAAGGGTCGAGTAGGGCTCTTAAATATAGAAATTAAAATCTTAGAAAAGAGCTATTTGCAACCTTCAGATGAAATTTTGAAGTAAATTCTGCGATCTCTGAAACTGTTATATTACAAGTTGATCTATCTAAAAATAGATCTTTTGGGCAAGTCGGTAAGTATTTGCGTGAGCTTCGATAATATGCTTGATCTGTTTCGAGTATCCTCCACCCATACTGCATTCAACAGGAATTTCAAGATCGTGAGAGGTTTGTAGAACAAAGCGGTCACGTTCTTTGCAACCATCAATAGAGCAGGAGAGACGTCCGAGCTTATCGGTCTCGAGAATATCGACGCCACAGAGATAAAAAATAAAATCCGGTTTGGTTTTCTCAATAAGTTCCGGGAGCGTCGATTTTAGTCTTTTTAGATACTCTTCGTCTTTGGTTCCATCGGGTAGCTCAATGTCCAGATCTGATTTCTCTTTTCTGAAAGGATAATTTCCTTTTCCGTGCATGGAGAATGTAAAAACCGAATTATCGTTTTTGAAAATCTCGGCTGTTCCATTTCCCTGGTGAACGTCGAGGTCTATAATAAGAATTTTATCTGCTTTTCCTTTATTCTGAAGATATCTCGCTCCTATAGCCTGGTCATTTAGTAAACAAAAAGCTTCAGCTCTATCGGTAAATGCATGATGTGTCCCACCTGCTATATTCATGGAAACACCATATTTGATGGCAAAATCGCAGGCTTTTATAGTTCCGTCAGCAATGATCTGTTCCCTGTTTACCAATTCCTGGGAAAGTGGAAAACCAGATACCCTTACCTCCTTTTTAGAAAGTTCTAATTTTAGTAACCGTTTGAAGTAATCTTTTTCATGAACAGCAAGAATTAGATCTTTTTCAGGAAAATCTGGTTGGAAGAAATTAGACTCCTCACAAGTTCCTTCATGTAAAAGTTGCTTTGGTAGCAGATCATACTTTTCCATAGGAAAACGATGCCCTTCCGGCAGAGGATGTTTATAGATGGGATGAAAAGCGATTTTGAGCATAAAAATAAAAAAGCCTCACAAAGGTGAGGCGTTCAATTTTAATTTATAGTTGTTCCGCTTTTAACGCCTTCTTCATCAGGGTTGACAAAAACCAGTTTTCCTTCGCCATTTTCAGTCATCAAGATCATTCCTTCACTTTCCACTCCGCGAAGTTTTCTAGGTGCAAGATTTACAAGAACGGTCACTTTTTTACCAATGATTTCTTCTGCTTTAAAATGTTCTGCGATTCCTGAAACCACGGTTCTTTTGTCAATTCCTGTATCTACTTTGAGAACCATCAGTTTCTTGGTTTTCGGCATTTTCTCTGCCTCGATGATAGTTCCTACACGAAGATCCATTTTTGTGAAATCTTCGAAAGTTGCAATATCTTTTTGAGGCTCTGCCTGCTGATCTTCCATGGCGTTGGCGGTTTTAGTAGCTTCTAATTTTTCTAGTTGTTTTTCCATTTGCTCATCTTCAATCTTGCTGAATAATAATTCAGCTTTTCCAATTTTATGACCACCCGGAATTAGAGCCTCTTTGGTTCCTATAATTTCCCAATCTGGTGTATTATCTGAATTTTCATCCACATGATTCAGCATCTTTTTCAATTTTGCTGAGGTGAATGGGAGGAAAGGTTCGCTGATAATGGCCAGGGCAGAAGCGATCTGAAGTGCCACATACATGATGGTCTTCGTGCGTTCTTCGTCTGTTTTTATAAGTTTCCATGGTTCCTCATCTGCAAGGTATTTGTTACCCAGCCTGGCAAGATTCATTAACTCTCCCTGAGCTTCTCTGAATCTGTATCTTTCAATAGAACTTGCGATCACAGATGGATAAGCTTTTAACTCAGCGATCGTCTTTTCATCAACTTCAGAATATTCACCCGGTTCAGGAACAATTCCGTTATAATATTTATTAGTTAGAACCACCACACGGTTAATAAAGTTTCCGAAGATGGCAACCAGTTCATTGTTATTTCTAGCCTGGAAATCTTTCCAGGTAAAATCGTTGTCTTTAGTTTCCGGAGCATTCGCCGTTAAAACATATCTTAAAACATCTTGCTGTCCCGGGAAATCTTCAAGGTATTCATGTAACCAAACTGCCCAATTCTTGGAGGTAGAAAGTTTCTTTCCTTCCAAATTCAGGAATTCGTTGGCAGGTACGTTTTCCGGAAGTATATATTCTCCATGAGCTTTCAACATTACCGGGAAAATAATACAGTGAAAAACGATATTATCTTTTCCGATGAAATGAACCAATTTCGTGTTCTCATCTTTCCAGTATGGCTCCCAGTCTTTACCTTCACGTTCAGCCCACTCTTTGGTAGAAGAGATGTAGCCAATAGGCGCATCAAACCATACGTAAAGCACCTTTCCATCGCCTCCTTCAACAGGAACAGGAATTCCCCATTCCAGGTCACGGGTTACGGCACGAGCACGAAGCCCATCGTCTATCCATGATTTCACCTGACCGTAAACATTCGATTTCCAGTCGGCTTTATGACCTTTCAGGATCCATTCTTTCAACCAGTCTTCATATTGATCAAGCGGAAGAAACCAGTGGCGTGTTTCCTTTAAAGTTGGAACAGCACCAGTAATTGCGGATTTTGGATTGATAAGATCTGTAGCATTTAGCGAAGTACCACAATTTTCACACTGATCACCATAAGCTTCTTCGTTTCCACATTTTGGGCAGGTACCGGTCACAAACCTATCAGCCAGAAACTGTCCTGCTTCTTCATCATATAATTGCTCGGTAGATTCTTCAATGAATTTACCATCGTCATACATTTTCTTGAAAAATGCTGAAGCCGTATCGTGATGAGTTTTTCCAGAAGTCCTGGAGTAATTATCAAAGCTTACTCCAAAATCTTCAAAGGATTTTTTAATGATCCCGTTGTATTTATCAACTACATCCTGCGGAGTTACTCCCTCTTTTTTCGCTTTAATGGTAATAGGCACACCGTGCTCATCACTACCGCAAACAAAGGCCACATCGTGCCCCTGCATTCGAAGAAAACGGGAATAAATATCTGCCGGAACATAAACACCGGCTAAATGTCCAATATGAATAGGCCCATTTGTATAAGGTAAGGCCGCTGTAATCGTAAATCTCTGAGGATTTTTGTTCATTATTCTAAGTCCTTTTTTAAGAGCCGTAAAGTTAAGCAAAGGCGTTCGATTACGCGTTAAATTCTTGTAAAAGGCAAAAGCTGTTAAGAATAACTTTCTACTTTTACCCAAAATGACACTAAAATGCGTAAAATATTTATAGTTGCAACCTTACTTTTAATCGTAGCTTGTAATAGTGCAAAAAAAGGAACTTCTGGAAGTTCAGCCAAGTATACCGTTGAAAATCTCGGAAGAATGAGCGCTGAAGATATAGATAAAAATTATCCTGATGCTAATATTGAAGAAGGGGCCGATATTTTTGAAGAAGGGACTGATGAAAGACCTTTTACTATCCTGTATCCTGGAACCGAAAATGAACTTCATATTACCTGGCAGGATAAAAACAGAAAAGATATTTACGACCTACGTTATTCCAGCAATGGAAAATGGAATTCTGAGACTGGAGTAGATATCGGGACGACCTATGCTGAGCTGAATGAAATGAACGGGAAAGAGATCGCATTTTACGGTTTTGGATGGGATTATAGCGGTGCTGTAGATTGGAATGGTGGTAAGCTTGAGAAGAGCGGGTTAAGAGTATTCTTAAAAGCAGGAAATAAGCCTGACAATAAATTCTATGGAGATAAGATTATCAAAGCCTCTCCAGAAGAGATTCAAGCAATGGAATTAAAGGTAGGTTCTATAATGATCAACTACGCAATGTAATCAAAGTATAAACCATGGCAGAGCATAACGAACTTGGTAAAAAAGGGGAGGAGCTGGCTTTGGAGTATCTAAGATTGAAGGAATACGAGATCCTTGAGCTGAACTATCGCTATCAGAAAGCTGAAGTAGACATCATAGCAAAAAGGGGAGGATTAATCATCGCTGCTGAAGTAAAAACAAGGAGCACACCGGAATTTGGAAATCCACAGGATTTTGTAAAGCCAAAACAGATCCAGCAGCTGGTTAAAGCCATGAATTTCTATGTGGAAGATTCCGGTTTAGAGGTAGATGTTCGTTTCGATATTATAGCGATCATAAAGAATAAAGCCGGAACACGGATAGAGCATATTCAGAATGCGTTTCTTTATTTCTGATCTTTCCTAAACTCAAAAACTATTTTATTCTCGTCATCTGAAATTTCAGCGATCAGTCTGCCTTCTTCTGCACGATAATTTATTTCTTTAGGAAATGGATTATCAAGGTTTATTGCGGTAAAAGAGTTTGAAGTAATCGAACTAATTAAAAAATTGGTTGTATCCGAATTTACTCCAGTAACTTCGTAAATCCAGGTATCATTTTTCTTTAAAATCCTGAGGTCTTCTCTAAAAACAATTTCGCCATCTTTGCTAGCGAGGCCAATCCCGGAATACATATTATCAGATGAATTCTCCCATTTTTCAGTAGTAGTAATTCCTTCTTTGTCATTAATTCTAACCCATTCTCCAATTATCCAGTCAAAATTATCCTCCTGACTGCAAACACTTATACCAGAATTTGAAGTTTCAGCATTTAAGAAAAACACTGCCAAAAAAATAAACAGGGAATTTAATTTCATTTTCAGCTTATTAATATTCTGAAAATTAATCAATTAAACTACATGAAATTTAATCTGAACCTTTAAATTTTTATTCCAAGTTGTTCGAACATAAAGTAATATTCGTATAAAGTTTTAGCTTCCCAATCTTCCTGGGAAAGTGCGCCTCCATGGCCCGATCCAGGAGTTATATACATATGGTACAAACCTTTAGGATCTGCCTCCTCCTGAAGTTTTGCCAGGAATTTATACGTATGTAATGGTGGAACTCGATCATCTGTATCTCCCGTGATCAATAAAGTGTTCGGGTAAAGTTTTCCGTCCTCAATATTGTGCAAGGGTGAGTAGGACTTAAGATTTTTATAATCTTCAATATTATCGGGATTTCCGAATTCTTTAAGGTTACCACTAAGACCACCCACGGTAAATTTACTGAACCTAAGCATGTCATAAGGCCCGGCCTCAGCAATTACCGCTTTAAAAAGCTCCGGACGTTGAATTGCTGAAGATTCTACCAATAGGGCGCCGTGAGAACCTCCGTTAATTACCAGCTTATCTGGATTGGTATATTTATTATCAATAAGATATTCACCTGCAGCAATAAAATCATCTATGGCCTTTTGCTTGTTTAGTTTTCTGCCGGCTAGTGCCCAGTCATCGCCTTTTCCGCCGCCACCTCTAACGTTAGGAACTGCTAGAATACCTCCGTGAGCCAATAATAGCCCAGTGGTTTTTTCAAAAAATGGCTCAACTGTGGTTCCATATCCACCATAACCGTACATAAGTACTGGATTGGTTCCGTCCAGAACAGTATTCTTATCACAAGTAATATACATGTCTACCTCGATGCCATCTTTAGATGTATAGGTGACAAATCTTGTTTCCAGGTTTTCAACCCCGAAAGGTACTATCACCGATTCAGCTGGTTTAAATTCCAGGGTTTTTAGGTTTAGCTGATACCATGTTTTAGGATGATAAAAGGAATTGATACTGAAATTTGTGTATTCAGCTTCATCAGATAATTCGTAAAAATCGTTCAGTCTCTTACCCTTTGGAAAATCTATCTTGCGAATTAATTCACCCTTCATGTCAAAAATTAGTGCAAAGTTCTGTCCGTCTTTTCTATAAATACAGGCAAGTTTGCCTTTACCTAATTTGTTTACGTATTGAAGATCAAGATCATATTCGGGAATTAATTCGCTAAGCTTATTCGGTGTATTAATATTGGCCAGAAGCACTTTCCCGTTTGGTGCTCCAATATTAGTTCTTAAGAAAATCGAATCGTTCTTGGTGTGAACTATCCTTAATTCCTGTTTGTCATCTGCCGGGTAAACTATAAATCTTCTTGGGAAGAAATTTTCCTGCGTAAGATCAGCGATGGATATGGATCTATACCACTTGCCTCGGGAATTTACAGGATGATATAAACGTAATTTCTCATTCAAAATATCAAAACTAAAACCATTAATACCTGTGGTATCGGGATTTTTATAAACAAGCTCCGGTTGCACATCGGTTTTACTTAAGGAAAGCTTATTTAATTTCTGACCGGTCGCCTTATCTAATAATTCTCTTCCTTCTTTTGGTTTATTATAACTGGTATAATAAAGATCGCGACCATTCCATTCAAAATTTGACCCAGTTCTAATATTTTCTATGGTATATGGAAATTTCTGACCTGTGGTTAGATCAAAAATATATCCCGTAGCCCAGTCACTACCATTTAGTGAAACGGCAAGAGCCATTAAATTCTCTTTTTCATTGATACTAGAATGCCTGTAAAGAACATGATCGCCTTTCTTTTTAATCAGTTCATTTCCCTTTATAAGCTTTTTCCAGTTATTCTGTTCCTCAAGTTTGTAAAAGAAATCAGAACTACTTGTATAAGGATTCCACTCATGCTTAGTATCAAATTTGTCCTTTTTAGATTCTACCTCAACATAATCCCTTGTGTTTTCTCTTTGTATCCTGAACATGGCAGCAACCTGCTTACGAAGACTCCAGAAATTGGTTTGCCTGCTGGATAATTTTTTTGTAATACTGACTTGCTCATCCAGCCATTCATCTAATTCTGGATTGTTAGGATCTTCCATCCACTGGTAAGGATCGGCAATAACCTCATCGAAATAAACATTTGTGGTAGAGTCTTTCGGAGCTTCTGGATAATCGTAAACTTTTTGAGAAAAAATAGAAATCGATGTAAAAACCAGAATTAAAGTGGTGAAGTATTTCATTTTAAAACTAAAACTTTGAATTGGAGAGCAATGCTTTGCTCAGGAAAATCTTAAAATTTTCACAAAACTAAAAAAATCCTACAAAGCTTGGCCGATTTAAGAGAAAAAATATCATTGTTAGTATTGTAGTATAGAATTTCGTAAAATCATTTTAGCGCAAAAAAAAGACCGGCTATTAACCGGTCTTGATATTATTAATATGATGATATTACCAGATTCTCACTCTTTCATCTGGTTTTACATACATTTTATCTCCTTCTTTAATAGCGAAGGCATCGTACCACGCATCGATGTTCTGAAGCGGCACATAAGCTCTGTACATTCCTGGAGAATGAGAATCTGTTTTGATTCTGTTTCTTAAAGCTTCATCACGCATTTTGGTTCTCCAAACGGTTGCCCATGAAAGGAAAAAACGTTGTTCCGGAGAATAACCGTCAATTTTACCAGGATCACCATTTTCTTTTAAATGTATTTGAAGTCCGTCGTACGCGGCATTAACACCACCAAGATCACCAATATTTTCTCCAAGGGTGAATTTCCCGTTGATATATACACTGTCCATCACTTCAATAGCACTGTATTGTTCAGCCAGATCATTTCCAAGTCCTTCAAACTGCTCAAGATCTTTATCTGTCCACCAGTTGTTCAGGTTTCCTTCTGCATCAAAACGAGCTCCACTATCATCAAAACCATGAGAGATCTCGTGACCGATCACAGCTCCAATTCCACCATAATTTACAGCCGCATCAGCTTTGTAATCGTAGAAAGGTGGCTGAAGAATAGCTGCCGGGAAAACGATCTCATTATAACGAGGGTTGTAATATGCATTCACGGTTTGCGGAGACATGAACCACTCATCTTTATTTACTGGCTGACCAAGATCTGCCATATTCTCTGCAACTCTCCATTTTTGAGCGTTCAACATATTCTGGAAGTAAGAACCTCCATCTGCCGGGCTCACGATTTCAAGATCGCTATAATCTCTCCATTCGTCAGGATAACCAATTTTCACATTAAAAGTACTTAGTTTCTCAAGCGCTTTTTTCTTGGTGTCCTCGCTCATCCAGCTAAGGTTATTAATTCGGGTTTCGTAAGCTTTAAGAATGTTGTCTACCATTTCTTTTGCACTCTCTTTTGCCGCTGGAGGGAAATGTTCAGCTACATAAAGTTTTCCAAGTGCTTCACCAAGAATTCCATTTATAGACCCTAAAGCTCTTTCGTCTCTTGGTCTTTGTTCTTTAGCTCCTCTAAGAGTTTTGCTGTAAAACTCCCATGATTCTCTTTCAAGATCTGTGGTTAGAGCAGAAGCAGCGTTATTGAAAAGGTCCCACTTTAGGTAAGTTTTCCATTCTTCAACAGAATTTTCAGCGATAAGACTTTGTAAAGCCCTCATATATTTTGGTTGCGAAACGATCACAGTATCAAGATCTTTTGCACCAATACCTTCAAAATATTCGTTCCACTGGAATGCCGGAGTCATTTTCTGAATTTCGGCAACCGTCATTGGATTGTAAGTTTTTCTGGCATCACGACGTTCAACTTTATCCAGGCGAGGTTCTGCAAGTTTAGTTTCAAAAGCAAGGATAGTTTCAGAAGCTTTAGAAGCATCCTCTTCTGAATAGTCTATATACTGAAGCATTTCTGTGATAAAAGTCTTGTACTTTTCTCTTTTATCTTTAGAATCTGAATCGTTCAGTAAATAATAATCTCTTTCAGGAAGTCCAAGACCTGATGGACTAAGGTAGGCAGCGTTCATATCTGAATTCTTGCTATCGGCACCAACACCGAAAGAAAAGAATCCTGCGCTTCCATATTCGCTCATTTCAACTAGATAATCCTGAAGATCCTCTTTAGACTGAATGGAGTCTATTTTTGCCAGGTACGGTTTAACCGGCTCAACACCTTGTTCATTTCTGGTCACGGTGTCCATGATACTCTTATAAAGATAAACGGCTTTTCCAGAATCTGTGGTACCATCAAGGCTGTCGGTTTCTGCAGTTTTATTTAGAAGTGCCAAAGCATCTTCATCTGTTCTCTGGCGCAGTTCATCAAAACTTCCCCATCTTGTACGGTCGTTAGGGATCTCTGTGCTGTCCAGCCAGGCTCCATTCACAAAACGGAAAAAGTCCTCATTCGGGGTTGTTGTGGTATCCATGTACGCAAGGTTAATACCATGGATCTCCTCATCTTTTTCTTCTACTTTCTTATCATCATCGTTACAAGCTGTAAAAAGACCTGCTCCAACTAAGGATAAAAGAAGAAATCTGTTTGTTTTTTTCATTGTTTTAATTGATAAATGTAAATATGCTCGCTAAAGTAAAAAATCCGCTAAAAATTCAAAGGTTTTCTCAGCGGATCTTTGGCGTTAAGTTATTGCGATTCAAAATCTAACATGGGAAGCCCACATCAGATTTCGCTTATTTCTGTTTTCTTTTCAGCTTTTTGATAAGTTTTTCATCAAAATCTTTCTTCATTAGGGTAAGCTCATCTACGTTCTCGTTAGGAACAGCAATTGAAAGCACGTAATGATGAATTTTCCATTTTCCGTTCTCTTTCATCAATACACCAGAGCCTCTGCAAATTCCCATTTGTGTATCCAGCAGTTCATCAAACCATGCAACCCTAATATTTTCATGAACATATAGATTTCTTTCCAGCGTTGAGAAGTTCCAGGCTTTGCCGGCATCAAAATACGGTTTAGAGAACTTCTTGAATTCTGGTAAAGTCCAGTTTTCAGTAGCGTCGGTTCCTATAAAGATGGCATCCTCGGTCATTAAATTAAAATAATCATCAAAATTCGCAGCAGCCGCTGCTTTATGCCATTTTCCGATGGTCTTATTGATCTGTCTCTTGACAGCGCTGATGTTCTCTTCAGTATTCTTAACCTGTGCGTTCAGGTTATTAAACGAAAGCAAAGCTGTGAATACTAAAGTGAAGATTAAAGATTTTTTCATTGGTCTAAGTTTCTTAAAAGTTACAACTTTTAGTGATTGGTTAAAAGTCTTCTGAAATTGAATCCTGTTCTCTTTCTAATTTTTCAAACTCATCGAGTTCCTTTTCAAAATCTTCCAGAGATTTTAAGAATATCTCGTTCATTTGAAGTTTTAGATTTGTGAATTCTGAATGCAATTCTTGCGTAGTCTGCGCAATCTCTTCGGCATCTGGTTCCTGCTTTCCTGAATATTGCTTTAAAAGCTGTGCTTTGGTATTTACAACATTCAGCCTGGATTCTACAGCAACCGATCTCAAACTATCTGGAACCGAATTTTTAAGCGATTCCATGATCTGCGCGATAAGTGGCGCATTATTCATAACGTCATTAATGGATGCATCTTCCAATTGTCTAATTTCATTCTGCGCAGTGATATATTCTACCCAGTTAAGAGCATATTTTCGTGCTTCAGGTTCCAGGGTAAATTGAGGTTCTTCTATCTTCAGTTTTTTCTGAAAAGCGGTAGTATCCTGTTTGTCTTCGATAGAATCCTTGCTATCTTGTTCAGATTTACATGAAATTATACTAATTATCAGAAGAAAATAGATCAATCTATACATAGTGGAATATTCAAAGTATTACAAAGTTATTCAATATTTGCTGGATTTACTCAGAATAAAAAATCATTGAATGATTCTTAATAAAGAACGTCAAGAAAATATTAAGATTATCGATTCCTCTGTATAAATAAATATATTTGCAAAAATTTTAATTTATGGCCGGAAGGATTTTAATCATTGGTGCCTGCGGACAAATTGGTACAGAGCTTACGTTGAAACTAAGGGATATTCATGGAAACGATCATGTGATCGCGAGTGATATCAGGGAAGGAGCAGAAGAGTTAATGCAATCTGGTCCTTTTGAGATCCTTAATGCTACAGATGAGGTTCACATTAGAAAAGTGATCGCAGATTATGAGGTAAAAGAAGTTTACCTAATGGCAGCCATGCTTAGTGCTACTGCAGAAAAAGCTCCAATGAAAGCCTGGGACCTAAACATGGATTCCCTGTTCCATATTTTAAATATTGCTAAGGAAGGTATAATTAAAAAGGTGTTCTGGCCATCAAGTATTGCTGTTTTTGGACCAACAACTCCTAAAGATGATACTCCGCAAACAACGGTAATGGAGCCAACTACAGTTTACGGGATTAGCAAGCAGACCGGTGAAAGATGGTGTGAATATTATCACCGAAAATTCGGTGTTGATGTGAGAAGCATCAGATATCCTGGAATTATTTCTTATAAGACATTACCTGGTGGTGGAACCACAGACTATGCTATTGAGATCTTTCACGAAGCACTAAAGAATTCTTCTTACATAAGTTTCCTGGCGGAAGATGCTGCGCTGCCTATGATGTACATGGATGATGCGATCAAAGCAACCGTAGATATTATGCAGGCACCTGCGGAAAAGATCAAAGTAAGATCCTCTTATAATCTTGCTGCAATGAGCTTTACTCCTGAAGTGTTAGCTGGAGAGATCAGAAAGCATATAGAGAATTTTGAAATTTCATACGCTCCGGATTTCAGGCAAAGTATTGCTGAATCGTGGCCTTCAAGTATTGATGATTCTGAAGCTCGTAAAGACTGGGGTTGGGAACATGATTTCGATCTGGAGAAATTAACCAGAACCATGTTGAAAGGAGTAGGAGAAAGTCTTAAAACTCAGAACTAAACATAAGAAAAGCCGCTAAAAAGCGGCTTTTTTACTCTGTAATCAGAAAAAATATATTATTCGATCACGCGTACTTCTGTAGCGTTCACTCCTTTTCTTCCTTCTGTTTCTTCGTACTCAACTCTATCACCTTCCTGGATAGTTTCACCGTTTAAACCAGTGATGTGTACGAAAATGTCTCTTTTGGTGTCGTCGTTAGTAATGAATCCATAACCTTTAGATTCATTAAAAAATTTTACTGTGCCTTGCATAAAAAATAATAATTAATAAAGCACAAACATAATAGATAAAAAATTAGAATTGGCTGAAAATCAGTTTTTTTTATGATTTTTTTTGTGAGAGTTTAGTCGATTCCTTTATCTCTCATTTTTTTCATATTCTCCTCAGACAGAGTATAATCCTTTAATTTTTTTCCCCTCCATCGCACTGCCAAAAAGATTGGCATGAGTATAAATGCGCTTGCCAGAACCGATATTCCGATAATCCTGTCTCCGGTTAAAATTCTATCGGTCAACCTGAAATAGAATCCAACGCCGATAGCTATTAAAATTGCGATCCCTAGAATTTTCATGAATATTTTCATTTCCTACAATATTTTTAATCGACTAAACAGTCACTTCTATTAATTTCTGCCGGTAAGCGGTAAGTAATTTTGATTTAGAAATAAAACCAACATACTTCCCTTTTTCAACTACCGGTAAGTTCCATGCTTTACTTTCCTGGAATTTCTTCATGATCACTTTCATGCGGTCATTCTCAATATCGATGGTTTCCGGAGCCTGTTGCATGATATCCTGAACTTTCACCTCGTCATATAGCTTTTCATTGAACATGATAGACCGTATGTCATCTAATAATATAATACCCATAAATTTTCTATCCTCATCTATTACAGGAAAGATATTTCTTGAGGATTTAACTACTCCCTGATGAATCACATCACCAAGATTCATATCAATTTCCAAAGGGATAAAATTCTTTTCTACCACTTGGGAAATATTCATTAAGGTAAGAACGGTTTGATCTTTATCATGAGTTAGTAAATCTCCTCTTTGCGCCAGTTCCATTGTATAAACTGAATGTGGTTCGAATTTAGTTGTGATCATATATGAGATCGCAGCAGTTATCATTAAGGGTATAAATAGTTCATAACCGTGGGTGAGTTCAGCAATAAGAAAGATCGCTGTGAGCGGCGCGTGTAAAACACCAGCCATCAAACCGGCCATTCCCACCAGGGTGAAATTACTTACCGAGATTTGATGTTTAAATATGCCAAGGTTATTGATAATAAGAGCGAAACAGTGACCCATAGCACTTCCCATGAACATCACCGGTGCAAAAATACCACCAACTCCACCAGCACTAAATGTTAGCGCAGAAGCTATGATTTTGAATATCACCAAACCGGCCAGTAAAATTATGACCACCCAGATGTTTTCCAGATAGGCATTAAATAGGTTGGTTCCTAAAGCCTGCAAGTAATTTTCCTGTAGCAGGTTATTTATAACATTATAACCTTCACCATACAATGGAGGAATAAAATATATGAGTGTTCCCAGTCCTAATCCTGCCATGATGAGCCGGACAAATGGAGATGAGATCTTTGCCAGGAGTCGGGTGGACCCGAAATAGATTTTCGAAAAATATACCGAACAAACCGAAGCTATAATTCCCAGTAAAATATAATAAGGCACTTCGGAAATAGTAAAAGCATCTTCCAGTTTGAAAGGTAAAATGATCTCACTTCCAAAGAAAAAATAGGAGGTGAGAATTGCTGAAACCGAAGCTGTCAACAATGGCAATAAGGAGGCTAGTGTAAGGTCCAGACTAAAAACTTCAATGGCAAAAATAATAGCCGCAATTGGAGCTTTGAAAATTGAAGACATGGCACCGGCAGCTGCACAACCAATCAATAAGGTTCTTGATGCCTGATTCATCAGGAAAATCCTGGAAATGTTCGATCCTAAGGATGCACCGGTGGCAACCGTTGGTCCTTCCAGTCCTACAGAACCACCAAAACCCACTGTAATAGGTGCCGTTATTAGCGATGCGTACATTTGGAATCGTTTCATGATCCCTTTCTGCCTGGATATCGCGTAAAGGGTTGTGGGAATACCGTGTCCTACCTTCCTTCTGAGAATAAATTTAATAATCAGATAAACGATCAGGAGACCGATAACCGGAAATATAAAATAAAAAGCATCGTGATAATTCGCTATAAATTCTCCCTCTAATAAGGACTGAATTAAATGTGTAAGGTTTTTGATGATCACCGCGAATATACCGGCAATAAAACCTATCACAGCGCTTAAAAACATTAAGAACTGACGATGAGAAAGATTCCTGGATTTCCAGTTCAAAAATTTATGCAGTAATGAATTTCTGAATTTCGTCACATTCTAATGATTAAGCCTGTGAATATAAAAAATCCCGCAATACGCGGGATCTTTATTTTATAATTTCAACTTAAGATGTAACTCGTTAAGTTGCTGTTCATCAAGTTTTGCAGGAGCATCTATCATAACATCCCGACCCGCATTATTCTTAGGGAAGGCGATGAAATCTCTAATACTTTCCTGTCCACCAAGTATTGCTACAAGTCTGTCAAATCCAAAAGCAATTCCACCATGTGGAGGAGCGCCATACTGGAATGCGTCCATTAAAAATCCGAATTGCTCTTTTGCTTCTTCAGGAGTAAAACCAAGATATTTGAACATTTGAGACTGCGTCTCTTTATCGTGAATTCTTATAGATCCTCCACCAATTTCGTTACCATTTAAAACTAGATCATAGGCATTGGCTCTTACTTTTGCCGGTTCTGTTTCCAAAAGTGCGAAGTCTTCTTTCTTTGGTGAGGTAAAGGGATGGTGCATCGCATGGAATCTTTCAGTTTCCTCATCCCATTCTAAAAGAGGGAAATCTACTACCCATAACGGAGCAAATTCATCAGCTTTTCTTAGGCCAAGCTCGTTTCCTAAATGCATTCTTAAAGCACTTAACTGAGTTCTGGTCTTTGCTGAATCTCCTGCCATAACCAGAATTAAATCTCCTGGATTTGCTCCGGTAGCTTCAGCCCATGCTTTGAGATCTTCCTGAGAATAAAATTTATCTACAGAAGATTTTAAACTTCCGTCTTCATTATATTTCGCCCAAACAAGTCCGTTTGCACCAACCTGTGGTCTTTTAACCCAGGAAATAAGATTGTCGATCTCTTTTCTTGTATAGCTAGCAGCACCCGGAACAGCAATTCCTACTACCAATTCCTGCTGATCGAATACATTGAAGCCTTTGTTCTTTGCAAGGTCATCTAATTCGGCAAATTCCATCCCGAACCTAATATCCGGTTTGTCATTACCATATTTTCTCATGGCATCGTCGTAGGTCATTCTTGGGAATTCAGCTACATCTACGTCTTTGATTTCCTTAAGTAAATGCCTGGTAAGGCCTTCGAAAATATTCAAAATATCTTCCTGCTCTACAAAAGCCATTTCGCAGTCAATCTGAGTGAATTCCGGCTGTCGATCAGCTCTAAGATCTTCATCTCTAAAGCACTTTACGATCTGAAAATATTTATCCATTCCACCTACCATCAATAACTGTTTGAAAGTTTGTGGTGACTGTGGAAGCGCGTAAAACTGACCTTCGTTCATTCGGCTAGGAACAACGAAGTCTCGAGCACCTTCTGGAGTAGATTTAATCAGGTAAGGAGTTTCGACCTCAATAAAACCTTCATTAGAAAGGTAATTCCTTACTTTCATTCCTACCTGGTGGCGGAACATTAATTTATTCTTTACCGGATTTCTCCTTATGTCCAGGTAGCGGTATTTCATTCTAAGGTCTTCACCACCATCGGTTTCGTCTTCTATAGTGAACGGCGGAGTTTTAGAAGAATTCAGAATCTTGAAATCCTCTACAAGCACTTCAATTTCACCGGTAGCAATATTAGGATTTTTAGATTCTCTTTCAATCACAGAACCTTCAACCTGAATTACAAATTCACGCGCCAGGCTTCCGGCTTTATCCATCAATTCTTTTGAAGAACGTTCCTCATCAAATATCAACTGGGTTAACCCGTAGCGATCGCGAAGATCTACCCAGATCATAAATCCTTTGTTTCTCACTTTTTGAACCCATCCAGAGAGAGTTACTTTATTACCTATCTGTTGTGCGTTTAATTCACCGCAGGTGTGACTTCTATACATTTTATCCTTCAAATTTAGAATGGGCACAAAAGTAAGAAGTTAAACACTTTTACTGAACCATTAATGATTAAAAATTATTGATTAATATTTCAATGTTATCATTTCTTCAAATTGTAAGACCTTGAAAAACAGTTTAAAAAGACCCCAATGTTAACTTAACGTTACCTAATTATTGCTTATTTGTAAACTTTGGCTATATTTGTAAGGTTAATGTTAACTGAAAAGAGCTATGAAAACTATAAAGAATTTATTTTTAGCCACAGTATTCCTGGTAGGAGGAACTGCATTGGCGCAAGATAATACCCCTGAACCTGCATTTGAAAGAGAGGGAGATCTAATTAAAGGAACGTTTTATTATGAAGATGGAAGTGTTAGACAGGAAGGTACGTACAAGGACGGGAGACTCCACGGAAAATGGATTTCTTACAACCAAGATGGTGAAAAGACAGCCATCGCGAATTACGAAAATGGTAAAAAGAACGGGAAATGGTTTTTCTGGTCTGAAAATAAACTTACTGAAGTGGACTATAAAAATAGCGTAATCGCGAATGTGAATAGCTGGAAAAGCGATAGTTCTCTGGTAAATAACCTATAGAGAAAAAGTTATATTATTAAAGAGCCCGAAGCAATGCTTCGGGCTTTTTTTATTTATTCTGTGTAAATTTACTCTGCGTATTCTACAACTTCAGGATCTTTTCTGGTTGCAGTTTCTGTATTACTTCTATTTGAATGGATCCACATCTTGATTCTAATTGCCATATAGAACAATAGCGGCACAATGATCAAAGTAAGGAATGTAGCTACAAGTAATCCATAAATTACTGTCCATGCCAGCGGCCCCCAAAAGATCACGTTATCACCACCAAAATAAATGTTTGCATCAAACTCGCTGAACAGCGAGAAGAAATCCAAATTCAGACCTATCGCTAAAGGTATAAGTCCTAATATCGTGGTGATCGCTGTTAGCAATACCGGTCTTAAACGTGCTTTACCTGCTCTAATGATGGTAAGTAAAAGTTCATCTTTAGATAAAAATTCTTCTTCCGGAACTCCAAGTCTGAGCTTTTTCCTGTCGATGAGGAGTTGAGCATAATCAAGCAGAACTACCCCATTATTCACAACAATACCCGCGAGAGAAATAATTCCCATCATGGTCATCATGATTACAAAAGCAGACCCTGTAATTACAATTCCTCCAAATACTCCGATTAAACTTAGGAATATCGCGATCATAATTATTAAAGGTTTTGAAACCGAATTGAACTGGAAGATCAGAATAAGGAAGATCAAGCCTAATCCGCTAAAGAAAGCGCCCATCAGGAATGCCTGTTGTTTATTCTGCTCTTCGATCTGTCCGGTGTAATCGATCTTAATATTATCTGGAACACCATGGAAATTTCTCATTTCATTCTGGATCTGTCCTACTGCTGCGCCAGCATCCGTATAACCAGGAGTTAATGCAGAGTAAATAGTAACCACTCTTCTCGTATCCCTGTGTTTTATAGCGCTAAATCCAGATTTATTGCTTTTGGAAGTAACCGCCGAAACAGGAATCTCCCTTAGCTGACCTTTATTATTTCTGAATGTTATCGTCTGGTTGAATAAAGCACTATTATCATACCTGCTATCTTCGTTAAATCTTACGTAGATATCATAATCTTCACCACCTTCTTTGTAAACTCCGGCTTTTGTTCCGAAGATCGAGTTTCTAAGTTGCTGTCCAACCTGTCCAGCACTCACTCCAAGTTCTCCAGCCTTTTCACGATCTACTTCCACAAGCATAGATGGCTTGTCTTTGTTCACATCGATCTTAAGCTCATCGATTGCAGGGATATTTTTAGTATTGATATACTCTCGCATTTGTTCTGCAACGGCGATCAATTCATTATAGTCATCTCCTTCAAGTTCGATGTTAATTGGCGCACCAGCAGGAGGACCGTTCTGGTCTTTTTCTACGGAAATAAGTACTCCAGGATAAATTCCTGCAAGTTCTTCCTGAACTTTCTGACGTAAGATCTCACTATCTTTTCCTCTACGATATTTGTATTCTCGCATAGAAGCGGTGATCTTACCTTTATGCGGCATTTCTGCAGCCGAACCTCCATCGGTCTGAGGGTTACCAGCACCTTCACCAACCTGGGAAACGGCACTTTCTACCATAAAGTTATAACCGTCATCCATATATTCATCACTATTCAGAACTTTATATACTCTCTGTTCTATTTCTTTAGTGATGGCATTGGTTTTTTCAATATCAGTTCCTTCAGGATATTCGATATAAACAATGATCTGATTTGGTTTGTTGTCCGGGAAGAATTCTACTTTGGTTCTTTGTGATGCTAGCGAGGCTCCAAAAGCCATAAATGCTACGATCAATAACAAGAAGGTTCCTCCAACGATCCAATATGGTCTTTTCTTTTTAAATGAAGAGGTAAGTCTTCTTTCGTACCAGTTCTCTAGTTTCACAAGTGAACTTGTCTGGAATTTATTTGCCATTTTTCTCAGGAATAACCTGTAAACCCAAAGCATGATTGCTGTAAATATCATCAGGGTTCCAAGAGCGCGATACTCTCCACCAAAAATGAGGATCAAAATTCCTATTCCTGCAATAATGCTTGAAATTCTAATGATCGTTTTTAATGGCATGTTTCTATCTTCCGTACTCATAAATTGGGATACAAGTACAGAGTTAAAAAATATCGCTACAAATAATGAAGATCCTAATACTACCGATAAGGTGATCGGGAAATACATCATGAACTGCCCCATTAATCCTGGCCATAATCCTAGCGGAATAAAGGCTGCCACTGTAGTAGCTGTAGAAATAATAATAGGAAAGGCAATTTCACCAATACCTTCTTTGGCGGCTTCAATCCTGCTATAGCCTTCCTCATCCATGAGACGATACACATTTTCAACCACTACAATTCCGTTGTCCACGAGCATTCCCAGACCCATGATCAATCCGAAAAGAATCATCGTATTCATAGTATATCCAAGCTGATTCAGTATCATTAAAGACATGAACATCGACATCGGGATCGCGAAACCTACGAAAAGTGCATTCTTAAATCCAAGGAAAAACATTAGAACGGTCACCACCAGGATAATACCGAAAATGATGTTATTCACAAGATCGTCTACCTGGCCAATAGTTTTAGACGACTGGTCATTGGTGATGGAAATATCAAGATTAGAAGGAAAAACATCTGCCTGAGCTTTTTTAACGATCTCCTCGATCTTTTCAGCAGCAGTAACCATGTTCTTACCTGATCGTTTTTTTACATCAAGCATCACTACCTGATGACCAAATTCACGAGCGTAAGTGGTTTTGTCTTTTTCCTTGAAGGTAATATCTGCAATATCTTTCAGGTAAACATTATCACCGTCTTCAGATTTTACCACGAAATTTTCAAGAGCCTGAGGATCTTCAATTTCACCTAGAATTCTGATGGTTCTTCTTTGTCCGCTGGTTACATAATTACCTGCAGACATAGTCATGTTACCATTATTAATGGCGCTGGTGATATCATTGAAACTAACCGAAGAGGCCATCATTTTATAAACATCTACAGCAACTTCAATTTCTTTATCCTGAGCACCACGAATATCAACTTTTTTGATCTCCGGTAAATTCTCAATCTCATCCTGAAGATATTCACCAAACTCCTTCAGCTTCATCACAGGATAATCTCCGGAAATGTTAATGTTCAGAATTGGCATTTCTTCAGATAAACTCAATTCGAAAACATTGGGTTCAACCTTGGCACCATTAAAGGTTGGCCAGTCTTCCCCGGAGGTTTCAGAATCTATTTCATCTTTTACTTTCTGTTTGGCAAGTTCTACTGAAATATCTTCATCGAATTCCACGATGATCATCGAGTAATCTTCCTGTGAAGTAGAGGTGATCTCCACCACGTTACTCACCGTTTTCAGCTTATCCTCTAACGGGTTAGTTAGTAGTTTTTCAATATCCTCGGCAGTATTTCCAGGGTATAATGAACTAACGTATATTTTGGTTTCCTTTACTTCCGGAAAGCTTTCCCTTGGCATGCTGAAATAAGCAGAAATACCGAAGAAAAGGATAAGGATCATACCCACATAGATCGTGGTTTTGTTCTTTATCGCCCAGGAAGAAAGAGCAAACTCTTTTTCCAGATGTGTTTTCTTTTTCGCCATAATTAGCTTAGTAATTGATTAGTTTGACGGTTTGTCCTTCTTTCACACTACGTGCACCTTCCTGAATGATCATGTCGCCGTCCTTTAAACCATTTAGAACTTCGATCTTATCACCTTGAGATTTTCCAGTTTCAATGATCACTCTTTTTGCAACCGCGTGGTCATCTTCCTGCTCATCTAAAACGTACAAATATTGCTGACCTTCGGCATTTTCAGAAATGATATTCTGAGGAACCAAAATGGCGTTCTCATTGGTGTAATCGTTAATTCTTACACGCGCCGTCAGGTTTGGCTTAATATTCTTTTCTTTATTCGGTACTTCGATCTCGGCATTAAAAGTCCTGTTGTTAGGATTGATATAACTTCCAGTCTGCTTGATCTTTGTTTCTACCGTGTCACCCAATACCGGGAAAGTCACCTCTACCGTTTTACCTTTAGTCACGTTAGAAATATAACTTTCAGGGATATCTGTTTTGATATACATATCATCAAGATTTACAATTCTTAGGATCTGAGTTTGTCCCGGAGAAACCACATTTCCCTGTTCGGTAATGATATCATCTATAACTCCTGAAAAAGGTGCGGTGACTACAGATTTCGCTACCTGACTTTTCATCTGGTTCACTGCATTCACCTGGCCTTCGTAATTAGACTTCGCCTGAAGGTATTGCATCTCGCTTCCAATTTGCTGATCCCAGAGTCTTTTCTGGCGTTCAAAAGTTGTCTTGGCAAGTTCCAGCTGGGTTTGCATCTGCGCAAGTTGCTGGCTTAATCCACCATCATCGATCTTCGCTAAAGTCTGTCCTTTTGAAACTTTCTGTCCTTCCTCTACATATATTCTTTCCAGTACACCACCCATTTCAGCATTCAGGACAACATTCTTTTTAGTTTCCACGCTTCCCTGAAGTTCAAGAAAGTGATCGAATTTTTCAGATTCTACTGCGTAAGAAGTCACAAGTGGAATATTTCTTTCAGGATTTATTTCCTTCAGTTTTGCATCCAGCTGTTTGATCTCTGTTTCCAATTCAACAAGTTGATTGGTAAGTTCATCTCTCTTTTGCTGAATTTTCTCAGTGTCATTGCTCTCCAGAACAGCTTCTGTAGAATTCTTTTTTCCTTCACCACAGGAAATCAATATTAAAGGCAGTCCAATTAATAGGATTAACTTTTTCATATTCTTAAATATAAATGGGAGATTATTGTTCATCGTTGTAAGTTCTTGTGTCAAGTAAATTTTCAAGTTCAGCCTTCGCTGTGATCACATCCAGCATAGATTGTAAATATTCCTGCTGTGCTGAATATAATTGTCTTTGCGCCTCGGTTAGTTCAAAACTGCTGGCAATACCTTCAAAGAATTTTATCTGGTTCTTATCTTCAATTCTTTCTGCCAGTTCAAGGTTTCTAATTGAATTCTGATAATTTTCAATGCTGAATTCATATTCACTTTTTGCCATATTTATCTGGCGTTTCACTTCGTTTTCTGTACGCTCAAGATCCAGCTTTGCTTGCTCATATTCCAGTTCTCTTTGCTGAGTTCTGGAACTTCTCATTCCGCTACTGAAAATTGGGATATTTAGACTCACTCCTAAGACCGACTGGCCAAAATATTCCTGGTCGCTATTAAGAAAAGTAAATTTATTGCTGAAGCCTTGATAACCGTAATTCACGAATCCGCTTAAGGTTGGAAGTGCTTTAGCTTTCTGAAGTTTTACCTGGATCTCTGCAGATTCTGCTGAATTTTTAGCGATCCTGTAATCTATATTCTCTTCAACCGGAATATTCCTGTTCAATATTTCCGGATCGTAGAATTGCATGGCAAGAGCATCAAGATCATCAGTAAGAACCACATCATTCTCAACCGGAATTCCCAGACTAAGATTTAGTAGTTCATAAGAAATGTCTCGCATTCTTTCACTTCTGCTGAGGTTGTTCTTCAATCTCAGTAAGGTGATCTCCAGCTGCTCTACATCTTCCTGTTCGGTTAAGCCATTTTCATAGATCTTCTGCGTATCATCGTAATTCTTCTGAACAGTTTCCACGTTTCTTTCAATGATTTCTACGCTTTCCTCTGCTAAAAGAACATTTCCATAAGCATTGATGATCCCGTTCTTGATCTCCAGGTCAGTCTTTGTTTTGGCATTTTTCGAAATTTGTAGCAAGGTTTTTACAGATTGGATACCTACGATATAAGATCCGTCAAAAATCAATTGATTCCAGGTGCCTGTAGCATTCATGCTCTGTTTGGTTCCAAAAGTAACCGGAGTGAATGTTCCCGGCTCACCGCCTGTAATTTCTGCAGGTAATAATGTAACCGGCTGCTTCAGGTAATTTTGATAGTCTACAGAACCATTTATCTGTGGTAATCCCTGGGCGATGATCTCCCATTTCTGTTTCAGGGCGATATCTACATCTTTCTGGGCAATTTTTGACTGATAATTATTTGTTAGTCCAAATTCTATCGCTTCGTTCAGGGAGAATTGATAGGTTTTTAAACTGTCTTCCTGAGCGAACAGAGTTGCTGAAATCAGCATCAGGAGACTGAATATGTTCAATTTTTTATTTCTCATTATTGTTGATTAGTTCTTCTAGAATTTTAACTCCTTTGGGTGTGCAAATAGCTCGTAAATGATATTCAAGGAAATACTCCATCAATTTTGGATGGCTGTATTCTTCGATAGGGAAAAGATCGGTATCCTTAATACCCATCATCCCGATAAAATGAATTCTGCTTATAAAATCTACACGAATATCTTTTCTGTAGTAACCGCCTTCAATTCCCCTTTGAATATTATCTATCATGCAATTTTCCAGAAGCTCAAATTGCTTGTTCTTTAAACTGTCATAGGCTTTTGGATAATATTTTTGAAGCTGATAATGTGGAGATGTCTTTTCTCCCTTTAAATGATGAACCACAAAATGCTTGATCTCGTAATTCTCTTTAATAGGATTTTGTCCCTTCTCCCTAATTTCATCGATTCCGCAATTAATTCTGTCTACCACATGTAAACTTGTCGCAACTACCAGCTTGTTCTTTGTAGAGTAGTGAGCGTAAATGGTCTTTTTAGATATTCCCAAAGCTTCGGCAATATCATCCATCGTCACACTCTTAAAGCCATATGTTAGAAACATATCTGCGGCTGTATTTAAAATTTTCTCTCTCACCTCACTTATAAATTTGATGCAAAAGTATGTCTAGGAAACTTTATAAACAAAAAAAGTTTCCAAAGTTTACCATTTTTTAACATGGGCTTTAAATTTGAATTAGTTTCAATTATGGTATTTTAGCGGAAAATTTTTCAATTCATGCATGCCATTTCCCAGTATAGAGAAGCTATAATCGACTATCTACACGAAAAGATCAGGGTAAAAGAACCTGCCAATTTATATGAGCCTATGGTTTATATTCTTGAGCAAAGCGGGAAAAGGCTGAGACCCGTTCTGGTTTTAATGGCGACTGAAATTTTTGACTGCAACTATAAAAAAGCTCTGGATGCCGCACTGGCGATTGAGGTTTTTCATAATTTTTCCCTTGTCCATGATGATATTATGGATGATGCTCCCCTAAGAAGAGGCAAAGAAACCGTGCACGAGAAATGGGATATTAATACGGGTATCCTTTCTGGGGATGCAATGCTCATCAATGCCTACCAGCTTTTTGAAAATTATGAAGGAGATACTTTTAAGGAATTATCCTCTTTATTTACAAAAACTGCAATAGAGGTTTGCGAAGGCCAGCAGTATGATATAGATTTTGAGACCAGGGATAATGTAAGTATTGATGATTATCTGAAGATGATCGAATATAAGACCGCCGTTCTCGTTGGTGCTTCTCTACAAATGGGTGCGATCGTTGCTCAGACTTCAAAAGAATGTAAAGAAGCGATCTACCAATACGGCAGATTATTAGGAATTGCGTTTCAGCTTCAGGATGATTACCTGGACGCTTTTGGTGATCCTGAAACCTTCGGAAAGCAACCGGGAGGCGATATTATTGAGAATAAGAAAACTTTTCTTTACCTGAAAACTCTGGAACTTGCTAGCAAAAGCGAAGCTCTTCAACTGGAACACTTATATACGATTTCACCTGCAGAAAATTCTGGAAAAATCGAAGCCGTAAAATCACTTTTTGAAAGTAGTGGAGCGGCCGAACTTACCAGAAAAGAGATTGAAAATTACACCGATAAAGCTTTTCAAATCCTGGATAAAATTCAGTTATCTGATGAAAAGAAAGAACCACTTCGCAAATTTGGTGAGATGCTTATGGAGCGTCAGGTTTAATCCAGAAATATTTAAGCTATTCATTTTAAGCTGAAAAGGCTCACTATTTCGGGCAGTGTTAAAATTCCTATAATCCAATAGAGAATTATCATAATGCCTGCAAGCTGTTTTTTTTAAAAATTGTATTTTTGCTATGTTTTTATAAACAAAAGAAACATTTGTTTCAATTTTATGGATAGATTTTCATTTCTAAATGCTGCTCATACTGCATATTTCGCAGAACTTTACGATCAATATTTAAAACATCCTGATAGTGTTGAGCCCAGTTGGAGGGCTTTTTTTCAAGGTTTTGACTTTGGAATGCAACAAGATGGTGTTTCTGAAGAAGTATTGGGGGAAGCTCCTGTAGATTTTGCTGAAGGAGAAATACCAGCACACGTCATTAAAGAATTTCAGGTAATCCGCTTAATTGACGGTTACAGAACCAGGGGTCATTTGTTCACCAAAACAAACCCTGTTAGAGAACGTAGAAAATACTCACCAACCTTAGATATTTCAAATTTCGGACTTGAGGAAAGTGATCTTAGTACCACTTTCAATGCTGGAGATATTCTTGGAATAGGACCAACTTCTCTGAAGGAGATCATCAGGCATCTTGAAAGGATTTACTGCGAGTCTATCGGTATCGAGTATATGTATATTCGTAAGCCGGAAGAAATTGAATGGATTCAGAATAAATTGAACGTCAATGAGAATCATCCAAAATTTGATGAAACTCAGAAAAAGCAAATTCTTAAGAAACTTAATGAAGCAGTTTCTTTTGAAGGTTTTCTTCATACGAAATATGTTGGGCAAAAGCGTTTTTCTCTGGAAGGAGGAGAAAGTTTAATTCCGGCACTTGATGCTTTGATTGAAAAAGCAGCTGAATTTGGTGTGAAAGAATTTGTAATGGGGATGGCTCACCGTGGTAGGCTTAATACCCTTACAAATATCTTCGGAAAAAGTGCTAAAGATATTTTTAGCGAATTTGACGGTAAAGATTACGAACAGGACATTTTCGATGGGGATGTAAAGTATCACCTTGGGTGGACCTCTTGCAGGACTACCGATAACGGAAATGAAATAAACATAAATATAGCACCAAACCCTTCACACCTTGAAACTGTAGGTGCGGTAGTAGAAGGAATTACGCGTGCTAAACAAGACCGTCGCTACGAAGGTGATAACTCTAAAGTGTTACCAATCCTGGTGCATGGAGATGCCGCGATCGCAGGACAGGGACTTGTTTATGAAATAGTACAAATGGCTCAGCTGGAAGGTTATGAAACCGGCGGAACCATTCATATTGTTGTAAACAACCAGATTGGATTTACAACGAATTATTTGGATGCAAGAAGTTCTACTTACTGTACAGATGTCGGGAAAGTTACGCTTTCACCGGTATTACACGTAAATGCAGACGATGCCGAAGCAGTGGTGCATGCAATACTTTTTGCCCTGGATTTCAGAATGAAATTTAAAAGAGACGTATTTATAGACCTGCTTGGTTATAGAAAATATGGTCATAATGAAGGTGATGAGCCAAGATTTACTCAGCCAAAACTTTATAAAGCTATTTCTAAGCATGAAAATGCGAGAGATATCTATTTTGAAAAGCTGAAGAAAGAAGGGGTTGCAGATGATGATTACCTGAAAAAACTTGAGGAAACTTATAAAGCTGCGCTTGAGGAAAAACTCGAGGATTCCCGAAAGGAAGAAACTACAAGAATCACTCCTTTCATGCAAGATGAATGGGATGGATTTGAAAACGTTCAGGAAGATGAAATGATGGATAATGTGGATACAACATTTGATATCGAAAAATTAGATGAAGTAGCAGAAGCCATTTCTGAATTGCCGGAAGGCAAGAAGTTTATGAGAAAGATCAAAAAGATCATAGACGGGAGAAAGAAAATGTATTTTGAAGATAATAAGCTGGACTGGTCTATGGCCGAACATCTTGCCTATGGATCTTTAATGGCTGAAGGTTATAATATTAGAATTAGCGGTCAGGATGTGGAGAGAGGAACTTTCTCTCACCGTCATGCCGTGGTAAAAGTTGAAGACAGTGAAGAAGAAATCATTCTTCATAATAATATAAAAGGTAGAGAAGGAGATTTCTTTATCTACAATTCACTATTATCAGAATATGGTGTTGTAGGATTCGATTATGGTTACGCCATGGCAAGTCCAACAACGCTGGCAATATGGGAAGCTCAGTTTGGAGATTTTGTTAACGGAGCTCAGATCATGATAGATCAGTATATTTCTGCCGCTGAAGACAAGTGGAAATTACAGAATGGTTTGGTGATGCTTCTACCTCATGGATATGAAGGTCAGGGGGCAGAACACTCATCAGGTAGAATGGAGCGTTTTCTTCAGCTTTGTGCAAAAGACAATATGTATGTTGCCGATATTTCAACTCCGGCGAACATGTTCCATATTTTAAGGAGACAAATGAAGGCTAAATTTAGAAAGCCATTGATCATTTTCACTCCTAAAAGCTTATTACGTCATCCAAAAGTGATCTCTACAAAAGAGGAGTTTGCAACGGGAAGTTTCCAGCCTGTAATTGACGATAGCGAGGCGAAAGTTGAAAATACTAAAACGCTGGTTTTCTGTACAGGTAAGTTCTATTATGATCTTTTAAAGCATAGAGAAGAGAATGATAGAGACGACGTAGCGCTTGTAAGAGTAGAACAATTATTCCCGTTACCGATTTCAGATATGAAAGAGATAATGGAAAAATATAAAAATGCTGATGATGTAGTTTGGGCTCAAGAAGAACCTAGAAATATGGGAGCTTACGGTCACTTATTATTACATTTTGAAGAAGCACGAAAATTCAGAGTTTGTAGCCGTAAATTCTATGGTTCACCTGCTGCTGGTAGTTCTGTGCGTTTCAAAAAACGTCACGAGCGTGTGATCAACAGTGTTTTTGACAAGAATTTAAACGAAGAAGAAAATAATTAAGAATCAATTTCCTGAATTTCAGGAACCAAAATAGATAATAATCATGGCCTTAGAAATGAAAGTTCCTTCACCCGGGGAAAGTATCACCGAAGTTGAAATAGCTCAGTGGCTGGTAGAAGACGGGGATTACGTTGAAAAAGATCAGGCAGTAGCCGAAGTTGACAGTGATAAAGCAACTCTTGAACTTCCGGCGGAAGCAAGCGGTATTATCACGCTTAAGGCTGAAGAAGGTGATGTGGTAGAAGTTGGTGAGGTAGTTTGTTTAATCGATACTGAAGCTGAAAAGCCAGGAGGTGGAGATTCTTCAGATGATAAGCCTGCAGAAGAGGAAGAAAAAGAGCGCCAGGAAAAAACTGAAGATAAAAAAGACAGTGATAAGGCAGAAGCTAAAACTGAAACACCTTCAAAATCAAGTACTCCTTCTCAAAAGCAGGATGATACTTATGCAACCGGGAGCCCATCTCCTGCAGCAAAGAAAATTCTTGATGAAAAAGGAATTGAATCTAAGGATGTTAAGGGAACAGGGCGTGATGGTCGTATAACTAAAGAAGATGCTGTAGAGGCAAAAGCATCTATGGGAACTCCTGGAACTGGAACCAGAGGAGAAGAGAAGAAGAAGATGTCTATGTTCCGTCGTAAGCTTGCTGAAAGATTGGTAAGCGCAAAGAACGACACGGCAATGCTTACTACTTTTAATGAAGTAGATATGTCTCCTATCTTCGAGCTTAGAAAGAAATATAAAGAGGAGTTTAAAGATAAGCATGGTGTAAGCCTTGGTTTTATGTCTTTCTTCACTTTAGCAGTTATTCGTGCATTAGAAGAGTATCCTGCAGTGAATTCTATGATAGATGGTGATTACCAAATAAGCTACGATTATAAAGATATTAGTATCGCTGTTTCTGGACCTAAAGGTCTAACCGTACCGGTTATTAGAAATGCAGAGAATCTGAGCTTCCGCGGAGTAGAGGCAGAGGTTAAGCGTCTTGCTCTTAGAGCTCGTGACGGAAAGATCACGGTAGATGAAATGACTGGTGGTACTTTTACCATTACTAATGGTGGTGTATTTGGATCTATGCTTTCAACACCAATTATCAACCCTCCGCAAAGTGCGATCCTTGGAATGCACAATATCGTAGAGAGACCGGTTGCAATAGATGGACATGTTGAGATAAGACCTATTATGTACGTTGCACTGTCTTATGATCACAGAATCATTGATGGTAAAGAATCTGTTGGTTTCCTTGTGGCTGTGAAAGAAGCATTGGAGAATCCGGAGGAATTATTAATGGATAATGATGTAAAGAGAGCTCTTGAACTATAGTTCAGAAATTAATATTATAAAAAAAGGTCCGCAATTGCGGACCTTTTTTATTCTCTAACAAAAATTAAAACAAAACTAACAAACGAATTACGTTCAATGCTAAAGTTCCTACAACCAAGACGGCTAGTAAAACGAAAATGAGTTGAGAAAATGCTTTAGTTTTGATACGTAGTAAAATTAAATTGTAACCACTCAAATTTAATTTTTTAACTCGCCCAAGTCAAAGGGGATTTTTCCCTTTATTTCAAATATAAAGCCTTGTTTTTGTAATCTATTACGGCTTTCCCTTTTTTGAGAATATCTGCGCCTATGATTCCGTGTACTTTTTCAGCTTTGTGATTTATAAGTGCTTCATTCACATGCTTTAAATCGAAAAGAACAAGATCTACTTTTTTCTTTGTCCAACTGCTAATTTCTATTCTATTTTTTTGAGATATCTGCGTAAGCATATTTGTTGCTCCGGCTCCGGCAGCTTTTACGTCGCTATCTTCAGAGAGTAGATCAAAATGTTCTACAGCCTCTATACCTACACAAGTGCTGGAAGCACCCGTATCTAAAATAAAATCACCCTTAATATTGTTGATCTTAGCTTCGACTTCCAGGTGATTTGTTTTGGTAAATTTGAGCTTGATACGGTGATATCCTTTTCCTTCAAGATGTTTTTTAAGAGACATTTTTTTTTACAAATATAGAACTCTGAAACTAAAACTATTTTAGGCTAAATAGTAAAAATTTTATTCAAAACTGTTATCTAGATTTTTGAAAAAATTATTTATATAAAATTATTATAATTTATATTATATTTTGTCAGTCTAGGCTTATTAAAAAAAAGAAAATTACTCTTAAATCTTCTTAAAAAACAGTATTATATCGATGATTATAGTCTTATTAACGAATAAGTTGTAAGAGTGATTTGGACGATGGTTGTTATTCGTAGTTTTACCTTTGAAAAACAATATTAACCATTTGATTTATGAGAAATTTTTATTTTATTGCCGTATTGGGGTTGTTATTTGTGGGTTGCTCCGTTGATAATGACGAGATAGTTAATGAAGAAATTGGCGTTGCTGATGTTACTGTTTGTGATGTGACAGCTGGTGCTGATAATTCAATTACGCTTACTAATGAGTATGTAATGAATAATTTATATACTCCAGCAAGGTTGGAAAGATACTTTAAGAGATTATTAGATGAAGGTGTGCCTACAGATGGAACTTTTAGTCCTTCTATGGAATCTTTAATTTTATCTTATCAGGATTTTAATTTTCAAACTTTTACTACCGTTTATACTGTTGGCGAGGGAGGGTGTACAGATTTCACTGAATTAAGCATTGTTGTAGTAGAAAAAATAGAAGAGCCTTCTACTTGTTTTATTGGAGATGATATATATCAAGAAGTTGAAAATAAATTTATACAGGAAAATATAGGTAATGATCCTGTGAAATTGAAAAATTATTATTTAGGCCTACTTAATGATGAAGTTCCTTTAAATGGAACATTTTCACCTGAAATTGCTACAATTGGCAATTCTTACTTAAGAGATAATTATCAGACTTTTACAACTGTTTACACTGTGGATTTTGGTGACTGTACGGATTCAGTTAAAATTACCGTGAAGGTACTACCAGCTTGTGCAGGAGAGGATAAGTTTGTTACTCGAACTAATTCATTCGTTCAAAATAACTTGTATACCCCTTCCAGATTGAGAAGATTTTATTTGAGAATGTTGGATTCAGGTGTTTCTGTGAATGGTACCTTCACTCCTTCAATGGAAACCTTAATTCAGAGTTATCAGAAGGATAATTTCCAAGTGTTTACAACTACATATACGGTTGATGAAGAAGAATGTTCAGATTCTACAAAGCTTAGTATTGAAGTTATAGAATAATATAATTATTTATTCAATTTAATAAACAGCGCTGGAAACAGCGCTGTTTTTTTTTGGATTATTTAAGTGCTAAATTTATAAGTAATGATATTAATTGGTATTATATCGATAAAATAATTAATCATAACGAGTTATTGAAATTTTTCTGTTTAGATCCAACCGTTATTATTATTTTTCTGCCGAAAAACTTTAATAACCAGTGTTTTATGAAAAATTATTTTATAATTGTTGCGATCTTGGGGTTATTATTTATGGGTTGTACCGTTGATAATGACGAATTGAACTACGAAGAGAGTTATTTGAATACATTTAATCTCGAAGCTAGCGAAATCTGTGAGCCTTACTTCTTTGATTTAATAGACTCAGGTAATGAATTTGGATCTGTTATTTTGTCTAACTCTAACGATGGAGAAACTGCATTTGTGGAATTTGAAATTAATATGGGGTATTCTCTTTCTGAGATTTTAATTTTGAAGGCTAATGACGTTTCTGCAATCCCAGCAAGTAACGGAGGAGTTATTCCTGGAAAATTAGATAAATATGACTATAATTCAATTGGCTATTCAAAATTTGAATTTTCAGTAGAAAGTTCTATGGTTTTAGTTGCAAGAATTACTGTTGTAGATGAAAATGGAAGAAGTTATGTTAGTTGGGTTGGAAGTGAAACTTTAAATGGATGGAAAAATGGATCTGCTTATTTAACTTATAATGTATGTATTCCTCCGAATGAACCGGTTTGTAATGTTAGTGCAGGATCAGATGTATCTATAAGTTTAACAAATACCTATGTTTTAAATAATTTATATACGCCAGCTCGACTGGGGAGATATCTGATAAGGCAATTAGATGCTGGTGTCTCTACCACTGGAACATTTGATCCAGATCCAGAGGAATTGATTAATATGTATCTTTCTAATAACTTTCAAACGTTTACAACTACTTATACTGTTACTGGGGATGATTGTTCTGATTCTGCAGTTTTTAAAATTACGGTTGAGCCATAATTTAATTATATGATATTATTAAAGCAGCCTCATTGAGGCTGCTTTTTATTTTAGAGAGATTTTAAAATTTGAGCCAACCAATCTTGGATCAGTTTGGGTAGTAAGGCGGGAGATCCAATTTATTTCTATAGACACATATCCAAGATCACACATTACTTTTCCAGAGCATTTATAAATACCATCACTTCTAATAGGATATTTCTCTGCAGCATTAGGGAAAAGCACTACATCAAAGATATCTCCGAGGATATCATAAAATGTAGCGAAATACATGTACTTACCATTTGAAGTCCCAGTCTTTCTATAATCAACCAGATTTCCATAGATCTCAACATTTTTACTAATATGATGCTTCAGTTTTTTGGCAGTTAATGTATTGTGCATTGGTTCAGCTAAAAGATCAAAATGATTACATAATGGGAAACCGAGCAATTGCATCTGGTCGTAGGCTTCAATGATCTTTGAAAATTCAAATTCCGGAAGTTCGAATTCACGATGTTGAGGCTTGAATAAGAGCGCCTGGTTGCTTTTCGGCCTGGATTTATTCAGTTTAAAATAAGCGTTCCATAACAATTCATGTTTATCTAATCCAGTAAACCTGAATGCATTTATTTTCAATAATAGGCTTATCTGTTCAATGGAAATATCGATACGATCTATAAAATCATCCAAAGATCTGAACTGACCGAAAAACTGCCTGTTCTCCAATATTTGTTGAATAGTCTTGTTCTCGAGTTCCTTAATATAACCGAACCCGAGATAAATATCTTTTCCGAAGATCGTGTTGGGATGGTCGCTTCTATTAATACATGGCGCATGAATTTTGCCTCCGCAATTTCTTATTTCCTGAATATAGGTTTGAAGATTATAAAAACCTCCTCCGTTATTAATAGCTGCTACCATAAATTCCAGAGGGAAATATTTTTTGAGATATAAACTCTGATAACTTTCTACTGCATAAGAAGCAGAATGCCCTTTTGGAAATGCATAACCGGCAAAGGAAGAGATCTGTTCCCATACCTCGTTAGTCAATTTAAGGGGATATCCACGCTGCGCACAATTTTCTCTATAATTATGTTCGATCTTTTCCATCTGACCTTTAGAAGTCTTCTTACCACTCATTCCCCTGCGTAACACATCAGCATCATCCAGATCCAGCCCGGCGAAAATATGCGCTACTTTCATCACATCTTCCTGATAGACCATGACACCGTAAGTGTCTTCCATAATCTCCAGCATTACAGGATGAGCCTCCTTTTTCTTTTCAGGATCTCGATGTCTTCTAATAAATTCTTCCTTCATACCGGCACTGGAGACTCCGGGCCTGATAACCGAGCTGGCCGCAACCAGGTTCATATAATTGTCGGTTTGCAGTTTTGTAAGCAACCCGCGCATGGCCGGAGATTCCACATAGAAAACACCCATGCAATCACCTACTTTCAAAAGATCATTAATGGCAGGATCTTCTTTAAAGAGTTTGATGTTTTCTATATCCTCAATTTTGGCGTTCGGCTGATTTTGTTTAATGATCTCCAAAGCATCTGTGATCTTGGAAAGTCCGCGTTGAGCCAGAATATCAAATTTGTGAATGCCAACATCTTCAGCGATATTCATATCTATCTGAATGGTTTGAAAGCCTTTTGGAGGCAAAAAAGTTCCGGCGTAATTATGCACAGATTCATTCAGAATCAAAATCCCGCCGGAATGAACACTTAGGTAATTGGGAAAGCCATCAATTAATCGACTATATCTCAGTACCAGTTTTTCCAGGTGATCCAGATCTTTAAAGTCGTAAAAACCCTGAGAAAGCTTGTCTATGTTCTCTTTTGGAAGACCAAAGACTTTTCCTAATTCTCTTGCAACGGCCCTGCTTTTAAAAGTTACGTAAGTTCCCATTAATGCAGTATGGCGATAATTTCTGAAAATGAAATTGGTCACATCATTACGGTCTTTCCAGGAAAAATCGATATCGAAATCTGGCGGAGAACTTCGGTTCGGGTTTATAAATCTTTCAAAATAGAGATCAAGCTCGATGGGATCTACATTGGTAATACCAAGAATGTATGCAACCACGGAATTTGCGCCGCTACCTCGCCCAACAAAAGGATAATTTTTAGAACGGGCGTAATTCACGATCTCCAGATTGATCAGGAAATAAGAAACAAAGCCAAGCTTAATAATGGTATTGAGTTCTTTTTTTACTCTGTCCAGTACTTTTTTCCCGGGATCTGAATACCTTTCAGGTAACTTTTGATAACAGAGGTCTACAAGCCTTTCCCGGTCTTTTTCAGGAGTCTCCAGAACGAGAAGATTTCTGTTCTGACCTTTTCCGAATTCAAAGTCTACTTTGCAGGAATCAAATAATTTTTCAGTATTTTTAATGATATGCGGGAATTCCTCAAACCCTTTCAAGAGTATTTCTTCCGCAATCATTTTATCTGATAACGAACCCTGTTCGCTTTCCGGAAGTTTACTAAGCAATGTGTTATTATCAATAGCTCGTAACAGGCGATGGGCATTAAAATCTTTTTTATTTCGGAAGCTTACCGTTTCAAAAATTACCAGCTTATTCTCCAGTTTTCGATACTCTGAAAATTTTAATTTTCGAAGATCATTTATGGAAACTCCGATAAATTCATTACTCCTGAAATCGGTTTTTCTGGTGATTGATATTTTTTTAAAAGGATATATAATATAACAATCGGGTAGGAGTGGAGCTTCATTTTCAAAATTCCTTTTCTCATGTATATGTTCTGAAAGATGATCGTTAAGTTGCTTATATCCTTGATTATTTCTCGCAATTCCTACATATTGCTGATCTGCAGAATTCCTGAAATCTATCCCAACCAATGCATTTAAATCTGAATTTTTATTGAGTTTGATGAATTCAAGACAGGCAGAAGTATTATTAATATCTGTTAGCGCAATTTGATTCACGCCATTAGATTCCGCCAGCTGACATAATTCACGGGTAGACATTGTGCCGTAGCGCAAAGAATAATATGTGTGACAGTTTAGAAACAAAGTTCAATTATCATTTATCGATCCTTATTTTTCAATTTTTACTGCTTTCTATGAGCAAGCACAATGGGTGGTTCCCCGTTGAAGGGATTTCCCATTCTTCCGATAGTTTTTGCATCCATAGAGGTAGCGCGCATCACGCTATGTTCCCCGAAACGATTCTTTATTTTATCCAGGGAGTTATAGAGGTTCAGCATTTCTTCAGAATCATCAAAAAGATTGATCTGGTAATGACCACCTACGAGTCCGCTAAAACGCACGCCAATCAACCTGATAAGTAACCGGCGAGTGTATAGTTTCTTAAACAACTCTTCTACTTTCGGAATTAAAATATGGTCTGCACTGGTATAAGGGATCTTGATCTGCTTGCTGTAGGTTTGAAAATCTGAATAGCGAATTTTCACGCTTACATTCGAAGTGAGCTTATTTCCCCGCCTTAGCTGATATGCAAGACTTTCAGCCATCGCTACCAGTGTTCCGTGCAGACGTATCATATCTATGGTGTCACGATTAAAAGTACGTTCGGTTGAGATCGATTTTCGCTCGTGAAAAGGAATGATTGGCGGATTGTCTATACCATGAGCTCTTTTCCAGATGGTGCGTCCATTTTTTCCCAAAACACTCTCCAGAACTTCTACCGGCATCTTTTGAATGGTCTCAATTCTACGGACTCCAAGATTCAGTAATTTCTGAAAGGTCTTATTCCCTATCATTGGGATCTTATTCACCGCGAGAGGAGCAAGGAAGCTTTTTTCGGTTCCTGCTTCTATGATCTTCTGGGCGTAAGGTTTGCCTTCTCCCGTGGCTATTTTTGAAACTACTTTATTTTGAGAAAGTCCGAAAGAGATAGGTAAATAGGTCTCCTTTAAAATGGTTTGCTGAAGTTCTTTGGCAAACTGGCTAATCCCGAAAAAACGATCCATCCCGGTAAGATCTGCATAGAATTCATCTACGCTGGCTTTCTCAAACGAAGGCACTTTACTGCGGATGATCTCGGTCACTTCGTGGGAAAATTTGGTGTAAGTGGAAGCATTTCCTTTAATGACGATAGACTGTGGACAAAGTTGTCTCGCTACCTTCATAGACATTCCCGAGTGAACTCCGAATTTACGGGTTTCATAACTGCAGGCGGCTACCACGCCACGGTCTCCCAGCCCGCCTACAATAAGCGGTTTATCGTTTAATTTAGAATCCAGACGTCTTTCTGCCGAAACAAAAAAAGTATCCAGATCCAGGTGAATTATAGACTTTGTATTCTTCATAATTAGGAAATATTCCTTTTAATTGGAAATATTCCAAAATTATAAAATTATTCTGGTTGCAGATGTTGGTGGAGCGTTAAAAAGTAAATTACATTTGAAACAAATTGTTTAACTAAACATGTATTTTTAATTCACTAATAATCGAAAAAATCGGATTGATTCAAGTTACGTGTGCCTTAATCGAATATAACGATCGAATTTTATGTGCTCAAAGGAGTGAAAAGATGAGTCTACCTTTAAAATGGGAATTTCCTGGTGGGAAACTTGAAGAGGGAGAAACATTAGAAGATTGTCTTAGAAGAGAAATAAAAGAAGAACTGGGAATAGATATTTATATCAAACAGCGTCTTCCTTCGAACACACATGAATATTCTAAAAATAAGATTATAGAGCTCATACCATTTCGTTGTTCCCTACAAACTTCAGAAATTGATTTAAAAGAACATTCTAAGATAGAATGGTCAACTGTTTGCCAATTAGAAAAATTTGATTGGGCCGAAGCAGATATTCCAATTGTTCAATATTATATACAAAATTTTAAATGAGTTTTGAAACAGGACTTTACGAGCAGTTAATAAATAAACTTGTAGCTAATAAATTAGATTCACTTGACAGTAAAAAATTTCATATTAGTAAAACCGCTTTAGATAAAGAGGAAGCGTCCCAATATTTAAGTCTCTACTTATCAGAAACAATCCGTTTTGCTTTAAATGAAATCAAAGATAAAGAAAGGCCGATAAGGCAAATTGAAATCTCTAATAAGATTATAAAATTGTTAGCTGAAGAACTTCAAAATTTAGATCTAACAGATAACCTTATTGAAAATGAAGGAAGAATATTAGAAGCTGTTTTTTCCAAGTCTAACTTTCCCCATTCAAACTTACAAGATCGACTAAAAGAAATAACACCATATACTCGACTGAGCCAAAGTGAATTGTTTACGGGGAATAATACTGGAATCTCATTAGAGAGTGAGATTAAAAAAGAAATCCTTTCTGCAGATGAAATTTGTTGGCTTGTTTCATTCATAAAATTTTCAGGGATTAGAATTTTCAAAAAGGAATTGGAGGAATTTACAAGTAGTGGTAGAAAATTAAAGATTATTACAACTTCATACATGGGAGCAACAGATCCTAAAGCTATAGAATATCTATCTACATTGCCCAATACAGAAATTAAAGTGTCTTACAATGTTGAACATGAACGGTTACATGCGAAAGCATATCTCTTTCTAAGGAAATCAGGTTTTCATACAGGCTATATAGGATCTTCTAACCTTTCGAGATCTGCATTAACCAATGGTTTAGAATGGAATTTGAAAGTTACAACCCAGGAAATAGGACATATAATAGATAAGTTTCAAAAAACATTTGAGACTTATTGGGAAGATCCAGAATTTGAACCTTACGAGAAAGATAAGGATAGAGAGAAACTAATTAGTTCATTAAAAAGGCAGAGTTATCAAGGAGCAAATCAAATCACATCATTTTTCGACCTCAAACCATATCCCTATCAGGAGGAAATTCTTTCTAAGCTAGAATCAGAGAGAATTCTCCACAAACGGAACAAGAACTTAGTGGTCGCTGCTACAGGAACGGGTAAAACTGTAATATCTGCTTTCGACTTCAAAAGATTTAAAAGCTCAATTCAAAATCCGAGATTTTTATTTGTTGCTCATAGAAAGGAAATTCTTGAGCAAGCTCAAAAAACGTTTCAACATGTTTTGAAAGATTCAAATTTCGGAGAATTATGGGTAGGAGGTTATGAACCTGAGAAATATGATCAGCTTTTTGCCTCAGTTCAAACTTTGAATAGTAGGCTTAGCCAACTAGAATTAGACATAAATTTCTTCGATTATATTATTGTTGATGAAGTTCATCATATCAAGGCCGATAGCTATAGGCCTATATTAAAAAGGTTTAATCCTCAAATATTATTGGGTCTTACGGCAACACCAGAAAGAATGGATGGTGGTGATATTACTGAGGATTTTCATGACAAAATTGCTGCCGAAATTCGACTTCCAGAGGCCCTAAATAGAAAACTACTTTCTCCATTCCAATATTTCGCACTTTCAGATTCTATTGATCTATCAAATGTAAGTTGGAAAAATGGTAAATATGAGATCAAAGAACTAACCAAATTATATACAGAGAACGATCGTCGGGTTGGAGATATACTTAAGAATTGTGAGGAATATCTAACTGATGTCAATGATGTGCAGGCATTGGGTTTTTGTGTCAGTCAAGATCATGCTAAATACATGGCAGACAAATTCACTCTCGCCGGACTAAAGGCTGATTATTTGGTTAGTGGAAATAGCTCAGATAGAACAATATTAAGAGACAGGTTAAGTAAAAAGGAGATTAATTATTTGTTTGTAGTCGATATTTTTAATGAGGGTGTTGATATTCCTGAAATTGATACAGTTCTTTTTTTGAGACCAACTGAAAGCTTGACAATCTTTTTGCAACAACTTGGTAGAGGACTTCGTTTAGCAGAAAATAAGGATTGCCTTACTGTTTTAGATTTTGTAGGGAACGCTAGACCAGAATATGATTTTGAGCATAAATTCAGAGCACTAATCGGTAAAACACATACTTCTGTAATTAAGGAAATTGAAGATGAATTTCCACATTTACCCTTGGGATGCTCTATTGTTTTAGAAAGGAAGGCTAAAGAAGTAATTCTTAGAAATATTAGAGAAGCTACCGAATTTAGAAGACCTCAGCTCCTTCAAAAAATTAAAACTTTTAAGCACCATTCTACAAGAACACTCAATCTTTCGAACTTTTTAGATTTTCATCATCTTGAAATACAACAAGTTTATAAGAAAGGAAGTTGGAAAAGGTTGTGTGCAGATGCCGGTGTAATCGAAGACTTCTTCGAACCTAATGAAAAAGAAATAGCAAATTTCATTACCGGTAGATTGATAAATTGTAATTCTGTTAGCTATTTAAATTTTATAAAGAGATTATGTGTAACAAACTTTGAAGTGTCTGAAGATTCAGAAGAGGATCGTTTAAAAGCCTTAATGTTTCATTACGATATCTGGCAGAAATCTGGTCCCGATATCGGATTCGAGGATTTACAAGAAAGTCTCAATCAAATCAACAGAAATCCTGAAATGGTTAAGGAAATAAAAGAGGTAGTTGATTTTTGCATTGAGAAAATAGATTTTATAGAAAAGCCTATCGAACTTGGATTCTCATTTCCATTAAAAATTCATAGTCGATATAATCGTAATCAAATACTTGTTGCAATTAGAAGGCATAAATTCAAAAAGTCTAAACCTAGCAGAGAAGGAGCATCTTATGAAAAATCAATAAATACAGAAGCATTATTTGTAACTTTAAAGAAGTCTGATAAAGAATATTCACCTACCACTATGTATGAGGATTATGCCCTGAATAAAAACCTATTTCATTGGCAAACACAAAATAGTGCTTCTCCAAATACTCCTAAGGGTCAGGCATATATCAATAGCGAGAAAAATGTTCTATTATTTGTGAGAGAACAGGCTAAAGATGAATATGGATTTACAATGGGTTATGTGTTTTTAGGTAAAGTTGAATTTCAAAGCTACAATGGAGAAAAACCTATGAATATCGAGTGGAAATTAGAAGAGTCTATACCTCCATATATTCTAAAAGAAAGTCAAAAATTAGCCGTGGGATAAATAATATAAAAAGCTCTAATTGATTTTTTTCGTACCTTAATTGTTCTAACCAATAACCAAAAATTATGGAGGGCTCATCAGGTAAACGCAGGTTGGTAAAGAAATATGTGTCTGATTTTATCTTTTCTGAAAAGACACGTTTTGTTCTGGACGGTACAAATTATCAGTTTTCAAACAACGAACCGGGAGGAAAGTTTATTAAGTTCCGGTTTGAAAAAGCCCCGGGAAGAAAGAAGCGGAAATTTGTATTTAAATGCATCTATAAGATGATGAAGAATTTTCAATCTTCACTAAACTAAAAATAAAAGCCCTTTCTTAAAAGGGCTTTTATTTTTAGGCTTCTAAGATTTTTTATTCATTTTCCATTTCAACTGCGGTTGAATCTGGAGTTTTATCAGTGATATTCAAAACCTGAAGTTTCCAGTCATTATTGGTCTTTTTCCAGATGAAGGTATACGCACCTTCAAAAGTAGTTCCGGTGCTGTCTCCTTTGACTCCGTGACTATAAGTTCCCGCATCATAGGCAAGGTCTTTTCCCGAAAAGTTCTTTTCCGATCTTGTTTTCAGTCCTTCCATCATCGGCGCAGTTTCTTTGTACCAGGCTCTGATGCTATCTGTATTCATAGTTTTTCCCTGCATATATAAAACAGCGTCACCTGCAGTCAAACTATCCAGGGTACTGGCGTCATTTTTATTCCAGGAGTCTATCCATTGTTTGTTGATTTCAGCAGGATCACGTGTTTCAGCCTGTTCAGCCATATCGTCCATGTCATCGGCTTCTTTCTTTTCGGCATCATTACAACTGAATAAAAACAGCAGTGTGAAAAGCGGTATCATTTTTAATAGTTTCATCTTTTGGTCAATTTAAAGTCATACTCTAAATTACTGAATAACAGTCAATAATGTTTATTTGAGCATAGGATTTTAGATGAAACGAATAAATTTCCGGATCAATTTAACTAATTGATTACTAGGGCTAAAATGCTTAAATTTATTAGCATGTACTTCAGGATCATCATTTTCGGAATATCATTGCTTCTATTCTCCTGCGCAAGATCACAGGAAAATAAGGACTTTGAGTTGATTGGTGGTCCTTGTGAAGGTTGTGAAGCAGTTCTGGAATATGAAGGTGAACTGAAGAATACAGATACACTTCCCGAATTCGCTTCCGCAGAAAATAAATTGAAGATCACTGGTGTTATCTACCAGGCCAATGGAACCACTCCGGCAAAAGATGTCATTTTATATATTCATCATACAAATGCTGAAGGTGTTTATCCAACAAAAGGAGATGAAAAAGGCTGGGCTGAGCGGCATGGATATATTCGAGGCTGGATAAAGACAGATAAGGATGGTCGTTATACGTTTTATTCGCAAATTCCCGGTAGTTATCCCGATGGAAAAAACCCAGCTCATATTCACCCTATAATTTTGGAACCAGACGGTAGCTATTATTACTTATCTGCTTATTTTTTTGAGGGAGATCCATTATTGACCAGACATCATATGGAAGATCCTCCACGTGGGAGTGATGGTGTGGTTAAGCTTCAGGAAAATGATGAAATTAAATTAATTGAGCGCGATTTTATTCTGGGGAAGAGCATACCAGGTTATAAATAAAAAGCCCTTCTGAGATTTTAAATATCGTCATCCTGAATCAAGTTCAGCTTGACGAATTCCAGAAGGGCTTTCTGCTATTTCTAAAAACCTTACTTCGCTTCAGCGATCCAGTTATGGATCTTACGTTCCAAAAGTTGAAGTGGAATACAACCTGTTTCCAGTACTTCCTTATGATATTCTCTGATATCAAAATTATCTCCCATTTGTGATCTCGCGCGTTCTCTTAATTCTTTGATCTTTAATTGCCCGATCTTGTAAGATAATGCCTGGCCGGGATTAGCCATATATCTTTCAATTTCAGATATCACACTTGCTTCCAGTTCAGCTTCATTCTCTAAAGAATATTGAATGGCTTCTTCACGAGTCCATCCTTTGCTGTGTAAACCTGTATCAACCACTAGTCTTACTGCGCGATGCATTTCTGCACCCAGAGTTCCAAAATATTGGTAAGGATCTGTATAAAGCCCTAATTCCTTTCCGAGTGATTCTGAATACAATGCCCAGCCTTCACCATAACCACTATACCATAAGGTTTTTCTAAAATCTGGTAGTTCTTCATTTTCCTGGGTTAAAGAAACCTGATAATGATGCCCGGGAATCGCTTCATGAAGAAATAAGGATTCGTCGCTATAAGTATTGTAAGCTGATGCATCTGGAATTGGCACATAGAAAATTCCCGGTCTGGTACCGTCAAGAGATCCGGGATTATACTCGGCGCTGGCCGAATTTTCACGAAATGCTTCGGTTCGTCTAACTTCAAATTCTGTTTTTGGAGTAACACTAAAAAGCTTGTCAATATTAGGTTTCATTGTTTCATGGATCTGTTCAAAATTTGCGATCACTTCCTCGGGTTTAGTATAAGGCATCAGATCTTTATTCTCTCGCACATAATTAAAGAATGATTTTAGATCTCCATCAAAACCGACTTCTTCTTTTACTTTTTCCATTTCCTTTGAAATGCGTTCTACTTCATCTAAACCTAATTGGTGAATTTCTTCAGCAGTCATATCGGTAGTTGTGTAGAGCTTGATTTGGTGTTTGTAGTATGCTTCACCATCAGGAATTCCTGCAATTCCGCTTGATTCACGACCTTCCGGAAGGTATTCATCTTTTAAAAAGCTATGCATTTTCTCATATTGCGGGATCACCTTTTCCTTGATCATTTTCCTGTAATTTTCCGTAATCTGTTTCTTTTCTTCTTCAGAAAAACTATCTGGCATATTGTTTATAGGTCCGTAAAATAAATGATTTTCCATATCTGCATCTGTCATCGACTTCATCTGCGGAATTACTTTCTGAATAAGTGAAGCAGGTAGAACATAGCCTTTTTCCATGCCTTCTCTCATATTTTTTTCAGCAGATTCCATCCAGGTTAAATAACCGTCAACCCTTTTCATCCAGTTTTCATAATCTTCTACGGTTTTAAATGGCTGAGCTCCCGCACCGCTAGCCAGCTGACCCATAAAAAGATTAACAGACCACATCTGGTCTATAGGCATATATTTCCCTTTTTTAAATTCCATTGCCTCAAGATTCATGTCACATTCCCATTCAAGGATGTCTTTGCTCATTCTTTCAGTATCGCTAAGATCGTTGTCGTTGATCTGTGAGATCTCTTCTTTATAATTCGTATAATAATTTCTCAGGCTGTCCTCATATTCCTGTGAAAGAAAATTAGGGAATTGGTCATTATAGCGCATATCTCCGGAAGTAGTAGCCGAAATTGGATTCAGCTTCAATCCATCTTCATAATAATTGTTCAGGATACTGTCAAATTGAGCGCTTACACGGTTTTCTTCTTTTTCAGCGGAATCATTCTTTTTTTCATCCTTACAGCTCGTGATCATAGCGAACATTAGTAAGAGTAATATTGATTTTTTCATATTCTTGATGAATTTTATTAGTCAGTTATAATGGTTTTCAGGTTCAATAAAACCTCAATTTAAGGCTAATTCAGCAAATATTGGAATCGAAAATTTTAACACTCGAAAAATATTTTGAGAAAATTCACTCTTGAGTCTAAAAATAATATAAATTCACGCCGCAAAAATTTGAAATTAACTCATGCTTAAATAGTTATGGAAAGACTTGTTGTTTTATTGATCATTGTGGTTGCAGGCTGTAGCCCTAAGATCAAATCCAATCTTACTAATGCTCAACCGGCCTTATCGGCAAATGACGAGGTGGCGTTTTTAGATCTTAAACATGAAGTTCCACAAAAGGTGGTAAAGATCGGAAGTCTGAAATTTCAGGATTCCGGATTTTCTACAGACTGCAGTTTTAATAGCATCCTGAACAAAGCAAGATTAGAAGCTAGAAAAAACGGGGCAAATATCGTGAAGGTTGTAGAGAAAAAAGAACCAGACCTATGGAGCAGTTGTTACAGACTTAATATTGACCTATATAAATTTGAAGGCAGCGTGTCGAGCCTGCCTCAATATAAACTGACTCTCGACTAATCTAATCTAAATTTTAAATGAAAAATCTATTCAAAATTCTTCCTCTGGCTGGCCTTTTAATTTTACAAAGCTGCGCAACCATTGTATCTGGCTCCAGACAAACTATTAGGTTTAATTCAATGCCAGCAGCGGCAACAGTTTACATTAATGAAGTGGAGATTGGTAAAACTCCGGTAGAAAAAGATCTGAAAAGAAACCAGGAATACAAAGTAGCTATAAAAATGGATGGTTATAAGCCATATTCAGCAACCTTATCCAAGAAATTCAATGAATGGTATATTGGTAATATCGTATTTGGAGGAATCATCGGTCTTGTGGTAGATCCAATTACAGGAGCGATGTATAAATTAAGTCCAGATGAAGTGACCGCTAGGTTGGCTAATGATAATTCTGACGTTGTATTTAAAAGTAATCGAGATGATGTTCATATTTGCGTGAGCCTTAATATTGATCCTGAGTGGGAGAAAGTTGGACAGCTTGAAAGAGCAGAATAATTTTTTCAATACTAACCTGAATAAAAAAAGCCTCGCAATTTGCGAGGCTTTTTTTTAAGAATAATCTTAGTTTCCTATTCCGAAGGTTGAAACGATAGTGCTCTTTTCATCCAGTGAGTTCGGGTTCTTTACGATGATCCCGTATTCACCATCTTCAATTTCTGGAACGGTAATAATGTAAGAAGATTCACCAAATTTTTTCCCCTGAAACATTACGTATTCAAGGTTATTATTAGATCCTCCTGAAAAAGTTCCGGTAGAAGATAGTTCAGCTTTACGTGCTTTTCTGTTCGAATCAAATCTAAAAAGACTAATGATCGATAATGGATCGGTTTGATTATCAACAGATCTTACTACAATATTAAGTCCTTTATTTTTGAAGTTCGAACATTAGAGCAACATCCATCCACTTCAATTTTAGATTTAACCTTACCGATTCCAACAATATATACGCTGGCTCCGGCTTTGGTTTTGATTTTTACGGTTTCTTTTTCTAGAGGTATACTTGTGGAGTCTGATTTTAAAATAAAAGCTTCACCAATAAAATCTGGTTCTTTTACACTTTGTGCCCCTGCTAGGCTACAGGTTAACATAACCAAGCCTAGTAATACTGAATTTTTCATGAAAATGGTTTAAGAATCTTGCCTACTCTTATAGGTTTTCGGCTTCCCCTGTTTTTAAAATCATTAATTACGAGTTCAATAAATCATCTAATCGCAATCCAACTTCAAAACAGATAGGGCTGTTAATCCTCAACACAGATCAGTAATCTGATGTATATCAGAATTTAAAAATAGTATAATTTTTTAAAAATTAACTCTTTCGTATAAAAAATATGAATGTTAATCAAAAAAGCCTCACAAATTGCGAGGCTTTTTTGATCTTATATACTAATCTAATAATTAGTATCTGTAGTATTCTGGCTTGTACGGCCCTGCTACTTCAACTCCGATATATTCAGCCTGATCTTGTTTAAGTTCAGTAAGTTCAACTCCAATTCTTTCCAGGTGAAGTTTCGCTACTTTTTCATCTAAATGCTTAGGCAGCATATAAACCTCATTCTTATACTTATCGGTATTATTCCAAAGTTCCATTTGAGCTAAAGTCTGATTCGTGAATGAGTTACTCATTACAAAACTAGGGTGACCCGTTGCACATCCAAGGTTTACTAAACGACCTTCAGCAAGAAGGATGATGTCCTTCCCATTGATAGTATATTTATCAACCTGTGGTTTGATCTCTACTTTAGAATCTCCGTGTTTTTCATTCAACCAGGCAACAGCGATCTCATTATCAAAGTGACCAATATTTGCAACGATCGTTTTATCTTTCATCGCTTCGAAATGCTCAGCGCGAACAATATCTTTATTTCCGGTAGTTGTGATCACGATATCTGCCTTTGGAAGCACGGTTTCCAGTTTCTTCACTTCAAAACCATCCATAGCCGCCTGTAATGCACAGATAGGATCAATTTCGGTAACAGTTACAATAGAACCAGCACCTTTAAAAGACTGCGCGGTTCCTTTACCAACGTCACCGTATCCACAAACAACAACTCTTTTTCCAGCAAGCATCACATCTGTCGCACGACGAATCGCATCCACTGCGCTCTCACGACATCCGTATTTATTGTCAAATTTAGACTTGGTCACAGAATCGTTCACATTGATCGCAGGCATAGGAAGTGTTCCTTTTTTCATACGCTCATAAAGTCTGTGAACTCCGGTTGTAGTCTCCTCAGAAAGTCCTTTGATGCCTTCGGCAAGCTCTGGATATTCGTCAAGAACCATATTGGTAAGATCTCCCCCATCATCAAGGATCATATTCAATGGCTTGCGCTCTTCTCCAAAGAAAAGAGTTTGCTCGATACACCAGTTAAATTCTTCCTCAGTCATTCCTTTCCATGCATACACAGGAATTCCGGCAGCAGCGATCGCAGCAGCAGCATGATCCTGGGTAGAGAAAATATTACATGAACTCCAGGTTACATCTGCCCCAAGAGCAACAAGTGTTTCTATAAGTACAGCAGTCTGGATAGTCATGTGTAAACAACCCGCAATTCTCGCTCCTTTAAGTGGCTTGGATTCTCCATACTCCTTGCGAAGTGCCATAAGACCTGGCATTTCAGCTTCAGCAAGTTCTATTTCGCGGCGCCCATATTCGGCAAGCTCAATATCTTTTACTTTATAGGCGGTATACGGTACTGTTTTAGTCGACATATTATTATATTTGAATATTAGCAATTTTTGTGCTTGCAAAAATAAGGAAAAGCTTAGAAATTTTATGCCTCTTTTTAAAACAATAACAGTTGATGAACGTACTAAAGTCTTCATTTGGAAGGTTGAAGAATCTTTTGAGTGGCTATCTGAAGGTGTTGAATTAACAGATCATTGCCAGAAAAGAGTGGACGGAATGAAGTCTGAAATCCACCGACGTGGTTTTATGAGCATCAGACATTTGATGGCTGAAGCTGGTTATACAGATCATGATCTTTATTACGATGACCTGGGGAAACCACATCTAAAGGATGACAAATATATCTCTATTACCCATTCCTTTAATTTTACCGCGATCATCATCAGCGATATGGACGTTGGGATAGATATTGAAAAGCAGCGCGAAAAGATCCTGAAGATCGCTAATAAATTCACTCCACTGGATGAATATCATACGCTAGCGAATGAAGAAGCACTAATTAGAAAACTCACCATTGTTTGGGGAGCAAAAGAGTCGGTTTATAAAATGCTGGCGCAGCCCGGAGTCGGTTTTTTACAACATATTAATGTAACCGACTTTGATTTTGATGATGCTGAAACCACCACGCATGTTAGGTTTAACGGAATTGATGACTGGTTTGATATTAATTTCCTGGAATTCGAGAATTTCACCTGTGTTTACGCAATGGCTTCTAATTCTAAGCAAAAAGCCTGATGATAGAAGTTCAAAGTTATCTGGAGGAAATTCAGCAGGCAGCTTATGAGAGCCGAAAAATGCTTGCGGTGCTCATAGATCCCGATAAATTTGATGAATCTGAAGCCTCAAAATTTGTTGGAAAACTACCAGAGGAAACTACTCATATTTTCGTTGGTGGAAGTACGGTGGAAAAGGGAAGAACCTGTGAAGTTGTGAAAGCTCTAAAAAACCGGACAGGTTTACCAATTATTCTTTTTCCCGGAGATCATAGCCAGATCTCTTCCCATGCCGATGCTTTACTCTTTTTAAGTCTCATTTCCGGTAGAAATCCTGAATTTTTGATAGAGCAACAGGTTCGTTCCGTAGAAAAGATCAGAAATACAAATCTTGAAATAATTCCAACCGGTTATATTTTGATAGATGGCGGCAGAGAAACTTCGGTGCAGAAAGAGAGTAATACACTTCCGTTAGCTCAAAATAATATTCAGCAGATCGTAAATACAGCGCTGGCTGGCCAGTATTCCGGAAAGAAAATTATTTACCTGGAAGCGGGTAGTGGAGCGAAGAATCCGGTTTCCGCGGAAATAATTCAGGAGGTGAAAAATGCCCTTGATATTCCAATTATCGTTGGCGGTGGAATACGCAGCACACAACAACTTCAGTTGGCTTATGAGGCGGGGGCAGATCTTGTAGTGATAGGAACAGCTTTTGAAAATGGTTCTTTTCAGCAATAAATCTCTTTAAATAAGCTTACCTAAATTTTCAATTCACCATTGAATTAAAAAAGTATTAAATTTAGTTCGCTAACTAATAATCAATCCATTATGAGTATGATTAATCCGGTGGTCTGGTTTGAGATCTATGTGAATGATCTTGATCGTGCCAGGTCTTTTTACGAAGAAGTTTTTCAAACAGAACTCAAGCCAATTGGAAATCCTGCGGAAGATAATTTGCAAATGCTGGCTTTTCCCGGTGATATGGAAACTAAAGGAAGGGCTTCTGGAGCCTTGGTTCATGTAAAGGAAGTTGAAGCTGGAAACAACAGTACGCTCGTATATTTTGGAAGTGATGATTGTAGTGTAGAAGAAGCAAGGATTGAAGATGCCGGCGGTGAACTGATTCGGCCAAAAATGTCTATTGGTGAATTTGGTTTTATCAGTCTTGCCAAGGATACCGAAGGGAATATGATAGGTATTCATTCCATGCAATAGTTTATTCTTCAGTATTTCTTAATTGTCTTTCTGAAAGTTCTGAGAATGGCTAACTTTGGTTTGAAAACAGAATTCAATGAACATTTCAGTAGAACTTACGCTTACACCAATTCAGGATGATTACGAACCGGCGATCATTAACTTTATCAAGAAAATGAGAGAATCGGGTCTTACGGTAAAAGAAAATCCGCTTAGTACTCAGGTTTATGGAGATTATGATGAAGTGATGGGGCTTTTAAATAAAGAGATCAAAAATGCAATTGAAGCAATAGACCGCGGACTCATGTATGTGAAGATCGTAAAATCTGACCGTAGCGAGTATGCAGCCGATTTTTGATTTTTTCTTTGATCAGTATTCAGGATACCCAACTCTTTTTATCGTTCTAGAGATCATTGCGGTGACCTTCGGATTCCTTTCTGTTTGGTATTCAAAACAAAATAATATTCTGGTATACCCAACCGGGATCGTAAGCACCATGATCTTTGTCTATTTGCTTTGGCAATGGCAATTATTGGGAGATATGATGATTAACGCCTACTATTTCTCCATGAGTATTTACGGCTGGTATATCTGGACCAGGAAAGTAGATCCTGAACATTACACACCAATCACCTCTACTACGAAAAGAGAACAAATTCAGTCTGTTCTTATATTTATAGGGACCTTGCTTTTTGTATTTGCAGTTTACGAGTTTTTTGATAAATGGAATAACTGGACAGCTTATGTAGATACCGTAACGACTGCGATATTTTTCGTAGGAATGTGGTTAATGGCGAAAAGAAAGATCGAAAACTGGATCTATTGGATCATTGGAGATATTATCTCTGTCCCTTTATATTTTTATAAAGGCCTTACTTTTACAAGTCTGCAATACCTGGCATTCACGATTATTGCTATTTATGGTTACAAAGCATGGAAGAAAAACTTGCGCAACGACCTGCGTCCTGCATAAAAATTGTCCTTTTTGGACCTGAATCTACCGGAAAGACCACACTTTCTGAAGATCTCGCCAGATACTATCAGGAACCAATGGTTAAGGAATACATGCGCGAATATCTTCAGGAGGTTTGGGATGCTGAAAAACGTGTTTGCGAACCCAAAGATATTATCCCAATTGCTGAAGGACAGATGGAGGCTGAAAACAGGCTTTCAAAAGAAGCTGATGATCTCCTTATTTGTGACACTAACCTTTTAGAGCTAAAGGTTTATTCTGAAGCATATTACGACGGTTACTGCGATCCACGACTTCTTAAACATGCGTTAAACAACCACTATCATCTATACTTTTTAACGTATATTGATGTTCCCTGGACTCCTGATGATTTAAGGGATAAGCCTCACGATCGTGAGGGGATGTTTCAGAGATTTCAAAAGACATTGGAAGAGCATCAAAAACCTTTTTTCATTTTGAAGGGAAACCGGGAGGAGCGTTTTAAAAACGCAGTGAAAAAAATTGACCAACTAAAAAATCAAAAGAGTCGTGAATTTTAAGGAAAGAGATATTTTACAAATTGAAGATAAAGGACTTTCAACTAAAGAAGTGAAAGAACAGATCGAGATCTTTAAAAGAGGGAATATCAAAGTTAATATAACCGAGGCAGCAACTGTAGGGAAGGGAATAAGTAAAATTGAATCTACAGAAAAACATAAATTAATTGAATTCTATGATGCTGAAAAGGCTAATCATAGTCTACTGAAATTTGTTCCTGCTTCCGGGGCAGCTTCAAGAATGTTTAAGGCATTACACAACTTTGCTGATGATTTTGATCCTGAAAAACACGAATTGAGAGAATATCTGGATTCAACAGGAGATTCAGACCTCCAAAGGTTTTTTAATCACCTTGATAAACTGCCATTTTACGATCACGCGATAGAAAAGGCAAAAAAGCAGCATTCTGATTATGCGGAGCTTTCTCATGATGCTCAGCACAAGATCCTGGTAGAAACCATCCTCAATTCTGACGGATTATATTTAAGTAATCTTCCAAAAGGATTGGTTCCTTTTCATAAATACGATCAACATGTTGCAACGGCCTTTGAGGAACATTTGCTGGAAGCGGCAAAATATGCGGAGGTAGACGGAATTGCAAAGATTCATTTTACAGTAGCTAAAGGGGATAAGGATAAGTTTAAAGGAGAGTGGAAGCAAATACGAGAAAGAGTGGAAGCGAAGACCGGTGTTAAATTCGAGATCGAATATTCCTATCAGGATCCAAAAACCGATACCATTGCTGTAGATAATAATTTTGAACCATTTAGAACCGAAGAGGAAGATCTTTTCTTTAGACCTGGTGGTCATGGAGCTTTGATCGAAAATATGAATCAGCTTGATGAAGAGATCGTATTTGTAAAGAATATAGATAATGTGGTTACTGAAGATAAGGTTCAGAACGTTGTAGATCACAAGAAAATGCTGGGGGGAAAACTTTTTAAAGTTCAGAATAAAGTTTTTGAATATCTAAAGGCTTTGGAAAGTGGAGATGTAACTTCAGAGAAAATGAATGAGATACAGGATTTTCTGAATAAAGAACTATTTGTAAAAAATTCAAATTCCGAAGATGCTTCGGCTAAATATCTTCAGGAAAAACTACACCGACCATTAAGAGTCTGTGGAATGGTTAAAAATGAAGGAGAGCCAGGAGGAGGTCCTTTCCTTGTTCAGGATAAGAATGGTGAAATATCGCTTCAGATCATTGAAGGTGCACAAATAGATAATGATAATCCTCAACAGGCAAAAACAGCCAGGGAAGCTACACACTTTAATCCGGTAGACATCGTATGCAGTTTAAAAGATCATAATGGCGAATCTTATGATCTTAATGAATATGTAGATGAGGATATGAGTTTCATCGCAGATAAGACCAAGGATGGAAAACCATTAAAAGCATTGGAACGTCCGGGATTATGGAACGGTGGAATGGCAAAATGGAATACTATTTTCGTTGAAGTGCCGGTAGAAACATTTAATCCGGTAAAGACAGTTTCAGACTTACTTAAGGAATCACACCAGCCACAGTAATATGGATGAGGAACTCATTCTAACCGAATTGGATTTTAAAGCCGTAAGAAGCTCTGGTCCGGGCGGTCAGCATGCGAATAAGACTGCTACCAAAGTAGAGCTTAGTTTTGATGTGGCAAATTCTAAAGCTTTATCTGAGAATGAAAAAAATAGGATCTTGAAAAAACTTTCCGGTAGGATCAACAAGGAAGGTTTTCTGAAGATGAGTAATGAAGATTCTCGCAGCCAGCATACAAATAAGGATGTCGTTACGGAAAATTTTTTATTTGAATTAAAAGAAGCGCTGAAAAGACCAAAACCCAGGAAAAAAACGAAGCCAACTAAAGCATCAAAGGTCAAACGTTTAAAAGCTAAGAAGAAAAAGTCTGAGATTAAGGCAAATAGAAAAGATCCATTAAAGTAAAAACTGTAGAATTTTTCCTCAATTTTTAAACAAATTCCACATAAAATCTGTGGAATCTCTAATATGAAAAAATCCTTTAAAATATTTAATCTACTGAAATTCAGTAATTAAAGGTGATAGAATGAGGTTTTGTCGCAGTGGTACGATTTTTACGATGTAATAAGTAGGTTAGTATTGGGAATGGAATAAATTGACAACTAACTAATTTATTCTGTTTTATAATTTAGATTTTCGGATTGAAAAGGCTCCAGACTTGGAGCCTTTTCTATTTTATAATATTTCGTGTCTCCATTTCTAATAATATTATTTGTAGAACAAAATCCACATATTTGGATGCGATATTTTCAATTTTCTACATAATATTTTGTGAAATAAATAATCAAAAAAATAATATATGCCTGTTTTTCTGGTCTTTAGCAAAAATAAATAAGAATGGCATAATTCTTCTACTATAATTTTCATAACTAAAATGATCATAACCAAAAAGATCAATTAAAACTAGAATTATGAAAAAGATAGCATTAAGTATGATGACCGCAGGAGCTTTGTTCTTTGCAACTGAAAAGATGAATGCTCAGGTAGAAGATGTTGAAGAAATTGAAACTGAAGTTGAAGTAGAGGTAGAACAGGATGAATTTGCATCTGTAGATGTGATGGCTCTTCCACAAACCGTAAAAGATGCTGTGCTTACAGATTATAATGGAGCAGTAGCTTCTGAAGCTTGGGTGAAAACTAAAGGTGAAATGAAAGTTTATAAGCTTAAGTTGGATGTAGAAGGTGAAACTGAAAAAGTTTACATCGATCAGGATGGGAAATGGCTTAAAGAAGACGATACTGAAGAGTCAGAAAAATAGATGTCCATTTACAGAGAGATTAACTCTGAGACAGCAGATAAATGATAGAGAAGTAGTATATCTACCCCGGCAAACTCGCAAAAAAGTGACTGTTTTCAGGATTAATCCTGATGACTAACAACCAGAAAGCTAACACTATAAAGGTCGCTTTTTTGCTAGTTTATTGTGAGAAAAAGAAAAATCTGTAAAATGGGAATTTGTATTAGACAGTTTATATAACCACAAAATTGTCAGAAAAGAGAGGTTGAAGAACAGCCTCTCTTTTTTTTATGTTTTCTTTTAAAAGTTAATGATTTAAAGATTATTACCTTTGCCTAGCTTTTTAAAATTGATTTATGTCTAAAGTTCTGGTCGTTGAAGACGATGTTGCATTTGGAACCATGTTAAAAACCTTTCTGGAGAAAAGGGATTATAAGGTAACTCTTGTCTATTCTGCTTCTGAAGCCTTCAAAAAAATTTCCTCAGATAAATTCGATCTTGTACTTACCGATGTTCGATTACCAGATAACGACGGATTGGAAATTCTGAAGAATGTTAAGGCTGAAAATCCAGCGACCCAGGTGATTGTCATGACTAGTTATGCTGAGATCAGCATGGCTGTGAATGCCATGAAAGAAGGAGCTTTTGACTATGTTTCCAAACCATTTAGACCGGAATCTATACTTCAAACAATAGAAAATGCACTTCATACTAATGAAGTTGCTCCAGTAGCTGAAAAACCAAAACCAGCTAAGAAAAGCCGTGGGCCATTAAATGAAAATTTAGACCTTGTGAAGGGTGTAAGTGAACCTTCCAGAAGGTTAAGTGATTACGTAGAGTTGGTGGCTCCAACAAATATGTCGGTACTTATTACAGGAGAAAGTGGAACCGGAAAAGAGCAAATTGCTAAGAGCATTCATTTGCAAAGTAAAAGACATGCCGCTCCTTTTATCGCAGTAGATTGTGGTGCTATTCCTAAAGAGATCGCTTCCAGTGAATTCTTTGGTCACCTAAAAGGTTCATTTACAGGAGCGATCAATGATAAAACTGGACATTTTGAAGCCGCAAATGGTGGAACATTATTTCTTGATGAAATTGGAAACCTCACCTATGAACTGCAGGTTCAGCTGTTACGTGCACTGCAGGAAAGAAGAATAAAGCCTGTAGGGAGTAATAATGAAGTTGAGGTAGATATCAGGGTAGTTACCGCGACTAATGAAGATCTATCGGAAGCTGTGAAAGGAGGAGATTTTAGGGAAGACCTTTACCATAGGCTGAATGAGTTTTCTATTAAAGTTCCAGCCTTAAGAGAACGAAAAGAAGACTTGATGCTTTTCGCCAATCAGTTTCTGGATGAGGCAAATACAGATCTTGAAAAGAATATCCTTGGTTTTACAGATGAAGCGATACATGCCTTCAGAAATTACAACTGGCCAGGAAATTTAAGAGAGCTGAAAAATATGGTGAAGCGTGCTGTGCTATTAACGCAGGACGACCTTATTCCTCTTAAAGTCTTACCTCATGAAATCGCTACTTCTACGCGAAACAATGAGAATGACTATGGCTTATTCAAAAATAAGAACGAGGAGCAATTGATCCTTGATGCTTTGGAAAAAACGGGTGGTAATAAAAGTAAGGCAGCGAGAATGCTTTCTATAGACAGAAAAACCCTTTACAACAAGTTGAAGCAATACGGTATTAAACTGTAATTCCCTCTTCTAAGCTGGACATTAGCTGATTGATCTTTCTTTGAAAATAGGAAAATTCAGATTTGCTTACATTATCTCTTGCTTCCATTTTTACCAGGATTGCGATCACTTCATTCGCTTTCATCTGCCTTAGCATTGGTAGCATTCTGTGAGCGATCTTACCCATCTGGTCAATATCATTTTGCTGAAATGCTGCTTCTAATTCCTGAAGACTACTTTCAGCTCCTTGAAGAAATGCCTGTATAATAGTTTGCATGGCATCGTCATCCTGTCCTGAGAATTCATAGATATCGGTGAGATCATAATTTTCAGATTTCAATTTTGAATTCTGAATTTCAGTAGGAGTTTCCGGTTTTTCATATTCTAATTCTAGAATATTAGCAATGCTCTTTTTTAATTCATTCGGTTTATAAGGTTTTAGCAATTTGTTATTGAATCCAACCTGCGTATACACCCTTTTTTCGATATCGGTTCTACCTGAGAGAGCAATAACAGGTATATCTTTATATTCCTGGCTGGTTCTAACATTCTTGATCAGTTGAAAACCATCCAGAATTGGCATTTGAATATCGGTAAGAATAATATCGAAATTTGAAATTTTCAGTTTTTCAAGGGCCTCCTTTCCATTCTCAGCAGTTTCTATTTCAAATCCCATCGACCTTGCTACTTCAACCGTTAACGATAATTGTCCCGGCTCATCGTCAACTATAAGAGCTCTTAGACCAGAAGTGTTTAAAATTTCATCATCGATGTCTTCTTCTTTTTCTTCTCTTTCGGCTTCTTCGCGATTTTCAGAGATCTTCACTACGGGAATGTTAATAATAAATTCACTTCCTTTTCCCTGTTCACTTTCAACCCTTATTTCACCCTCCAGCAATTCTGTAAGTCTTTTCGTGATCGCTAGGCCAAGACCAGATCCTCCAAATCTTTTTTCAATACTGCTGTTCTCCTGTGAGAATTCTTCGAAAATGCTGGCTTGCATTTCCTTTGAGATACCTATACCGGAATCTTTAACTCGAATTTCCAGAAAATGTTCATTGGCCGATTTTTCCTGAAGCTCTGCAGCGATAAGGATACTACCTTTCTCAGTAAATTTCCATGCGTTAGAGATCAGGTTTGCCAAGATCTGTTTTATCCTGAAAGGATCACTTTGGATCTGGACATTGGTTTCTTCTGAAACATCGATAATGATCTCAACATCCTTGTTCTTTTCAGCAGGTATAATATTGCTTACAGTGTCTCTGATCAGTTTCTTGGGATTGAAAGAGAGCTTTTCCACCAGCATTTTTCCGGCTTCTAATTTCGAAAGATCCAGAAGGTCATTTACCAGTCTCAGAATGAATTGAGAAGATTTCTTAATCTGGGTGAGATAATGCTTTTGTTTTTCGTCGAGATCGGTTTTTTGAATAAGGTCTGTATAACCCATTACGGTTGTAAGCGGGCTTCGTAAATCGTGCGTGATCGCAGCCATGAATTGTTCTCTACTCGCCAATAGAGATTCTGCAAATTCTTTCGCTTCTTCAAGCTGAACGCGATAACGCTGGCTTCGGGTAATGTCACCAATAATATTAATTATGAAATAGAGAATGATGAGTAGAATTATACAGCCACCAAGAAAGATTATATTAGAAGTCTTGTTCAACATGTTCTGGAAAACTTCAGCTCTCTCCACAGAGTTTTCACGCTCTTTCAATTCCAGTTCAGAAAGCAAACTTTGCAGTTGCTGGTTAAGAATAAGGTCATTATTAAGAAGTTCATTTTCCTTCTGGATCACTTCATTCTGAAACTGCCTGTTGGCAAATTCCAGATCGGTTAAAACACGTTTTACCGATTTTACGAGGGAATCCAGTCTTTGTGTGGTAATGCGCTCAGCATTATCTTCTCTTGAATATTCCAGCCATTTTACCAGGACATCCTTTTGATAAGACTTCAGGTTTCTGAAACGGTTCTCGTAATTATAATCCTTAAATGAAGCATCGATATTTCTAAGCTCATTTAAAGCTTTGGAATAATAGTTCGTATTCCTGTCGGTATCCCGAAGGGCGACTAATTCTTTTAAGTTCTGGGTTTTTTGATCGAGTAATTTAGTAATACTATCAGCTTCTTTTTCAAGATCTATATTTTCATAGGTCTGTTCAAGTCGGTATAATTTCGATTTTATAGTATCTATCTGGGAATTGTATAGTTCTAATTCCTCTTCATCTCCGGTTTGAATAAGCCGTCTGCTGGTATTTTCAGATTCATTTAGATTCGTGCTTATTTCACTTACAAGAATAAGTTGCTGGTTATTTTCTGTATTGGATTGTGCGATCTCAGAATACGCGATTACCTGATTATAAACATACCATACAGCAAGGCCAGCTAAAATGGCGACAATAACATATCCGGTAACAACTTTGGCGGTGATGGAGCGTTTGGCACTAAACATTACTCAGTTTTAAATCTAAAATTAAGCCAAATATGGCAATTCTCCCCAAATGTATTGTATTTCTAAAAAAGCATATTACATTTGCGAAACAATCTCATAAGGGGTGCCCAAATGGGCTGAGATCATACCCAATGAACCTGGGCAGGTAATGCTGCCAAGGGAATTGCACAAAAGTGCAGTGTATGTACTCCTGATTTTGCCATGTGGCAGTTTCAGGATTTTTTATTTTTAAGATTTAAACAAAAAGAATAATCGCCCCTTTTATTCGTAATTATTGCTACGAATGAAAAATGTATTATTTTTTGCAGGCCTGCTCTTTTTATCTCTACAGGCTTTTGCACAGGAGTTCAAGCTCTCAGGAACAGTGAGTGAGAACGGAACTCCATTGAATGAAGCTTCGGTTTATGTAAAAAGTACTGGAGCCGGAACACTTACCGATGAAAATGGTTTTTACAGTTTAAGCCTAGAAGAAGGTTCTTATACGATCGTATTTGTCTTCGGAAATCAGATTAGTAAGAAAGTTAATGTCAACTCAGATAGAGTTCTTGACGTAGACCTTGCTGGTGCTGAAGAAACTCTTGACGAAGTATTTCTTTCTTCGGTAAGGGTTACAGAAAAATCACCAATCACTTACAGTAATTTAAGTAACGAAGAAATTGCTGACAGAAACCTTGGGCAAGATATCCCCGTTTTGATGAACTATATGCCCAATGTAGTAACAACTACAGATGCTGGAGCCGGTGTAGGTTATACCGGAATCAGGGTGAGAGGTAGTGACGCGACCAGGGTGAACGTTACCATTAATGGTATCCCTTACAACGATGCGGAAAGTCAGGGAACTTTCTGGGTAAACCTGGGTGATTTTGCATCTTCAGTAGAAAATCTTCAGTTACAAAGAGGAGTTGGAACCTCCACGAACGGTGCAGGAGCTTTTGGTGCCAGCCTCAATATTCTTACAGATTCTTATAAAGAAGAAGCTCAGGGAGAGATTGCCAATAGCATCGGTTCTTATAATACTTTTAAGCATACCGTAAAATTTAGCACGGGATTGATCAATGATCACTGGTCTTTTGCCGGTAGAGCTTCAAAGATTAGAAGTGATGGATATATAGACCGAGCCAGTAGCGACCTGAAATCTTATTTTCTGCAGGGAACTTTTGTAGATGAGAATACACTCGTTAAAGCATTAACCTTTGGAGGAAGTGAAAGGACTTACCAGGCGTGGTACGGTATTGATAAAGAAACTCTGGAAAATGACAGGACGTTTAATCCGGCGGGAATCTATACCGATGAAAATGGGAATACGAAGTATTACGATAATCAAACTGATAACTATAAGCAGGATCATTACCAATTACTATGGAATCAGGATTATGGCAATAACTGGTCTTCTAATATAGCTTTACATTATACTTATGGGAGAGGATATTACGAAGAGTACAACGAGGATGCAGATCTTGCTGAATTCGGTTTACCATCTTTCATATCTGAAGGAGAAGAGATCAACACATCAGACATCGTGGGAACCAAATGGCTGGACAATCATTTCTACGGAACGGTTTTCAGTCTAAATTATGAGGATACTAAATGGGATGTGACTTTCGGTGGTGGCTGGAATAAATATGAAGGTGATCATTTTGGAGAAGTAGTATACAGCAGATTTGCCAGGAACAATGATCCTTATGAGCCATATTATTTCAACCAGGCAGATAAAACAGATTTCAACATCTACGCAAAGGCAAATTTTGCGATTACTGAAAAATTAGCTGGTTATGCAGATCTTCAGCTAAGAACCGTTCACTATGAGACTGATGGCTTGCTTGATGATCAGTCCAGATTTCAGAACGAAGATGATTTTAGTTTCTTTAATCCCAAAGCAGGTCTTACTTACCAGTTAAATCCATTCAACCAGTTCTATCTTTCTTATGCACGAGCAAACAGGGAGCCAAGCAGAAACGATTATGAAAATGGAGATCCTGAACCGGAAGAACTGAATGACTTTGAGTTGGGGTGGAGACATAATTCAGAAAATTTCAAACTGAATACTAATCTTTATTATATGGGTTATCAGAATCAGTTGGTCTTAACCGGAGGCATAGATGATGTTGGAGCATTCGTTCGGCAGAATAGCGGGAAAAGTTATCGATTAGGTCTTGAGGTAGATGCGACAGTTAGGTTGTCTGAAAAGTTCACTGTTAGGCCAAATATCGCCCTTAGCCGAAATAAGAATGTTGATTTTGTTTCTCCGTTCAATGGAAACTTAGTGGAATATGGAGATACAGATATTTCATATTCCCCTGAGATCGTTGCAGGGAATATCATCAATTATCAGCCTGTAGGTGGTTTGGAACTTAATTTGCTTTCTAAATATGTTAGTGATCAATATATGAGCAATGTAGAAGCTGATAATTCTAAGCTGGATAGTTATTTCGTGAACGATCTTAATGTTCAGTACACCTGGGATGATGCATGGTTATTCAAAGAAGTTGTGATCACCGGTTTGGTAAACAACATTCTAAACGAAGAATACGTGTCTAACGGATATTATTACACTTTTGATATTCCCAACGATGATGCTCCTTCCGGAGTTCAAACTTTAGATGGAGCAGGGTATTACCCGCAAGCCACTACTAACTTCTTGTTGGGATTAACGTTGAAGTTCTAAACGCTTCAGCGGTTTTAGCTGCCTCCTTTTCAAAATGTAGGGTTTTGAGAGGGAGGCTTTTTTAATTATAGATCTCGATGGTATTGCCAGATTTCCTAACCCGGTATGGTTTCATGGTATACGGTCCGTCGCCTTCTACGATCTCACCGGTGATCACATTGTATTGATTGCCTTCACATGCACAGGTTGCGATCACACCATTAACAGTCATAGCAGAGCAGCTATTCGCAGGATGGTTGGGATCGCTTAGTTCAAATGCTGCATATTGAGAATTGTTTATATTATAGATCACCACGCCCCGAACACCGTAATTATAAGTGGCGAAAGCGTTACCTGGAAATTGCAGATTGTTGTATTCAGGAAAACTTAGATCAAGTTGAAATCTGAAATTGAGATCGGGCAGATTTGGATTGTTTCTAACTTCATCATCAGATCCTGAACATGCCGTGATCATTACAAAAATCGCTAATAAGCTGAAAATTTTTTTCATAGGAATTCAAGTTGCAACGAAAATAATATAATTGTTCCGAAAGATTAAATTTCTTACATTTGTTTAAAGAAATCCCGTTAGAAATGGGATTTTTTCAGTTAATGATGCAATAGTTTAAACCCGGAAAGCTAAACCTTTATAGATCCGGGCAATCCCGCATCCTGGGATTCAGTTATTACTAAAATCATTATAAGGTATTTTTCGGCTCTGGAGGGTCTAGCCCACTGGCTGCGAAAATTAAAACGATAAAGTTATGAGTAAAGTATCTTATTACACCCCTGAAGGGTTAAAAAAACTTAGAGATGAGCTTAACCAGCTCAAAGACGTAGAGAGACCAAAAGCTTCTCAGGCAATCGCTGAAGCTAGAGATAAAGGAGATTTGAGTGAAAATGCTGAATATGATGCAGCAAAGGAAGCTCAGGGACTATTAGAAATGAAGATCTCCAAACTTGAGGAGGTTGTTGCTAATGCACGAGTTATTGACGAATCGCAGTTAGACACCTCTAAAGTCCTGGTGCATTCTCATGTAAAAATCAAAAATCAGACGAATGGTGCTGAGATGACTTATATGCTTGTTGCGCAAAGTGAAGCCGATCTTAAATCTGGAAAGATCTCGGTAGATTCTCCAATAGGAAAAGGTCTTCTTGGTAAGCAGGTTGGCGATACCGCAGAAATAGAAGTTCCAAACGGAACCGTGAAATTTGAAGTTATTGAGATCTGGAGAGAATAATCCTTTCCATTTCAGTTAATATTTAATCCTTTTCTTTTAACCGTAATTTCGGATTTTGGAAAAGGATTTTTTAATTTTAATAAAAAACCAACCTAATTATGTCAACACTGTTCACAAAGATTGTAAAAGGAGAAGTGCCTGCTTATAAAGTGGCTGAAAACAGTCAGTTTCTAGCTTTTTTAGATATCAGGCCAAATGCGAAAGGGCATGTGCTGTGCATCCCTAAGAAGGAAATAAATAAGATCTGGGATTTGGAAGAAGAGATGTATCAGGAATTAATGCGTTTTACCAGAAGCGTATCTATAGCTTTGGAAAAAACTGTGCCTTGCAAGAGGGTTGGAATGGCTGTGGTCGGGCTGGAAGTTCCGCACACACATGTTCATCTAATTCCTTTAAATAGTATGAAAGACATGGATTTTTCAAACAATTTTGAAATGAGCGATCAGGAATTCAAAGATCTTGCTGAAGCTATAAACTCTAATATTGAACTTTGATAGATTTTTCAGGTTTTAAATTAAGTGTTGAAATTAGGGTAGACTGGAGCGATCTTGATATTTACGAGCACGTGAATAATGTTTCCTATATGCGTTTTATGCAGAGCGGTAGAGTTAATTTCTGGGAAGCATCTGGCGTTTATGAATATTATCGAAAATCCAATCAGGGAACTATGCTGGTTTCAACAAAATGTGATTTCAAAAAATCTCTTTATTACCCGGGAAAAGCTATTATAAAGACTAAACTTGATTTTATAGGCAATACGAGTTTTGGTCTAAAACATATTATTCTTAATGAAAAAGGGGAATTATGTGCTGAAGGGAATGATGTGGTGGTTTGCTTCGATTTTGATAAGAATGAAACTTTCCCAGTGCCCGATTGGTTAAGAGAAAATATCTCGAAATTCTAAACTTTTTTTAAGCTGATTTGGAAAGTAGTTCCTTTATTCAATTCACTTCGGGCCACTTTAATTTTTCCTTTGTGATATTCTTCAATTATTCTTCTGGCCAAGGATAATCCAAGACCCCAACCACGTTTTTTGGTGGTTTGTCCTGGTTCAAAAATAGACTTATACCTGTTCTTGTCTATTCCCTTACCAGTGTCAGTTATATAGATGTGCGCTTGCTTGAGATCCTGCTTTATCTCAATCATAAGTTCTCCTTTTCCGCGCATGGCATCTATGGCATTCTTAACTAGGTTCTCGATGGTCCAGCTATAGAGCTGTTCATTCAGCATAACGTTGATAGGTTGTCTTGGAGCTCTAATACTAAAATGTATAAGATTCGAACTTCTGGTCTTCAAATATTCGAAGCTTTCCTTGGTGGAAGCTACAATATCGGTCTGCTGTAAATTCGGCAAGGATCCAATCTTCGAAAACCTCTCAGTGATGGTGCGTAACCTGTCAATATCCTTTTCCATTTCCTCCACATAAGAAGGGTTTACGTTTTCAGTTTTAAGAATTTCAGTCCAGCCGATTAAAGAGCTTAAAGGAGTCCCGATCTGGTGCGCTGTCTCCTTGGCCATACCGGCCCATAATTTATTTTGTTCACTGGATTTGGTAGTGGTATAAAAGAAATAGACCACACCTATAAATAGAAACCCTATCAAAGTTAGCCCGATGGGATAATACTTTAATTTATTCAGGGCAGGCGAATTCCCATAATATAAATACTGAATCTGTCCTTCTCCGAGATCTATTAAAATTGGCTCATTTTCATCTTTAAGATCCTCCAGATATTCCTGTGTTTCTTTGGGATTATCAGCAATTGATGGTTCAAGATTAGTGGTATAAGCAATATCTCCATTTTCATCAGTATGAATAATGGGAATAGTAGTATTGTTATTCAGAATCTTAAGAATAAGGCTAAGATCGGCATCTTCGGGAGCATTGCTGAGCTCTTCCTGCGCCTGCGCCCAGATATTCATCTTTGCTCTTTCATCTTCTTTAAGTCGCTGAAAAAATATACTTGTATTCCAGAGCACCAGAACGATGACCACAAGGCAGGAAATAATGATAAACCAGCGATTAAAGCTGCGTTCGTCGGGTAGATTCATGTAAGTTTCCGGCTTTTAATCCAAAATAAATATAAGCGTTTTAAAACTATTTTTATTGTAATGCATTGCTTTTCATTCCTTATTCGATTCTTTATCTTTGGCAAAAATTAATCTATGCTAACTATAGAACCTAAGGATGTAAGTGTCGGGAAATTACACCAATACCTTTTGGGAGCCATCGGTCCAAGACCCATTGCTTTTGCAAGTACTATTGATGAAAATGGAAATCCTAATCTTTCACCTTTTAGTTTTTTCAACGTTTTCGGAGCGAATCCGCCAATTCTAATCTTTTCTCCCGCCAGGAGAGGTCGAGACAATACTACCAAGCACACTTTTGAAAATGCGAAGAAAGTAGATGAGGTCGTGATCAATATTGTGAATTATGATATCGTTCAGCAAATGTCACTTTCAAGTACTGAATATGCGGAAAGTGTAAATGAGTTTGAAAAGGCTGGGTTAACTATGCAAAAATCAGATCTTGTAAAACCATTTCGTGTAGCAGAATCTCCAGTTCAATTAGAGTGTAAGATCAAGGAGATCGTGGAAACAGGAACTGAAGGTGGTGCTGGAAATCTTGTGATTTGCCACGTGGTGAAAATGCATATAAAGGAAGAGATCCTGGATGCAGACGGATTTATAGATCAGCATAAGATAGACCAGGTAGCTCGTATGGGCGGTAACTGGTATACTCGTGCGAAGATGGGAATGTTTGAAGTTCCAAAACCACTTTCAACCTTAGGGATTGGTGTAGATGCCATGCCTGAGGAAGTGAGAACAAGTGAGATCCTAACCGGAAATGATCTTGGGAAATTAGGAAATGTGGAAGCCTTGCCTGACAATGGTGAAATTGAGGAGTTTTTAAAGGCAAATTCTGAAGAAGCCGAACTTGTAAAAAGCGGTGATAAAAAGAAAATTCATAAACAGGCACAGGTGTATCTTGAGAAGGGGCAGCCGGAAGAAGCCTGGAAAATATTATTAGCAAAATAAACGAGACAATGGAAGTACAGGGAAAAATCAAGCTTATTGGCGAAACGAAAACATTTGGAAACAATGGATTTCAGAAAAGAGAAATGGTTGTGACTACAGAGGAACAGTATCCTCAGCACATCATGATCGAGTTCGTTCAGGATAAATGCAGTCTTTTAGACGCATTTCAGGTTGGACAACCGGTTAAAATTGGAGTGAATCTTCGAGGTCGTGAATGGGTGAGCCCACAGGGAGAAACTAAATATTTTAACTCTATCCAGGGTTGGAGAATTGAAAACCTTGCTGCTCAGCAGCCTTCTGGAGGTTCTAATGTACCGCCACCAGACCAGTTCGAGCCTGCAAGCGATCTTAATGAAGAAGATTACGACGATCTTCCTTTCTAAATCGAAAGAATAAAAACAAAAAGTCCGGTACATTTGTATCCGGACTTTTTTATTTTCAGAGAATAAAATTAGAAGACTTGTATTTTATAGGCTCAAATGAAAAATTTCCTCCCGTAAGCTTTGCTGACGCTGACGGTTTGCTGGCTGTTAGTCGTGATCTTAGTCTTGAGCGCTTAAAAGAGGCATATTATAATGGTATATTTCCGTGGTATAATGAAGGCCAGCCAGTGCTATGGTGGTCTCCCGATCCCAGGATGGTTCTTTTTCCTGAAAATCTCAAAATTGCAAGAAGCATGAGACCGCTACTAAATCAGGATAAGTTTCAGGTTACGTTCAATCAGGAGTTTGAAAAAGTGATGGATAATTGCGGAAAAGTATTCAGAAAAGGGCAGGATGGAACCTGGATCACAACAGCTATAAAAGAGAACTACTTGAAACTACATCAAGAAGAAATTGCTTTTTCAACTGAAGTCTGGAATGGAGAGGATTTAGTTGGCGGACTTTATGGAATTTATTTACACGATAAAAATATGTTCTGCGGTGAAAGTATGTTCGCTAAGGAGAGTAATGCTTCAAAATTTGGGTTTATCAAATTGGTTGAAAAGCTTAAAATTGAAGGAGTGAAAATTATAGATTGCCAGGTCTATACAAATCATCTTGAAAGTCTCGGAGCTGAAGAAATTCCTCGGGATGAGTTCCTGGAATATCTCAAATAGCCATTTTCTCTCCCAGCTTCTTCACTTCTTTATGTCTGAAACAGTCAACCTGGTGATCGTTCACCATTCCAGTAGCCTGCATATGAGCATATATTACTGTAGAACCCACAAACTTAAAACCGCGCTTTTTCAGATCTTTGCTTAATTCATCGCTAATTTCGGTAGTAGCCGGAGCTTCTTTATAATTTTCGATTTCATTTTGAATTGGCGTGCCTTCCACGAATTGCCAGATATACTTGCTGAAACTTCCAAATTCATCCTGAATTTTCATATAAGCCTGAGCATTTGTCACGGTGGCCCTTATCTTCATCTGGTTGCGAATGATGCCGGCATTCTGCATCAATTCAGTGATCTTGGCATCTTTATACTGGGCAATCTTCTTATAATCGAAATTATCAAAAGCTTCTCTAAAATTATTTCTTTTGCGTAGAACCGTGATCCAGCTTAAACCTGCCTGAAAAGTTTCCAGGGTTAGAAATTCAAATAGGGTGTCATCATCTAGCACCGGCACTCCCCATTCGTGATCGTGATAGGCCTCATATAAAGGGTCGCCAACGCACCACCCGCAACGTGTAACTTCTTCCATAATTTATGATCTAAAGTGATAGGTAATGGTGCCTATCTGTGAATCTTTACCGGCGAGTTTACTGAATCTGGCACCGGCTGAATATTCCAACGCACGCTCTGTAAGGCATTCATTGGTGCTCGTAGAACTTCCTTTGTTTACTGATGAATCTAAAACATAGCCATTCGCATCAACCGTAATGTTGATGACGATCTTTCCTGCAGTATCGCAGGTATAAACAGGATTTGGGATTTTCACTGCTCGTCTTCCTTTTAAGGAAAATGAAATAGAACTATAATCATAGACCGCCGATTTTTGAGAGTCTTCTTCACCAGAATCATCTCCATCTGATCGTTTTTTCTTCTCTTCAGAATTTTTTCGATTCATGGCATAATTTCCTTCAGAACCTTCGGAATCTTCATTTTCGGCTTGCTCCTGCTCAGCACTATTCTTTTCAAAGATCTCATCCAGTTGATTTTTGAAGTCGGCTTCGCGGGTTTCTTTATCCTGATTGTACGCCTGGTGAGTCTGAATATTTCTCCTGTTTTGTTGCTGAGGTTCTGGCTCTTCGGGTTTTACTTCTTCCTTTTCCTCAACTTTGAATTGTTCCAGATCCACAAGCATTTCTGCTGTCGCCTGATTGTTATTAGCAAGCTTAAAATTATACAGAGCCAGCATCAGGACAGCAAACGAAAGTGTAGTAAGGATAAGCGCCTTATGCTTATCAAAAAAATCCTCGAAACGTTTCATATACAGTTAACAGTCAGTAGACTTAATTATTCTCTCGTGAAGGTAGCAATTTTTCGAAAGATTCGATATCCAACGCATTTTCTACGGAATAATCACCAATGGCAGTTCGTCTTAATTCAGATAAATGTGCGCCGCTATTCAGGGCTTCGCCATATTCATTTGCCAGACTTCTAATATAAGTTCCCTTGCTGCAAACCACTCTGAAGTCAACTTTTGGAAAATTAGTAGTATCGATCTCAAACTCTGAAATTTCCACCTTCCTTTTCTTTACTTCAACTTCCTTGCCTTCGCGGGCATATTCGTAAAGTCTTTTTCCGTCCTTCTTCAAAGCAGAGAATACAGGCGGAGTTTGCTCGATTTCTCCAATAAATTTTTTTGTGGTTTCCTGAAGTAATTCTTCGGTAATATGATCTGTGGGGAAATTCTGGTCAATTTCGGTTTCCAGATCAAAAGATGGAGTAGTAGCTCCAACTGTAAATGTACCTGTGTATTCTTTTATCTGTCCCTGAAGTTCCGGGATCGTCTTGGTGAATTTTCCAGTGCATATGATTAGTAAACCTGTTGCTAGTGGATCTAAAGTCCCGGCATGGCCAACCTTTATTTTCTTGATATTACAGCTTTTTCGAATGAGCCATCTTACCTTGTTCACTAGCTGGAAAGAGGTCCAGTTTAGTGGTTTATCGAAAAGTAATACCTGTCCTGCTTTAAATTCTTCCGGAGAAATTTCCTTATTGTGCATATGCAAAAATAATGGCCGCGAGTCCCACTACAAAACAATAGATGGCAAACCATGAAAGTTTACTCTTTTTAACCAGAGCGATCATCCAAGTACAGGCAACTAACCCCGCAAGAAATGCTGCTATAAAGCCAACGGCAAGAATTGAAAAATCTGCCGAGCTTTCCATTAATTCGCCACTTAGAACATCTTTAGCGATCTTTCCGAAGATGAGAGGCACCACCATTAAGAATGAAAATCTGGCCGCTTTAGTTTTGTCGTTACCTAATAATACTGAAGTTGAAATGGTAGCTCCACTTCGGGAAATCCCAGGAAGCATTGCGATTGCCTGAGAAACTCCAATTATGAATGCGTTGCTATAGCTAACTTTTTTACCGGTGTTCTTGGCCTTATCAGCGAGCCAAAGCAGTAATGCAGTGATCAGCAACATAAATCCTACAAAAAGGATATTACCACCGAATAAAGCTTCTAATTGTTCTTCGAATAATAGCCCAACTAGAACTGCCGGTATCATGGAAACTATGATCTTTAATGAGAATTGAGTTTCCTCATTCCATTTAAAGCTTAGTAAGCCACCAATAATTTCCAAAATATCTTTTCTGAAGACCACGATCGTACTCAATGCAGTCGCGAAGTGAAGTACAACAGTAAATAGAAGTGATTCTTCAGGAACACTGGTGTCTCCTAAGATTGCTTTTCCTAATTCTAAATGTCCGCTGGAGGATACAGGTAAAAATTCGGTAAGTCCCTGGATGATCCCAAGGATCACGGCGTCTAATACGTCCAAACTTGTTATTTTTTATTGGGATTCAACAAAATGGCATAAACCTCAATGGCAAAGCCAATCAGCACCAGTGCCGGTGCTAGTCGAATTCTTTGAAAATTATATATGGCGTCATTAAATTCATTCGGATCCTCGCTACCACCGCCAGACATTAAAATAAAGCCTAAAGCGATCACCGCCATACCTATGAACATAAAAGTGTAGTTCTTCTTGCCGAATACAAATCCGGTATTAAAACTACCTCCGTTGTGTATCTCTTTATCCTTTTTCATCTACTAATAATAAAGTTCGTCCGTTTTCAGGTTTAGAAATCGCGAGGTCGCAAAATACGTACTTATCCATGTAATTACAATTCCCATCAGGAAAATTCCGGAGAACAGTATTACAAGCATCTTAATGTCACCCAAAAGGTTAAGCTCGGTAAAACTGTTGTTTAGGTAATATAAAACCGCAGCCATCCCGATAAGGGCAAGTACAGCGCCAATTAATCCTAGTTTTACGCTTTGCCAGATAAATGGTCTGCGAATAAAACCTTTGGTCGCCCCAACCATTTGCATGGTTTTTATGATAAATCTTTTTGAATATACTGCCAATCTAATGCTACTGTTGATCAATAATACGGCGATAAATGTAAATACGGCGCTGGCTATTAAAACCCAGAAACTAATCTTTTTCACGTTGTCGTTGAGTAATGCAATTAGCGGTTTATCATACACGACTTCGTCTACAAAATTCTTTGAAGTAAGGTCTTCAGCGATCTGGTCTACCTGCTCTGAAGACACAAAATCGGCATTCATATAAACATCTATGGAATTCTGAAGTGGGTTATAACCGAGAAATTCCATGAAATCTTCACCAATCTCTTCACTATGCGCCTCGGCAGCATCTTCTTTGGAAACATAGTTGGTAGACTTGGTATAATCGGCCATGGCCAGGCTCTTTTTCAATTGCTCGATCTCGACTTCCTTAGCGTTATCTTTCAGGTAAACTGTAAGTGCGATCTGTTCTTTAAAATGATCGGCAACTTTTTTGGTATTCAAAACCAAAAGGCCAAGCATTCCTAAAAGGAACAATACCAAAGAAATACTGATAACTACTGAAAAATAGGAAGATATGAGTCGGCGTTTCTGATACCTTTCAAAAGATGTGGTCATAGAGGGACTTCAGATTTTTTGTAAAAATAAGAAAGTTCAGCTTTCATAATATTTAAAACGTTTAAACTTTTCAAAATATTGGGAATGGTCTATTATTTCTTATCTCTTCATGCTGAACTTGTTTCAGCATCATTTGAAAGAGACCCTGAAACGAGTTCACGATGACGTTCGCGTTAAGTTTCCTAAATTTGATAAAAATCAAATAATGGAAATATTGGTTTACGGAATAGGTGGTGTTGGAGGTTATTTTGGCGGAAGACTGGCAAATGCAGGTCATAATGTAAGTATGATCGCTAGAGGAGAGCATTTAAGACAAATCCAGAAACACGGGCTTGAGGTCGAAAGCATAAAAGGCGATTTTAAGGTAAAGCCTAAAATTGCCACTTCTGATATTTCTGAAGTTCCTAAACCAGATCTTATCATTTTAGGGATCAAATCATGGCAAATTCCATCGGTCGCTGCAGAATTGATGTCGATAATTGGAGAAAACACGATTGTTCTTCCTTTGCAGAATGGTGCGGATAATTACGAGAAATTAATAGAAGTGCTTCCGGAAAAGAATATCCTGGCAGGTTTATGCTTCATTGTAAGTTTTATTGAAAAACCCGGGAAGATAAAGCATGCGGCATATGAGCCGAAGATAGTTTTTGGTGAGAATAATAATTCAAAGTCAGATCGTGTGATGAAAGTTCATGATGTTCTGGATGAAGCGGGAATTGAAAATAATATTCCGGAGAATATTCAGCTTGAAATATGGAAGAAATTTCTTTTCATAGCTACTATTAGCGGTATTGGAGGGCTCACTCGTGTTCCAATAGATAAAATAAGAGATAGTGAATATCTCAATAAAATGATGAGAGATTCAGCAAAAGAGATCATCCAAGTTGGAAAAGCAAAGGGTGTCCCGCTCAGTGAAAAACATCTGGAAATGGTATTTGAAATTATCAATTCTCAGCCGAAAGGAACTACAGCTTCAACCCAGAGAGATATAATGAACGGTAAACCTTCAGAATTGGAAAATTTCAATGGCTTTATAGTAAAAGAAGGAGAAAAGCTGGGAGTGAAGACTTCGGTGAACAGGTATATCTATGAATGCCTGAAACCTATGGAATCAGCCGCTCGAAAATCGAAATAATAGAACTTCCAATCATTCCGCATAAGTCCTTTAAAATTGTATTTTTGCGATTCAGAAATTTATCGTCAAGCTGAACTCGTTTCAGCTTCTCATTTTTAGACTCTGAAGCAAGTTCAGAGTGACGCCAAGAATAAGACAAGAAAGACAGAAGATGAGTTACCACTTTAATAAGATCGAGGAAAAAAGGCAGAAATACTGGGCAGAGAACCAGACATTCAAAGCTTCAAACGATTCTGATAAGCCAAAATATTATGTACTGGACATGTTTCCTTATCCTTCCGGAGCGGGTCTGCATGTTGGGCATCCGCTGGGTTATATCGCCAGTGATATCTATGCGCGTTTTAAGCGTCACAAGGGTTTCAATGTTTTGCACCCACAGGGATATGATAGTTTTGGTCTTCCGGCAGAGCAATATGCTATTCAAACCGGTCAGCATCCTGCGGTAACTACTGAAAATAATATAGCTCGCTATCGAGAGCAATTAGATAAAATTGGATTTTCTTTCGATTGGAGTCGTGAGGTGAGAACCAGCGAGCCGGATTATTACAAATGGACGCAATGGATCTTTATTCAGCTTTTTGAAAGCTGGTATGATCAGGAAGCTGAAAAATCAAGGTCTATTTCTGAACTGGAAGACATTTTTGTTTCGGAAGGTAATTCGAGAATAAACGCGGCTTGTGATGATGATGTTGAAGATTTTTCTGCGGAAGCCTGGAATAAATTTTCAGCAGATGAAAAAGAACAAATTCTTTTAAAATATAGGCTTACCTATTTAGCGGAAGCTGAAGTAAACTGGTGTCCGCAATTGGGAACCGTTCTCGCGAATGATGAGATCGTGAATGGAGTTTCTGAACGTGGAGGATATCCTGTTGTTAGAAAGAAAATGACCCAGTGGAGCATGAGGATTTCTTCTTTTGCAGAAAGATTGCTTCAGGATCTTAATAAGATCGACTGGACAGAAAGTTTAAAGGAAAGTCAGCGTAACTGGATCGGGAAATCGGTTGGTGCGCATGTAGACTTCAATATTAAAGATACAGATCATAAGGTTGGGGTTTTTACTACCCGTCCCGATACTATTTTCGGGGTTAGTTTTATGACTCTTGCGCCGGAACATGACCTGGTAAAAGAAATTACAACTCCTGAACATCTTGATGAGGTTGAGACTTATATTCAGGCTAGTGCTAAAAGAAGCGAGCGTGAGCGTATGGCCGATGTTAAGACGATAAGCGGTGTATTTACCGGTGCTTATGCTGAACATCCTTTTACCGGTGAATCTATCCCAATCTGGATTGGGGATTATGTGCTTGCGGGCTACGGAACCGGAGCTGTAATGGCCGTTCCATGTGGTGATCAGCGTGACCATGATTTTGCAAGACATTTTGATCTTCCTATACCAAACATTTTCGAAAATGTAGATGTTTCTCAGGAAGCACATGCCGGGAAAGAAGGTACGGTGATCGCGAATTCAGATTTCCTTAGCGGACTCGAATATAAAGAGGCACTGAATAAAGTAATTCTTGAGCTGGAGAAAACAGGTCAGGGTTACGGAAAAACGAATTACAGATTGAGAGATGCGGTGTTTAGCCGTCAAAGATATTGGGGAGAGCCGTTCCCGGTTTATTATGTGAATGGTTTGCCGAAAATGATAGATCTGGAGCATCTTCCTTTAAGATTGCCTGAAGTTGAAAAGTATCTTCCTACTGAAACCGGTGAGCCGCCATTAGGAAATGCAACCGATTGGGCCTGGGATACAGAGAAAAATGAAGTAGTATCTAACGATAAGATCGATGATACTACTGTTTTTCCATTAGAGTTGAATACAATGCCTGGATGGGCTGGTAGTAGTTGGTATCTGTTCAGATATATGGATTCAGGGAATCCAGATCGCTTCGTATCTGAAGAAGCTCAGAAATACTGGGAGAATGTAGATCTATATATAGGGGGGAGTGAACATGCAACCGGTCACCTTTTATATTCAAGATTCTGGACCAAATTTTTACATGATCGTGGTTGGTTGACTGTTGAAGAACCATTTAAAAAACTGATCAATCAGGGGATGATCCTTGGGACCAGCGCTTTTGTTTACAGGCTTGAAGGAGAGAATGTCTTTGTTTCCAAGAATCAGATTAAAGGCAATAACGTGCAGCCTATTCATGCAGATGTTTCCTTGGTCAATTCTTCAGATGAGTTAGATATTGAAGGATTCAAAAAATGGCGTCCGGAATTTACAGATGCTAAATTCATTACAGAAGATGGAAAATATATTGTAGGCAGAGAAGTGGAGAAGATGTCCAAGTCTAAATATAATGTGGTGAATCCAGATGAGATCTGTAAAGATTATGGAGCAGATACCTTAAGAATGTACGAAATGTTCCTTGGGCCGCTGGAACAGGCAAAGCCATGGAATACAGCAGGGATCACCGGAGTACATAATTTCCTGAAAAAGCTCTGGAAACTTTATCACAATGGAGAGGAATTTTCTGTTTCAAACGAAAAACCTTCTGCAGATTCATTAAAGACACTGCATAAGACTATCAAAAAGGTAACCGAGGATATAGAAGAGTTCAGCTTCAACACTTCGGTATCAACTTTTATGATCTGCGTGAACGAGCTAACTGCTCAAAAATGCAATAGTCGGGAAATTCTTGAGCCTTTAGCAGTGCTTATCGCTCCTTACGCTCCACATATTGCTGAAGAGCTTTGGGAAAAGTTAGGGAATTCGGAATCTGTGACTACAGCTGTTTATCCCGTATTTGAAGAAAAATACCTGGTGGAGAGCATGAAGAATTACCCTGTTTCTTTCAATGGAAAGATGAGATTCACGATGGAGCTTCCGTTAGACATGGGTAAAGCTGAAATTGAGGAAAAAGTTCTGGCAGATGACAGAACAAAAAATCAATTAGATGGATCTACCCCTAAAAAAGTAATAGTTGTACCGGGTAAAATTGTAAATATTGTAATTTAACCCCCTTTAAAATATTAAATAGGGGTGTCAAATGTTATTTTTATCATTTGACACCCCTATTTTTATTTTCTTTATTATTTTTCGGAATCTAAATCTTCTATTATGATAATCGGGATTCCAAAAGAAATCAAAAACAATGAAAGCCGTGTAGGAATGACGCCTGCCGGGGTATTAGAACTTACTAAATTAGGCCACAAGGTGTTGATTCAATCTACCGCTGGAGACAGTAGTGGTTTTGATGATGAAGATTACCATGCTGCCGGTGCTACGGTTTTACCTACCATTGATCGTATTTATGCTCAGAGCGATATGATCGTTAAGGTTAAGGAGCCTATAGAACTGGAGTATAGGTTGATTAAAGAAGGTCAAATCATATTCACTTATTTTCATTTTGCATCCAATCAAGGTCTCACGGAGGCAATGATGAAAAGTAAATCTATATGTATTGCATATGAAACAGTTCAGCTTTCTGATGGTACATTACCTTTATTAACTCCGATGTCTGAAGTTGCCGGAAGAATGGCAATTCAGCAAGGCGCAAAATACCTCGAAAAACCAGTGAAAGGAAAAGGTTTGTTGCTAGGTGGAGTTCCTGGTGTTCCTCCTGGGAAAGTACTCATTCTAGGAGCAGGTACCGTTGGAATTCAGGCAGCAAAAATGGCGGCTGGTCTTGGTGCCCAAGTGACAGTATTAGATGTGAACATGAATAGGTTGAGATATGTGAATGACATAATGCCAAGCCATGTGGTGACTGAATTTTCAAATGAATATAACATTAGAAAACATATAAAGACCAGCGACCTTATAATTGGTGGTATCCTGATCACCGGTGCGAAAGCTCCTAAATTAATCACCAGTGATATGTTGAAGCAAATGCAGCCGGGAACAGTGATCGTGGATGTGGCGGTAGACCAGGGTGGATGTGTGGAAACTACCAGGCCTACAACTCATGAAGAGCCAGCCTATATCATTGATGATGTAGTTCACTATTGTGTGGCAAATATGCCAGGTGCGGTGCCGCATACTTCAACAGTTGCACTAACTAATGTGACCTTGCCTTATGTATTGCAATTAGCTGAAAAGGGTTGGGAGCAGGCATGTCAGGATGATGATGCATTGGCGAAAGGAGTTAATATTGTAGATGGAAAAGTAACCTTCGAGCCAATACTGGAAGCTTTCGACTGGAATAAATCTTTTGCTTAGTTAAGATAGAGATCTACCAGTCCTTCTGGAGTGGTAACCCATATTTCCTTATTCTTTTTATCTACTTTTTCAATAAACTCATCGTTCATTGGAATAAGGATTTGTTTGCCGTTTTTTTCGATCTCGAAAAGAGCCTGGGCGGTAGAATCGTTTATAGAGACGATTTGGCCAATATTCCCGTGTTCAGCGTCAATAACATTGAAGCCAATTATTTCATGAAAATAGAATTTATCTTCAGGAAGTTCAGGGAGCATGGATAAAGGAAGGTATACATCGGCGCCTACCATATCTTCGGCGTCATCCTCAGTATCTATATCTTCAAATTTAGCACGTAGAAGCGTGCTTTTGTGCAGGTAGGATCTTTCAATAAAAAATGGAACCAGATTTTCGTTGTATTCAACGAGAACTGATTCCATTTCTGTGTAAGTTTCGGGTTCGTCGGTATCTAATTTAATAAGTACCTCTCCCTTAAAGCTAAATTTCCCAACGATTCTTCCAAGATAGAAGCATTCTTCCTTAGTCATCGCAGGTTGCTGTTTTAAGCGTCTTTTTTGTCTTCAGCTTTTGCTTCTTCTGCAGTTGCAGCTTCCACATCTTCTTCAGCCTGCTCTACAGTAGCCTCATCTGTTGCTTCTGCAGTTGCAGCTTCAGCCTCTGCAGCAGCTTTTGCTTCTGCTTCTTCAGCTTCTTTCGCTTCAGCTTCACGCTTAGCGTTCGCTTCTTTTTCAGCTTCTAGAGCTTTTGCTTTTTCAGCTTCTTTAGCTTTATCTAAAGAATCTTTTTTAGCATCTACTTTTCCTTCTTTTTCTTCTAACCAAGCTTTGAATTTTTCTTCAGCCTGCTCTTCAGTTAAAGCTCCTTTTTTAACTCCTACAGCAAGGTGTTTTTTAAGAAGGGCTCCTTTGTAAGAAAGGATAGCACGAGCGGTATCTGTTGGTTGAGCACCATTCTGTAACCATTTAACAGCTCCGTCTACATCAAGTTCGATTGTAGCAGGATTTGTGTTAGGGTTGTAGATTCCCAATTTATCCAAAAATTTACCATCTCTTTTTGCGCGGGTATCCGCAGCAACAATCCAGAAAAAAGGTTTTCCTTTTTTACCGTGTCTTTGTAATCTTATTTTTACTGGCATAAAAATTAAATTTTGGGGTACTCGACCCCGATTATTAATAAGTGTGCAAAGATACTACATTTTTCTAATTTTCAAGTTTTTCCATCCTTAATTTATAATCGCTCAAAAAGCATGTGTCCGTATTCTTTTTATTGGGACATTAGGAAGAATTTTGGTTAAAAAGTTTAGTAGCTGTTAAATGAGGTTAATTAGTGCTAAACCCTGTTAAATAGGTTGTTGTGGGAGTTTTATGGACTTATCTTTACTCAAAGAAAAATTGAAAAATATAAAGCTATGAGTTATTCAAAAGAGATTTCTAAAAAGCTAAATGAGCTATTAGAGAAGAATTATGATGCTGAGAAAGGTTACAAATTAGCAGCAGAAAAAGTAAATAATCAACGACTAAAAGGTTTCTTTTCGCAGCGAGCGCAGGAACGATATGATTTTGGACATGAGTTAAAAACTGAGATCCGTAATTTCGGTGAGAACCCAGATAAAGGAACAAGTCTTGCCGGTGATGCACATAGATCATGGATGAATTTAAAAGCTAGTTTATCTAATGATAAGGACGAAGCAGTATTAGAAGAGGCAATTCGCGGTGAAAAAGCGGCGGTAGAAGAATATGAAAACATTCTAAAAGAGTCTGAGATTCCAGCTTCTACAGGAAACATTTTACTGAAACAAAAGAATGCGATTGTGGCTTCGCTTAACGAAGTAAAATCTTTGGAAGAACAAGCCTAAGAGCCTTTCGGTTTTGGGATGAATAATCCAGAGATCGTAAATAAAGAGAATAGATAAATGATGCGAGCAATGTTTGATTGAAGTAGTAGTAGTTTTTAGTGTTCGTATCAGGCCTCACAAAATATCTGAAATTTCAGGTTTTTGTGAGGCTTTTTTTATGGTTGATAATTCCTGAAAACTAAGTTTTATTTCAGCAATAAAGTTCCTTATTTTAGCCCGGATGATTCAATTTTCTGGATCACCTAATTTTCTTCTGAAAGGCATAAAATACTAAGGAATGTACCTCATTTTTGATACTGAAACTACCGGACTTCCCAAGCGCTGGGACGCACCCTTAACCGATTCTGACAACTGGCCACGCTGTATACAGATCGCCTGGCAGGTACATGATGAGATGGGAAATCTTGTTGAAAATCAGGATTACCTGGTTCAACCGGAAGGTTTTGATATTCCTTATGATTCTGAACGTATTCACGGGATCTCGACAGATCTTGCCAAAGAGCAGGGAATTCCTCTTGATGAAGTTCTGGAAAGGTTTAATGCAGCACTGCAGAAATCAAAATTTGTAGTTGGTCAGAATGTTGGTTTTGACCTTAATATAATGGGTGCGGAATTTATCAGGAGAGATTTTGAGAATTCACTCCAGGAAATGCCTGTGTTGGACACCTGTACTGAAACTACTGCGGAATTATGTAAGATTCCCGGAGGACGAGGAGGTAAATTTAAATTGCCAACCTTAACTGAATTACATGAATTCTTATTTGACGAAGCTTTTGCTGAAGCGCATAATGCAACTGCCGATGTTGAAGCGACCACTCGTTGTTTCCTCGAACTTGTTCGTCAGAGAATTTATACGATCGAGGAGCTTGATGTTCCTGTAGACTATTTTGAGAGATTTTCAGAAGAAAATCCGAATAGAATAGAGTTGATCGGCCTGAAGCATATCAATCTAAAGAAGGCTTCAGATAAGATCAGGAAAAGGCTTGAAAAACAACAGCCTTCAGATGATATTTCACACGAAGAGATCCAGGAGAACCTGGAAAAACTTGATGAAGTTCCTTTTGCCCATTTACATAATCACTCGCAGTTTTCAGTTTTACAATCAACTATAAGTATTCCAGATCTTGTAGCTGCAGCAGCTGAAGAGGATATGAATGCCGTTGCATTGACCGATCATGCGAATATGATGGGTGCATTTCATTTTGTAAAAGAAGTGGGGACATATAATAAAAGCATCAAAGATCATAATGCCACTGCTGAGGAAAATGGTGAAGATTTAAAAAAACCTATTAAAGCGATCGTTGGTTGTGAATTTTTCGTTTGTGAAAATCATACAGATAAAACTAGAAAAGATAATGGTTACCAGGTGGTGATGCTAGCCAAGAATAAAAAGGGTTATCACAATCTGGCGAAAATGTCTTCCATGGCTTATACCGATGGTTTTTATTATGTGCCACGTATAGATAAGGAAGTCATTAAAAAATATAAAGAGGATGTAATTGTCCTTACCGGTAACTTATATGGTGAAGTTCCGAGTAAAATTCTGAATGTTGGTGAAAAGCAGGCTGAAGAGGCTTTGCTTTGGTGGAAAGAAGAATTTGGTGATGACTTGTATATAGAACTTATGCGTCATAACCAGGAAGATGAGAATAGGGTAAATCCAGTTCTGGTAGAATTTTCCAAAAAACATGATGTCAAGCTGATCGCTACGAACAATACATACTACTGGAAACAGGAAGACGCGAATGCTCACGATATTTTACTTTGTGTGAAAGACGGTGAAAAACAAGCGACACCAATAGGCCGTGGCCGTGGTTATCGCTATGGTTTACCTAATGAAGAATATTACTTCAAATCTGGTAACGAGATGAAGAAGCTCTTCAAGGATTTGCCGGAAGCTATTAGTAATATTCAGGAGATCGTAGATAAAATTGAGCCTTTTGAACTCGCCAGGGATGTATTACTTCCGGCTTTTGAGATTCCGGAGGAATTTCTAAGTGATGAAGATAAAGTAGATGGAGGAAAAAGAGGTGAAAATGCCTTTTTGAAACATATCACTTTTGAAGGTGCAAAAGACAGGTACAAAGAGATCACCGATGATATCGCCGAAAGACTGAATTTCGAATTATCAGTTATTGAGAATACCGGTTATCCGGGTTACTTCCTTATTGTGGAGGACTTTATTCGTGCTGCCCGTGAAATGGGAGTTTCGGTTGGTCCGGGACGTGGTTCTGCTGCGGGTTCTGCCGTAGCATACTGTTTAGGAATTACCAATATAGACCCGATAAAGTATGATCTGCTTTTTGAGAGATTTTTAAATCCGGATCGTGTGAGTATGCCCGATATTGATATTGACTTTGATGATGAGGGTCGAAGCCGGGTAATGGATTATGTGATCAAGAAATATGGTGCCAACCAGGTTGCGCAGATCATTACCTATGGTACGATGGCGGCGAAGTCATCTATTCGTGATACAGCGAGGGTTCTGGATCTTCCATTAATGGAGGCCGACAGGATCGCGAAGCTTATTCCGAATACAAAGCTTGGAAAACTTTTCGCTATGGATGATAAGACCATTAAGTCTAAATTCCGTGGCGATGAAGTGGAAAAAATAAATGAACTCTTCAATATATCTGAAGGAGATGATCTGGAAGCTGAAACAGTAAACCAGGCCAGAATTCTTGAAGGTTCGGTAAGAAATACAGGAATTCATGCTTGTGGAGTGATTATTACTCCTGGGGATATTACCAATTACGTGCCGGTATCGGTTGCTAAAGATTCTGATCTTTATGTTACTCAGTTTGACAACTCGGTGGTGGAAAGCGCTGGTCTGCTAAAAATGGATTTCCTGGGGCTTAAAACTTTGACCTTAATTAAGGATACCGTAAAAATCGTAAAAGGGAGACATGATATAGACCTGGACCCGGATAGTTTCCCGTTGGATGATGAGGAGACCTATAAACTGTTCCAGAGAGGAGAAACTATTGGGATCTTCCAGTATGAATCTCCCGGGATGCAGAAACACATGCAGGCATTAAAGCCTACAGTTTTTGATGACCTTATCGCTATGAACGCTTTGTATCGTCCTGGACCGATGGAGTACATTCCAAGTTTCATTGCCCGAAAGCATGGAGATGAAGAGATCGCTTATGACCTTCCGGAAATGGAAGAGTACCTGGAAGAAACTTATGGAATTACGGTTTACCAGGAGCAGGTGATGCTTCTGTCGCAGAAGCTGGCGGGATTTAGTAAGGGTGAAGCCGATATGCTTCGTAAAGCCATGGGTAAAAAGATCGCCGCTTTACTTGCAGAATTAAAACCTAAATTCATTGGTGGTGGAGAAGAGAAAGGGCATCCTACAGAAATTCTGGAAAAGATCTGGAAAGACTGGGAAGCCTTTGCATCATATGCCTTTAACAAGTCTCACTCTACCTGTTATGCCTGGATCGCCTACCAGACTGCCTATTTGAAAGCACATTATCCTGCAGAATATATGGCGGCGGTACTTTCCAATAACATGAACGACATTAAGCAGGTTACTTTCTTTATGGAGGAGTGTAAGCGAATGAAGCTGAATGTACTTGGCCCGGATGTAAATGAATCATATTACAAATTCTCAGTAAATAAAGATAATGCTGTCCGTTTTGGAATGGGAGCAATTAAAGGTGTTGGCTCAGGAGCGGTTAAAACCATTGTTGAGAATAGGAAATCTAAAGAAGGACCATATCGATCTATTTTTGATATGGCCAAAAGAATAGATCTAAGAGCTGCCAATAAAAAGGCTTTTGAAAATCTTGCGCTTGCAGGAGGATTTGATGGTTTCGGAAATACCCATAGAGCTCAATACTTCCATGATGATGGTAGCGGAATGAGTTTCCTTGAAAAAGTGGTTAAATACGCTCAAAAGTTCCAGGAAAATCAAAATTCATCACAGGTAAGTCTGTTTGGCGAAGCCAGTGATGTGCAGATCCCGGAGCCGGAGGTTCCAGGATGTGAAGAATGGGGAACCATGGAAAAGCTGCGTCGCGAGAAAGAAGTGGTTGGAATATATATTTCGGGTCATCCACTGGATGATTTCAAAATAGAAATGAACTATTTCTGCAATGGTAAGTTATCAGATTTCAGGGATCTTGAAAGTATAGTGAACCGAGAGCTTACAATTGGTTGTGTGGTTGTAGATGTACAGCACAGGGTTTCCAAGAATGGTAAAGGCTGGGCTATCTTTACAGTTGAAGATTATGATGAATCATACGAGTTCAAGATATTCGGTGAAGAGTATCTGAAGATGAAACATTTCTTTGTTCCTAATAACTTCATTCATATGAAGGCATTTGTGAAAGAAGGTTGGACCAATAAGGATACTGGTAAGAAGGGTGAACCTAGAATCCAGTTTAGAGATATGAACCTGCTGCATGATATCATGGATAAGAACGCGAAAAAGCTAACTATCCAGATGAATATAGATGATCTTAAAAATGATAAGATCGAATGGTTGAAGGATACTTTTACTGCGCATAAAGGAGATTGTCATTTGAACTTTGTGGTTTATGAAATGAAGGAACAGGTGAAATTGCGTATGCCAAGCAGAAAGCAGAAGATCAGGATCTCACAAGAGTTGATCGAAATGTTGGAAAAGGAGCAATTCATGTATAAGCTCAATTAGAGCCAGGGATTGAGGCAAGCTTCCTTATGGCGCCAAAAGCCCGGTCGCAAACCGTTTTTACGGAATACGAGGATCCCTGATAAAAGCTACCAATATGCTAATAGTCAAATATAATATTGGTGGTGTAAGGAATAATTATTTTATTGACTACTTTTACGAATCAAATTAAGAACACAGAAAAAACATATATTATGGCTGTTGAAATAACTGACGCAAATTTTGAAGAACAGGTACTTAAGAGTGATAAACCTGTAATGGTAGATTTCTGGGCTGCATGGTGCGGACCTTGTAGAATGGTTGGACCAATCATCGATGAAATTAGTACTGAATATGATGGAAAGGCCGTTGTAGGAAAGTTAGATGTAGATGCTAATCAGGAATTCGCTGCAAAATATGGTGTAAGAAATATACCTACAGTACTTGTATTCCAAAATGGGGAAGTAGTAGGACGTCAGGTTGGAGTAGCTCCAAAGCAAACTTATGCTGATGCTATTGACCAGTTATTGTAATAACTGAAATCATATAAACTAAAGCCTCGCAATAAGCGGGGCTTTTTTTATTCATAAAGTATAGGTAATTTCAGGCTTCTTATGAATATAGAAAAGGAACTTCACGAAACCGGCGGATTTTTACATCTGGACCTCCTGGCAAAACAGGTGGTAGAAGGTTATATTTCAGGTATACATAAGAGTCCGTTTCATGGTTTTTCTGCGGAATTTGCTGAACATAAGATCTATAATAATGGCGAGAGCACCCGGCATATAGACTGGAAACTATTCGCTAAGACTGATAAATTATATACTCGACGGTACGAAGAGGAGACTAATTTAAGGTGTCACCTTATATTGGACAATTCGGCTTCCATGCACTATCCTGTTTTAAAAAACCAGGATCTAAGTACTCTGAATAAGATTGGTTTTTCCGTATTGGCATCTGCATGTTTAATGGAAATTCTAAAGCGACAGAGAGACGCGGTAGGAGTAAGTATATATAGTGATGAATTTGAGTTCTACGCTCCGGAGAAGTCTAGTGAGCGCCATAATCATATGCTATTGAATAAGCTTAATGAAATTCTTCAAACTTCGGCTAAAAAGAAAAGTACCGATACCTATACCTATCTCCATCAAATAGCAGAAAAACTTAAAAGGCGTTCGCTTATCTTTTTGTTTACTGACATGTTTCAGGCAGATGCTGAAGAAGACAAGCTGTTTGAAGCTTTAAGACACTTAAAATACAATCGTCATGAAGTGATCCTTTTTCATGTGATAGACGAAAAAAGAGAGCTGGACTTTAGTTTTGAGAATATTCCGCGTAGGTTTACCGATGTTGAAACGGGTGCTGAGGTGGATTTATATTCAGATAATATTCGCGAAAATTATAGAAAGGCGGTAAAAAATTATCTTTCAGACCTAAAAATGCAGTGCGCTAAATACAGGATAAAGTATGTGGAGGCTGACATCAATAAAAATTTTGACAATATTATGACGGCTTATTTACTTGAAAAACAAAAGTTTGGATAGGGGTTGAAACTTTACATTGAAAAATTTTAAAAAAAAGGTTTGGTGAATCTAAAAAGGGGCGTATATTTGCCCTCGCAATAACGCAACGGTCTGGTAGTTCAGTTGGTTAGAATACCTGCCTGTCACGCAGGGGGTCGCGAGTTCGAGTCTCGTCCAGACCGCAAAATTGCAAAGAAGCTCCTCTACATGGGGGGCTTTTTTTGGCACTAAAGATTAGTTGTGTTGTTTGTCCCTGGAAGCAGGGATGTGTAGTTAACCAGTTAATATCCTATGTTGTGAGGATTATGGTTAACCAATGAAAAGCTTTTTTCCGTCTAAACGGGAAGAGGCTTTTTTGTTTTACAATAATTTCTTCATTTAACGAATAATAGCAACAATTTACTTCTTAGTTGCATTCGGTTAACTTCTTTGACTGTACTTTTGTATTTCATAAATGGAATACATTTTCATCTGAAACGGTGCCTTTGTCTGTCCTTAAAGTATCAGATGTTATGGTCAATTTCTTATTTTACGCTTCAATTATACTCGCGGTACTTGCAGTCCTAATTACAATTTATCTTCTTTTTGTTCACTTTGGAATTGATAAGCGCTTCCGAAGAAAATAATTTTTGAAAAAACTAAATCCTTCCACGGTTTTTAGAATTACATATTTCTACCTTTTTTAATGCGGTTTCTGCCATGTAATATTCGGTCTTAACTGGAAAAAGATTATGGTTTAAATTCATTAAATTTGGGCTACTCAAATAATTTATCACTTATCAGTATTTTAATTTCATGATAAATAACCTGCTCAAGAGAAGTCTATTCTTTGTAATTTTTCTAACCACCTTTTTTACACAGGCTCAGATTCACGATCCGGTCCAGTGGGAAACTCAGGTGAATAAGATTTCAGATACTGAATATGAACTGTTGATGAATGCATACATCCAGGATCATTGGCATTTGTATTCACAAGATCTTCCAGATGGTGGTGCATTGCCAACTGTATTCGATTTTAGCGGTGCAGGTGAGAATTTTGAGCTAATTGGCGATACTGAGGAAAGTGAATCTATTACCGAATATGATAATGTATTCGAGATGGATCTAACTTATTTTAATTCTACCGCCACTTTTACCCAGAAAGTAGAAGTCACAGATCCTGTTCTTGGAGTTATTGAAGCAACAGTTGAATACCAGGCTTGTGATGATAAGGCCTGTATTTTTCAAAGTAGGGATTTCAGTTTTGTTATTAATGAATCTTCTGCTAACGAAGTGGCTGGAACGGATAAAGATGATGTTCAGGAGAAAAATTCAGAACAAGGAGAGGAGATAGAATTAGCAAATCCTAAAGAAAAACGATCCTTCTGGGGAATTTTTATCGTCGCTTTCCTTTCTGGTTTTGCAGCTTTGCTAACTCCATGTGTTTTCCCGATGATACCCATGACTGTAAGTTTCTTTACGAAACAAAGCAAATCCAGAGCGGCAGGAATTCGAAATGCTATTTTCTACGGAATTTCAATTGTAGTGATATATGTTTTACTGGGGACACTTGTAACTGTTGTTTTTGGTGCAGATGCCCTGAATGCGTTGTCAACCAATGTCTGGTTTAATATCATATTCTTTGTTCTGCTGGTGATCTTTGCAATCTCTTTTATGGGTGCATTTGAAATCGTGTTGCCGAGTAGTTGGGGAACAAAGATCGATTCGAAGGCAGATAAAGGCGGACTGGTTGGAATATTCTTCATGGCATTAGCTTTGGCCATAGTTTCGTTTTCCTGTACAGGACCAATTGTTGGGACTTTACTGGTTGAAGCAGCTTCCAAAGGTGGGATTGCGCCAATAGTTGGAATGTCAGGTTTCTCACTCGCTATTGCGCTTCCTTTTGCCTTATTTGCAGCTTTTCCGGGTTGGATGAATTCACTTCCCAGATCTGGCGGCTGGTTAAATACAGTAAAAGTTACCTTAGGATTTCTTGAGCTGGCATTAGCATTCAAATTTTTATCAAATGCAGACCTGGTTCTTCAATTACACATGCTTGAAAGAGAAATCTTCCTGGCGATATGGATCGCGATTTTTGGAATGCTGGCACTTTATCTTTTTGGAAAAATTCAACTTCCACATGATTCGAAAGCAGAACATATTTCTGTAGGAAGGTTGATCACTGGATTAGCGGCCTTGATTTTTACGATTTACCTTATTCCTGGCCTTTGGGGAGCTCCATTAAAAATGATCAGTGGTTTTCCACCTCCAATGCAGTATAGTGAATCACCAGACGGACTTGGTGGTTCGGGCAGTGCTGCCGTATTGAATTCTGAAGGTCTTCCTGAAGGAGCTGAATATGGACCGCATGATATTGTTTCTTTTCATGATTATGAAGAAGGTCTGGCATACGCAAAAACAAAGGATCTACCTGTGCTAATAGATTTTACAGGGCACGCCTGTGTAAATTGCAGGAAGATGGAAGAGCGCGTTTGGAGCGAGCCTCAGATATTGGAAACTCTTAGAAAGGATGTAGTTTTAGTGTCCTTATATGTTGATGATAAAAGAAAGCTTCCTGAAAACGAGCAATACGTTTCTGAAACTACCGGAAAAGAAATTGAGAGTATCGGTAATAAGTGGAGTGATTTTCAAATAACTAGGTATAAAGCAAATGCACAACCTTACTATGTTCTGGTTGATCATAATGAGGAAATGCTAACTGCGCCTTCAGCCTATGAGCCAGACGCTGAAGTTTATTATAACTGGCTTAAAAAAGGAATAGAGAAATTTGATGGGATTGAAAACTCAGACCAAACTTTAGGTAAGGGATCTGAAAGTATTTTTCAGTAAGAATTATTTATTTTTCTTCCTGTAAATACCTTTAAAGGCATTACCGGTTAGTTCACCATTTTCATCGAAGATCTCCCAATTTTGAGTAACACTGCCATCCTCATTTTTCGTCCAGGTGATCTGATTGTAAAATTTACCATTTTTACCATCCTGTATTTCACTCCTTAGCGTCATTTTATTGGGTTCAGCTTTACCTTTTAGCTTGATAATATTTCCCGTATTGCTAATCCATAACTGGTTCCAGGTTTTATCGGAAGGATCAAAATAATTGTAGCTTTTACCTGAACCAGCTTTTACGCTTTGCCAGTTTTCATTCAAAATACAATTATCTTCCAGTTTCATTACCAGATTTTCTCCGACTTTATCGCCGTTGACGTTGAATACCTCCCAATCGCCAACCCAGAAGTCAAATGCAGCGTGATCTGGAGTGCAGCAGGCACAATCTGAATTCTGAGTGAAACTGAATGCTGGTAATAAAATAATTAAGAATAGAAACTTTTGCATGATCATTTAAGGTTTTCAAAACTGAATATAAAGAATAGATGAATGTCTTTTTCAGAAATTGAATTGAGTACCTATATAATGATTTGAAGATCAATTAATTTTCTTGAATAGTTTCACGATCCCAACCTCTATCTACGTTTAGCTTCTTTTGTTCCTCTATACTCTTTTTTCTGAGCTCGTAAAGTGTAAACGCCATATAGCTTGCATACAATACCGAAAATATTCCTATACCAACTTTCCCGCCTTTTATTGCAGCTTTTTTCCCCGATTTATAAATGACTCCACGAATAAGGAATTTACTTCCTAACTTCATCATATGTCCAATGCCCATAATTTTGTGTTTTAAAATTTTAATACCTAATAAGGATTAACCTATTAGTTCGATTATTTCCCCATTTGTTGTATTCAGATAATTCCATCAATAACACATCATTACAGAATATTTCATGTGAGAAGATTTCTATTATCTTATTTACTTAAGATGTAAATTAACTGATGAATTCGCGTTAAAAATTTTTCAAATAACACATTTTTAACTTGCTTAGACTATCACGAAAATTTGTTCGTTATATATTCGTAAAAAATTTAAGTTTTGATTAAAACACGTTTCTATTTACTGGGTTTAATTGCAGTTACACTTTTTTCCTGCAATAATGATGATGACCTCAATTCAGATGTAGAGACTTCCGAGGTTGCCCATTTATACGCCACCACTCATAGTGGACAGGTTAGGAGATATGATATCAATGACGGAGTGATCACTAATTATTCAGTTTCTGCTACAGATATTGAAGGTTTCTATTATTCTTCAGAAGATGATAATTTCAGTATCGTTTCCAGGTCTTCAAATCAAATTGAATCTTATTCCGGGATAAGGGATCTTGGTTCTGGAGGAGTTCAGAATCCTGAAATCGGGCTTGTGAGTACTTCAGAATTTGAAAGTCCAAGAGACCTTGCCGTTAACGGGCAGTTTTATGTAGTTTCAGATAATACAGATCTTGATGGAGATGAAACAACTCCTGAAGGCAGGTTATTCATTTATGTGAAGACAGAAACAGGTTTTGTTCTTAGAAATGTACTTATCACAAAGTTTAAGGTTTGGGGACTGGAATTTGTAAATTCAGATCTTTACGCTGCGGTGGATGAAACGAATAAGATCGCGGTTTATAGAAATTTTATTGAGAATAATACCGGCAACAGGATCATAACTGCAGATAAGATCGTTGGTTTTCAGGGCTTGATTAGAACTCATGGTTTAGATTTCGACAATGGTATCATGGTGCTGTCAGATATTGGTGAAGCTGAATCTGCCACAGATGGTGGTTTGCACATTATTCAGGATTTTGAAGAAAAATTTTCTAATGCGACCAATGGCGGATTTATCAGTATCGATGATCAATTCAGGATCGCTGGTGCTAATACTTTATTAGGTAATCCTGTGAATGTTGTATATGATGCTTCCTATAATGTGATCTTTGTTGCTGAAGCTCTAAATAATGGAGGTAGAGTCCTCGCATTCAATGATGCTACCTCTATTTCAGGAAATATCGCACCAGATCTAAAATATGATCTTGCCGGGGCATCTTCAGTTTTTTATTTTACAGAATAGCGTACTTTTTCAATTAGCTATAATAGATTTTTTTCTTCCCGTATCTGCGGAAAATTCAGGTATTTCAAAGCTTCCTGTTTCGGTTTTAATTCAAGTTTAACGGGCGGAAGAAAAATTTGATATACTTTTGCAACTACAAACCAACAGATTTATGGCTAAGAATTTAGTGATTGTTGAGTCTCCTGCGAAGGCTAAAACCATTGAGAAATTTCTGGGAACCGACTATAAGGTTGCTTCCAGTTTTGGACATATAGCAGATCTTCCTACCAAAGAAATTGGGGTGGATACTGAAGGAGATTTCACGCCTAAATATATTGTATCTAAAGATAAAAAGGATGTAGTTAGGAAGCTTAAAGGGCTTGCTAAAGATGCTGAAATGGTATGGCTCGCTAGTGATGAAGACCGTGAGGGAGAAGCGATAGCATGGCATTTAGCTGAAGAATTAAAATTAAAGGAAGATAAGACCAAACGTATAGTTTTTCACGAGATCACCAAATCTGCGATTCTTCGTGCGATTGAAAATCCGCGAAGTATAGATTACAATCTGGTAAATGCTCAACAGGCCAGACGAGTGCTGGACAGATTGGTTGGTTACGAACTTTCTCCGGTATTATGGAGAAAGGTTAAAGGAGGTCTTTCTGCTGGTCGTGTTCAATCTGTAGCGGTTCGGCTAATCGTAGAAAGAGAGCGTGAAATTCAGGATTTCACTCCGGAAGCGTCTTACAGAATAGATGCAGAGTTCTCTACTGAAGATGGAAAATCTTTTAAAGCGAAAATTCCGAAGAACTTTGAAACTAAAGAAGAAGCTGAAAAGTTTCTGAAAGAAAATATAGGTGCAAATTTTAAAGTAGCCGACCTTACTACAAAACCGGCTAAGAAGAACCCGGCACCACCTTTTACCACATCAACGCTACAGCAGGAAGCAGCAAGAAAGCTGTATTTCTCAGTAGGTAAAACAATGACTTTGGCTCAACGTTTATATGAAGCCGGTCACATTACCTATATGAGAACCGATAGTGTGAACCTTTCTGAAGATGCGAGAAAAGGAGCAAAGGAAGAAATTTTAAAAGCTTACGGAGAGAAATATTCGAAAGCTCGCCAATTTAAAGGGAAATCTAAGGGAGCTCAGGAAGCTCACGAAGCGATTAGACCAACTGGATTTCAAAAACATTCTATTTCAGGGGAGCGTGATCAACAGAGATTATATGAACTGATCTGGAAAAGAGCGATCGCATCTCAAATGAGTGATGCTCAATTGGAAAGAACAAACGTTAAGATTGAGGCAGATAAACATGATAATCATTTTACTGCCAATGGTGAGGTGTTGAAATTTGACGGATTCCTTAAGGTTTACCTGGAAGGAAGTGATGATGAAGATGAAGAACAAAGCGGAATGCTCCCTGCTTTGAAAGTTCAGCAGCTATTGAATAACGAATATATTACAGCTACTGAAAGATTTACCAGGCCACCATATAGATACACAGAAGCCTCTCTGGTTAAGAAGCTTGAAGAGTTGGGTATTGGTAGACCTTCTACTTATGCGCCTACTATTTCTACAATTCAAAGCAGAAATTATATAGAAAAAGGATCGGTAGACGGGAACGAAAGAGATTATGTTCAGTTCAAACTGAAAAATGATAAACTTGCAGAGAAAAAATTAACCGAAACCGTTGGTAGTGACAAAGGTAAGCTGGTTCCTACCGCTACGGGTATGGTAGTAAACGATTTCTTGGTCAATCATTTCTCAAACATTCTTGATTATAATTTTACAGCAAAAGTTGAAGAGAGCTTCGATAATATTGCTGAAGGAAATGAAGAATGGACTGTAATGATGAAGGACTTCTATAAGGATTTCCATCCTCATGTTCAGGATGTAGCTAAAAATGCTGATAGGGAAGTTGGAGAAAGAATTCTTGGAGAAGATCCTGAGAGTGGAAAACCTGTAAGTGTTAGGTTAGGTAAATTTGGACCGATGGTTCAGATAGGGAGTGTTGAGGATGATGAAAAGCCTAAATTTGCCAGCCTGAGTCCAGATCAAAGCATGGAAACTCTTACCTATGAAGAGGCGATGGACCTATTCCAGCTTCCGAAGAAATTAGGGGAATATAAAGGAGAAAATGTAGAAGTGAATAACGGGCGATACGGTCCTTATGTGAGATTCGGAAAAAAATTCGTTTCTCTGGAGAAGGGTGAAGACCCTATGAATGTTGATTTTGATAGAGCTATGGAGCTTATCAAGGAAAAGGAAAAAGCTGACGCTCCTATTTACGAGTACAAAGAAATGCCTGTTCAGAAAGGTGTGGGAAGATTTGGTCCTTACCTTAAATGGAATAATATGTTCATAAACGTGAACAAGAAGTATGATTTTGATAATCTTTCTGGGGATGATATTGAACAGTTGATTGAAGATAAACTGAAGAAGGAGAGAGAAAAGCTTATTCAGCATTGGGAAGATGAAGGTATTAGGGTTGAGAAGGCAAGATGGGGAAGGTTTAATGTGATCAAGGGTAAAACAAAAGTTGAATTACCTAAAACCACTAAGGCCGATGAATTAACTCTTGAAGAAGTGAAGGAGATCATCGAAAAGAACACGAAGAAAAAGAAGAAGCCTGCAGCCAAGAAAAAAACTGCAACGAAGAACAAAACGACTGCTAAAAAGAAAACTACCAAAAAGAAATAAATATGGAGTTCGATTTTCTTAGTCCGGTACATGATGATCTTCTGGACGAGATTAGCCATTTGAATCAGCAAACTATTGGTGCTAATATTAAACTTCATACAGAAAGGTCTGGAATACCAGATCTTGAAGGGGTAAACGTAGCAATTTTCGGAGTTTGTGAAAATAGGAGAGCAGTTAGAAAAAGCGAAACACCAGAATTTTCTGAGGTAAGAAGTCAGTTTTATAGTCTTTATCCAGGAAACTGGAAGTTGAAATTGGCAGATCTGGGAGATATTAATCCTGGAGCTACTATTGAAGATACGTATTTCGCAGTACAATCTCTCGTTGAAGGCCTTATTAAGCAGGATATATTGCCAATTATTATAGGAGGAAGTCAGGATCTAATTTATGCTCAATACAGAGCCTATGATAATTTAGATCAGATGGTAAATCTCGTAAATATTGATAAGGGATTTGATCTTGGGGATGCTGAAAAGATGATTTCTAATCAATCTTATGTAGGAAAAATCGTAGTGGATAAGCCTTATAATTTATTTAATTATTCGGCTGTAGGATATCAAACCTATTTTAATTCCCAGGAAGAAATAGAATTGATGGAAAGGCTATTTTTTGAGGCCTATAGGTTAGGAGAAGTGACTTCCGATATTTCATTAATGGAACCAATTTTCAGAAATGCAAATCTGGTTGGTCTGGACCTTGGAGCAATAGATTCAGCTTCAGCGAATACAGATTACTTCAATTCCCCAAATGGTTTCAACGGAAGAGAAATTTGTGCCCTGTCAAGATATGCGGGTATAAGTGATAAGGTATCGTCTTTTGGAGTTTATGAGTATCAAAATCATCTTGGGAGCCTTTCAAATATGCTGGTTTCCCAGATCATCTGGTATTTCATTGAAGGGGTGAATTATCGTACTAATGAAAATACTATTTCGGCAAAAAAGGAGTTTATAAAGTATCAGGTACCTATAGATGATGAGGTATTGGTATTTTTCAAGAGCCCTGTGAGCGGGCGCTGGTGGATAGAAATTCCATTTTTGTCTAATGTGAATACTAAATTAAAAAGGCATACGTTATTACCATGCAGCGAAGAAGATTATCTCGAAGCTTGCAATCAGGTAATTCCGGAACGCTGGTATAAAGCCAAAAGAAAAAACGAAGTCTAAAAATTATATTCAGACATTATTCTGATTTACTGTATTTTTATCTGAAATATTGTTTTTTAAAAAATAATTAGATAGGTTTACTGCCGTAAATCAAAATGTCTTAACCTAAGATAATTATGAAGAAGTATATTTCGCTCATTGCTGTTCTAGCCTTGCTTTCGAGCTGTGGCGGTGGCGATCGTGGACAGCTTGTAGGTGCGGAGGGAAAGAAGTGGAATCCGGAGAAGCCTTATGGTATGACATTAATCCCTGGCGGTGCGTTCATTATGGGTAAATCTGATGATGATATCGCTGGTCAAAAAAATGCACCTCCAAAAACGGTTACTGTACGCTCCTTTTATATGGACGAAACAGAGATAACCAATTCAGAATACAGACAATTCGTGAATTACGTGAAAGACTCTATTGTTAGAGTTAATCTCGCGATCATGGCTGAGTTACAGGGCGCTACACCTGGTGATGATGCGATTGGTGAATATGCATTCGCTGATGCTGAAGAAGGTGAAATGACTCCTTATGAAGAGTATATGCTTAATACGTATGGTCAAGGTGGGCCAACTGATGATTACGCAAATAGAAGATTAAACAAGGATATTGATATAGTTTGGGATACACAGGATTATCCTGATGTATACTATGCAGAGGTAATGGATTCCATGTATATTCCTATGGATGAAGTTTACAACGGTCAACGTACTATCGATGTTAAGAAATTAAAGTTTAGATATTCTTATATGGATATCCAGTCTGCAGCTAAAACGCAAGGCAAGAGAAGTAACTTTATCAAGAATGAAGAAGTAGCTATCTATCCTGATACTACAGTTTGGATCAAAGATTTCAATTATTCATATAATGAGCCTATGCATAACGATTATTTCTGGCATAGTGCTTTTGATGAATATCCGGTAGTAGGAGTTTCCTGGAAACAAGCCAGAGCTTTTACTCAGTGGAGAACAAAATATCATAATGATTTCCGTCGTGAAAAGGGTGATGCTAACGTGCCATCTTACAGACTTCCTACCGAAGGTGAGTGGGAATATGCTGCCAGAGGTGGTCTAGAAGGAGCTTCATATCCTTGGGGTGGTCCTTACACTTTGAATGACAGAGGTTGTTTTATGGCGAACTTTAAACCTTTGAGAGGGGATTATGCTGCAGATCAGGCTTTATATACTGTAGAAGCAAAATCTTACGATCCTAACGATTACGGTCTTTATAATATGGCTGGAAACGTTGCAGAATGGGTGGATTCGTCATACGATCCGGGATCTTATGAATATATGTCTACGATGAACCCTACCGTTAATAATCCCGAAGATCGTAGAAAAGTAGTGCGTGGAGGATCATGGAAAGATGTTGCATATTTCCTTCAGGTAAGCTCAAGGGATTATGAATACATGGATTCTGCAAGGAGTTACGTTGGATTTAGAACTGTTCAGGATTACCTGGGAACAGATGTAACCCTTAATCAGAAGAATCCTTAATAAAAATTGAACTTAAACCTATCAATAAAATCAACTAAGAAAATCTAAACATTAGAGTTATGGCAAATTCAAGAGCAACAAAAAAAGTGACCAACATGGTGTATGGTCTGGGAGCATCGGTGGTAATTCTTGGTGCACTTTTCAAAATCATGCACTGGCCAGGAGGTAATGAAATGCTTATTTTAGGTCTTGTCGTAGAGGCACTGGTATTTGCATATTCTGCATTTGAACCTGTAGATGACGATTTAGACTGGTCATTAGTATATCCAGAACTTGCCGGTGGTGAGGGAAGAAGAAGAGACGCTGTAGTTGTTGAAGAAAAAGAAGCAGAGGGAATGTTATCTAAGAAATTAGATGCTATGCTTAGAGAAGCTAAGCTAGATGCAAACCTTATGTCATCTCTTGGAGAAAGTATTAGAAATTTTGAAGGAGCTGCCAAAGGAATTGCCCCTACTGTTGACTCTATGGCTTCTCAAAAGAAATATAGCGAAGAACTAAGTGTTGCCGCAGCTCAAATGGAAACACTGAATAATATCTATAAAGCTCAGGTAGAATCTGCAGCTAAACAAGCTGAAGTTAACCAGGAAGTTGCTGACAATGCTGGAAAACTTAAAGCTCAAATGGATTCACTTGCAAACAACATGGCTTCTTTAAACAATGTTTATGGAGGAATGCTAACTGCAATGAACGGAAAACCTAGAGTCTAATTGAATTTTCAATTAAGCTGTTTTATTAATTTCAAAATAACTAATTAGACATGGCATCCGGAAAACAATCGCCAAGGCAGAAGATGATTAACCTAATGTACCTGGTTTTCATCGCCATGATGGCACTAAATATGTCCAAAGAGGTTCTTACCGCTTTCGGATTGATGAATGAAAAGCTTACTGCCTCCAACGCAACTGCAACTACCCGAAATAATGCATATATGGCGGGACTTGCAGCAAAGGTTGAAGAGCAGCCAGCAAAATATACTTCCATTAAAGAAAAAGCTGATAGAATAGATGAACTTTCATCTGGATTGAATCAGTATATCGATAACCTGAAGGCTGAATTGACTACAGAGCTTGAAAGAGGTGATAATGGTAAATGGGATTACGAAGAAATGGACAAAGCAGATCAGTTAGATGAGATGTTTTTCCAAAGTGGACGAGTATCTCCAAAAGGAGAGGAATTTGTAAATCAGATTGATTCTTACAGAGAAGAAGTAGCTGGTATTCTTGAAGAAAAGTATCCACAACTTGCTCAGAAAATCAGAAATGAATTTGCAACTGATGAGGTTACAGATGGTGATGGAGTAACTAAACCTTGGTTAGATTACCATTATCAAGGTTTTCCGATGATCGCTTCCTTAACTAAAATGACTCAGATTCAGGCAGACGTAAAGAGCGCTGAAAGTGAGATTCTTTCTGCAATGCTATCAGGTCAGTTACAGAGCGATGTATCTCTAAGTAATTATCAGGCTATCGTTATACCAGACAAACCTGCTTTCTTTAGCGGTGAAAACTTTACTGGAAAGGTTGTACTAGGTAGATTTGATAATACACTTCAGTTTGAAAATGTAACGATCAACGGTAAGGACGTCGAAAATACACAGGCTGGTCAGGTAATGTTGGAATTCCCTGCTGGAAACGTTGGAGAACAAAAGATTACTGGTGAACTTCAGTATATGGAGAACGACTCCTTAAAAAGCATCGCCATTGCTGATTCTTACAATGTAATTCCATTACCAAATTCAGCAGTAATTTCAGCTGATAAAATGAATGTGGTCTACCGTGGTGTTCAAAACCCTATGACTATTTCTATTCCTGGAGTTAGCAATGTTAGTGCAAACGCACCAGGACTTAGATCTTCTGGAGGAAACGGAAGTTACCTGATGGATGTAACTACCCTACAGGCTAGAGAGGTTACCATCAGTGTTAGCGGTACACTTCCAGGTGGAAAAACTGTTTCAGATAAAAAGACATTTAGAGTAAAAGATATTCCAAGACCTGTAGGTACTATTCGTGGTGAAGACGGTACAGTTTCAATGCAAAGAAATAGTCTGGAAATATCTACAATAGGTGCTAATCTTCCAGATTTTGATTTTGATCTTAACCTGAATGTTACAGGGTTCAAATTTAAAGTACCGGGACAACCAACGGTTGTTGTAAATGGTAGTAGACTTGATGGAGCGGCTAAAAATGCACTTAGAAGAGCTGGAAGAGGTGAATCTGTAACGATCTATGATATTAATGCATCTCTAGCTGGAAACTCAAGCTATAAACTTAAAAAGGTTGCTCCAGTAATTATAGAGCTTACAAACTAAAAATTATTAAAAATGAGCTTGAAAGAAATTTTTGTATATGGATTCGTGATGATGCTGGGTGTTTCTTCTTTCGGTCAGGCAAATATCCTGAACGCCGATAAACCTGATCAAATCGGGAAAAAATCGGAAGCTCAGGCTTTAGTAGATGAAGAGGATAAACCATTAGAGTATGGTTACGTTGGAGATCGTGATATCCTTTGGTCTAAAGGAACCTGGGAGATCATTGATCTTGATGAAAGAGTGAACTTTCCTCTTTATTATCCTATAGACACCAATAACATTGGTACAAATAGGAGAGCGCTTTACGATGTGCTTGTAAAAGCGATCAAGCAAGGGAAGATTGAAAATGTTTATGCAGATTCATATTTCACTGAAAAGCGTACATTAAAAGATATTGGTGCTACTTTATCAAAAGTGGATACGACAGACCTTGGTATTGAACAATATAATGCCGGTGAGGAGGTAGATGCTCAATTTATTGATCGTCGTGACCTTGGATCTGCAGATATTGCTGAATATCATATTAGAGGAATGTGGTATTTCGATAAGCGTCTAGCTGAATTAAAATATAGATTATTAGGAATCGCTCCGGTTGCTCCTGATGTAAACTTTATTGATTCGGGTCAGACAGACCTTGTTGAATTATTCTGGGTTTGGTATCCTGATGCTCGTGAGGTACTTCATGATGCTAAAGTTTTTACCGGAAATAATACTTCGCAAGTCATCTCTTTTGATCATTTATTAAATGCCAGAAGGTTTGATGGAGTGATCTATAAGGAAGATAACGTTCAGGGTGATCGTGAGATCGATGAATATATTGCTGAAAATGCCTTTATGCAATTGCTGGAATCGCAACGTATAAAGGAACAGATTCGAAATTTCGAACAGGATATGTGGAGTTACTAATTCCTGAAAAATATTATTTAAAGGCGCTCATTTGAGCGCCTTTTTTTATTTGCTTTTGAAAATGATCAGAAGCCTTAATATCTTTATCTCATGCTTGATTATATTGTTGTAGGTTTAGGTCTTAGTGGTCTGGCATTTTCTGATGAATTAGAAAATGCGAACAAGAAATATGTGGTTTTTGAAAACAATTCTCAAAAGTCATCCTATGTGGCCGGAGGCATTTTTAACCCGGTAATTTTAAAAAGATTCACTCCGGCTTGGAATGCCGCTGAACAAATGCAGACCGCATTGCCTTTTTATAAAAATCTTGAAAAAAAGCTTGATTCCAAATTTATTCACAATTGGAATATTTATAGAAGGTTTCATTCAGTAGAAGAGCAGAACGATTGGTATGTAGCTACAGATAAGCCTAAACTTGCAGAATTCCTGGATCCCAAGATTCAGAAGAACTCGAATCCAAATATTATTGCCGAATTTTCATTCGGCAAAGTTCTGAAAACCGGGAATATCGATACTGAAAATCTTCTTGATTCTTACCGTAATCATCTTAAGGCTAAAGGAATATTTAAAGAAATGAAATTTGATTACTCACTTTTGAATATAACCGAAGATCATTTTGAGTATAACGGACTTCAGTCGAAAAGAATAGTTTTCTGTGAAGGATTCGGACTAAAACAAAATCCATATTTCAACTATCTGCCGTTAAGAGGAAATAAAGGAGAGTATATTATCGTAAGATCAAAGGATTTAAAACTGAATTTCGCAGTAAAATCTTCGGTATTCGTAATGCCTTTAGGAGATGATCTGTACAAAGTAGGTGCAACCTACGATCATCAGGATAAAACTTCCGAAGCAACTTCAAAAGCCAGGGAACGATTGATTAATGATCTTAAGAAACTAGTAATTTGTGATTTTGAGGTTGTAGATCAGGTAGCTGGAATTCGTCCTGCAGTTTCGGATAGAAGACCAATTGTTGGGGCTCATCCCGAAATTAAAAATATGTATTGCTGTAATGGTTTTGGAAGTCGGGGTGTTCTTATTGCACCCAATATGGCTAAAGCCCTTATAGAAAACATAGAGAATAATTCGCCATTAGATCCTGAGATCGACCTTTCGAGATTTAGTAAAAAGCACTATTCTGGCAATTAAGCGCTACCGGCACTCTTTTTATAGTTAAAGAAAAAGTTGATCCAGATGTTTCTGGAAAGTCTCATTATTATCGGCATAAATACTACAAGCGTTCCTACGATGGCAAAAAATGAAGCCAGAAGACTTGCATTCAGGAATAAGTGTGCAATGATAAATGCTGCTACCGAGAAGGCAATTCCCACTCCATAACTTACATACATAGCGCCATAAAAAAAGGAGGGTTCAATCTTATATTTTGTGCCACAATTGCTACATCTTTCGTGCATCTGGTAAACTCTGGATAATTTGTAAGGATTACTTTCCTTATACATGCTTTCTTCGTGACAAACAGGACAGGTGCCCGTAAGAATACTGTAGATTTTAGTGCCTTTAAGAAACTTCATATCATTTTTTTAGCATAACAAATTTAAGCATCTTTGCACCAATCTTAAAGTTACATTGGTTACAAAATGCTGAATATTCATAATCTATCAATATCCTTTCAGGGGGAATACCTTTTTAAGGAAATAAGTTTCAGACTTGGGGCTGGAGACAGAGTTGGTCTTATTGGAAAGAATGGTGCGGGAAAGTCTACTTTATTGAAGATTATTTCTGGAGAACAGGAATATGATACGGGCCAGATCGCAAAAGATAAAGAGCTCAAAATCGGCTTTTTGAAGCAGGATCTGGAATTTGAGAAAGGAAGAACGGTAATTGATGAAGCGCATCAGGCTTTTGAGGAGATCAAGATGCTTGAAGGGAAAATGGCGGTGATCAATGAGCAACTTGCCACCAGGACAGATTATGAAAGTGAATCATATAATGATCTAATTCAGGATTTGAGTGAAATCACGCACCAGTATGAGATCATTGGTGGTTACAATTATGAAGGTGAAACAGAAAAAGTTCTTCAGGGACTCGGATTTGAAAGAAGCGATTTTGATAGGCTTACAGAGACTTTCTCTGGAGGATGGAGAATGAGGATAGAACTTGCAAAGTTACTTCTTCAAAATAACGATATTCTGCTTCTCGATGAGCCTACTAACCACCTTGATATTGAAAGTATCATCTGGCTGGAAAGCTTCCTGAATAATTATCCGGGATCTGTGATGCTTGTTTCTCACGATAAAATGTTCCTGAATAATGTAACCAACAGAAGTATTGAAATTTCTCTCGGAAGCATTTACGATTACAGAAAACCATATTCAGAATTCATTGAATTCCGAAAAGAGTTGAGAGAACAGCAGCTTGCCGCTCAGAAGAATCAGCAAAAGGAAATTGAAAATACCGAAAAGCTCATCGATAAGTTCCGGGCAAAAGCCAGTAAGGCTTCCATGGCGCAATCGCTAATTAAGAAGTTGGAGAAGGTAGACAGAATTGAAGTTGACGAAGATGACAATTCGGTGATGAGTGTAAATTTCCCGGTTTCAGTAAATCCTGGTAAAGTAGTTATCGAAACCGAACATCTGGAAAAATCATATGGGGATAAGAAGGTTCTGAGAGATGTAAATTTATTGATCGAGCGTCAGAGTAAGATTGCTTTTGTTGGTCAGAATGGTCAGGGTAAAACTACGCTGGCTAAGATCATCATCGGTGAAATTGAACATGAAGGAAATTTAAAACTTGGACATAACGTAGAACTTGGATATTTCGCCCAGAATCAGTCAGATTACCTCGACGGCGAAAAGACCATTCTGCAAACTATGGAAGATGCTTCCAACGAGAAAAACCGCACCAAGGTTCGGGATATGCTTGGAGCCTTCTTGTTCCGAGGTGATGAAGTGGAGAAGAAAGTAAAAGTACTTTCGGGAGGTGAACGAAACAGGCTGGCGCTTTGTAAAATGTTGTTAGAGCCGTTCAATGTTCTTGTAATGGATGAACCTACCAATCACCTTGATATTAAATCTAAGAATGTTTTAAAAGATGCTTTGAATAATTTTGAAGGCACATTGATCATCGTTTCTCACGACCGTGATTTTCTTCAGAATTTGACCAGCAGGGTTTATGAATTCAGAAACCATAAAATAAAAGAGTATCTTGGAGATATAGATTATTACCTGGAACAGCGAAAACTTCAGGATATGAGGGCTGTTGAAAAGAGTGATAAAGTGAAGGTGTCCAAGTCTAAAAATAATTCGGCAGATAAAACTTCATTTACAGACCAGAAGGAACTAAAAAGGCTGAAAAATAAGCTGAGTAAGACTGAAGCGAATATCACTAAAATCGAAAAGGAGCTTAAAACTAAAGACAAGCAACTTGCCAACAATTATGAAGAAACGATCACTAAACCAGACTTTCTAACCAATTATAATAAGTCTAAAAAGAAGCTGGAAAAGTTGATGGAAGAGTGGGAAGAGCTTCAACTTGATATAGAACAGATCAGTTAGAAATAACTTTTTTATACTTTACAATTAAACTTTCAGGGCTCACTGTAGTCCTAATAACACTATGGATAAACGCAAGATCATTCTCACGATTTTGGGCGTGGTGCTCATTATTGGTGCAATATTCGGCGCTAAGCTAATTATAGATAGCAAAGAGCAGCCTAAACCAACTCCTAAAAAGACCGTAAAAACAGTTTTTGTAGATACGGCTCAAAATTCAACTATTTCAATAAACATTCCTGCCAATGGAAACCTTGTGGCAAAACGTCGCGTGGAATTATATGCTGAAGTGCAGGGTGTTTTTAGATATAGTTCTCATTCTTTCAGATCTGGACAGGCTTATAAGAGAGGTCAAACGCTTCTGAAAATTGATGCTGCAGAATACGCTGCAAGCGTGCAGTCTGCAAAAAGTGATCTTTATAACCAGATCACCGCGATCATGCCAGATCTTAGAATGGATTATCCTGAAATTTTTCCGAAGTGGCAGGAATACCTGAACAATTTTGATGTGAATAGTTCAGTTTCGCCATTACCTGAGCCATCGAACGATCGCGAACGTTATTTCATAAACGGAAGAGGTGTTAATACAGCTTACTTCAATATTAAAAATCTTGAACAACGACTTGTAAAATATCATATTACTGCACCATATGACGGCGTTTTAACTGAAGCCCTGGTTACAGAGGGAACATTGATCAGAAATGGACAGAAGCTAGGAGAATTTATAGACCCTGATGTTTACGAACTTCAGGTTTCCATTGCAAAACAATATGCAGACCTTCTAAAGGTGGATGAAAATGTAAGTTTAACCACAAATACAGGAGAAAGAACCTATACAGGGAAGGTGAGCCGAATCAATGCTAAAATTGATCAGGCGACACAAACTGTAAATGTTTTTATTGAAGTTAAGGATGGTACTCTTAAGGAAGGTATGTACATGCAGGCTAACCTGGATGCGAAACAGGAAGAAAATGCCATTGAAATAGACCGAAGTCTTGTGAACGACAGGAACGAGATCTTCACGGTTAATGATTCGATACTTCAAAGCATAGAAGTTAATCCGGTTTATTTTTCAGATAAAAAAGCGGTTATAAAAGGAGTGCCTGATGGAGCGGTGATCCTTTCCAGACAGGTTTCAGGAGCATATAATGGGATGCGTGTGAATATTGCTGAAAGCGATAATACAGAAACCGGGAATAATACTCCACAGAATTCCGAAAGCATTAGTCAATGAGAAAGATCATAAGTTACTTTATCAAGTACCACGTTGCGGTAAACGTTATGATTATCGCATTCCTGATATTTGGTGTGGTGGGAATGTTGCGAATGCAATCCTCCTTCTTTCCATTGATCGAGTCTGAGATCATTAATATCAATGTTACTTATCCCGGAGCTGCGCCAGAAGAGATCGAAGAGGGTATTGTCCTTAAAATTGAGGATAACCTTAAAGGCCTTGTGGGTGTAGAAAGGGTTACTTCTGTTTCCCGTGAAAATGGAGGTAGTATCACGGTTGAAATAGATTCTGATGAAGATATAGATGTGATGCTTTCTGAAGTTAAGAATGCGGTAGATCGTGTGCCTAATTTCCCAACGGGAATGGAGCCTCTCGTGGTTGCAAAGCAGGAAAATATTCGGGAAACCTTTGACTTCTTTATTAGCGGTGAAGGTGTTGATCTGGCAACCTTAAAGCAGATCGCTCGCCAGGTAGAGTATGACCTGCGCTCTATGGACGGACTTTCACAGATAGAATTGTCTGGTTTTCCGGATGAGGAAATAGAGATCGCCGTAGATGAAAATGATCTTTTAGCTTTTAATCTCACTTTTACTGAAGTTGCACAGGCAGTTTCTGAGGCAAATATTTTAACTACCGGTGGTAGTATTAAAACACAGGAAGAGGATTTTCTAATACGTGCCGATAATCGGTCTTATTACGGAAAAGAACTAAATAAACTGGTGGTAAAATCCCAGCCAGATGGGACGACTGTTACACTGGAAGATGTTGCTACGATTAGAGATAGATTTTCTGAAACGCCGAATGCTTCCTATATCAATGGGAGAGTAGCTGTAAGCGTTAATATTTCTACTACCAATAACGAAGATCTTATTTCTGCAGCTGAAAAAGTTCGTAATTACGTAGAGCAATTCAACCAAAAGAATGATACGCTACAAATAATCGTAGAGGATGACCGTAGTATCACCTTGAATCAAAGAACTCAGCTGCTTATTGAAAACGGGGCAGTAGGGATTTTACTGGTATTATTATTTCTATCCTTTTTTCTGAATACACGACTTGCCTTTTGGGTAGCATTCGGACTACCGATCGCATTTCTTGGAATGTTCATATTTGCTGGAGGCTTTGGAGTTACAATAAATGTACTTTCGTTATTCGGGATGATCATCGTAATAGGTATCCTGGTAGATGACGGTATTGTAATTTCAGAAAATATCTATCAACATTACGAAAGAGGTAAAAGACCGGTGCAGGCCGCGATAGATGGAACTATGGAAGTATTACCTCCAATTCTTTCCGCTATCATAACAACAGTTTTAGCGTTCTCAACTTTCTTATTTCTGGACAGTAGAATTGGGGAGTTTTTTGGGGAAGTTTCTACCGTAGTGATCTTGACCTTAGTAGTTTCACTAGTGGAAGCTCTCATCATTCTGCCTGCGCATATAGCTCATTCAAAAGCCCTAGTTAGAGAAACCGAAGCTGAAAAGAAGAAAAAGAAAGGTCTTTCTAAAGTTTTTCTAAAACTGAGAAAATTTAACGAATATGGAGACAGTTTTATGGGTTATCTGCGTGATAAACTTTATGAACCGGTTATTCGTGCTACTGTTGCCAATAGGTTTTTAAGTATTTCCATTTTAATCACTTTATTTATTCTTACCGTTGGATCGGTTATGGGGGGAGTGGTAAATGTCACCTTATTCCCAAGTATCGCCAGTGATAGAGTAAGTATAGATCTGTTAATGCCAGAAGGAACCAATCCGCAAAAGACAGATAGTATCATCTCAATGGTGGAAGATGCAGCCTGGCGTATTAATGAAGATTTTACTGAACGTCAAACCGACAATAAGCAGGTTGTTCAGAATATTGTTAGACGTGTTGGACCTGGTAATAATAAAGCGTCCCTTAGAGTGAATCTGCTTCCTGGAGAAGAACGTGATTTTGGTTCGCCAGAAATTACCAATGCGATTCGTGATGAAGTGGGAGAAGTCTATGGAGTGGAACGTTTAACCTTTGGATCTGGAGGAAACTTTGGAGGGAAACCAGTTTCAGTCTCCTTAATAGGCAATAACCTGGAGGAACTTGAAAAGGCGAAAGTCGAATTGAAAACGGCTATGAACGAAAATCCTGTTCTTAAAGATGTAACCGATACAGATCCTGATGGGATCAAGGAAATTACCATAGATCTTAATGAAAACGCCTACGCGCTAGGTCTAAATTTAAGAGAGGTAATGAGCCAGGTACGCGCAGGTTTCTTTGGTCTACAGGCACAGCGTTTCCAGAGAGGACAGGACGAGATTCGTGTCTGGGTGAGATATGATCGCGAAAACAGGGAATCTATCAACGATCTTGATGATATGCGTATCGTAACTCCAGATGGAAATCGAGTTCCATTTGGTGAAATTGCCAGCTACCAGATAAGAAGGGGAACAGAATCTATTAGTCACCTTGAAGGTTTGAGAGAAATTAGAGTAGAAGCCGATATGGAAGATCCTGATGCGAGCGCCACTGATGCGATTGCGAACATAGACGGAAACATACTGCCGGATATTCTTTCTAAATATCCAAGTGTCTCTGTTTCCTACGAAGGTCAGAATCGTGAAGCGGAAAAACTTACTAAATCTGCAGAGAAGGTATTTCCTGTGATCCTGTTTTTAATATACGCAGTGATCGCGTTTACTTTCAGAAGCTACAGTCAGCCATTCTTGTTAATGCTAATGATCCCATTCAGTATTATTGGGGTGGCCTGGGGACATTTTATCCATGGTTTTCCAGTAAATATTCTGTCTCTTCTGGGAATAATCGCCCTTATTGGTATTATGGTAAATGATGGCCTGGTGTTAATAGGTAAATTCAATAACTATCTTCGGGAAGGTATGAAATTCGAAACAGCGCTAATTGAAGCTGGAAAATCCAGGTTTAGAGCGATCTTCCTTACTTCATTAACTACCATTGCCGGGATTGCTCCGCTATTACTGGAGAAAAGCAGGCAGGCACAATTCCTTAAACCAATGGCGATTTCTATTGCTTATGGAATTCTGGTAGCTACCTTCTTAACTTTACTTGTACTACCGTTATTATTGTCTATTACCAATTCTACCAAAATAAGGGCAAAATGGCTAAAGACTGGCGAAAAGGTTAGCAGAGAATCTGTAGAGCGCTCCATTAAGGAAAAACATGACGAACAGAAACGTAATGATGAACTTGCAGAGGCGAACGGACAGAATAATCATCAATCTCAGGGTAAATAATATTTAATGAAATCAATTCAATTCATAATATTCTTTTCTATTGTCTTTTTAAGTAATGCTGAAAGTTTTGCTCAGGATAGTCTATTAACAAAACAGGAGGTCATTTCACGAGCATTGGAAGAAAATTTCGGAATTAAACTGGCCAATAATGAAGTTGAGATAGCTGAAAATAACCAGAGCATCTGGAATTCAGGATATCTCCCAACAGTAACAGGCCTTGCCGGAGCTAATTATGATCTTAATAACCGACTTACAGAACCTAATGGCGGAGATATCGTAGATCAGCGTGGGATCGAAAGCAATCGTTACAATGCGTCAATAAATTTAGGCTACACGCTTTTTGATGGTCTGGGCCGATTTTATAATTATAAGAGTTTAAAGGAGCAATATAATCTTTCGCAACTTCAGGCGAGAGAAACCATCGAGAATTCTGTGCTTCAGATCATGAGTGTTTACTATGAAATTGCCAGGCTTTCAGAAAATATTGATGTATTGGAAGAAACATTGGAAATTTCTAAGAATAGAGTTACCAGGGCACAATATCAATTTGAATACGGTCAGTCTAACAATCTTGTGGTTTTAAACGCAAGGGTAGATGTAAATAATGATAGTGTGGCCTTACTGGAAACACAACAGCAGCTTAGAAATACCAAAAGAGATCTCAATGTATTGCTGAATCGCGAGATAAGCGCCAATGAATTTATGGTAGATACCACCGTGAATTTTGTTTCTGAACTTGAACTCGAAAGTTTTATTGATGAAGCTGAAACAAATAACGTTTCCATTTTGCAAATTGAGCAGGATCTGGAAATAAGTGAATATGATATCAAGATCAATAAATCGGGTTATCTGCCCACAATAGATCTAACAGGTTCATACGGATGGAATAAGAACAGAAGTGCCGCTACGGCTTTCTTTCCAGGTTCTACGACCACCACAGATGGACTTGCTGCAGGTGTTAGCTTGCGTTGGGATATTTTTGATGGCGGAAGAACGAATGTGCTGATTCAGAATTCCAAAATAAGGTATGAAAACCAGGAAATACGTAAGAAGCAACTGGAAAACGAAATTCAGCGTGATATCGCCAATGCTTTAGGCACTTATGAGAATAAACTTTATATTCTGAAGGTTCAGGAAGAGAACGTAAGTACCAATCTTGATAATTTTAATCGTTCTGAAGAGCAGTATAAACTTGGTAGAATTACTTCGATAGAATTCAGGCAGGCGCAGATCAATCTTCTAGATGCTAGAACAAGTCTTAATCTTGCCAAATACGACGCTAAGCTTTCAGAATTACAACTACTTCAGTTAACCGGGCAATTGTTGAATGTAGAACTTTAGTTATGTACGAGCACTTTTTTCAATGTCCATACTGTTGGGAAGAAATCTCAGTATTACTAGATCCCTCCATAAGGAAACAGACCTATATTGAAGACTGTGAAGTATGTTGTAGACCTATAGAATTTCAGGTGGCATTTGAAGAAAATGAACTGGTTGAATTTCAGGCTTCAGATATAGAGCAATAAAATTTTATTTTCGGACTAGGACTCAATAGAGATATTTGGTTAAATTTATGCCATATTCTACACAAAACTAAATGTTATCAACTTTTGACCTTGCCGGCCACGTGGTCGGATTGATCGTAGATCGGGATCTTACCGATGATATCGTCGATGAAATAATCGCTGAAGTAAAAAGCAAACTCGAAATCCACGATAAAATAAATGTCTTCATCGAACTTGAAAAGGGGAGGCATATCACTTTTAAGGCCTTATGGAAAGGGATAATTTTTAAATATTCCAATTCTGATCATTTCGATAAAATTGCTATTGTTACTGATAGTTCCTGGTTTCAAAATGCTGTGAATCTGTCTGATAGTTTGCTGGATGTAGATGTACGCACATTCGACCTTAAAGACCGATTGGAAGCAATTCAATGGATCTCTTTATAATTTTGCAAAAAAGTTTGGTGTAATCACAAAAATGATATTATATTTGCCGTCCAATATCGCGGGATAGAGCAGTAGGTAGCTCGTCGGGCTCATAACCCGAAGGTCACTGGTTCGAGTCCAGTTCCCGCTACTAAGCAAGACAAGGCTTTCGAGAAATCGGAAGCCTTTTTTTATTTCTATTAGTACAGAATAAGTACAGAATTAGGTGATTTGAAAATGGCAATTACCATTAGTATCAAATGATTTCAATTGATATAAATAGAAATGTTTTTCTAACCTAATTCTAAAATTTCATAATATAAATTCCTTTTTTCTTCGATTGGGAGAGTTATTATCATACAATATACACGCAAGTTAAACTCGTAAAATACTCCCATCAAAAGCTTACGGCATAAAGCCGCTCCCGCACTCGCTATTTATTCCGTTTCCTTTTGAGCCGAGATTTTATCTTCCGTTTGGTTTTAGCTTAAATATTGTTTAACTAAAATCATTATTATGTATTTATCAAATTTACAGCAAGATGAAATCTTTGTTTCTTCGGAAATGAAGTCTTTGAGAAGTCTAACACAGATGGACTCTCGAAAAGGATTAGAAAATGTCATTATCTCAAATGACAAGATTGTCAATGTGGTATCGAACAGTTATGGCCACGTACCAAATGAATTGTTCTTTGAGAAAGCTGAAGAAATGCTATTGCAAGCAGGACTCAATTTTCACAAAAGAAAAATTAACCGAAATGATAGGTCTTTCATTACCGACTTTATAATCGAAGACAAAAGTCAGTTTTCAGTTAAAAATGGTAAAGACCTTATATTACCAATGTTACGGTTTAAGAATTCCTATGATGGGAGCGAAAAAACTGCCGGGCATTTTGGCTTTTATCGGAAAGTATGCTCCAATGGCCTGCACGTTTCGCAAGCTGAGATTGAGTTTTCCATCAAGCACAGTAAGAACAATACCGACCTGATAATGCCAAGGTTGAGCAATCTGTTCGATAAGTTCTTGGACAATGAGTTTTACACCATTACCAAGAAGTTCGACAGAATGAGGGAATTCAAGATCATCGACACCAAAGAATTTGTGAAAGCTATCTTGGACAGAACGAAATTGTTCCGGTATGAATGTAGTGATAAGAACAATGATCCTTCAAAGAAATCCCGTGAAGTTCTTGAAATTCTGGATAATGAAGCGTTGTTACTTAATGAAGAACCTAATTTGTGGATAGGCTATAATGCTTTTAACCAAATGCTTCACAATACATTGAAGAAAAGCTTTTCACAGCAGGAACGCTTGGACAAAAAACTGTTCAATGATGTCTTTGAAATGACTTGATTCATTAAAGGTTTATCCAGTACTTTAAACTGGATTTTTTATTTTTAGCAAAAGAATTGGGTTGGAAAGTTGACTTCCCATTCCATTCAGCCCATTCCCCTACATTCCGTAGAAAAAGCTTCATTTCGGAATAAGCGCTTCATTAAAAAGGTCTTGGACACAACTTCAAAGATTCCGGTTTTCATTGCGCTTGACCGCCTATGCCCGAGAAAAGTCGGGAAGCGGCCAAACTCTATTCCCATCTACACCTTTGAAGTCAAGTCCGCTCTAAATCCTACTTCAAGAGGATAATCCGTTTCCATAGCCCGTTCAGCACATTTCCCTGCATTTCGTAAAAACTACATTTCGGGAAAAGAGCTTTCCTAAAAAAAGTCTTGGACACCATTCACGATTTCTACTTGTCATTCCACTAACCTGATTCACTGTCTTGGTGCGGGACGCTACATTCCCTATTCGAAATCGTGAATGGAGTCCGCTTTATCGGAATTCCATTTAATCATTTGGTGCCGCTTCCTATATTATGATATTTCACAAAAGCCTTTAGAACTCACTCCCGCACCCTCGCCGCCACTCCCTTTTTTTGACAGCAAAATACCAACATTTAGAAGTTGAACGGACTGCATAAGCCAGTCGTGCCTCCTTTTTATAAGTCCTTATCAATCCCAAATATTGAAAATGTATCAGCAACAAAAAAAGGTAACAGCGAGGGCACTATAGGAAGTAAATCTAAAATAAATCTTATGAAATCTTATAAAAACATACAAAAGGAAGCAACACCAAAAAAAAACAAAAAGGGAAAACGCTCCAGATATAATAAGTAAATCATTTCAAAAAAATATCAAAGCAAACTATCTGAAAGGTTCAGGTAGCATAATTAGTAATCTTTAATTCTTTTAATCATGAGAACTTTAAAAAATCACGTACAGTTAATTGGAAATGTTGGACAGGATCCACAAATCACGAACCTTGAAAGCGGAAAAAAAGTAGCCCGTTTTTCACTCGCCACCAATGAGTTTTATAAAAATGAGAAAGGCGAGAAATTACAGAACACCGAATGGCACACTATTGTGGCCTGGGGCAAGACCGCCGAAATTATCGAAAAATATGCCGGAAAAGGTAAAGAGATAGGGGTTACAGGGAAATTAAAATCCCGCAGCTACGAGGACAAGGATGGAGTTAAGCGCTATGTAACCGAAGTGGAAGCCAGTGAAATTCTTTTGCTAGGCGTAAAGAACGACAATAATTCAGCCGAGTAATTTAAAAATAAAGAGGGCGGGTACTTGCTCACGGTAACGCCCTCTTTTTTCAATTTCAACCCTTTAAACAAGATTCAAATGAAAACGAAAGTTAATGAAATATCGATAAAATATCAGGGAAATTTTAAAATCTCTCAGGCGCCTAAAATAACTTCTTCAGTTAGCGCTGCGGAACTATTATATAATGCATGGAATAAAGATCAGATCGGCCTGCAGGAATGTTTTAAAGTAATGCTACTTAATAACGGTAATAAAGTGAAGGGCATTTTTGAAGTTTCTACCGGTGGAATTACAGGCACTTTGGTAGATCTGCGTATCCTTTTTGCCGTTGTATTAAAGACATTAAGCGTAAATTTGATAATTGCACACAATCATCCGTCGGGAACTTTAAAGCCCAGCGAAGCAGATAAACGACTGACTGAAAAAATTAAGAAAGCGGGGGAACTTTTAGACATTAAAATCCTGGACCATTTAATCCTGACCCCCGATGGTGATTATTTTAGTTTCGCGGATAGTGGAATCCTTTAAACCAAAAAGTTATGATATATCTAAATTATTCAGACTTAAACGAAGAAGCACAGAACCGACTTCTGAAAAATTCCAAAAGGGATGTAGGGCAAAAATTTGGTAATGATATTAGGAGATATGCAAAAGAACATTGCCTCAATTTTAAAACGATGCTCGAAGAGGAAGCGATGCGAAATTTGTATAGTTACAACTACGTTTTTAATATCTGAATTTTTCCAAAAAGAATTATAGGCACCTCTGATTTTCAGAGGTGTTTTTGTTTAACACAATTGGATTTTTCGGAAAATAACGTATCTTTAAAAAGCTGAACTTCAGTATTTATTTTTACGTATAGTGAGCCTTTTATTTTGACTTTCGCTGCTCATTATATCCATCAATTAACCTTATAAGGAATTTTAAATTCCAAAAAATGCAATTGGCTAATTGGCCAAATTGTATGAAATTTTTGTCCCGCCTGGCGGGACGAAAAGGAATAGCAAGAGGGTAACGGGCAAAGCCACGTTACATATTCGCTTTAAATTTTAAACAACTGAAAACCAGTGGTTTAAAAATAAAATTATTTGGTTTTTGGGAATTTGGAAGTTATTTTTCACGGAAAAACCCTTGCAGCCCAACAAAACCAGTAAATTTTTCACGGAAAAAATGGATAAGGGATATGAAAAAGAGCGGTTTGAGAGCGTAAGCCTTAAGATTTCAGTTGCAAAGAAATTCAATAGTTATTGCAGAAAATTATCTAAGTCGAAGTCGATGACTTTGCTTTTAATGCTTGAATTTTTTGAGGACAACGGAATTTCCCCGGCCGAGACGATGGGTCCTAAAATGCAAACTTTGGAGCACCTAATCAAAAAAAGGTTCAATGGAGTGATCGCGATTCTAAAGGATATGGAAAAGAGTCAGACCAAACCTACCGTGGCCATGATGCAATCCTTATTTGAGGAGTCAGCACCTAAAAAACAAAATCTGATTCTGGAGAAAAAAAATGCTGAAAAAGATCCGCCTAAATATCAGGAACGTAACAAGCAAGAAACATAAATCATCGGAAATGTATATCACCATCACAGCACAGAAATTAGGGGGGAATTACTCCTCGGGATCAGGTGATTTTGTAGACTATTTGGAAAAAGAAAATCAGGATCTTGATCAGGATGGTGGAGAGTACTTTTTCAATCAATATGACGACAAAATTACAGCAGAGGAAGTAGTTAGGGAAATTGATGCCAATACCGCTAAGCTTGAGAAAACCGAACCCAGGTTTTATTCTATCACGCTAAGCCCTTCAAAATACGAATTGAATAGGTTGCAAAACAGCAGCGAAGACTTGAAAAAATATACCCGGGAGGTTATGAAAGATTATGTGGCTTCTTTTAACCGGGAGATCAATGACCGACCTGTAAGTATTGATGATATAAAATACTATGCGAAAATCGAGCATCAACGAACATTTAAAGGCACTGATAAACAGGTTAGGGAGAACCAGCCTTTTGCCAGCAAAATACTTCAATTAAAAAGCGATATCCAAAAAGTAGAGCGCGGTGAAATCTCTGGCAATATCGCAAGGATGGAACGGGAGATCCAGAAGCTTGAAAAGACAGCACCCCATCAGCAGAATGGAGAACGTATCGTTCAGGGGATGCCCAAGGAAGGTAATCAAAGTCATGTCCATATTATCGTGAGCCGTAAGGATGCTTCCAATAGGTTTAGCCTATCTCCCGGAAGTAAATACAAAGCTTCCAAGGTGGAGCTAAATGGTAAAACTGTCAAACGGGGCTTTGATCGGGATAAATTCTTTGGTAAGGCTGAAAAGACCTTTGACAAGAATTTCGGATATCAGCGAAATTTTGTGGAAACCTATAATGCTCGTAAAGAGTTTATCCGAAATCCCAAAAGTTATTTTTCCGCTTTAATGAAGCTGCCTACCAGTGAAAAAGCAATGGCGATGAGAATCCTAAAGCAAACTGGAATGCCCATAATGCCAAGTATTCCTACCAGTCAGGCGCAACTGGCATTAAAAGTATTTAATCGCTTACGAAAAGGCTTAGATATAGCCGTTAAATCAAGTTCTATCGGAATTTAAACGGAAAATTATGGAGTTATTTAGTATCATCAACATCTTATCAATTACTGCTTTTGGTAGTTTGCTTTTCTACGGACTTTATCAGATTTCCAGATTTGCGTTTTTCTTCAATACTACATTGCTATCGGGATTTATCGTTTACTTTTTTTATCCAGATCAGATGATGGAAGGTTTACTTTATTTTGGCTGTCCGTTGATTTTAATAAATACTGTTTTCTATGTTTTTCTGCATAAAACTGATTTAAAGAGTAACGCAGCTTCGAAATACCAGGTGAATTTTAAAACAACCGGTAAAAGTTTCAAAATTGAAAATATCAAAAGGGGTGTTTCTATTATTGGTTCTGCAGGAAGCGGAAAAACAGAAAGCGTGGTCTATGGTTTCCTAAAGCATTTTCAGAAATACAAATTTTGTGGGGTGATCCACGATTATAAAGATTTTGAGATTACAGAAATGGCTTATCCACTTTTCAATAATTCGGATATACCTTTTAAAGTGGTTTCCTTTGATAAAATCATCCATCGTGTAAATCCTATTGCGCCACGCTATCTGGAAAATGAAGAGAGCGTCAACGAAATTTCCAGGGTGCTGATTGAAAATCTGCTGGAACATAAAGAGTCGGGAACTAGCGGAACAACCAAATTTTTCAATGATGCTGCGGAAGGATTGATAGGAGGGATGATCTGGAAATTGAGAACATCCTATCCCGAATACTGCACCTTACCACATTTAATCGCCATCTATCAATTTCTGGACACGGAGAGCCTGATAGCTTTTTTGGAATCAAATAGAACTTCCAGGGCAATGGCAGATGCTTTTATTAGCGGTAAAGATTCTGAAAGGCAAACCGCAGGGGTGAAAAGTACCCTGGCCAATGCCTTAAAACGCATTAGTACAAAAAGTATTTTTATGGCCTTATCTGCAGACGAGGTACCTCTGAACATCAACAATCCTGATAATCCAGCGGTAATTTCTGTAGTGAACAACCCTAAATTTGAATCTTCTTATTCTCCAGTGATCGCTGCCATTATCCATACAATTACTAAGCAAATGAGCGTACGTAATTCCAATCCCGCATTTTTACTGATGGAAGAAGCACCTACTATACGCTTATTGAATATGCACCGCATTCCGGCAACCTTAAGAAGCTATGATATTGCCACGGTTTACGTGATGCAGGACAAGATCCAGAACGATATGATGTATGGCGACAAGGCTAGCAAAGCGATATTAAGCAATTTGTCCTATCAGTTCTTCGGAAAAGTAAATGATCCTGACACCGCTAAGTACTATGAACGCTTTTTTGAGATTATTAAGGATCCAACAAGAAGTGTAAGCAGCGGCCACAATCTGAATTTTGATACACGAGTCATAACCGGTGAACATGAAATTCCTAAAAATAGAGCAGATGTATTTTTTAGGTTAAAGCAGGGTGAATTTATTACGTATGCCGATGGAAAGGATAAGAAAGTTCAGTTTAAATTGAAAAAGATTAAGCGAGATCTTCCTGAAAATTCCAGGGAATTTTCGAAGGCTGATTTGGAGGCTAATTTTGAGAGGACTTATGAGGAGGCGCGGTCGATTTTTCGGAATTAAATAGGTACTATTAGCAGCGTTAAATCAAGCTGGGAAACTTAAGCGTTGGAGCATCTATTTCAACCCTCAAAGATTTAAGTTTTTCTTTCGTATTATCTGATATAGGCTCTAAGCAAGCAATACACAATACTTTTCTCGCTCTACTGAAAGCTACATAACCTAATCTGGGATAATCACTTGTGCCTCGGTCTGAATGTGCATCTCTGGTTTCGGTATTTGATTCTAACCAAAGGTTAAGTTCTACTTCATTTTTAGCAACAGCGAGGATAGCATCTAATTCAAGACCTTTAAATCTATGAATGTTTGAAACCATTATAGCTTTAGCATCGGTGTTAGAGACAATGATTTGACGTAGATTATCCAATTTAAACGGTATGTCATTTTTGATAGTAAGACCAAACTCGTCTTTAACGAAAGCAGCAAAAGAGTTTTCATTTGTTATAACTTCTGCGCAAATGGCACGTATTATTTGAACAGCCATAATTCTTAGGTCAAAAGGAGTAAGCCCTTGCTCTTGACAAAATGTTGCTTGGTTAGTTCCCAAGGATGATAATAATGTGTCTTTAATTTCAGAAACTGCCGAAATCTTAGCAGATTTATCTGGGGCAAGAACATTCCCATTCAAAGCGGCGATGGCCTTATTTACGACATCATTTTTTTTGGCTATTATACCTCGCTCTTTATGCGAAATATTTTCGTTTTCACATCGAGCAAAGAATTCTGGAAGCATTGCCGTAATATTTTGGGTCGCACTTATAAATTTTACAGGTGTACCAGGTATCTCGTTATGACATTGTTGTTCAAATGTATTGTTCTCGTAAACACGTTTGCTAAAATTATTCAAGAATGTTACAATCGTATTTACTGAGCGTCTATTAGTTTTATTTAATAGGGTCTCATATTGGTTCATTCTTGAAGCTTTAAGAATCGGGATATTTTGGAAATCTCTTACCGAAGAATCAAAGCTTTGAATATATTGTTCTGGGTCGCCAACACAGTATATTATTGTCCTCTTTTCCTTTCTAAGAGACTCCATTATTGAGAACATTTTATTTCCAGTATCTTGAAATTCGTCCACGTACAAATACTGTATTCTGTTAGCCAACATTTCTTTTATTCTCTGGTTCGTGATGGCTTTTTCAGCTAAATTGAGGGTCTGGTCATAGGTAATGTATCCACTTTTGTGTAAGGACGTAGTTAATCTACTTTTAATATAATTTTTAGCTTTATAGTCTGGTGTTTCACCACTATTATCAAACATCCTTTTTAAAACATCATCAGTTCCACATTGAATAAACAATTTTTCACCATTGACATATTCGTTATGTAAACTCGAATACGGAATCACTATAAATCTATTCAAAAAGGAATGTATGGTGCCAATAAATAAATTAGGTGGTATGGCTATTCTCTTGCCGAGCCGTTTTTTTATGTTTTTTGTTGCCGAATTGGTATAGGTAACAACTATCATATAACGATGACGTTCCAAGGATTTTAGAGCGTGAATTATTTCGTCTACCATTCCGTGGGTTTTTCCAGCCCCAGGACCAGCGATAACAAGTTTTGGCTTACTTACATTTCCCATATCTATTACATCAAAGGGTCTAAAAATTTAATACCGTCTTTAATGTATTTTGGTATTGTAAAACCGCTATGGTTTTCTGCCAACGATAGTAAAAGTTGCAAAGCAAATTCACTTTTGTAGTCTTCAATCAAAGAAAAATAGCCTTCGATATCAATATCATCTGTACCCAATTCATCTGCATATTTTTTACCAGCCTTAGGTCGCACCAATCGAATAACTTTGCACAAGATGTTTTTACCACTTCCAGATTTATTGCAGTCAATTAAATCTTTTTCAAATGTAGATAACTCAGAAATTTGAACATCAACTTCATCTACAGCATCATATTTGTCTTTAAGTTCTTGAGCCCTAAGCTCTGTTTGTGTTCCAATATCGCTATCAGTTAAAGCTAAGCACCTTGTGTGAAAACCGTTTACGATTATTTGTATAAAATTTTTGAAGGCAAGCCCATTCACGTTTACGACGGCACAAGCAGATTGGTCAATAGTTTCACCTGTTTGGATTTTATAGAATATAGGAAATAGAAGTTTTTCAGAGATCCCTTCTACCAATGCCAATCGTCTTGAATAAAACAAATTGACATTCTCACTATCAAGATATTTTTTGAGATAGTTTACTTGTCTTTTTTCTTCGGCAGTTGTTCCAAAACCTTCCAATATATAATGAGGTTGTATGATGCCGTTTTTATAATGAAGCACCACAGTATTTTCGAAATCTATTTTGGTGGTAATATGGTTAGAATGTGAAGTTAGAATGAGCTGTATATCCTTTCTGTAAGTACCGTCCTCTTTTTTTATAAGCCCTTCAAGGTTAGAGGCTAAATGATTCTGAAGATTTGCGTGAAGATGCGCTTCTGGTTCTTCAAGTCCGACAATTCTGAAGAAAGTGGACTGCATTCGCTCGGGATCTTCTATGAAAGAGAGCATTAACGAAATAAAAAGAAGGTTGTTTCGCCCAGTTCCATTACGTTCGATTTTTATGGGGTTATCGTTGTAAATTAGGCTCAGTTTCCTCAATAAGTCCGATACATTTGGTAGAGAGAATATAAGGTCTACAACATTATTGGATGTTTCGGAACTCAATGAAATTTTATCAAGTTGCTCTGAAATCCGAGTCTTTATTCCTGAAATAGCTACATTGCCTTCAATTGCTCGCTGAAGACCTACTAACTGTTTTTTTAAGTCTTGATAATCGGTTTCTTCGTTTGCATTAAGAACCCTAAAAAGTAATCCATTATTCCTACTTGCGGAAAGTTCTGATTTGGCATCTCTGAGTGCATCCAATAGCTCAAACTTAAGTTGGTTTAAGTGATAGGCATTCGCTACGCTCTCATTTTGATTTCCACCGTGTATACGATAGTGGTACTTTGAAATGGGAAAATTTATCAAATTCAGAATTTCGCTTTCGGGTATTTTATTAAATTCCTCAGATCCTAACTCATTTTGGTAGTCCTGAAGAAACTGCCTTTGTTTGGTTATTTCTTCAATTGTATCAAAAGATGATATTGGTGCAAACGTATAGGTAAGCGTAGCTTCTGTAAATTCAGAATTACTCATCCAATCCGTAATAACAGCTTCTTGTTTTAAACCCCAGTCTTTAAGTGTTGCTTTTATTACGATTTTAGGATAGGAAATATCTTTTGGTTCGATAGAAGTATCAAAAATTTCTTTTTTAAGTTTCAGAATAGTCTCGTAATTGAAGTCTGAAACATCTAACATACGCTTTTTGAAAAATGATACTTCTTGGCTGAATATTAAGCCCAAAGAGTCTAACAGGTTGGATTTGCCAATATTATTTTCACCAATTATCTGAGTAACTGGTTTTAGTTTTACGGTAAAGTCTTTAAAGTTTCTGTAATTGGATATTTCAAGCTGCGATACATACATATTTAAGGCTAATGGTTGGTTTGGCCAATAAAATTAACAAAGTTAATCCTGCATAAAAAGAAGAATTACTATTAAAGGCCAAATCCTTTAAAATCTTCCTTCCTGTATTCCTTACTATTTGAGATAGTTGGCTTTTTAAAATGGCCTAATTCGTCTCGAACTTCCTTGGCAAGTGCAATGAATTCTTCACTTATTTCCGGAATATAGTGAGCGCAAATATCATAGACATCTTGTCCATCTCCATTATTTCCAAAAGCAATACCGATAACTCTTTCAACATTTGGATTTTCCATTCTGGCTACAATACATCTAAGTTCTAACTCTTTTTCTTTGCCTTCCCAGTTCTTGGAAGTTAAGGGCATAAATGTGTAACAATGTTTTGCATCCTTCAAAGGTCTTAGCATTCTAGCACTTAGTTTTCTTTGAATGGCATTATCCAGAATACCACCTAGTTCAATTCTATTAATACGGGATTCTTGATTGATCTCTCTTACGGCATCCTCAAAATCATTCCTACGCTCATCTGTTGTTTCCTCAGAAATGTGATAATGGTGTAATTGGGTAATCATATAATCCCAAATATTGCTTTGTGGTAATAATTCTTGCCATTCTGCATATTCATCAGATTCAATATAAGAATCCCACAAGCCACCTTCAGATACTATCGAATCCACTTTTTCATCTATATCAAGACCAGTTTGGATATAAAAAGCAAGAAAATCAGATTCTTTAGGCATAGAGAAATATTTTTCTTTTAGAAACTGCACTTTCTCAGAAAGATATTTTGTGAAATCTGTAATGGTGTCAAGTTCGCTTAAAAGAATTGAGGTTGATTCCTCATCAAAAACGTGAACATAGCCTTGACTAAAATCGCCATAAGGTAAGGGGATTGTGTTGTCGCTTCCAAAAGCAATCGCAATCCTAAATATTATCCTTTCGTTTTTTGGTGGTAAGGAAATTTTGTTTGTTCTGTTTTTGGCATAAACTTCATTGACAGTTTTTAGATAACGTTCAGCACCATAGATTTGTTTTGCAGAATCTTCAATAGCTTTTTTTATCCAACGCTCATATCTAACGTTTTCATCAGAATGGTTAGACATTCTGATATCCTTTACAGAAATTATTAAAACATAATTACCGCAAACAACCAAAACATCACATAACTCTTTATTCTTTTTACCTATAGGATTTGGGAAACTCCAAAAAGGAAGGAAGGATTTTTGGCATAAACTGGCTACATAGCGTTCGGATGGTGTCATAAAAAAAAAGCCAATACTAATGAAATATCTGCAAAGAAAGGATAAATTTTATTGGTCTAATAGAAATCAGAACGGTCCTTTATCCTTCGGCCCATTATGCGTAACCTTCCATTGGCCATCATTTTGCACTAACTTGAAAATACCAGGCTGAGAGTCGTAAGAAGTCGAGTATTTTATCCAGGCCACATCGTCTTCTATAGCCTTGTCTACAACTTTGAAGTCGGCTTCTGAGTTCTTGTCTTCAATAAACATTGACTGAATGCTGGCCAGGTGTGCATAGCCTTCTGCAGTAGTGTATTTTTTCAGGGTAGCCTCATCACCATGATAAAAACTCTCGGCAACAATTTTTGCCGTTTCAGCCGGGGAATGATTATTATTTTCCGCACAGGAAAAGAATAAAATTAGGAGTGAATAAATGAGCATTTTTTTCATAACAATTCAATTAGGATGATTAATAAATCTATGCGATATTTTAAGTTTAACCTTTCGTTCCCCGTTCTTTTCATTCAATTCAAGAACAGCTCTTCGGTCGTCACTTAAAGAGAATTTGGGAACGACATATACCAATCTTGCGGTTTCACCTTCCTTGATTCTGGAAGGCATATTATATTTGAATACCGGTGCTTTATATAGCTTCTGTAATGATTTCTTTTTACCTTTTTGTTTTGTTTCAACTGATAGATTCAGGAAATTTAGATCATAGTCTAAAGAAGATTTGTTTTTAATCTCTATAAAGAAGTAGAGTTCATCCTTATCAAAAACGATATTTTCAACACGTAATACGATGCCTTCATTTCGCTTTTTTATCGTTCCTATCTTCTGCTTTCGGTTAATTAAATAACTACAGAATTTCTTATAAGAATGCGCTTTATTATCAATCTTTTTATCCAGAGAATCGATACTTGTAGGTGCCGCAACTAAAGGCTTCTCATTACCAATACTACTGGTGTTTTGGATAAAATAATTCAGCTTCGAAAGCTGTTTTTTATACCTTACAATATACGAAAAAACTGAGCCATCTCTATTGATTACTAGTAAGTTACTTTCATCTCCCGGTTTGGCCTGAAGCAATCCAAAGTACTGTTCTTTTTCGCGATTATAAGTAAATACAAAATTGTCTGACCCCGTTATGCCTTGCCGGATAGGTTCCGGGAAAAATAAGGCGACATTCTTTTGATCATTGGCGTAAATGGTATCTAAACTTAGGGGTGTTTTTGCGTTTATCTGTCCCGAAGAAAGTAGGGGAGCAAAAGCAAAAATAAGAGTCGAAATGATGATGTACTTTTTCATAGGAGTAAATTTTTAAATGCCCTTTATGGACTCATAATTTTGGTTTTAGAATTAATTTGTAATTGTTCAGGACCGTTACTTTTACATTCCGATTCTGTCGTTGGAGTACTTTGGTTACACCACCTATCTGGGGAACGCTTGGGATATTGATATCCTGTATGAGGTCATCCAGGACTTCGCTTATAGCTTCCTCCCGAAAACTATTTTCCACATAAATTCCCTCGGTTCCATCCTGAAGATCAAAGGCTTTTAATCTGGTGGGGTGGTGGTTAATATTCTCTATTTCAATAAGTGCACGATTAGGCTGAAAACTGATGAATCCAAAAACGGGCGTATTCTTAGGAATTATTTTACCGTTAATAGTTGCTGGTTCGCTTAACCTCATTCGTAGTCGGGAATTAATCTTGACCACTTGCTCACCATCGACCACAGCAAATATAATAGCATCTGTCTTGGCACTAATCAATTTTTCATTTTTAGCTGGAGCTGAAGCGAAGAACAGTTGATGTTCCAGACCTAATTCTTTAGCTTCCATCTTTTGTCCGGCTTTTATTTCAGCGGAATCTTTTTTCTGGATCACGGACTCAGCCACCTTCTTTACGCCTATATTTTGATACGTCTTTTCAGAATACTGTATTCTGCCAGCTTTATATATACTGTCCACAATGTGCTCTTTCTCCTTTTCGGGTAAATCAGGGTCGTAGAAACCGAGGGAGTCTATCAATTTTTCATCATAGATACTCGGTGCATTGGTTTCCCGTACTTCCTTTAAATCATTGATGGCATCCAGTTTTGAGTCATATTCCTTCTGTTCCACGTCAAGCTCAGGCACCAAGGTTTGTCTAAGAACTTCATTTTCGTCTTCATTACCGCCAATGACTATCAAGGAATAGGAAACAATGAATATCACAACTACCAGAAGGACGGAGGCAAACACGATTTTATTTTTTTCAATTTTCATAAGATTGGATTTTAAGTGCCCACCCGCCTGCCGTCGGCCAGGTTATGGGCTTTCAATTTTCAGCAGATATTTTCTTTAAAGTGTTTTCAAAATAATCGGTAATAAGCAGCCCGTGTGGGTTGTTGGGGAAATTACGGTTGACGCTAATGAGCTTTCCTGTAGATACCATTTCATAGGTATCTACAATTGACCCCCGGTTAATTTCAAAAATGGTAATTGTTCTAAAAGAGTAAGCTCCATCCTTTTCTTCAAGTTGGGAATTGATACTTAAAACTTTCTGTACCAGCGAATATTGAAGTAATCGATTATAAACTCCATCAGCTTTCTTTTGTCTATAGAGATTGTCCACGGAACTATTGCCTAGCCAAAGCGCTTTTTCCAAGTTCGTCTCGTAGTTACTTGCATCGATATTATAGAAATACCTATGGAACAATTCTAAATGGGCAAGGGCTTCTACCCTGAAATTTTCTTTCTGGGCTATGAGCTTCAAAGGAATTACGGAACCATCTGTATTAATCGCAAATGCGTTGTTCATTGCCTTGTTATTGATGTTGAATACCATCCAAACTGAAAAGAAGCTGGAGAGTGTTGCACAGATAACCACAGCCAAAACGATAAATCGGTTGATCCTAAGCACGGTGTATATGTTTTTATAAGGTGTTTTCATTGTGTAAAAAGTCTTAGTGTAAATGAAATAGCGCGCCGATAGAGTTTGAATTTTAGAAATACGATAAAACCCACCGAACCCAGCTGTACAACAGGGGCAAAAAAGCCACTGCCTAAATCTGTCCCAAACAGGTTCGTCCAAAAGTTGGTGTTGATCTCCGTATATATCGCATTAACGAAAATATTTACCAGGAAAAAGGCTGGGACAAGCATATAGACTCCGGCATACAATCTGAAAAAGTTGTAAGCCATGGATCGGAATTTTTCAAAAACGGCAAGGCTGATGACCAATGGAAAGAAGGCCTGCATTATGCCTAAAAGAAAGAAGCGCTCAGCCAGAAATAATGGGTAAATGAATAGGTCTAAAATCCATAGAATAATACCAATGATAAATGCAAATATTTTAAATCCGTAAAGGGGTGTGACCAGTGCCTCATAAAGCAATGTCATTGCATTTTTTGCGGCATCCATTAGGTTAACATCTTCTTCAATGGGAATATCCTGCATTTGTAAAGGCAACAGGGCAGGCGCGGTGCCGCGATATTGGGCTTCTATGGAAACCAGGATACTATCAAAAAAACCAAGGATTTGTGTGGAGAAAATGACAAGGAGAACCACTGCAAAGTTTTTGGCTAATTCCCCTGGACTTAAGCCCCAGGTGTAACCATCCTTATCTGCCACGCCTTCGTTGTATTTTTTAAGGATATTGACTAGAAAGAACAACACTGCAAGTGTTTTCATTCCGGCAATGGTATATTGCGAGAAGCTGCTGTTCTGGATAGTCTGGAAAACCGTATCGATATATTCCAGTCCGATTCCTAAAAGAATTGTCGCGGTCATTTTTAATATGCTGTTTCGCGGTTATTGATTTTATCCTGCATCTTTCGGAAGGAAATGATATCCCGATAGCGCCTTGTTTTTGTAGTAATATTGGAGACCATTTCTCTGGACTCCAGCTCTTTCTGCTTTAGTATTTCGGCACGGTCTGCATCACTCATTTTGAGATAGTCACTGGATAGGATCTCGTCTATGAAATCCATTGTGTCCAATGAATTATCTACAATAGCACTGAACGATTCTGATATTCTTTGCACTTCCTCTGGTTTGATGTAGGGGGAATTAAGAATATCGCGTAAATCGCTTTGCATCACCGCAATAAGACGCTGATTGTTACGACTTATTTCTCGAACCGCTTTTAATTGCCGCACCACATTATTTACTTTTTCTAAACTTTCTTTTTGTTGCTTCAAAAAGTTTACGGTTTTCAGAAGATTAGCAGTTTGTTTTCCAGACTCCAATAGTTGCTTAACCAGACTTACAAAGTTGGTGTTATCATAGACCGGCATTCCCTGGGCCACAGCCCGGCCGGGCAGTAAGAGGGTAATCATCATTACCCCTACTAAGATTTGAAATTTAGTTCTCATGATTTCTAATTTTTAGATGAATATTCCGTGATTGCTTTTTCCATATTTTGATGTCGCTTATAGAGCTTCATTATAGCGTCGTTTTCTTGCCCGTCTGTGAGATAGGCGGCGAAAACTTCCTTGGGAACTTCAAGCCGGAAAATGTTACTTTCCTTACCAATCTTGATAAACATTTCAGTGTACTTGCGTGAACCGGTAAGGTTGTTCTTAATAGATTTCAACTGATTGAGATCGTGGCTTGATAGGTTGAGTCGCCTGACCAATTCTGCATATCCCTTTTCGTTGTTTAGGCTATAGATCACTTGCGTATTTTCCAATATGCTGGCGGATGTAGCGTTTTGGGGGAGCTGATTGATGGATTGAAGAATGATTCCAATCGCCCCGTTCTGTTTCCGAATAGCCTGGTAGTAGAATTCCACACTTTCCAGTACGTTTTCAAACTTCAGCTGCTTGGCAAATTCGTCGAATAGGATGATGCCTTTTTCGGCACGGTTCTTCCAAATTGTTCGTTGTATAGCTGACTTTATCAGTTTCAACATCACGGATAGGATTTCCTTATTATCCTTTACTTCATCGAGTTCAAAAACAATCAATCGCTTGTCCTCGATTTTATAAGTCTGGTCTTCGCTTACCTCAAAGAGAAAACTATATAAACCATTGCCGACATACTCCGACATAATGTGGAGGAAGTTGGTAATATTGAAATAGTCAGGATGAATTTTAAGGGTATCCAGAAGGTCGTTTTGATTCTGCTCGATAAAATGATAGAAACCATCCAACGAGTGATCTTCTGAAGTGCTATCGTAATAATAGCGTAGTATCTTTTTGACTGAAACTGATTGTGCTTTGGTGACTTTCAGATCGGAAGTAAAGAGCTCGAACAGAAATACCGATAGATCTTCCAGTCGTTCCGGTGTCAGGTCATTTGTATTGCTGATGTAAAATGGGTTAATACCCAAATTCTTTCCGCTCTCATATCTGAGCACGGTATATTGTCCAGGATAAAGTTTGGCAAATTTGGTATAAGAACCTCCCAAATCAATGATGACCAGGCGAACCCCACTTTCAAAGTATTGACGTAGGATGTTGTTAGCCAAAAAGGATTTGCCTTCGCCAGTCGGGGCGAAAATGGCAAAGTTTCTTGCTTTAATGCGTTTCTTACTTTCATCCCAAACATCTTTAAGAACAGGAATGTTATGTTCCCGGTCGTTAAATATGATTCCGGTCGCATCTGATTTGTAATTGGTATTGTTAATGAATAGGCAAATCGCATGTTTTAAATCGGTTACATATAAATCTTCGTTGGAAAAATTAGATGAAAAGCAGCAGTAACTGTTTAGTATATAATTCTTACGTTCCTCGCCACGCGGATAGTAGGGGATGATATCGAGTTCTTTAAACTCCGTTTTTATTTTAGAAGCTATTCTATCTAGTTTCGCGTCTTCCCGGTCCCAATACACGATATTCAAATGACCACGAATAATCCGGGCATTATCATCGGCATTGATCTGGTCAAGGATATGCTGGATTTTTCCCAGAACCACTTTATTCTGAGAGCCAAAATTGGAACTCTTGTTCAGTTCCTCGACCTTCTTGTCGAGCAGCTTGCGCCATTTTTGTTTATCGTCCAGATACAGGATCTGGTTGACAATATGGTTTTCTTTCAACGTAAGCCCTAAACCATCAATAAACCCCTGATGAAACACAAAATCGTCTGAAGTGAATTTCTCATTGGTTTTGCTACTCTGTACACTTTCGCCAAAGCACAGTTCGCTATTGATGGCCAGGGCATCAAAATAATTTTCTCCTATATTGACGTTTGACTTTTCCAACAGAATATCGGTATCAAAACCTTCGTTAAAGCCATTGAAATACCCGCTGGTCAGCTCATTAATTCCATTTGCTTCAAGCGGAATAATTTCGATTTTTCTGCTATTATTGATAAACGAAACTGAATCGTTAACCGAACCTATAAAGCTGTTTATATTATCGTCCAGTTTTCGTGCAATACCCTTGGTAACTTTGCGGAAAGGATTTACAAACTTTGGATTGTTCAAAGCCTTGTTTTTAGTCAGGATAAAGAATAGATAGCAGCGGTGTTTCATATATTCCATTCCCTGGAAATGATCATGCGTAGCTTTTTCCAAAAAAGTTTTATTCGGTAGTTTATCCGAACAATAGACCTTTTTTAAATAGATATCCTGTTTGTGAACTACCGTGCCAACTGGAAGGGATTTTAATGCCTGAAACCAGCTTCCGTGGATTTCTTCAAAATCCTTTTCAGATAGGGAATAGATCTCCGGGAGTATTACTTCATAACATAAGACCACATTGCCGTTTGTGGCAAAAATGATATTGTCTTGAATATCTGCAATGGGGCGATATTTTGAAAGATTAATCTTGTCCATAATAAAAGCCTGAGTTTTGTTTGTTGCTGATAATTTCTGGGAAGGCTTTTGCCGTTTGTAAGATTTGTGGATTGTTGGTTATCTGAGTCAATGAAATATAGAGTGCTGCATTGAATACCATGGCACAAATAATTATCGTAAAACTGAAAGAGAAGATGATGACCAGAAGCGAAGCGATAATGGAAATCATCATCAATGCGAACAGGGAAATAGGTAGCCCAAAAATGACCGCCCTTTTCCTGATGTTTTTATAGACCTCAAATTTTTTCATTATACAACGATTGAGATTAGATAGGTAAAGATTCCCACAACTGCCCCTGCAATAAGCACAAAGACCAGTACCCGGGTGATACCCTTTTTAAGATCAGCATTCTCTCCAAAGAAATGTCCTGCATTAAAAAGAAAACCAATGAGGAAAATTACCCCCAGAATAATGGGGAAAATGGTTCGAATGGTATTGGACACATCATCGACAGAATTTTCAATGCCTCCAATTTGAGCGAAAAGTGACGAGGAGAGCAATGAAAGAAAAGTTACTAGGTAGATTGATTTTTTCATAACGGAAAATTTTAAATTTTTGATTCATTTTCGTTATAAGAAAAGTACATATATTTGTTTTTAAATAACTGATAATCAAATAATTGTGAATAAAATATTATTTAAACTCAAATGAATTCGGATGGTTTTATTTGACATCAAATTCTATGAATTTTGGATAGTAAGTTGTTGATAACCCGAAAAGTAAAAATGAAGAAGGTGTTTAAAAACGTCAGTTTTGTGATTTTACTCTTAAAAATGTGCTTCATTTTTGGGCAGGAAATTCCTATCCAAAAAATAATTGTAATTGATGTGGGACACGGTGGAAAAGATTCCGGTGCCGTTGGAATAAATGGTATTCAGGAGAAAGATGTGGTGTTGAATATTGCGAACGAAATTTTGAGGCTAAATAAATGGTCTAAAAATCCAATTGATATCTATTTGACAAGATATAGTGATACGCTAATTTCTTTGTCGGATAGGATCAAAATGGCTAAAGCCCTAAAAACTGATTTGTTTGTTTCCTTGCATAGCAATCATTCCGATGATCCAAATGCCAGGGGGATCGAAATTTATACCTCAAAGAAACAAGGCGAATTTTCTAAAGAATCTGTTCTCATCGGCTATCAAATTGAAAAGGCGTTATGTAAAACCATAGGTTATGAAAGTAGAGGTGTAAAGTTTACGAACTTTCAAGTGATTCGGGGAACAGTTGACTTTTGCCCTTCTTTACTATTGGAATTGGGTTTTTTGAGCAATAAAGATGAAGGCAACTTTATTTCAAATGACGAAAATATCCATTTTGTCGCATTATCCATTTTGCAATCCATCCAAAATCATTAGCGTTATGAAAGATATATTTTTAGAGTTGACAAAGAGTTTGAAGGCTATTGTTTTACAATTAATCTCAGAAGTGATTTTGATGTATAAGTCCTTTAGAAATTAAGCAACTTCTTTGAACATTCCAATTCCAAGTTAAGAAATTAGGATTAATGGGTAATTATATAAATGTTTCTAGACAGTCTCAACCATTTCAATTAAATCATTGTCTTCTTCTGTAATCCAATGGTTCTGTTCAATAAGAGTCTTGATGATAGTTTGCTGATTTAGACTATAATCTGTAAAATTCAAGCCGGAAAGAATGGAAGCTTTCTGAGGCGTTTTCCATAGACTATTATGTTCAGATTTCACAATGTCTTTGGATTGTGCATTGGGTGTAAGTAATTTTATCTGTGGAAAAATCTCTTTTACATCTTGAAAAATATCCAAACCGTCATAATCCCAATCGCAAGAATAATATATAGGTAGGTCTCTTGTTTCTGAAAAAATCAATTTTGAAATATTTCGCCCACCTGCATACCAAAGTTCAATATTGTATTTTCGAGGTCTTGTTGGTCTTTTGAGAAAATCGAGATTTTCGCAAAGCACAATACATTTTGGTTTGTTGCACTTTAAGGCATAGATGTATTGTTGGTCTTTGTCATCTGCTAATTCAGATATGTTCAAAACATATTTTACAGCATCGATTAAGGCGTTTTTGCCCAAAAGGTATTTTTCATTTTTGAAGAACATTGAGGATACACCTCTAATGGATTCTTCATATTCAATCATCTGAGCTCTTATTTCCAATAGCTCGCCACTATCCATCCTTGTCTTTATATCCATCAGGATTTTAATATCCTCTTCTGCAAATCTCAATTGCGGCTTTATCAATTCATTTTCTTCTAAAAATGTGAAGTAATCTTTAAAATCTTGCAGATGGTGTTTCTCGTAATAGTCATCAAAACCACGTCCTTTGTTTACATTTTTACCAAGAGAAATTAATTCTCTTGTATTTAATAAATGCTCAATTTCAGCATCCTTTTTAAGCGAGGCTTTATTTTTGGTTTTGCCAGAAAGATATATTTCATTTAGAGATTTTAGGACAGTCCAGTTCATATCAATTATTAGTGCTTTCTAAATAAGTTTTAAGGTCTTCTTTGTTTTCGTTGGTTTTGAAAAAACTATTTGGTGTTGGATAGTTAATTTCTGGGTTGTCCTTTCCTTCGATTAAATGGTATAAATACCAACCATCGGTACTATCAGAGCCATAGGGTTTTGGTGTCATTGTAATTATTTGATATCCAAACTCTTTAGCTATGTCAGGGAACGCATTAAAGTTGGTTCTGTCTAAATTTGATATTTCTTCAAGTATCAAGAAGCGTATGCCAGGTCTCTTTTTCTCTTCGACTATGGATAATCTTCCTATTCCGAGTAAAACTATTGCAGCATAGCTTTCGCCAGTACTTCCTGGTTTCTCAACATTATTGTTGTCTGTAAACTTTGTATCGAGTTCAAAATAAGATTTGGGGTTAAGTAGGTCGGCCATTTTAATACGTTCAGAATAATTCGTTGCTTTTTGAAAAAAATCCTCAACAAACTGTTCTACCGAATTCCCAAAAGGCAATTGCCCCTCTTGATACACTTTTTGTGATGATGATTGTAAAGCATTGACCCAATCTATGCTGAAACTCTGAAGCGGTTTAAATTTTATTTGAAAATAATATTTCCCACCAATTTTTTTACCCTTAAAAAAAGTGTTCAAATCTGCTATGGTAGTTTCATAGTGGTCGTACCTGCCTCGTGTGTGCTTAAAGATTTTGAGCATAGCTTCATATATGCTATCCATCATCGAGAAACGTTGCCGGTTGGATTCGTTAAGGCTCTCAGGGATATTGTCCAGATACCCAACCGAAGCGCCCAATAAAATTCGCTCTAAAACTTTAAAGGAAAACATACTGTTTTCAAGTTGTTCCTTGATTTCAACATCTTCTTCAATATCGGGATAGCTTCTAACAGTACTTCTATAATCAGTTACAAAATTAACGTTGGCTTTAGAGTACTTTTCTTCTAAACTATTTAAGTCGTTCTGATTAGTCTCAGATTTTTTTAAACTTTCAATATCAAAATCTGGATAATGTTTTTTTAGCTTATCTAAATCAGATTGTAACGTAGATGTTGCGCTTTCAAATTCTGTTTTAGTTTTTTCCAAATCCCCTTCCTGTCTGGGAATGTATTTTTCCAGCATTTGCTGTTCAGTAGAATCCTTTAAAATTTTAGTTGTGAGAGTAGATTGTGTTTCTTTGAGAAATTGTATTGCATTGTTCTGTTCTATAACTTTATCTGAAATATTGTTTTGAGTAATTCCAAGTGATTTTTTAAGGGTAATCTTAGCCAGATTCTTTTCTTTTTCCTCAATGCTGTTATTTAGGCTTTTTAATTTTTTTGAGAGGTTTTGAATAATGCCAGCACATAATTTTAATTCATTAAATGCAGAGTAATCTTTAATCTTATCATCAGCTTTTTTCAAATAATCATTTACAATGTTTTCCTCATACGGCTGTCCTTTTTCAAAAGCTTCAATATTGCTTAGCTTCAGATTAATATGCTCAAGTTCTTCTCGTAATTCATCTTTCTTATGTTTAGCCGCAGCAACTAACGTTTCCTTATCTTGGAACATTCTTTTGGACTTTGTTTTTTGGACAAATTGAGAAAGCTGACCTGTTTTAAACCAATATCCGTTATTAACCTTATCGTATTCGATATTTTTAGTGTTGAGTACTGTAGTATTTTCAACTACTAACGTTCCGCTGCTTATATCATTTGGTTTTTTTGTTAGGGCAGTTGAAAGAAGGTTGAAAAGTATGGTTTCTTGTCCTTCAGTCAGTTCATTTCCCTCGTTTAGCAATTTTGAAAATAAGCTGTCTTTTTTGTTAAGTGAAAGCAGCTCGATGGTGTTTTTTATTGCAGATGTTTTTTCAGCGAAGTCATTTTTTGCTTTGGCGATAGCATTACTTTGTTTTTCTATTTTTTTATAAATTTCTGAAAGTGAGGCGTATTGTAAATAAATAGGTGTGAAATGGTCTATTCGTCTTTTGATTTCGCTTGTGTGGTAATCCTCAATATTTACAGTTACTGAATATTTTGTCTCATTCTTTAACTTCGGAATCTGAATTTTAGATAAGGTAGTGACTTCTTTATTTAAGTCAGACATTTCTTCAACAATCTCTTCATATTCAAGCATTTTTCCGAGCAGAAGATTAGAGTTTTCTAATTTCTTGGTTATTTTTAACGCTTCTTTATTTTCTTCCTTTAAAGATTTTTTGAGTGTATCAAATCTCTTTCGGTCTGCACCCAATTTTTCTTCGAGGTATTTTTTGACTTTTTCAATACGAAAGCGTTCTTGTTTTGAATCGCAATATTTTAGGGTAAAATATGTGAGCTTATGTTCGTTCAATTTTTCTTCAAGGACTTTTAAATTTGTTAAGTCCTTCTGTTTTCTATTGAGCTCAATTATCAAATTATCAAGAACTTTGTAGTCGCTGATTAGTTTCTCTAAATCCTTTTTATGCGTTTCATATTGATTTTGGAATAACTCATTATCATTTTCAAAAAGAAAATCCTTTAGGCTGCTGTCGTTATCGGTATCCAGCGTTTTGGCTTTTGAAAATGATTGAATGATTTTGGCAAATGTTTTAAGGTTGTCCTCATTCGCAAGGTTTATGGGCATTATTTTTTTATCGTATAGAAACTTATAGAAGTCCAGTTTTTGCTCTTTGAACGTAAAATGCTTCAGGTAAACGCCCTTATCTTCTCTTAGATTTACCATTAACTTCTCAATATCTGGTATCTCATCGTTTTTTATAAAATCTTTGAAAGTCAGCAATTTTTGCTTTGGGATTACCAGTTCGCTTATATCTATGTTGTCTTCAATTTTATAGGCTTTGTTGAGTGCCCAGAAGGATTTGAGCGGGCGACTTTTTTTATTTGGTATATTTACACCAATAGTAATGAACTGGTCTTTTTTAAATTCGATGTTCATAAAAACATAAGCATCGGATGTATGATACGGCAACGTGGAAATTAGTCTCTTATCTTTTTTCAAACTATCGGTACCAAATACAATTTTGTCCTTATCCGTAATGAATATGAGCTGTATTAAATCCGCGATGATAGATTTGCCTATGCCATTACTGCCTGTAAAATCTGTCCTTACATTGTGCAACAAATAATCTTGATTATAGTGCTTAATCACACCAACCGTTGAAAGCGAATATATTCTTGGGTAATTCATTATTCTTTTTGTTTTCTGTAATCATTAACAAAGGTTTCAAAATTGGCTATTTCATTTTCGTATAATTTCTGAAATCTGTATATGGATTCCTTGATTGTGAAAGCGATTTCCCCAGAGTTTTCTGAGTTAAACCTTTTTACCCATCCCATTTTTTCAAAATCCCTGATTGTACTTTTTAGCATTTTGATGACTCTGCCCCATTCTGATTCAGAATAGCTGTCGCGTTCTTCCTTGAATAAAAGAGTTTTGTAAAGTGAGCTATGTTCGCCGTCAGTTATTTCTCTTTTGATATCTTCAAAAACGATGTTCTTAGGTTTTTCAAAATAACGGTCGTAGTACATACTTAATAACATTATGCCTACGATTGTTTGGTTTTCTGACAACTCTTTGTTTCGTGCCGTTGGACTTAGCTTTCCTTTAGATTCGCCAATAAAATCCAAATAATAAAATGTGATGTTGTCTTTGGTTTCCTTCGATAATTCCAAGTTATAGAGTGATGTGTAATAATGGTTCAATTCACTAGTGAACTTTCTTAAAAGGTCGAAAAGATAATAGTTATCATCTTGTATGTGGCCGCCACGTAAAAGTTCAATATTCAAATCGGCAAAATGCCGTTGAAACTCTTCTTTTTGCAAATATTTATATGAATTATCTATTGTGCCGATGTGATTTTCATTTTCCATACAATAATGTTGTTCTGTTCATAATTCTCGGGCATTTCTTTTGATATTTCAACGGAATATTCAGAAAGCCCATTGGCATACTCAAAAAGTTCGTAACCTACGTTTAACGCAATTTCAGTATCATTTTTTTCCCTCAATATCTTATAAAAATGTTCGGTAAAATCAAGTTCTTTATTGCGTTTCAATAAATCCTTATAAAACCTTGTGAGTTTGGCGGTATTCTGTTGTCGTTCTATTTCTTTTTCGATTTTTACCGTTTCTTTTCTTTGATATGTGGTATCAATTTGTGATGGGATAACCTTATTTACAGGTTTGCTAAAAGAATCTTTGTATCTAACCCATCTGAATCTAAAAGTTTCTTTAGGTAGCGTCTTTCTAGGAAAATACCCAGGTAGTTTTGGGCCATCCTTGTCATAGTAAGCCTCATTAAGCGTAAATCTTAAAAAACGCTTTACATTGAGCCTAAAGCGGGATTGATTTCTAAAGTTATCCTGTAGATGGTTTAGTTGAGCACTTGCAAAAATAAATTTATCAATCAACTGCTGTAACTTATCGTCCACACGTTGAAAAAAGTAAGAAACTTTATCTCGAATATTAATGGCTTCCTTATACTCGATATCCAAAATCTCAAATTTTTCTTTTTCGGCATCATCTTCAGGATGTTTGTAATCTTCCAATCGGTTTTTAAACATTTCAACAACTTGTCGCATTTTAGAATCTAATGCACCACCAAGCTTCATTGTGTCTTTTATTTCATCAGACCGTTTTCCGATAGTTTTGAATATTGCTGAAAATTCATCTGCCATTGCACTTGCACTTTCAAAATCCTTGGCAAGTACTTCGTTTAGTTTTTTAATATTGGTATTTACATCATCCTTACGGGATGCTGCAACCGGGGCGTCATGGAAACTCCGGTGAGTATCGTTATGGCTTCCAGGGACAAGAAAAAGATGATGATTTGAAGGGTGAAGGGAATAGTGTAAACTTTTCTCTCCGCCTATACGATCCTCGACTAGGAAAGTTTTTAAAATCTGATCCTTTAGAACCCGTATTGCCTTGGAATTCGCCCTATTCTTTTGCAGAAAACGATGTTGTAAGGAGTATCGATCTTGAGGGAGCAGAAAGAAAAGTTGTGATTCACTGGGTGGATGGTGTTTATGGTGACGGATCTCCTAAAATTGTTAAAACTGCGGTTGATATTGATAGATCTGTGAAATATAAAGGACCCAATGGTCAAGTTTTCGCAAAAACTGAGGTTTTTTATGCAATGAGAGATGGTGGCTTTGTTCAAGCGGAAGATATGTATGAAGTAATTAATTCTACATCCCCAAAGCCTTCAGCGAATTATGATTATTCGCAAGATGTCATTCCAGGAAAAATTACCGATGATGTTGCATACGCCGGATTTAATCCTATTAAGCATTATAAGAATATTTCCCGAGATTTAAACGCTCCTGATAATTATCAAACATTGGAAGATCTTGGAGGAGTGGAAGCTTCAATGGCGATTACTGGTTTTTCTACGAATTTTAGAGGAGGAGCTTGGGTTGCAGAAAGTAATAAAGGTTGGTCTATTTTTTCTAAAAAGTATCAGAAACAGATTGCCGGTACTGATGGTATTGCTTTTAAATTTAATGGAGTTAAATTTGACGGAGCTAGAGGCTCAACCCTTCTAGATGCAAAAGGCAAATATTCTTTTCTTCTAAAGAAAGGATGGGCTCAGGAAGGATTGCTTAAACAAGCAAGAAGACAGCTTAATGCAGCAAAAAATATTAAAGGGGCAAAAATTGAATGGCATTTTGCCGAAAAGGATGCTGCAGACGTAGTTAAAATGTTATTTAGAAAGGAAGGAGTCAAAGGGATCGATGTATACCACACACCAATAAAGTAAATTAATATGAATAATGAGAATTTCTACATAGGGCTATATTGGAATAATGATAAATCTAATAAGAGTATTATAAAAAATAAAATACTCCAAACAATTTCTGAGTTAGGCCATTTCAAAACTGGTTTAAAAAATTGGTATTCCACAAGGAAACCTCAAAAAGGAGCAGATATTCCAAAATTAAATGAAGAGACTTTTGATTATTTTTTTGAGAGTGCAAAATTGGAGGATGATCATGGAAATCACCTGGAAAATTTGGGTTTTAAATTTTATTTAACATCTGATTTAAATTTCGGGAAAGCTAATGTTCTATCGATTTCTTGTGGACTAAATGATTCCATTGTTCCAAATTCTATAGTATTAGATTTGAAAATTGATAAATACGATCAGGAATTATTGAAAATATTTATAAAGCTAATTAATATTTGGAATCCTGAATTTGGACTAATTAACTCTCCCAAATTTTTTAATCTGACTGATAAGCTAGCTAGGGGCGATAAAGAAGTAGGTATAGTAACTTTTTTCAGAAGTTATTCTGAAATTTTGGATTTAGATGTACTAGAAGTGAAAAAGATTGATAAAGGATATCTTTCCTTTATAAAGAATTCAAATATTAGTAATTTTTCGAAAAAATAGGAGAACTGAAGAACTTATTTACAATCTCAGATACATTCTTAAGGTTAGATGAAAAGAAAATTGGAGTGTAAAATTATTGAATATTAATTGATTTAAGTCTAATAAATATTTCTATTTGCTGTATCCACATTATCTAACAACACTTTAAGTTTTTATTTAGATTTAGAATAATTACTATCATCTGGCGGGGATGCTGCAACCGGGACGCCATGGTAACTCCGGGGAATACCGTTATGGGTTTAATGGGGAAGAGAAGGACGATGAGATCAAAGGGCAAGGAAATCATTATAATTATGGATTCAGAATTTATGATTCTTGAGTATCAAGATTTCTTTCCATATATCCTTTGTTCGCTTCCTATCCATGGTATTCCCCATATCAATTTGCAGGAAATAGAACAGTTTTAGCCTCTGACCTCGATGGGCTTGAGGAAAAAGTCTATACTTATGATTTGAAAAAGACTCTGATGGAAGACCAATTCTTTCCCTGCAAAAAGTTCAAGATGCTAGTTTTGTTAGTCAATTAACTCATTTTTGGAGTGATATTGAAACTTATATAGTTCATTATGAAGATGAGATATATAGATTTAGAAATTCTTCTACTAGAAATGGATTTTATTATAATAATGATGATTTCAACGATTTTATAAATAATCCGGATAGTTTCAATCTTCAATCCCATACCCAGTTTAGTAAAGATTATCAAAAACAATTATTATTATTTTCTGGACTTGCAGTTGCCCAAGAAGGAGTAAGTAGATATCCAATGGTTTTTAGACCAGGATATAAACTGAAATTTGGTCCTAAATCCGGAGCGAAAACACCATACAATATGGCATATCAGTCATATAGTGATGCTGCTCTTGGTTCATTTGCAAAAGCAAAAAATGGAGCTACTTTATATCGAATAGGTACTAAAGGTAAATCTAGAGTAAGAGCAGACGCACAATATTGGAGTTTAAAAAATCCAGTAAGTATGGATTCTGAAAAATATGCGAAGAAATACAATGTGCCAATTGGGAATCTTAAAATGCTAATTTTATCGAGACAGCAGTATCAAAAAAGAGGCTATATTTATAACACATGAAGCAGGGAAGGCTCCTGGAAGTTCCAATACCGGTAATGGCATTGAAGTGGTAGTAGAAAAGGGAGGTACTACGAATAATAAAATTTCAAATATTAATGATTAATGGATTACAATAAGATGTTTAAAATCGCACAGGGAAAGATTCAGGATTCACATCCAGGAATAGTAGACAAAATAGATGAATGTATTAGATATGGATCTACAGGTGGTGAAATTACAGACTGTGTAGGAAAAATTTTAATGGATATTAAACAAGAGAAGGGACCTGTTTATTATAAATTAAAAAATGAAATTAACAATTATCTCAACAGATGGTAGAAAATGATTAAGTAAAAAATTTTACTGAGAATATACCACTAAGTGGATAAAGTTCAAAGAAACAGGGTTGGGCTTCTTAAAAGTCTGACCCCTTATTTTTAGATTGTAAGTAACTGCCCTGGATATTAATTGGCATTAAACACTTCTTGGCGGCATCCCTTCTAGCCGAATTACATATCCTACCTTGACGGTAAATTCAAACTATCCCAATGGGAAACAAATGTGAAAGTGTTTCAACAAATTGATTTTTGAAGATAAAACATCCCTCTTAAATTGAATGAAAATAAAACTACTTCAAAATAAGCTATTCATTAAGAATAAATTTATTTATCAAACCCCAGGAGATATAAATGGATTTGGGCTGATACCTATAGGTATTATTATAATCTGGAATTCCTCAGAAATTAAATCGAATAGTAATTTGGTTTTATTGGATCAGGATTATGAATTGAAATGGACAATCCAATCTAAAAAATATCCAAGAGATTTTTGTCCGATAATAGATTTTGAATATTCCGAATCTAAGATCGTTGTATATAGACAATGTGGCATTGAAGAGACAATTGATATAAATACCGGTAAAATTTTGAAGTCTGAGTTAGTAAAATAGAGTAAGACTGAAATTTTTAAAATTTAAACGTAACCGTAATAATTTTGTTATTTTCATATACCAAAATTATTACCGTTAATTCATGAAAATATCAACCCCTTTAATTCCATTATTCAAGCAATTTATAAAAGATACAGAAAAAGGAAAAAGACTTAAGAAAAATGGAGAGAAGATTTCTCTAAGTACTGTTGATAACTACTACTATGTTTTAAATAATTTAGAGTTATTCGCTGCTACCGGTTTTGAGCTTCGAATATGTAATGCACAAAAACTCAGTACTCGTGAAAGAAAAACAGAAAAAAACTACTGGAAAAAATTCTATAAAAAGTTTACAGATTTTCTATACAAAAAAGGATGCTACGATAATTATGTAGGAGCGAATATAAAGCATATTAGAACCTTTTTTAATTACTTAGAATATGAAAAGGATTTTCCTACGGGTGGCTTTCATAAAATGTTTTATGTAAGGAAAGAGGAAGTAGATATACTAGTGCTTTCTATAAATCAGTTAAAATTTTTAATCCACGATGAGATCTTTAATTTGAAGCTGTCCCCAGCTGAAAAAAGAATTAAAGATGCCTTTGTTTTTGGTTGTACTACTGGATTAAGGTTCTCAGATTTATTCCAATTAACATTAAAGAATTTTGAGCAGCAAAATAGTGATTACTATTTAAAAATTAAATCTCAGAAAACAAAAACCTATAGCTTTATAAAGCTTCCTGAGTATGCCATAGAGATCTTTAAAGCTTATTGTAGCAATTCTGTACATAAGAGGATTTTTAATCCTGTTAGCCTATACATTTTTAACAAAACACTCAAGAATATTGGTAGAAAGGCAGGATACTTACAGCCAATCCATAAAACCAGGGAAAGGCTAGGCAGGCCAATTAGAACTGGTGCTGATGAATTAAGGTTCTGTGACAAGATGAGTTCTCACATGATGCGCCGTACCGCTATAACTACCATGCTTATTTTAGGTATGCCTGAGCACCTTGTGAGAAAAATTAGTGGTCATGGGGCAGACAGTAAATCATTTAACAGGTATGTGCATTATGCCCAAGCATATCTTGATAGGGAAATAGATAAGGTTCATGAAAAATTAAATCATTATGAGCCTCAAACTTAAAGTAGAAATATAATAAAAAGTCCAACCCCATGTATTCAAATTTTAAATGTTATGCGGCATAGTGTCTTTGAATTATTTAACCTTGTTTCATTCCATATTGCCTACATATTTTTTATTCAAACCTACCATTATTATACGGTCATCTCCATTCATTAAGCTACTCTTACTTTAGATTCAGAAAATGTCTCGGATAAATTATTCTATTATTTTAAATTCATTTCTATATTCAACTATCCAACTGTCTTCGCCTTTATGTAAAAAAATAATTCGATAGTTTTCGTTTGCCTTAAAAGCTAAACATCCTTTTTCTGTTTTTATCATAAAACTTGGTAAGTCATTTTTTTCATATTGATAATCAATGACTTCACCAGCAGTTCCATACTCTCTATTAGTTACATACAGGCCTTTTTGTATAAGTTCATCATTTACGAATATTTCTAAATAATCGTCAAAACCGGTTTCTAGAACTAGAATTACATTTTCAATTTTATTTTCTTTTTCACCTTTAAATTCGTAATCTACATTTAACGAACAAGTTTCTAAATTTTGACTCTTACAAGAATTAAACATTCCCATTAATAATATAATTAAAACTTTAATTTTCCACATCTTGTTGTCCTTTAACGGTTTCTATTATTTTTTGTAACTGTTCTATTTCAATATTCTTTCCCTTAGTTTTTCCTGGTCTTAAGGATTTATTAGGGTTTGCATCAGAATTTAATAAATTTTCAATTATCGCCTGCGGATCTACACCTGGTGATGCATTGGCTTTCTTATCATTAGTTTGATCAACACTTCTTATATCATTGTCTATACTAAAAGGATGTGGAAGACCCCCAGAATGCCCTAATTCATGCAAAGTTGTTCTTATAATCCCGTCAATCTGCCTCATTACTCCATCTATGGACAGTCCTACGTTCACAAGAGTGGATTGAGTCCTACCTTTAGGGGTGCTCCCTGCAATAATTCCTCTAAAAGTTCTGCCTCCTCTGGTTAAAGTCTGTGTTTTAAGATCATTTAATTTAACAACGAATGAATCACTCAGACCCTCTGCAGGTACTTTGTCTAAAATTTCATATTCTAAGTGAGCGGAGTATTGGACATTATTATTTTTATCAAATTGACTGTATACTTTTTTAAATTCAGATTGAGCTCCTAATAAGAGCTTATCAACCTTTGTTTTATCTGTTAAAATCTTTGACGAATTTATAACTTTAATTTTTAGATTAATTTCTACTGTAGTGACTTCATTTTCTTTTGAAGGACCATAGATAGAAACCGACCATTCCTTTCCTTCTAGTTCTACTCCATCGATTATTCTGTTTTCACTAAATGCATAGGGTGAGTTCCACGGAAAGGATTTCTCTAATGGATCTCTGCTAAAAAACCTACCTATACGAGGGTCGAACATTCTATATTTATAATTTATAGAATTACCCTCCCCTTTCAGCTCATCATCTTTTTCTTGTCCCTGGAAGCCATAACGATACTCACCGGAGTTTCCATGACGCCCCGGTTGCAGCATCCCGTAAGGATAGTAATTGAAGCGATTTATATGACACTAGTTCACGCAGTATTTTCTACTACTTACGATCATAAATTTCACCAAAAATAATTCCCTGTTGCATTCGAAATATTAAATTATTCTAGTTTTACAATTGAAATAATCTAGTGTTTTGTATGGATTAATTAATTCTTTTCAAAAGATTCTTTTTGACTATGAAACAGTTTTTTAGGTTTGCAACTTCTTCTGCCTGCTCTAAAATTGAATCATTCATTTTTTGGTAAGGTCTTTTATATTCAATACCACATAGACTATCATTTTTTAAAATAAATTTTTTATTGTGAATTAAAGTTATAAGAGGGCTTTCAGGAGTCGGCACCAATTCAATTTCACTTTTATTAACTACTGCATCTCCTTTATCTAAAATTGAATCATCTTTAATTATTTTATATTTATAATCCTTTGTGATTTTTAATTCAAGGTCTCCAGTCTCATTTTTTTGAACTGCAAAAAAAATTTCAGTGTCCTTTTCCTGACAAGAAAAATAAATAGAGCAAATAAAAAGTAATAATAATTTTCGCATATTTTGAATTAAATTTATGAACCAGACTTTGGACCTGCCGTAGATTTAGATTTACCTGTAATATCATCACTACTAGTTTTATTAGGGTTAAATATAGGGAGCTTTCTATTTTTAGCTTCTTTAACAGGATCTTTGGCTTGAATTATATTATTGATATCTTTGATAATATATGGAACTAAATCATTATCTATAGATCTATGATTGGATCCAGGAGACAATATATTTGCACCATTAGTTTTAGATTCATCATCAATATCAATCTTTTCCCCTCCTATAAATTCACCTGTCTGATAGTAATTAATTACATTTTTAATATTTGAACCAATATTATCCTCATCAATAAACAGTATCCCATTTCCAGATGCATCTTTAATATCCAATAAAATTAATAAGTCAGCCGTAAGTTCACTATATTCTCCGAATAATTCAACTGCATTATCCGCTCCTTGACTATGACCTACAACAATTACCCTTCCTTTTCCTTCTGTATTTGCATAATGGCGATATAAGGTTAACTTAATATTTTCCTTAGTGTTTTTAGTGGTAGAAGATGCAAAAGTCACTACCTGAATTTTGGTGCTCCCTTCTGCAGCTTGAGCAATCTGGCCTAATCCAGCAGCGTCTATACCTAATGCTCCACCCGCATTCTGAGCTTGAGTCTTTCCATCCTGAGGATCGCCGCCATAACCTTGAAGAACAATTATCAAGGTTTCTGTATTAGGATTAACTGTTGCAGGTTCCAGACCTTCTAAGTCAAATGCTGCTATTGGATTATTCCCGGAATATTGGAAAGGTGATAAAGCCGGGAATTTTGTAGAAAGCGGATCCAAACTTTTGTATCTAGCCAGACGTACATCATAATTTCGAAATAAGTGATCTTGACTATTTCCAACTCCTAAAATTTCATTATCGTTCTCGGCACCAATATAACCATAACGGTAGTCGCCAGAATTACCGTGACGCCCAGGTTGAAGCGAACCGTAAGGATACTTAATTTTATTGAAATATTTTAAAAGTTTAGGTGAAGCACCATTTCACAATACAAAATATAACCTGCAATCCAACCATAATGGAGTCTTGTTGAATATATTGTCCAACTAATTAGAAATAATATTGGTAAAAGTTGGTAACTTAAATTTAGAATCATCTACTTCTTGCTCCTCAAAAGATAGTGCTGTTTGTACTGCGTGTGACATATATCCTCTCTGCTCCACTTTAAGAGGTAAGCATTCTATTTCTTCAAGTATACGTTCCCAGTGTCCATATATATGTCCTTGATAAAAAGATGCATCCATTTTTAGATACTTCTTGTTATACCAAAGTTTCATAGTCCCTGCTTTAGATTTAATAACAACTATATTACACTCAATATTTAAAACTGTTTCTTTTTCTTTTAAATGTTCAACTTCAATTATTTCATCTGGGTAGACAGTAGAATTAATTGTTACTGCTTGACCCGAACCTTTTTGCCACGCATATAGCAACTTATCTTTTGGATTATATAATTGATAGCCTTCTTCTCCACCTGCCGTAATTTCTGATATATAATTTTCTTTTTTGTAAAAGTACTTTTGTAACATATAACCTTTATCCCCTAGAGAAGATTTCATCTGTGCATCCCAAGTTTCTTGTAGTATCATTTCAGGATTAGGATTGAGTAACTTCGTTTTATAGGTTATTGTTCCTTCAAAACTTTGACTAAAAGAACTACAACATACAAACACCAATATGATTAATATTATATTTTTCATCTATTATCTTAATTTTACATATTTACCTTTTAAGGAATTCTTTGCCACATACTCTAAAGGCGCATCTCCCGAATTTAAACATTCATTGAGAAATAAAGGAACTTTACTTGATTTCCATCCAGCACAAGCTGCCGCTAAACCATAACGTGGGTCTGTATATCCATCTCCTCTATCTTTACCAAAATCAAAGCATTTTTCAATAATCTCATTTTGAGTTTCAATACTAGAACTCATTTTATCATATCCAATCGCCTCTAAAACACCCTCTGTGATGGAATAATTGTTTTTGTTTATTAACGCTAATGCTACGGATAAATCCTTATTGTTCTTTCTTGTTAACCTAACATATGCCGTAGCGGAAGCCATCACAACAATATCTCTATCATCGCCGTATTCAATATAAGTATCGTAGATATATTTGGATGCTTCTCTGACATTTAAAACTCCTACGGATTTCAAAAGCTCTAATTTTGTTTGCCAATTATTAGTGTTTTCCTCTAATACTAATGCTTCATACAATTCTTTTTTTTCGGCTTTCGTAACATCTGCTTTTATTCTTAAGGCAATAGCAGCTTTACGTCTTTTTACTGTTGACTTTCCTAATAAATCACTCATACTTAGTTATCCCTCTTTTTTAAATTTTGTTTTTTAGATAAAACTTGTGCATTTTTTGAACTATTACTTCCTCCTTTAGATTTCGGCACTATATGGTCTACTTCCGCTCCTAATGGGTCATTACCTCCTTTTTTACTAGGATTCAAAAATGTTCCATCTTCGTCGCTTCTTAAACGACCGTTATTCGCTGTTTTATTTTTTGAATGTATAGCTTTTTTCTTAGTTTGAGTAAAGTTTTTACCTGGCCCAACAGTTCTATGGTCTGGTATGTCCGAATAATCTACTTTACCTTTCCAAGTAGTACCTGCTCCAGTAAATATTTCCTCAATTTTCTGATCATCGAAACCTAAATCAGAAAGAACTATAGCAACCTTTTTAGGTCCGTGTTTAGCCAATAACTCTCCAAAACTTTCCCCTGCTAAACTACCTAAAAAACCTACAGCGAAATCGTTTAAAGCATCAGATTCAGTATAACTCTGACCATTTATACTTGCTGTAGTTGCATTAATCATAACATCTCCAGAAGCTGTTAAAGCTGCCGCTCCTAATTTACCTCCTGGTGTTTTCCAAGGTATTAATCCTTCTGCAGCTGAGCGAGAAACTTGCAACCAATTGACTTTCTCAAATGCTTGACTTATATCTTGTACATCATCATCAAAATAATAGGACATCGCAACTTGTAAAAACATATCTGCTGCTCCAGCAGCACCTGCTTTTAATAAGAGTGGTAATATTGGTAATTCACCTTCGCTATCAACTAAAATTACTGGATTATTATTAGCATAAGAAAATGTAGAAGAAGAGGGCAACAAGTGCTCCATTGGGTCAGGAGCAAACCATCTTCCAATTCTCGGGTCATACATTCTAGCTCCATAATCTATACTATTCCCTTCACCCTTAAGTTCATTATCATTTTCCATACCGTTAAACCCATAACGGTACTCTCCAGAATTACCATGTCGCCCCGGTTGAAGCGAACCGTAAGGATAGTAATTATTGTTACCGATAAATTAATGTTTAAGAACATCTTTTTATTTATTTGCGAACCGGGTATTTTTTAAACTTTGTTTTCTATTATTTTTGGCCCACCCCAAACAACAATCATTATTTTAGTTCAAATGAGTCAGGAATGGCAGGAATATTTATTTAAAAAAAAGGGAGCCCCGGCTGCTAGGCATGCTTTTGAAAAAGATTGCCGGCGTATACTGGCCAGCAAATACCCTGATAAAAGGGTTCAGGAAGTAAAGGTTTCTCGTGGGGATGGAGGAATTGATATTTTCATCGGGGAGCCCGGGGTGGAACCTATCATCGTCTACCAATGTAAATTCTTTATCGAGGGATTTGGAAATTCTCAAAAACAACAAATCCAAAATTCTTTTACACGGGTGATGACCAACCAGAAGATAATCGTAAAGCAATGGTTTTTATGTCTCCCTCGAGAATTTACGAAAGATGAGCATATTTGGTGGAGTGGGTGGAAAGAAAAGCAACGACAGCAATATGGTCTAGGGAAGGATTTTATAAAATTAAAGGAAGGTAATGACCTGATTGATATAATCAAAGACGTAGGGCTTTATGATGAGATCTTTGAAAAGGAAACCAACATTCTTTTAAAAGAAATTCATCATAGGGTACATGCCAGTGAACCCGTTCCTGATACGGACGATATAAGACTGGAACAGGCTATGGAGCTAGCGAATGTAGATTTTGAATATTTACGAAAAACCTTTGGGGACCATAAAGATGCCCATTTGAAACGAAGTCAGGAACAGGAGATCCTCGACTGGATCAACGGTGATCCAGAGCGATCCCAAAGAAATCTGTTTATCCTGGATGGGGAGAAGGGCATGGGGAAAAGCCTCGTGCTGAGAAATATCTGGAGTCATTTAAAAAAAGAAGGGCAGGCGGTACTGGGAATCAAAGCTGACCGTTATTATGCCTCTGGCCTACAAGAGTTGGAACAAAAAATTTTTGACAGCAATGAGGTTTCCTTTAAAAAGTTAGCCCAATATCTGGCCAACAGGGATCAGGAACTCGTTATCCTGCTGGATCAATTAGATGCCATGTCTCTGAGTCTCTCATCGAAACGAGCTTACCTGCACACTTATAATAAATTGATACGCAGCCTGACAAAACTGACCAATGTTAAGGTAATTATTTCCGTAAGGAGTGTAGACCTAGAGAATGATGCCGATCTTAGAGTCTATAAGGAAGCAAATATTAAGCGGTTGACTTTGGCCCGTCTAAGTACTAAGGAAGTGGCCAATATCTTATATACCTATGAAATCTATCAGCCTTCCAATCAATTATTGGAATTACTTTGCACTCCAAATCACCTGGATATTTTCTGTAAGCTACCGAATAAAAAGAAAGTCCATGCCGATACCCTGACGACGCTTTCCGATCTTTATCAGGTCTTGTGGAAACAATTAATCAATAGCAAGCCTCAGTTAGAGTTAAAAAAGGTTTTGTATCATATAGCTTCACGTATGTACGAGGAGCAGCGTATCACCATTGCATTTACTGTAGAGAATTACCAGACCGAGTTGGATTATCTAATCAGTAATAACCTTTTAAGCCTGAACCGGGGTGAAGTTCAATTTTTCCATCAGACCTTTTATGATTACGTATTCGCTCGGAGTTTTGTGGAAGAAGGCAAATCCCTGGAAAACTATTTAAAAGAAAACGGGCAGGGACTCTATGTTCGATCGATTGTAAAAATGATCCTGGATTACCAGCGTGAATTCAATAATGAGGAATACAACCGCCTGATCGAAATGTTTCTTTCCAACCACTCCTACCGTTTTCATTTAAAAATGATGATTCTTCAAACCCTCGGTATGCGGGAGACGCCTACCATCAAAGAGCAAGAGCTGTTTGAAAATCATATTATAGGGAACAATCACTATGAAAGTGTCTTTTTGCATGGAGTTTTTTCCAAAGGCTGGCTTAGCTATCTCACAAAAAGTGATTATCCGGCCCGCTACCTTGCTAAAAAATCGGAGGTTCCTTTTCGCTGGAAAAGCCTGTTTTCCAAGATATGGCCATGGTGGACCACCAAGCAGCATACGGAAGACTTGGAAAGACAGGAACGCTTAGATGCGATCTATCGCCTGTTTTTTAATAACATCCAGCAGGAACAAGTCGTATTTTCTTATATTAATTCTCTGAAGGCCAGCGAAGCAAAAACCAGACTGGTTCAATCCTTATTAAAGCATGTAAAGCAATGGGATCAGGACTTGGCGTTACAATTGTTTGATCGCTATGCCAGGTATGACACTGCCCATTCTTACAATAACTTCTGGTATTACACGCTGCTAGGCAATATGTTTTCTGTCCGTACAACCTATGTATTGGATCAGTTGCGCCCGTTGATCCTGGAACGGTTTAAGGAGAAGGCCGGATTTAACCTCCGTTTCGAATATGAAGAGGAACAATTATTCAAAAAGATGTATCGACAGGCCCCAGATACCACGTTTCGATTCTTTTTGGATATCATGACCGATTTGGTCCAGGAGCATCATAATACGTATTCTGTGGCCGGTAACCGGCAAACAGTCCTTGTACAGTCTTATCTATTCAGACAACCTTGGAGCCTTGATGGGAGTCAGGAAGCCGGTTATTTTATCGCAGAATTACTCGCCAAGCATGTACAAAATATGGCCAAAACAGACGTGTGCTGGTTTAGAACGTTTAAAACCTCTTATGGAGATTCTAATTCCATCCATCATTTAAAATTGCTGGTATCTGGCTTTTCACAATCACCTAATTTTTATACAACAGAGCTACTGGAGTTCCTTCATACCTTCGATCATAAAAATGGCTTCAAAGGGTGCGATGATGAGTTGCATTATGAGATCCGAATGCTATTAAAAACTGTTTTTAAAAAGTTAAGTCATAAGCAGCAAGAACAGGTTTGTCAGCTAATTCTGCGCATGCAGCATCCTATGGAAATGTATCGGGAGGAAGAGCGTGTGGACCTTAGTGAAAACGGATTAAAAAAGTATGTCTTTTTGGCGGCCCTTCCCGAGGAACCATTAAAAGCTCATAAAACTGCATGGCAAACCTACCGGAGTCTTTTCAGAAAATTTGGCAAGCGTTCCCTGGAGCAAATCAACAAAAGTACAGCACGTACTTATTCCATCAACTCTCCCATCGGCATGGAACGGCTTCGATTATTGTCCTACGACGACTTGCTTGGAGCTTTTAGAAAATATAACAGTACCTATAAACGAAAGGCAATGCATGGAGGAAAAGATCAGCTGGTCACTTCCTTTGGCTCCCTGGTAAAAGAAGCTCCGAAGAAATACTATCCCTTTATCCAGGCGTTACTAGAAGATGCAAGCGTGGAAGCGGAATATAAGACTGAAGCCCTGAGAAGCTTGGCCGAAGGCGGCTTTGATCCCCGGTTGCTTCGGGAACTGGTCAAGCGTTTTCTAAACCAAACCCCACAAGGCCGCAACTTGTTATATATTATTTGGCAGCTTCCTTATATCATCAAGGCTGAAGAGATGGATGAGGAACTCTTACATCAACTCATTGGCCTATATCGGAAGCATCAATCAGTTGAAACCTCCTTTCATGATGACTATTCAAAAATGTTAAACGATATCGCTCCCTCAATATTAAATGTCATTTTATTGTGTAGTAGACTGGAACACCTACAAACAACCGTCAAAGAGGTGTTGGATGAGCTTGGTCCTGACAGTGAGAAAGTATACCGGATGACTTGTGTTAAAGATATAGCATGCTTCAATAGCATTGGCAGAGCTTATGGATTCCAAAAGTTTCAAGAATTCGTACAAAATGGAGAAAAAGAACTCCTGACCCTGGGGATCTCAGCTGTGTATCACTATCGAGAATCTTACAATAAAGAACTCCAGGAATTCTATCGACAGTTACGAGCACATCCAGAGGTCCATGGTCAGGTTGGAGAATTGCTGGTGGATAACTGGTTGGAAGGCTATTCATATGCAAAAAATAATCTCCGCTTATTTTTAAAAGCCGGTCCTGAAGCTCGAAAGAGTCTGTTACAGGCATTGCGGATGGAAGTATTGGAACGAAATGGAACAGCACAGGCTAAATGTCTAAAGCTTCTCCCGAAGTTTCTAAAGGATGAGGATAAAGATCTGGCGGGAATTTATGTTTCCCTATTCCACCAGCGCAGAAAGGGCGTTGATTTTTTAGAAAAACTCTTCCCTTTTTTGAAGATATATGTCAAATCCGATAAGTTTCTGCAATATCCTAAACCACTGCTGGATAAACTATTGCTACATGTACAGGACTGTCCAGAACTGTGTTTCCAGCTGATTCGGCGGATGGATTTTAAAAAACGTCCTGATATTCAGGCTGCAGGCTATTACTCCAACGAACCTGTTCGCTTGATCCTAGCGATTTACGATGCCTTTACTAAGAGGGAGGAGCCCGACTCTAAAAAAATAGCACAAACTCTCGATATTTTTGAGGAGATGCTACTGCTGGATCACCTTCATGTAGAATCAGGTAAAGCCCTGGAAACCTTTCATTAGAACGACCTCATTTGGATCGTATTTCAAATGCCTACTGAATAAAAGATAATTAAATCACTAATGCAGCTTTCCAACTTTTCTTTATGGATTTATCCAGAATTACATATGGGTTTTCAAAAGTTGAATCGTTTTCATTATAAGTACGTCGTTAAGTTAGTTAGGGCTGGTCGGTAAAACTTCATATTCTTTAGATGTAAAAACCAAAATAACTAAAACCTTCATCCTTCAACCCCCCTATTTTGAAGCATTCAATAGTTTCAGAATCTTAATACAACTAAATTTTACTTCAAGTATAATATGTTTGAGTTTAAGCAGAAAGTATTAATCGGTTTTGGTCAGAAAGATGGATCTGAGCTACCAAGTATTGCTTAGTTTCTACCATTATATTTCCGTTAGCTCTTTTCTATATGTTTTTAAAATGTCTTCCTGTATATCCATGAGTGCTTCGATCTCGATTATTTTTTTTTGAAGGGTTGCCTTTCGTTTTTCCTGTTCCTTGGTCGCTGGATCTCCTGGGGTTTCTTTTTTATCGTCTTCCGAAATTAGTTTAATAACCTTTATATCTGAATAATTTAGGACATCAAGTGAGCTTCTGATTAATTCCTCCCGCTCCTTATCCAAGCTTAATTTAGATACTCCCATACGAAGTAAATCGAAAATGAAATTTTTAGCGAGGTTATCTACTTGTAAGGCGATCTTAAAATAATTCTCAGTTGTACCCGGTCGCTTTTTTCTACTTTCTGTCCTAATCTCAGTGTGTACTACTTTGGGAATAAAAAAGGAGTGTTTAGAGGAGGGGCTTAGTTGGTGCAGCGTTTCAAACAGCGACTCAAAATCTTTAAGAAATGGTTTTTCGTAGGGAATTGACCATCGTTGATCCCACAATTTTAAAATGATCTGGGCACATTCTTTTTCCGCCTTGCTTTTATTTTTTCCCGTAAGGGTTTGAAGATCCGTTATTTTTTCGGCCACATAATGAGCCATCCATTTGCTAAGCGTATCGATGCCGGGATCCAGCTGCAGTTCCTTTACGATTGCTTCACCTAAGCTGATAATTTTTTTCTGTGCTTTTGAGTCTTCCACCTTTTGATAGTATGTAAATGTTATGACGTGGGTCTAAATAATCATAGGTATCCAATCTATTTCTATAGGTGATATCCCTTTTAATTGTAACCTTAAAAATCAGGTGGCAATCATACAATGTACAGAGTTTTATGAGCAGGTTTAACGAAGCGTTTGACCGTTCACCTGATTGTTCAGGTTCGTCATCATATCCCTGTAAATTACTGCTCCATGAAATAGTTTTTAATGCGGCTTGCCCATCACTAAAGACCCACACTTTCCCCTCACAATCTGGATGTAGCTCGAGTTTGTTCAGGACGGTCGTTCCGGGAATTATTGGAGGATAATTTATATGTTTAGCATAAGGATCCATTTCATCAATTCCTTTGGAAATATAAGGTTTAGCTAACCACCCTTTAAGCTGAAAGTCTCCGAAACGAATTTCCATATTGCTTTCTTCATAATCTGGTAGCTTGAAATCGTGAGAATTATTACAGGATGAAAGAGCTCTTAGCAGTGCATCAGCTGTTTTTTTCGAAACCAATGCGGAGGAAACTGTGTAGGATTCATATCTTGAATCATGCCTTTCAGTCCAACCTCCATGGATGGTTAACCATGATTCATTATCATCGCTTGTATAAATGTTATTTAGAAAATCACTGTCTTTAAAATCTGTTCTCCAGCCTTCATATGGTGATTTTGAAATCCAATCGGGTCTATAATGTGGAACTGGGCCTCTGCAATCTGCCAGCCACTTATGATTATTTCTGGTCAGTAGATGTCGTGATAGCCATTCTTTCCATGGATCTTCATGATCCTCATAGATGGATATTACCGGCATATATTTGTACAATCGGGATGCTACACATAGCATTGCATGGTATGCGAGATAAAAATCCAAACTATCTGTTTTGGGATAACTTCCATGATCGTGCCAGGTACGTCCTTGAGACCTGTTCCATAGACCTACACGGGGGTCATTATTATAACCGGTGGTGGTTCCTAATTTCCATTCATTGACAATAACATCGGCACATAATTCCTGAACTTGTTTTCCAGGTATTCCAAAAACGTCACCCAATGGTTCAAACCAATAACGTTCTATATCCCATCCGAAGTAGTAATCCACGGTAGTATCGACCTGATTTTTTTTATGGAAATAGCTATCGACTTTCGCATCATATTTCCCAATTTCAATTGTTTTTCGAGGATAGGTGCTTTTTTCCAATCCAGTGATTTCGGTAGGGCTATATGTTGCCGGGAAGGCCTCTTCAATAGCGAGGGCAATCTCCGCTGAAAACTTTTGGATCAGTATCTGGGATTCAGTCAGAGCATATTTTAAGAATAGCTGTTTGTAGGGAATAAGTATTTCGGGGTGCTCTGTGGAGACTCTGCTCAGTGCTATTAGCAAATATTGGCGAGCATGAAGTTTATAGAAGGGGAATTGGTGGCTCCCAAAGGCATCTACTTCATCATGTTCTAACCATGTAACTAGAGCACTCAACATTTCAGTACATTTAAAGTCAGCAAGTTTTTTTATTACATGACAGGCCTGCCAACGGGTTTCGGAAGAAGGAGCACCTAATGCTGACCATAAAAAACCTCCCACCGTGTCATGGATGTTATCAGAAACTTTTAGCCAGTCTTTCCAGGGCCCATCTCCAAAATCATTTTCCACGTGCAATTCAAATCTCGTCAATGCATAATCTACTAATTCTCTGGCTTCTTCCGGATCGATAGAAGTTGTTGCCTGCCTTACAAATCCAAATAAAACAGTAGCATTGGTAAATTCCTGACCTTCTGATAATCCAAAAAAAATACCGCGTTTCAGAGTATGCTTTAAGGCATCATCAAGGTTTAGTTCACGTACAGCGGTTTCAAAAGAATATAAGCTTATCAGGTCATGAGCATATCTTCGACCCATCTCAAAGAGGATATCCGGCCATTTCTTTTTAAAACTAACCTTATGCTTCCAGTGTTCCGGGATGACTTTTAATAATTGAATGCTGTCGTAATAATTAATATCATCTGAAGTTAAAAGGAGATCAAAAAAATCATATATCTCATGAGGTTTAATTCGATTTAAAATTTCTCGGAATAAGGTTTTAATCCCCACATAATGTTCCTTCTTAAATGCTGCCGAAAAACGTTCTCTTAAAATGGTAAATCCATGAATGCTTAAGATGTCTACGCCATCGAATACTGTATTCCATTTTTTCGGGTTAATCTTTAGTTGTGTATCTGAATAAGAAGGACTTGAATTGGAGTGGTCCTTTAACCCATCTGGATATGTATGCAGATTTTTTTCTAATCCATCCAGATGGATTTTGGAATCTTCAGCGATTTGGTGTAATTGTTTCAATTCGCTATAACTCGCACCTTCCTGTAAAAGTAGTTTATAGGCATCGTTTAGGATTTCCGATTTTAAACATTCTGAGGATGTATGGGACAAGCACAATTTCAAAAAATCAAATAATTGGTGATCTGAGATAAACCGTGTCATGGACCAGCCCACTTCTGGAGTCAAACTCTTGGATTCGATTAGCTGAATTAATAACGCTTCCAGTTGATACTCAAATCTACCTATTTCTCTATCGCGCCATCTACTAAGTGCTGCAATTCCAATAGCGGGTGACATTCTGGTACAAGTGGCTAAAGCTCCAGAACGATCCCAATGTTTTTCACGGTAAACATATTCTCCCACCAGTTCTGTACATCGGACAAATCGGTAGGCCAATTTATCTGATGCGCTTGAACCGCATCGCTTGCCTAATGAAGCCAAGGCTTCCCATCGTTCTACGATTTCGTCTCCAAATTTAGAGATGATCGTTATGGCTTCTTCAAAATAAACAGCAGCATCTTCTCTGGAATGTGAAAGGACTGCACGAGCCATTAATATGTAATAGTTTGCACTTTCTTCAGGACCAATAGTGTTGAGGTCTTTTATGAGGATAAGTGTTGAATTTTCAAGTTCATTAAGAATAGGGGTGAGATGCGATTTTATTTGTCCTGCGCGTAAAAGATAAAGACGCTGGTGTATGGAAAGTGATTGGTTATCACGTAGGTAGGTGTCGTGATATTTTTGGATATTTTCGGGTGTTTGTTGATGGCAGAAAATAAGGATGTCGGCTGATAAATCAGCTATCTCTTTTGGAAGATAGTCTGAAATTGTATAGCGTGTCTGATGTGCTTTCTTTGAAGCGTTATGTGCTTGGGCTGCCGCTTTAGTAAGGTCACCGATTTTACCAGAAATAAGCTTTATCCTCAAAGTATACCAGGGGAGAAGTGCACCAATCACTTCCTTAAACTCTTTAATGTCACTTGATTTTCCTCTTTGTTTGTTACTGGATTTAAAGCTTTCAGGAAGAAGGTCTTCCAGGTCGATTTCGCTTTTACTTAATAAAACATTTCTGATGGAGACTGCTTTGAGGAATTGGGTCCGATCTTTTGAAACAAAGTTTCCTGCTATTCCTTGAGGAGTTTCTTCGGGTACATAATAATCTAGCACTTTGAGAATATTTTGAGTATTCAATTTTCGATAGAGACAGACTTCTAAAAATGCTATTATTGATGACGTGATATTATCCTGTAACGAATGGGCCGGTTTCTTAATCCGACTTGTAGTTTTTGATAACAGTTGCAGGCAATGTTCGATGTTTTTAGCTTCGACGAATATTCCGACTTCAGATAATTCGTGTACAATAGCGATCACATAAAACTTGCTTTTTCGTGAGCGTTTAAGAAGTGCTTGGATATCATCCAATCGACCTGCATCGATCAGGCGGCTGATGAATTTACGTATAATTCTATATATAGCTTCCTTAGGCTTGAGACTATTTAAAAATTTTAAGCAGGCATTTGCACCATCCAGATTTAATTGTGTGAGCGCAATTTCCAGAATATCGTTATCGTTTACTGCGTGATCCCGATCATAATCATTTTTCTGCCGTTTTTGTGTCTCGAAACAAATCTGTAGCCAATTCAAAGCGGATCTCAGATACCCACGGGCCTCTCCCTGATATTCCTCAATTTCACTAAGTAGGGAAGCCGTGTAAATATTCTCTGATCCTTCCCAGCCACTCTTTAGCAGTCCTTTAAAGGCAATTTCTTGAACCTTTAAATTATCTTGAAGTTTCGTGAGCAGATCGACATTATCCTGAAAAAGGCTTTGCTGTCTTTGATCCCCCGCCACTTCTTCTCCCGCTCTTAAAGCTACCTGAATAGCATCTTTATATTTTCCTGCTCTAAGTGCTGCTTTAAAAGCAAACTGTAGGCGATAAACCATTACATTTCTTGTGTCTATTGGGTTATGGAAGGGGAGCAGGGTATCGGATATTGCAATGCGTATTAATTGATCATATTGACCGGCTTGTAAATAAAGCTGAGGCAGAACCTCGGCTACATACGTAAATTTGGTTGCCAGGGGTTCCATCGCGGCAATATACCTTTGAAAATCTTCTGGTGTTCCTAAAAATGTATTGCGAAACCATGTTTCAGTAGGCTCATCCCTGAATTGCACTGAGGAATCTAATAACCATAGGGAGCGACCAATATCCGATATAAAACTTTTCACATCTTCTACTCTAACATCCGCCGCTGTAGCCAGAATATGAATTGGGATATTAGGAGGTAAACTTGCGAGGCCGGTACATATTTTTTCAATACTACTTTGGTAGACATTTGGCAAGACATCTTTTATATTATTTACCGCAGTTTGTAATTGATGTTCAATTTGTTCTTCCACAGAAGTTCTGAAAGGTCCCAAGTAGGAAAGTAACGTCTCCACTGACTCATAATTTTCCGCTATTGAGTTCATCTGCACCCTGGGGTTGCCACCCGTCAGTCGATGAAATTCATAGGCTTCATTCTCATTTACTGCTGGAAACCACTTTCTGAGATTTTCAAAGGTTTCCTTTTTCGAGAACGAACTTAATTCTAGTTTCTGAATATTGGTTGGAGGTTTTAGAAGTGCTGTACGTTCTGGTCTACAGAGTAAAACAATTTTACAATCTTCTGGAAACTGTTCTTTCAATAATTCATTGGCAAAGCAGGCATCACCGAATTCCATGGCTGCCATTTCTGCATTATCCGCTGCATCAATTAAAATGACCAATTTGGCCATATTATTCACTTCTTTTAGAGTCATGATAGCGGCTTGAATCCGATATAAAAAGCCTCTCATAATATCACTTTCCAGGGTGGTATTTTGGATCAGCATTCGCTCACATAATCCCAGAGATGCTAATTCATTAGAAATTTGCAGAAGAGCATCCCTATGGCGATGCCGGGGCTCACTACGGCTACGATATTTACCGGATCCAAAACAATCATAGGCTATACCAAGTGAATCTTGTGGCAGCGCTTTGAGTACATATTTGCTAAACACAGATTTTCCTACTCCACCTTCCGCATGAATGATCAGCGGATGGTTAGAATGAAGAATAGTCTCTATAAGAGTGTTGTACTGGAACCTATGGGTAAGATTATCGGATTGTTCAAAAAGGGGAGGGGCCGGAAATAAATGCTTTTCAGAAGTCACTCCAAAGAGTTTTAAAATGTCTTCCTTGAGAATTATACCATTCGATTTAGGCAACACTTTTTCTTGTACTAGAGCTACTATATTGCTGATCTGGGCTGAATCGATGATGCCAGGTTGGATTCTTGCTATTTCAGTCCTAAGGGTATTTTTCTGAATATCGTAATCTCCTTCGCCATCCTCTAAGTTCAATAAACTATAGAAATGTCGAAGCTTCGCCCCGTTTAGTTTCGAATATTTTTTAAGCGTCTTTTCAAATTCTGCATTTACGTCCTTTTGGTGTACGTAATTGGAAAGATTGCGTTTGAATGTATCACTGATTTTCCGATTGGTTATGACGGTAAAAGAAATTCCCGTCGTAGCTTTGTCCTGGAGGTGTTGGAGATATCTTTCTGCAAAACCCACCATAGTATCTTTCAATCCGCTTAGTGTAAAAGGCTTGTCGTGCTGTACAGTGGTATGCTTTAACTGATAATATTCAATCCTTCTCGTATCCTTATCAGATTGGTAGTATTCGGAAACATCAATGACATACTCCCCTGCTTTCTTTCTCTCTTTGGAGCCTTCAATAACAATGGACTCCAGGTCTGATTGGGGCTGAATAAGGCTTAGACATCGTCTGGCAGCCCATCGGTAATGGAAAACATCTCCAGCTCTTGAATACGAAACTAAATTATATGCATTTTCATTAATTTTCAATAAATAGGTATTTTAAAATTCGGGGATGGAAGGTGTACTCATTTTTTAGAAGTTAGTGAGAGTCATCAAATGCTTTCATTTTTATTAATTTACTTTGTATTTGCATTAACTCAATATAAACTGATCATCTTTTTTGCCAAAAGATAAGATTTTAGAAATTAATCACATTATCCAAAGCCTCATCAGCGTCTCTATGAATGAAATTTCCTTGGTAGTTTAAGGTCGTTTTTAAATCGCTATGGCGATATAATTTTTGCAACATTAAAGGATGAATTCTGTCTCCCGCAATATTTCCGAAACTATGACGAGCAATATGGTTTGATAAGTTTTTTTCTATATTACATTGTAGAGCAATTCGTTTTAAATACTTATTACAAAGTTTTGTAGCATTGCGAGTTTTTCTAAATATATCTTCAGCGTTTTTAGAATCAGTACCTATAAGGAAAGGGAAAATATATCCGTTATTATTCTTTTTGTCTTTTTCGTATAGGGTTAAAATTTCTTGAGCTTTATCTGGAATTTTCAAACTCAGTGGTTTTTCATTTTTGTTCATAATATAATAAAGACGGTTATCTTTAAAATCTGACCACCTTAATTTGACGACATCAGATATACGGATTCCTGCAAAATAGAATGAAATCAACCAAATATTATGAGTATGCCAAATAGAGGAATATTCTTCCAATTCCAAGGCTTCTATTTTTTCAACCTCGCTTATTGTCAAACCAATTTTATTTCCTGAACCTATTCTAATTTTTTCTTTTTCACCAGCAAAAGGATAAAATTTAGGGGCAACAATTCCTTCTTTTATTGCAATATTGAAGAGGGTTCTTACAAATATAAGTTGATTAGATATAGTCCGTTTTTTCTGATTTAAATAAGCGGAACAGAAAGTTTTGAACTTTTCTAAAAATGCTTCGTCAATATCCCTGAACTTTAGATTTTTGTTTTTCTTGAAATTGTCAACTCCAGCCAAAAATGAATATTCTGATTTACGGGCCTTACTAACCCTATTCTTTCTTCTCTGTTTGATTCCTTCAATAACTTCATTCTTCGGAAGAGAAGATTTGAAAGAAAGGAACTCCTCCAGATTATATAAAATTGAAAGCTCTGATTTGGCCACCGAAAAAGTTCCTCGATCATATTTACCTTTAATTCTTTCTGCTGCGACAGCAAAAAACGATTTTGAGCCCCCCGGGCCTTTTAATTTTAGCTTCGCTTGTTTTGGGGTAATGCTCTCATCTTTTGAATCGAAATAAACGTCATTGGCTTCCGTCAATTTCTTCATTAGGAAGTTGTTCAGCTTTCGATAGTTGGGATGAGTTCTCTTGGCTTTTCCAACAACTTTGTCCCAATCTTTTTCAAGGACATACTGTCCAAGCCATTTGTAATTCGTTTTATAATTCTCGCTAATTCTAAGAGCTAAAGGAATGGTGCCATCCTTTTTCATCATATTTTTCCGCAAAACAACTTTGATGCTAGCCATAAGTATTTATCTTATATCCTATTAAAGATAAGTAAAAGTTGAAAAAGTAGTACAGAATAAGTACAGAATAATTTGATTTTAAACGGAATTAATTGATGCTAATAAATATTGATATTACTGATAACAGTAGATTTCAAGGGGATTTAGAGTATTTTGAAATACATCCAGATCAAGCTCATAACCCGAAGGTCACAGGTTCGAGTCCTGTTCCCGCTACTAGTAAAATTAAGCCTTTCAAGAAATTGAAAGGCTTTTTTTATGTCTTGGGTACAACATAGGTACAACATTTGGGGCTTTTTCATTGACTAATTAGCTTTGATAATTATTGATATCATTTGTGTATGTATTTTATTTTGAGCTGACAGTTAGCCTAATACTTTCTTTCTTTTAAGTAGTTGTTGCCTAAATAGAACCAAATCTATTTTTAATTGCTGCATACCATATCCTTTTAAGCTATAAACTTTTTTACGGCAACATTTTTTGTATTTAGGTTTTCCACATAACGGACATTCAATATTGGGTTGATGCTTAATACCACCTATCGAAGTTTCCAAAAGTGCAACTATATCTTCAAGATTTTCGAGGTCGAATTCCTCTTGATAAAATTGAGCTATTCCTTCAAAATGATGTTTGTATTCCCCATTTGCATACTCACCAGTTGATTCCTTGTAATGGTAATTGGCAAAAAAGGGATATATGACATTCCTGTAAAACTCTTCAAATGTGATTCCTCGCCTTTTTCTTTTTAAAAGTTGATGTGGAATATCCAAACAGCAAACGCCTTCTTTTGAGATATGGAAATCCCAATCTCTATCAATTATTTGAGTTTTTTCGATGACAATAGGAATAGTGTATGGGTATTCAATTTTATTAATTAAAATGAGAATTTCAAATTGACCCCAAAGTTTGCCTTTCTTATCGAGGACACTAATTTTCCCTTTAAGGGCCAAATAACCAGGTTTAGGACTATCCACTTCCTTAAAAGAATAATACTTACTCAAAAAGCTATCAATATCATAATTAAGATTTGTCTTAGTCATAGTTAAAATAAGGCTTGCTTTTGGATGCAATGGGGTATAAATCTCTACTGTTCCTGTTTGGGTCAGGCAAGGTATTTATTGTTAATACTAGAACGCCCATATCGTTTTGAACAGCCAAGTTGTTATCTACCAAGTAGCGTTCCCAATCGAAATTGTATTGATAATATTTCCGTCCATCCTCATAATCGTGTATTTCTTTGCTTCGTTGCTCAAAATACTTGTCTTTCCTGAGTTGGGTTGTTACATTGTGCCCTACCACAATTCCGCTGTTTTTGGCATTACTCTGCATTTTTGGTGCAAGGCTAGTATGCAAGCTACACGTAGTAACTTCCCCAGATTCGCCAATACCAGAATAGAACCAATCTACCTGTTTTGAATGACCTAAATCCAGTCCGGCCCTTGTGTGGATATCTTGTATGCCATTATCCTCAAAAAAGTCTTTGAGGTCGTTTTTTACAAAGTAAGATATCATTGAAAAAGATTTTAGCGCATCTTCTACTGCCTTCAATTTTTCAATATTCTTTCCGCCAAAATATACCATTAAGCCATCACCTTGAATACGATGAACATAGCCGCCACAAAGATTAACTGCAAAGATTGAAGCTCGAATGATACTTTCCGTTATCAATCGGACGGTACCTTTTGTAAAGTTATTAAAGAGCTTGGTGCTTTTCTTTACATCTATAAAGCCGGATATTATCCAATGCTCTTCAACCAAGTCTGTAGCTTTTAGATAAGTAAAGTCAGGATGACTTCCCAATGGTTGGTAGTCGAAAGTTTCTTTAACGCCCATTCCTTTAGCAAATAGTTTCATTTCGCGGGAAAGTTCACGTCCAGGAAGTTCATTTCTTAGTAATTTAAGATGCTCGCGGTTGCTTTCCAGCATAGGTTCACTAAGCCCGTAAATTTTGTTTGATTTTGTAGGGTCGTTCTCGACCGCTTTTTTAATTACATTTTTGTAGTCTTCAAATAAGTTCATTTTATGAGGTAATTTTAATTAATATGTAGGTTGAGGGTGCTAAAAGCATAAATTGTATGATTAATAGAACACAAGCCCATTTAAGTTTTCTGAATTTTGATTTTAACCCTTTTGAAAGGATATAAACCTGATTTCTTAAATCTTTTAGATTGCCTTTTTTAGTTTGGTTTTTTGAAAGGTCAAAAAATTCACCAGGCTCTTTCTGTCCTATACTAGCAAAATAATACAAGGATTCTATCTCTGATTTTGCCGAAAAATATGGCATACTAGCTAATGCCAATAGGATGAGACTACCCACACCGAGGGTTATGATTGCCGCCAAAAAAAACAATAAATAGTTTTCTTGATTGAGTAATTCTTGTATTTGAGTTATGAGCGTGATAGTACCACCTGTTATAAATGTATTGATGGCGATATATACCGCTGTTTTATTATTTACGCTATCGTAATAATGGTCTAGGCGATTTACAGTATATTCTAATCTTTCTTTTTCCATAGAGTTAAATTTATTAACTAGGCTGATTCTTAAGATCCAGCCTAGTTGATTACTTGATAGCTTTTGCGACAGCCGATACAGCTGCCACAAATGTTATCACAGTAAGAATTGTGGAAATAACTTTGGCGTTATTCCTATTTAAATGCAGACAAGTGTCCTTTTTGCAAAGACTCAACTTGTCATTCTGAAATGAATAATTCATATCCAAAAAAATTAAATTAGCCCAAATTCAAAGCAGTTGGGTTTCGCTGAAGCGTTATTTGCTTTTATCAATAACGCCCTTAAATTTTCCGCCGCTAGTCTTTACGTCCATAAATCTTCCAGAATCGGAATCTCTTTTTACGTAAAGCCCAGTTTTAGTATTTTTAACTTGCGTTCTGCTTCTTATTGCACCGTGTCTGCGATTATCGCCACTTTTTCCATTTGTTGCCATTTGTGTTGTTTTATAGTTGCTACACTCTTATATGCTTTTAATTTTATTTTTTTTACCATCGTTTGGTAAATTTTTACGACATTGAAGCATATACTTAATGAATGAGGGTAGCTACAACTTCAGAAATAATAGAAAAGCTTAACGCAATCGATATAAAGAGCCTCTTAAACAGGATGGAACTTTATACTCGTGATCGCTTTTATGACAAGAGTGATAGAAACAAAAAAGGCTTTCAGTTCCAAGACTTTTGTCAACAAACATTAACCAAGGCCTGTGACGGTACACGCAAATGGAAACCAGAAAATTGCTCTTTTGAAAAATTTATATTTTGGGCTTTACAGAGCGATTTAGATAGTTTTTTTAAACAATTAAAAAGAAAAGGCGATGATTCTGATGAAAAACCTCAATCAGAATACATAATCAATATTCCAAATTATTCAGATGAAGAGCCTACTGAAGACTACAATTACGAAAAGATTGATGATGAAGTGAAATTGCAGCAATGGATAAAACAGTTGGAAGACCAAGGGGCGGACAAAGAGGAAATAGAAATGTTTGAGTGTTTGGCGAATGGAATTGACAAACCAAAAGATATAGCGGATTTACTCGATAAACCAATCGATGTGATTTATACAATATCTAGAAGATTAAGAAGAAAAAAAATCAAATTCAACGAGAAGTGGACAAGCTTAAAAAAACAGTAAAAGAAAGTCTTGAGAATTTTGACAAAGCAATTCCTGATGATTTGGTTAGGAAGCAGCTTGAGATGGAAGGTGTCGATTTGAACGAACAATCTTTATCACAAGATAAATTTATCAAGCAATTAACATTTAGATTAAAGTCAAAGAGTAATGTATTGAAGAATGACAGTATGCTTGATAAAGCATCAAATTATTTTAAAGATGCTTTAACCAAAGGACTAGATAGGCCTATTGCGTATATGAACAATTTAATACAAACAAATCAACTACAAACACAATTCAGTAGATTGGAAAAAATGTCTGAAGAACAAATTAAAGACATTATTAAAGACCAAAACCTAATTGAAATTTTAGAAATGCTTGAGAAAGAATCAGAAGGGCAGTAACAAGGCCAAAGAAATATTAAAACAAATCGGATTTGATGAAGTCACAGAGCTTTCTATGAAAGATTTATTGGCTGGTTTTGATGTTATCTATATAGAGGAAGAATTAAATGGTTCAGATGGTGTCATCATTAGAGGTAATTCAAAAACAATCATTAAGGTAGATACGAATATTTTTACTCTTCAGCGCAAACGGTTTGTTGCTGCGCACGAATTAGGACACTTCTTTCTTCACGATAAATTGGAATTTCATTTGGACGATGAGAAAACTCTAAGCTGGAATAGATTAGAAGAAGTTCACAAAAGAGGTATTCAAGAAATTGAAGCAAACGATTTTGCAGGCGAGCTTTTAATGCCCGAACAAGTTTTTAGAGACTTTATTTCAAGAAAGCCATTTGGTCCAGATTTAATTAAAGAGTTAAGTGAGCGTTTCAATACCAGCTTAACTTCTGTGATATTTAGAATGTTAAGTTTGGAAATTGCACCTTTTTTCGTTGTCTTTATGGCCGACGGTGTTGTACGCTATTGGCGCAAAACGGAAGATTTTAAATGTTATACAAACGATATTACTAAAATTCCGCCACCAGAGTTTTCAGTTGCAAAAGAGTATATAGATTCAAATTATGAGTTTATCTATGAAGGCGCTGAGAAAACTCAATCCATTGAAAAGTCGACCTGGTTTAAATTAAATGACTGGGAAGAAGATATTGAGTTTAATGAATATTGCTTACCTACGAAAAAATACAAAACACTTATAAGTGTTATTTGGGAAGCATAGCTTATAAGTTTTTAAATCACTCAATCTAAAATATTTTCAAAAAATCAAGGGATATTGTCTGCAACAAAATCCCTAATTTATTTCTAAATACTGAAGTACTATTTGGAAATTGATAATAGAGTTATCTAAAAGGGGAGTTTATTATCATACAATATGTATCGCAATTTAAACTCGTAAAATACTTCCATCAAAAGACTACGGCATAAAGCCATCGCTTCTTCCTACGCTTATTTATTCCGTTTCCTTTTGAGCCAAGATTTTATCTTCCGTTTGGTTCCTGCTTAAATATTGTTTAATCTAAAATTTAAGTATTATGACAACAATAGCAGTTAAAACCAGAAGGAACGGTAAAGCGAATGCGACCGTTAAGAAACAGGTCAAAGAGAAATTGACACAAAGTGCCATCGTACTTCGAATTCAAAACCTGAATATCGAAAAGGTTATTCCAGACCCGATGCAACCTAGAAAGACTTTTAATGAATTGCTTCTAATGGAGCTTTCAGAAAGCATCAAAAAGCACGGAGTACTTCAACCCATCACAGTCCGAAAGTCAGGAAACGAATATATCATCGTTATGGGAGAACGTCGCTATCGTGCCAGTAAATTGGCAGGTATGAAAACTATACCGTGTATCGTTAGGGAATATAAAAGTAATGACATCTTGGAAATTCAAATTATCGAGAATTTACAACGACAGGATGTTGAGCCGACAGAGGAGGCAGATGCAATAGCTTATCTAAGCGAAAAGTATTCGGCTACAGAAATTTCAAAACGATTAGGCAGAAGCGACAACTTTATAAGACAACGCTTAAAACTGGCTGGACTTATTGAAGGATTAAAGGTTTTCGTCCGTAATGGAGAAATGACCATTTCATTGGGTGTCGGTGTAGCCCTTTTTGAGCCGGAAGAACAGCAAATGATGTTGGAAACGATGGGCGAAGATTTTAATGCACATCTGATAAACAGGATGATTAAAGACCAGACCTACAATTTGGAAAAAGCATCTTTTGATGTTGCCGATAAAAAATTGGTTCCAAAAGCAGGGTCTTGTATAGAATGTCCGTTCAATGCAGCTAATCAAGGCAATCTGTTCGGCGAAGGTAAAATGGTCTGTACAAAATCAGCCTGTTTTGAAACTAAGAAAAGTAAATCGTTCTTGAACCTGATTGAAAAGTCCAAGAAAGAGAATATCCTTTTAATTCCTGAAATACGACAGTATTGGGCAGATGACGAAAACAATCAGCTCATTATATCTCAATTGGAAAGGAACGGATTGAAAGTCTATCTATTGGACGATGTTGAAATTATAGAGAATTCGATTGAGCCAACAATCGAGGGTATTCAGAAAGAGTATCAGCATTACGACTATTCTGAAGATGAATTAAAGGCAGAGTTGGATGAAGCAATGCAGAATTATATAGAAGCATTGGAAAAATTCAATTCAGCAAAAGAAGATGGATTTAAAAACGGCATCGTGTTCCATCCCAATTCATTCCAGCATAATGAGGTCTTTGTAAAGATTGTTGAAAAATCAAAGAACGATTTTACGAAATATTCGGCACCATTGGCCAACAGAAAAATGGTAGATTGTACGCCTGAAGAACAAATCATTAAAATCAACGAAAGAGAAATCCGCAAGAATCAAATAGAGAACAACAACCAGTTTGAAGAAGTTGTGCAGATGATTCGTGAAACAAAATACATTAATACGAAGAAGACACTTTCAACGGATGAAATGGTCGCATTCTCGATATCGCTCTTTGAAAATAATGTGGACTATATGAGTCAACAAAAGTATTTTTCAAAGTTCTTGGGCGACACTTCAAAGATGACCAAAGTTGAAATGGTCGAAAATTTCAAGAAGAAGTTCAAAAAGGAAATCTTTCACAAGTTGATACGCTATATGCTCACAAAGCAAGTGCATTTTGGCGAAAGCAATCACGTCAATAATCTGACGAACATTTCATTCTACAACGCAATGCAAGGATATTACAAATCTAAGATTGCCGGCATTAAAAAAGAATATGCCGATAAACGAAGCAAGCGTGAAGCACGTTTGAAAGAGCGCATCACAGTTCTTGAAAAGCAAATTCAGGAACTCAACGAGTAGCTTTTGTTGTTTGAAGAAGGGTCGGCATTCGTGCTGGCCCTTTTTCTTTTTTATGATAGTGTTTTAAAAGTATTTATAAGGAAGGGGTTATCAATCAATAGTTAGCGCAAAGGTAAACTCGTAAAATACACCCATCAAAAGACTACGGCATAAAGCCAACGCGACATCCTACGCTTATTTATTCCGTTTCCTTTTGAGCTGAGATTTTAGCTTCCGTTTGGGTACTGCTCAAATATTGTTTAATCAAAATATATCATTATGAAACGAGTATCTAAAAAACCTAAAATTTCGCTACAAGAGGCTGAAAAGCATTATCAGTCGAGTAGTGAAAATTATGACATTGATAGTGGCGAAAGTCACTTGGCTTATTACAGGGATAAGCATCCCAACTATTACCGAGTATTATCAGAAAATGTTTAATCTAAATTCAAAAGCTATGTATTTACAAAATTTGCAACAGGATGAAATCTTTGTTCCATCAGAAATGAAATCCTTAAAAAGTCTAACACAGATGGAATCCCGAAGAGGGCTTGAAAATGCCATAATCTCTAATGGCAAAATCGTCAATGTGGTCTCGAACAGCTATGGTCACATTCCAAATCAACTATTCTTCAAGAAAGCTGAAGAAATGCTTACCGATGCACAGCTGAACTTCCACAAACGCACCATAAACAAGAATGACAGGTCTTTTATTACTGACTTTATTATCGACGATAAAAGCCAGTTTACAGTCAAGAACCATAAGGACTTGATATTGCCGATGCTTCGGTTCAAAAACTCGTATGACGGAAGTGAAAAGACCTCTGGACACTTCGGGTTTTATCGAGAGGTTTGTTCAAACGGACTACACGTTTCACAGGCTGAAATAGAGTTTTCCATTAAGCATAGTAGGAATAATACACAACTTATAATGCCGAGACTGAACAACCTATTCGACAAGTTTCTGGACAATGAGTTCTACACCATTACCAAGAAATTTGATAAGATGAAAGAGTTTAAAATCATCGATACACAGGAATTTGTAAAAGCCATACTTGATAAAACGAAACTCTTTAGATATGAATGTAGCGACAAGAACAGCGACCCTTCGAAAAAATCTCGTGAAGTCCTGGAAATTCTGAATTATGAAGCATTGTTGCTAAACGAGGAACCTAATTTGTGGTTAGGTTATAATGCCTTCAATGCAGTTTTGCACAACACGCTGAAGAAAAGCTTTGGCCAACAAGAACGATTGGACAAGAAATTGTTTGATGAAATTTACGAAATGTCCTAAAGCCAAAAGGTTCATCCAGTACCTTAAACTGGATTTTTTTGTGCTTGTCATTTTAAGGTTTTATAGTAGTACCGTTCAGCACATTCCCCTACATTTCGCGAAAAACTTCATTCCGGGAAAAGCGCTTTCCTATAATAATCTTGGACACAACTTCAAAGCTTCCGTTTTCCATTCCACTTGCCCGTTCATTCCCGAGAAATATCGGGAAACGGTCAAACTGCATTCCAACCTACACCTTCAAAGTTAAGTCCGCTTTAAATCCTGAATAATGAGAATTAATAGTTTTCTTAATCCGTTCAGCACATTCCCCTACATTCCACGCTCGCCTTCTGAAAAAGCAGGCAACCACTTCATTCCGTGAAAAGAGCTTCACTACATATCTCTTGGACACAATTCCCAATTTCAGCTTTCCATTCCGCTAACCCTTCCCGCTATATTGGAAAAGAACACTTCATTCCCTAGCCAAAATTGTGAATTAAGTCCGCTTTACACTCTGCCAAAAAGAAAAGTTTTGTTATTCCTAGTAAATAAATGGGATAACATTATATTTATGAACTATATAACAAGTTGTATGCCATATGAAAACAACCTATGAATAAATTTCAAAACATCCCTAAACCTAAAGGAAAAGGTAGGCTTTCAACCAATGACATACTTGGCGGTCAAATAACACCTGCAATTGAAAGAATGAGAAGTTTATCCGAAGATGAATTCGAAGACTTAGTTCTTGAATGGGCGGATGGATATTTGAATAACAAATATGATAAGATAAGACAATATGGTGGTTCGGGAGATAAGGGAAGAGATATAGTGGGATTTTATAAAAATGGGGATATCGATATTTATCAATGCAAACATTACTCTACAAGCTTATCACCTTCTTTATTTTGGGTTGAACTTGGTAAATTATGTCACTATACCTTTACGAACCAATATAAAATTCCAAAAGCATATTATATATTAACTACGAAAGGAGTCGGAACAAAATTGTTAGATTATATAAATAATCCAACTGAATTCAATGATTTACTAATTTCAGAATGGGAAGATAAATGTGAAACTAAAATTAAATCTACAAAAACAATCCTAACTAAGGAATTTAAAGTATACATTGAAAATTTTGATTTTTCTATAATAAAAGACAAGTCACCATTAGAGCTTATTAATGAGCACAAACAAACTACTTACTACCCACAGCGTTTTGGTGGTGGTTTAATCAAGTATAGAAATCTAATACCAAAACCAACAAAAACTATTCTAAAACACGAACTGAACTACACTACCTTATTATTTGATGCGTATTCAACAAAAACGGGGGTGGATATAAAAAATCAAAAAGAATTAGAAACCACAAATAAGGATTTAGCTGAGCATTTTGAAGAAGAAAGAACTTCATTTTATTGCACGGAATCTTTAGATAAATTTAGTCGAGATAATTTTGCTGATTTGGCAACACCACCTTTTGAAGAATTGAAAGAAGACTCTTTATTAGTCATTAAATCTAAATTAAGACTAAGTACTTATGTTGAAGCTTTAGAAAGATTAGAAGATGCCAAATTGGAAATACTTTCTCAGCAATATACAAGCAACCCTTTACATAAAGAAATTCGAAATCTTGACAAAGTCGGGATGTGTCATTATTTAGCCAATGAAAAAAGTGTAATATGGAAAAAGTAAACTCTAAAAACAAAGTTTACAATAGTAATTTTGAAATTGCTATTAGGATACTTGTCATTCTTTTAAATCTTCCATTTAAACGGGCATCAACTTATAAATTGATGGTTTTAGACCATATGTCACTTAACACATATGATGTTGGTGGACCAGCAAGCCTTCACGCACCAATTCCTAATAGAGGTGTTCAAATATATTCTAGAAAGGAAATATTAAATGAAAGTATAAAGCTATTGATATCAAAAGACTTGATTATTATAAATCCAAATAAGAATGGATTACTTTATGAAATAACTGAAAATGGTATAAATTATTTAACATATTTTGAGTCGAAATATTTTAACCAATTAAAAGAAAAAGTTGAGTGGACCTCTGAGAAATTCGGGAAATTATCAGATGGTGATTTAAAAATTCTGATTCTCCGCAAACACACCTAATATTTTTAGTATATTAGCGCTCAAAAAGCAGGGATTATGAACATATTCAGTTTTACGGCTCATTTCGGTTCGGAGGAAGATTGTCGTTTGCATTTCAAGGA
>NZ_JAVJIU010000005.1:0-8490 GCF_031344135.1 Christiangramia sediminicola
CCTCTTCCCATCCCGAACAGAGTAGTTAAGCCCGTTAGCGCAGATGGTACTGCTATCATTGTGGGAGAGTATGTCGCCGCCTTCTTCTTGAAAACCCTTTATCTTACCGATAAAGGGTTTTTTTATGCGTGCATGTGAACACATTTAGATTTAAAAAATAAAAAAAGCAGCCGTAAGAGGCTGCTTTAATGGTATAATTAAACTTAATAATCCTATGGGGTAGGAAGGTCACCATCTCCCTTAATTGGTAACTTAGATTTACCCATTAAGTATTTATCTACGTGATGAGCGGCTTCACGTCCTTCTGATATTGCCCAAACGATCAAAGACTGACCTCTACGCATATCTCCGGCAACAAATATGTTCTTTACATTAGTTTGGTAATTTTTCTGTCCCTGAATATTACTTCTTGGATCCAATCCTAAACCTAATTTTTCACTTAATGTTTTTTCAGGTCCGGTAAAACCAAGGGATAATAATGCCATATCACAAGGCCACTCTTTTTCTGAATTTTCAACCTCTTTCAATTCTGGTCGCTGTCCAGGCTTTTTGATCCACTCAACCTCTACTGTTTTTAAAGCCTTCAAATTACCGTCAGAATCTTTTACAAACTCTTTTGTTTGAATACTCCAGTTTCTCTCAACACCTTCTTCATGAGAAGAACTTGTTTTCAAGGTAAACGGCCAGTACGGCCATGGATTTTCTGAAGATCTGCTTTCTGGTGGGAGTGGCATGATCTCAAAGTTAGTAACCGATTTTGCACCGTGACGATTAGAAGTTCCTACACAATCTGATCCTGTGTCTCCGCCTCCAATCACAATAACGTCTTTTCCTTTTGCGTTAAATCGATCTTCAACTTCATGTAGTCCGTCCACTGCTTCATTATTATGTTTTAAAAATTCCATTGCCTGAACTACTCCTTGAGCATCAGAGCCTGAAATTGGTAGTTCCCTTTTTGCAGTAGCACCTCCACATAGAATGACAGCGTCAAAACTTTTAAGTTCATCTACGGAATAATTCTTTCCGACTTCTGTATCAGTTTTGAATTCAATTCCTTCAGCTTTCATAATATCTAATCGGCGATCTATCACCTTCTTTTCCATTTTGAAATCTGGAATTCCATATCTAAGTAATCCGCCAATCTTTGCGTCTCTCTCAAATACGGTTACATTATGACCAGCTCTATTTAATTGTTGCGCCGCTGCCAGCCCGGCAGGACCGGAACCTATAACAGCTACTTTTTTATCGGTTCTTTTTGCAGGCGGTTCAGGCTTAATCCAGCCTTCTTTAAAACCGCGCTCTACAATATACTTCTCTATCATTTCAATGGCCACAGGAGGCTCTATAATGCCTAATACACAGGCTGACTCACATGGTGCCGGACATAGTCTACCAGTAAATTCCGGGAAATTGTTGGTTGCATGAAGTATTTTAAGCGCTTTCTGCCATTCATTTCGATAAACAGCATCATTAAAATCTGGAATTAAATTCCCTAACGGGCAACCACTGTGGCAAAACGGAATTCCGCAATCCATACATCGGCCACCCTGCTTTTTAAGATCTTCAGTTGGTAACTCTTTGTGAAATTCATTATAATTCTTAACCCTTTCTTCGGGTTTAATATTTTCTTCCTGAATACGATCGTATTCTAAAAATCCTCTTAACTCTCCCATATTCTTATGCTGTCTTTAGATCTACCTCTTCTTCTTTCTTCTTTTCTTCTTCCAGTTTCTGTAAAGCCTTCTTATATTCTGTAGGCATAACTTTAATAAAAGCTTTTGAAGTTACCTCCCAATTATTTAAAATCTCTCTGGCAACTTCACTTTCGGTATATTGATAATGGTTTACGATTAGCTCTTCCAATTCCTGCAGGTTTTCATCTGAAGGTCCTTCAAGTTCTATCATTTCCATATTGAAATTATTTCTGTCAAGATCATTTTCAGGATTATAGATATAAGCAGTTCCTCCGCTCATTCCAGCAGCGAAATTTCTTCCTACTTTTCCTAAAATCACGGCAGTTCCTCCGGTCATATATTCACAACCATGATCCCCGATTCCTTCAATAACCGCTTTAGCTCCTGAATTTCTCACACAGAAACGTTCCCCGCCAATACCATTAATATAAGCTTCTCCGGTAATGGCCCCATATAAAGCGACATTACCAATTATTATATTTTCATTCGATTTGAATGTCGCGGTTTTCGGTTTTCGAATTGAAAGAATCGCTCCGGAAAGTCCTTTTCCGAAGTAATCATTGGAGTTTCCTTCGATATTTAAGTTTAAGCCTTTAGCTGCGAAAGCTCCAAAACTCTGTCCGGCTGATCCATTAAAGTTTAAAGTTAAAGTGTTTTTAGGCAATCCAATAGAACCATGGATCTTCGAGATCTCATTACTGATGATCGCCCCGGTAGTCCTGTTCGTATTGCTAATTGGATAACTTAATGTTATTGGTTCCTTTCTGTAAATAGCCGGGTGGGCATGTTTTAGAATTTCAAAGTCCAGTACACCTTCTATATTATGTAATTGCTTTTCAGTATTTGAAAGGGGGACACCATCGGTAATATTTGGCTTATGCAAAATATTGCTCAGGTCAATTCCTTGTGCTTTGTAATGTTTTATCGCACGATTGGTGTCCAGTTTCTGACATTGACCAACCATTTCTTTCATATTTCTAAAGCCTAATTGAGCCATAATCTCTCTCAATTCCTGAGCGATGAAATACATGAAATTGATCACATTTTCAGGAGTTCCTTTGAAATTCTTACGTAATTCAGGATCCTGGGTAGCGATACCAACCGGACATGTATTGAGGTGACAGGCTCGCATCATGATACAACCCGTAGCTACCAACGGAGCAGTGGAAAAGCCGAATTCTTCAGCTCCAAGTAAACAAGCGATAGCAACGTCACGACCGGTTTTTAACTGACCATCACACTCCACAACGATCCTGCTTCTAAGATTATTCAGTAATAAAGTTTGTTGAGCTTCGGCAATTCCCAGTTCCCAAGGAAGTCCCGCGTGTCTAAGTGAAGTTAACGGAGAAGCTCCGGTTCCTCCATCATAGCCTGAAATAAGAACCACATCGGCTTTTGCTTTGGCAACACCAGCGGCTATGGTTCCTACACCAACTTTAGATACTAGTTTCACGTTGATCCTTGCTTCACGATTCGCATTTTTAAGATCGAATATAAGTTGTGCTAAATCCTCGATAGAATAAATATCATGGTGTGGTGGTGGAGATATCAATCCCACATACGGCGTGGAATTTCTTGTTTTGGCAATATCAGGATTTACTTTTGGACCTGGTAATTGCCCACCTTCGCCAGGTTTTGCTCCCTGAGCCATTTTTATCTGAATCTCCCTGGCATTGGTCAAATAATCTATAGAAACTCCAAATCGCCCTGAAGCAACCTGTTTAATTGCAGAATTTCTCCAGTTTCCATTAATGTCTTTTTGAAAACGACCTGCATCTTCGCCACCTTCACCGGAATTACTTTTACCTTTAATCCGGTTCATAGCGATCGCAAGATTCTCATGTGCCTCTTTACTGATCGAACCAAAAGACATCGCACCTGTTTTAAATCTCTTTACAATTTCAGTCCATGGTTCTACTTCTTCTATAGGAATTGGATTCAATTCCTTGAATTTGAACATCCCTCTCAAAGTCATGAGCTTTTCATTCTGCTCGTTGATTATTTTGGAATATTCGGTATAGGTTTCATAACTGTTCTGCTTAACCGCCTGCTGAAGTTTGGCAACACTCGCAGGATTAAAAACGTGTCTTTCACCATTTCTTCTCCAGCGATAATCGCCTCCCATTTCAAGGTCGAGATCGGTTTCAGTTTCTGGTGGAAAGAATGCATGTTGATAACGTTTCTGAATTTCTTTTTCTACTTCATAAAGTCCGATACCTTCAATTCTGGTTGGTGTATTACAGAAATATTTATTTACGAATTTCTTATTTAATCCTAAAATCTCGAAGATCTGAGATCCGCGGTAGGAGAGAAGAGTAGAAATTCCAATTTTGTTCATGATCTTAATGATCCCTTTTCCGATGGCCACGTTGAAGTTTTCAACCGCTACTTCAGGATCTTCAATATCTATCTCTTTTCTTTCTACAAGATCATAGATCACCTCGTTCACCATATATGGGTTGATCGCGCTTGCACCATATCCGAAAAGAGCAGCAAAATGATGTGGTTCACGTGGTTCAGCAGATTCTATTACAATTCCGAAAGATGATCTTCTATTATGATCTTTTGCCCTGTGATGCACGAATGAGCAAGCGAGTAATGATGGGATTGGCGCCAGTTTAGGATTAATATTCCTGTCTGATAAAATGATCACATTACATCCATCATCCACGGCATTATTAATTTCTATGATCATTTCTTCCAGTCGATCTTCAAGACCGTTCATTCCCTTATCGGCTTCATAGAGCATGGAAATAGACTTTGCTTTAAAACCTGGTTGATCTATATATTTTATTTTATCAAGATCTTCATTTGAAATAACCGGATTCTGGATTTTAAGTTTTCTAGCCTGTTCAGGGATTATGTCGAAAAGATTTAGATCTTCACCAATAGAAAGGCTGATGTCTGTTACGATCTCTTCCCTAATTCCGTCAAGTGGCGGATTTGTTACCTGGGCGAAAAGCTGCTTAAAATAATTGAATAACAATTGTGGTTTATCTGAAAGTACCGCCAGGGGTATATCTGTACCCATAGAACCTATCGCTTCCTTAGCTTTTGAAGCCATTGGAGAAATGATAGTTGTGATATCTTCATAGGTATAACCAAAAAGCTTCAGCCTGGTAATATATGGTATATCTTCTACAGGGGTTTTATTTCCGGTATAAGGAACATCTGCCAGAGGAAGTAGATTGTCTTTTAGCCAGTCACGATACGGTTTTTCAGAAACGATCTTTTCTTTAACCTCTTCATCTTCGATAATTCTTCCTTCTATCATATCTACCAGAAACATTCTTCCCGGTTCAAGCCTACCGTGTTTCAAAACATTTTCAGGTTTGATATTCAGAACACCGGTTTCCGAAGACATGACAACATACCCATCTTTTGTAACCGTATAACGTGAAGGTCTGAGTCCGTTTCTGTCTAATAGAGCACCAATGTAATTTCCATCGGTAAACGGAATGGAAGCCGGTCCATCCCATGGTTCCATAATACAGGCGTTATATTCGTAGAAGGCCTTTTTATTGTCTTTCATGGAAGGGTTCTTTTCCCATGCTTCCGGCACCATCATCATTATTGCTTCCGGTAAGGATCTTCCGGTTTGAAGAAGGAGTTCCAGTGCCATATCCATAGACGCGGAATCAGATTTTCCGTCGAGGATTATAGGAATGATCTTCTTCATATCATCTCCAAAAACATCGCTTTCAAAAAGTTCTTCCCGGGCTTTCATTCTACTCAAATTCCCACGAAGAGTATTGATCTCACCGTTATGACACATGTAACGAAATGGCTGGGCCAGATCCCACGTTGGGAAAGTGTTGGTGGAGAAACGCTGATGAACCAGCGCTAATTTTGTAATAACATCAGGATCATTTAGATCTTTATAATAGTCATTGATATCCTGTGGCATTAATAAGCCTTTATAAATGATGGTATTTGTAGAAAGACTTGAGAAATAAAAGTATTCGCTTTGTGCGAGATCTGACTTCTCTATTTCATGTTCAGCAATTTTCCTGGCAGAATATAGTTTCGCATTAAAAGTTCTATCATCCATTTCTTCAGGTCTGCTAATGAAAACCTGTTCAATGGCTGGTTCTACATTGCTGGCCATTTTTCCAAGGCAAGAATGATTCACGGGTACTTTTCTCCATCCCAGAATTTTCAGGTCCTGTTTCTGAACTTCTTCCTCAAAGGATTTTCTACAGATAGAAGCCTGATTTTTATTTTTTGGGAGAAATACCATTCCCACCGCATACTTTCTAAATTCAGGAAGTTCAAAATCACATACTTTTTTGAAGAAGTCATGAGGAACTTCAATCAGAATTCCTGCTCCATCACCGGTTTTACCATCAGCACTAACCGCACCACGGTGTTCCAGCCGAATTAAAATATCAATCGCCTTGTGAATTATGTTATTGGTACGCTCGCCATTTAGGTTACATATAAATCCTGCTCCGCAATTATCGCGCTCAAATAGAGGGGAGTAGAGTCCCTGTTCTTTCATTCTCATACGTGTTCATTCTGAATTATTCTTATAAAGTTAAAGAAAAGAGAATGAATTTTTCAAGTAATGAAAGCCTTTAGATCAAGTTTTTAGGCATTAATAATTTTATGGAATTTAAATGACATATTCTTAAATAATAGCAGCCTCGTTGCGAATTATTAAATGATCGAATTGTCTTATTCTTAACCTAGGGGATTTCCCTTAATTTTTGGAAAATGGCGATTTACTATTCTGATTATCAAAATAATATGTTAATTTTAACTTACTTATAACGAGTGTTTAAACATCTGTTTATACGAATATCAGTTATGATTCAATACCCCCAATTTCTTTACTTTTCCTAAAGTCAACACCAGAATATTATTCTGGAATTTTAAACCAGGTCCCCCGGATTTAAAATTTGATTCCCCCCGTATGATTTTGTGCTATCCAGGCACTTTCCCTGATTTATGATCAGGTTATGCCCTACTCAGTTTTGTAATTAGATTAATTGAAGCCCCCTTTATTGACTGCCCGGTCTGCTTCCCTAGGTTAACCAAGCTAATGGCCTAACCTTAAAATTTAATTATTATGAAAGAAATTACAATTAAGCAATTTAGCGTGCTTTACTGGACATTAGAATGGCTTAGAAAGAAAGTGAATTTTAGCTCTATGCTTTTTCTAATTTTTATGCTCTATTCTTTTATTGGATTTTCACAAACCTATAAGGATGAGATTAGACAATTAAAGAACCTGGATTATGTCACTTCTGGTTTGACTGATGATTTAATATTCATCAATAGTAATTTGCAAGCCAATAACTCTGCCTATTCGGAAGGGATGTCAACCTTACAGAGAATAATTTTTGAGAACCTGCCTCCGGCAGTGGCAAATGAACATACTCTTAGAATTAGAATTCAGACTCTAAAGGGAGGAAAACATGCCTATGATTTTATCACTTCCTGGGAACAATCCATGAAAGTAGCAAATACCATTTTACCTCCTGGCTTTGTTTCATTACCAGATCCCGGAAGCAATGGCAGTCATCCTGCTTATTCTTATGATGAATATGATGATTTGGCCTGTGGGCCGAATATTACCAGTACCGCTGAAGTAGCATGTGTCGCTGCAGATATAAGCGGTAATCAACAATTCTTACCAATTGTTCAAGATGAAATTGCAAATCCGAATGTGGATGGGAGTTTGGATAATTCGACCAGAGCAGCAGTCATAGAAGCTTATGAATCGGTTTATGGAGATAGATTCGTAAAAGTGAAAGGTGATATGCCATTTACAGGAACAGCAGGAGATCCAAATAGTAGAGTGACATTTGCAGGATTTGATGGTGAATATATGTTCTACGATATTTCCTGGGTTTCTGCATCCTCTTCAATCATTATTGAATTTGGGGCACAAATTGCTGCTGGTTTTAGTCCTACGGGAGTTTATTCCAAAGAAGGGGGGTACTCAATCCCTGCTGATGGGATCGTTGGTTACGGTCCCGGCCGTGGTGCTTCAGATGTATCAGGTGCACCATATCATGTGAAATTCACGGCTTTTCTCACAGATTTTGTTGATGGCAAGGCTCCAACTTTAGGAAGTCAGGATAATCAATTAATGGCTGATGGAGTAAGACTTATTCCTTTCTGCGATCTACAAGGCCAACAAAGTTTTTGTCTCGACGAAATAAGTGGTTCTGTTACCTATGATGGAAATGCTACCAACCTTGAAGGTGCGACATATGCTTGGAGTTTCAAATCAGGAACCAACACTTCAAATGCCAGTTTTGATGGTGCAACAGATGGTCCAACCGTAGATGTGAATCCCGGTGATCAGGAAGGCGGATATACGCTAGTATTTAGAGTTACAAATGATTCGGGATTATTTGCGGAGTGTGAAATAGATGTAAGTATTTCTACAGCAACTATAGATGATGAAGAGATTTGTGCAAGTGTGGATGGCAGTGCAGGAAGTGTCACTTTGAACTATTCCGGTACTCCAGCTGACTCGACTCCGTTTGAATCTGATAATACAGGTGTAGCTACAGTAACAGATTTAGGAGTAGTCTCCGCAGTTTCTTCCGGAACGGCCAATATCACATATACAGATAGTAATGGTTGCCAAGCGATTGCTATCATCACGGTGAATGCTAATCCAGATGCCGATATCAGTACCGATGGAGTATGTGATGGCGATGATTCAGTCTTTACGGCAACACCATCTGATGGCGACAACTACTTGTTCTTTGAAGATGTAAATGATGATGGTGCGTATGATGCAGCAGATGATGGAGCAGCTTTACAGAATGGAGCTTCA
>NZ_JAVJIU010000005.1:8590-175274 GCF_031344135.1 Christiangramia sediminicola
GCGATGATTCAGTCTTTACGGCAACACCATCTGATGGCGACAACTACTTGTTCTTTGAAGATGTAAATGATGATGGTGCGTATGATGCAGCAGATGATGGAGCAGCTTTACAGGATGGAGCTTCAGCTACTTATACTGCCGCTCATTCTGATGGTGATAAAATAGGTGTTGTAGTAACTTATAACAATACCGATGCAAACTGTAGTGATACAGCTGTGACCACGGCAGAGGTTTATGACAATCCAACGGCCACCCTCAATATTCCAACGCTTGATTGTTTTTCAGATTCTCCTGGTGTAGCTGTTTTGGAACCAGTTGATAAAACTAACTATGAATTCAGATTAGTTGTAAAAGGGCAATCAGGTAGTTTTGCAGACTATGTTGGTCCATATACTGGTTTATTAGAGGAAACTGATTATGTTATTACCATAAGAGATAAAACTACCCTTTGTGAGAAAGATTATGAATTTAAAACAGGTAAATTATTTGATGTACCACTAAATCCAGTAGTGGATGAAACTCCACCAACGTGTGATAGTTATGATGGATCAACTTATTACGGTAGTATCGAGGTAACTAACCATATTGCAGGATATAGTTATGCAGTAATTTCATTGGCAGATTTTAATAACCTTTATAGTAGTAATATTGAAAATATACCACTAAATCAGTTCACCCAATATCCTAATGCAACAGCAATTATTACGAACATTCCGGTGGGAGAATATGTAGTTGTTGGTAGAAGCTCTGATGGATGTCTGTCTGGGTTAACTCCGGCGGAGTTAATTCAGCCTGAATGTATGACCTGCGAAACAGCCTTTGCAAAAAGGAGTGATACAGATGCTGCAAATAGATCATATTGCTTTATCAATGAAACTCCAGACGACACCAATGCATCATACGATCTAGAAATTGATGCTAACCGATGGGGATGGACGAATTTTATAAGTATTTCAGAGTTTACTGATGAGAATAACAATACGTTCACGATGGAATTATGGGCAGCAGCTGGACAATGCGACATCAATAAAGGTACGTTGGTTGGTCAGGTAAAAGTTGTTTACGAAAATGGTGAAGTATCAGTTTCCTATGAAATGCTAACAGGTTACTGGCTTGGTGGAATGCATACTTACGTTGGTCAGGAGCCATATATGTGGAAACAAAAAGGTAAAAATGTAGAATATACCCTTGCGCCCGGCCAATATCCATTTAATTCTGATGGTGGTGAATACACTTATTCCACAACGATAGAACCGATAACTGTTCAAGGTGTAGAAGGTTTCTATGTGATCGCTCACGCAGATGTTTGTACAACAAATACTGAGGAGTATAATGATAGATTGTTAGCTGAGTCAGAGCCAATTAATATTACGCTCAATAAAAGAATTGGAACTATGGTCTATTCTCCAGATTCAGGAGGTGGAAAACCACAAAAGTCCACTGCTAGTACTTCATTAGCTGAAACATCAGATCCACTATTTAGTGTGGCTCCGGTACCATTCTATAACGTATTGAATATTGGTTATCTGTTTGATTACACTTCAGATGTTACCATCCAGGTGTTTGATTTGAATGGTAGATTATTAGCTACATATTATGATACGGCCGTGAATGCTGATAGTATCTCTAGCTTTAGCGTAGATTTCAGAACGAAGTCAAATCAGATCTATATTTTGAGAATGACGACCGATAGGGAAGTTTATTCCGCAAAAATAATAGCAGGAAAATAATAGAATAATTTAAAAACAGAAAGAGCAGCCAGTTGGCTGCTCTTTTACTTTATAATTATATCAAGAATTAATCCTTAAGAATACTTCTGGAAATCACGATCTTCTGAATTTCGGAGGTTCCTTCGTAGATCTGAGTGATTTTGGCATCTCTCATTAGTCTTTCTACATGATATTCCTTTACATATCCGTTACCACCATGTACCTGTACTGCTTCTACAGTCACGTCCATTGCAGTTTTAGATGCGTAAAGTTTAGCCATTGCACCTGAAAGATCATAATTCTGTCCCTGGTCTTTATCCCATGCAGCTTTCATTACTAAATGTCTTGACGCCTCAATAGAAGTGTGCATATCTGCCAATTTAAAAGCAATTGCCTGGTGATTGCAGATTTCGGTTCCAAATGCTTTTCTCTGCTTAGAGTAATCTTTTGCAAGTTCATAAGCACCGGAAGCAATTCCCAATGCCTGCGCAGCGATCCCAATTCTACCACCTGAAAGTGTTTTCATGGCAAATTTGAATCCGAATCCATCTTCTCCAATTCTATTTTCCTTAGGAACTTTTACATCATTAAAGTTCAAGGAGTGCGTATCACTTCCTCTAATTCCTAGTTTTTGCTCCTTTGGTCCAATTTCAAAACCTTCCCAGTCTTTCTCCACAATAAAAGCATTAATACCTTTATGCTTCTTCTCTTTATCTGTCTGTGCGATCACTAAATAGTAATCTGCAGAACTTCCGTTGGTGATCCAGTTCTTGGTTCCGTTAAGAATATAATGATCTCCTTTATCTATTGCAGTGGTTCTTTGAGAAGTTGCGTCGCTTCCTGCTTCTGGTTCAGATAAACAAAAAGCTCCAAGTTTTTCTCCCGTAGTAAGTTTTGATAGATATTTCTTCTTTTGCTCTTCATTTCCAAAAGTATCAAGTCCCCAACATACTAGTGAGTTGTTTACAGATACCATTACAGAAGCTGAAGCATCAACTTTTGAAAGTTCTTCCATGGCCAGAACATAAGATATAGTATCCATTCCGCCTCCACCATATTCCGGTGATGCCATCATTCCAAGAAAACCAAGATCACCCATCTTTTTAATAAGTTCCTTCGGAAATTCCTGCTTCTCATCTCTCTCGATAACCCCTGGAAGTAATTCTGTTTTCGCAAAATCACGAGCGGCATCGCGTATCATTATATGTTCTTCGGTAAGTTTAAAATCCATTTAAAAAGAAATTTATAAAAAACTGATTTTTGGAGGCCAAAGATAGCTTTTTGATACCTATTTTTCAATTGATATTAAGTATTTTTACGAATATGGAAAAAACGGATTATAGGTTGATCGGTGTGATGTCTGGCACTTCTCTTGACGGAATTGACCTGGTTTTTACCGAAATAAGCTTCAAAAACTCTGTAGATTTCTCCATAATTGCTTCTGAAACTTTTCCATATTCTGAGGATTGGCGTAATAGACTGGAAACTGCTGTAGACCTGCCACCAGAGGAATTAACCAGGTTAGATGAAGAATATACAACCTATCTGTCTAAGGTTATAAGTCAATTTATTCAGAAATATGATATAGATCTTCTGGATGCCGTTTGCAGTCACGGACATACGGTTAAGCATAGGCCAAAGCAAGGATTTACTTTTCAGATAGGGAATATGCCGCGTCTGACTAATCTTATTAAAGCTCCGGTGGTTTGTGATTTCAGGGTTCAGGATGTTAAACTTGGCGGTCAGGGAGCTCCATTGGTGCCGATTGGCGACGGACTTCTATTCAATGAATATAAATATTGCATTAACCTGGGTGGTTTTGCCAATATTTCAACTGAAACGGATTCTCAAAGAATCGCTTATGATATTTGTCCAGTAAACACTGTGCTTAATTACTTCATGCGGAAATTGAATAAGGAGTTTGACGAAGATGGAAAATTATCGAATTCGGGAAAGTTGAATGAAGAATTGCTTCAAAAATTGAATTCGCTACGTTATTATTCAAAGCAGCCACCTAAATCTTTGGGAATAGAATGGGTAAATTCTGAGATTATTCCGCTACTTGAAAATTACGATGATATACCTGAGATTTTAAAAACATTTTCGGTTCATGCGGCTACCCAGATTGCAAATTCTCTGGATAATGATCCTGATTCTAAAGTTCTTCTTACCGGAGGTGGAACTTTCAATTCTTATCTGATTCAAGAAATAAGATCTAGATCAAAATGCGATTTTGTAATTCCAGACAAGGAGCTCATCAATTTTAAAGAAGCCTTGATATTTGCTCTTCTTGGTGTTTTGAAATTGAGGGAGGAAGTGAATGTTTTAAGCTCTGTTACAGGTGCAAAAATGGACCATTCTTCAGGTCGGGTTTATGAACCCTGAAAATTTTGCCAAATTCGGAATTGAGCCTGCTTAGTTTTTTATATTTGCTTCAAAATATTTCAAAAATGAAAGAATTACTCAAAGTATACGAAAATAAAGAGCCCGAAATAGTATTTAACTGGAAAGATTCTGAAACCGAAGCTGAAGGCTGGACGGTGATCAATTCACTTCGTGGTGGAGCTGCCGGTGGAGGAACCAGGATGAGAAAAGGATTAGATCAAAACGAAGTTCTTTCTTTAGCTAAAACTATGGAGGTGAAATTTACCGTTTCTGGCCCTCCAATTGGTGGTGCAAAATCGGGTATTAACTTTGATCCTGCAGATCCTCGTAAAAAAGGAGTTTTAGAGCGTTGGTACAAAGCTGTATCTCCATTGCTTAAAAGTTATTACGGTACAGGAGGAGATCTTAACGTTGATGAGATCAATGAAGTAATTCCAATTACAGAGAATTGTGGTGTCTGGCATCCGCAGGAAGGGGTTTTTAGTGGACACTTTCAGCCGACAGAATCAGATAAGATCAATAGAATTGGTCAGCTTAGACAGGGAGTAATTAAAGTTCTAGAGAACACTAATTTTTCTCCTGATGTGAGCAGAAAATATACTGTTGCAGATATGATCACCGGTTACGGTGTTGCTGAAGCTGTTCATCATTATTACACCATTTACGGCGGTGATATTAAAGGAAAGAGAGCTATTGTGCAGGGATTCGGAAATGTTGGATCTGCTGCGGCTTACTATCTTTCTCAAATGGGAGCTAAGATTGTTGGAATTATAGACCGCGCTGGTGGATTGATCAACGAAGAAGGATTCAGTTTTGAAGAGATAAAGCAAATGTTCCTTGATAAGGACGGAAATGCTTTAAGACATAAAGATGTAATGCCATTTGAAGAGATCAATGATAAAGTATGGAAGTTAGATGCTGAGATCTTCGCGCCATGTGCTGCATCCCGTTTAATTTCAAAAGATCAGATCACTAATCTTATAGACCGTAAGCTCGAAGTTATTTCTTGCGGAGCGAATGTTCCTTTTGCAGATAAAGAAATTTTCTTCGGACCTATTATGGAATATACTGATGAAAGAGTAAGTCTAATTCCAGATTTCATTTCAAATTGTGGTATGGCCAGAGTTTTTGCTTATTTCATGGAAAGAAGAGTCCAGATGACAGATGAAGCTATTTTCAATGATACTTCCATGACCATCAAAAATGCTATTCAAAATACTTTTGATAACAATAGCAGTAAAACCAATATTAGTAAGACAGCTTTTGAAGTTGCTCTAAAACAGCTTGTTTAAAAGATTGTTTATACATTTTTAAGCTGCGGGTCAAACCCCACTGCTGATTAATTAAATTTGGTTTACAATTAAAATCATATTAGCACGTTACATTAAAAAACCCATTTATACATATGCTTAATTTTATTCAGCAGGACGAGGTGGTAGATGCTGCTCAGGCAGCAGAACCAGTCGTAGAAGAGAAGACATTATCGTTATTCGATCTTATGTTTAGCGGAGGTCTTGGTGGTCAGATCATCATTATCATTCTCTTTATTTTATTATTTGCTGCGGTTTATATCTATTTTGAAAGACTGTTTGCCGTTAAAGCAGCCAGTAGAGTAGATAAGAACTTCATGCATCAAATCAAGGACAGCGTTCAAAGTGGAAATATCGAATCTGCAAAGATTAGATGTGCACAGAGCGATTCTCCTGTTGCAAGGTTAACTGAAAAAGGTATTTCCAGAATTGGAAGTCCGTTGGAAGATATAAACACGGCTATCGAGAATGCTGGTAGGTTAGAGGTTTATAAACTGGAAAAGAACGTAAGTATTCTCGCGACAATCGCCGGTGCAGCTCCTATGATCGGTTTCCTGGGAACTGTTATTGGTATGGTGCTTGCTTTCCATGAACTGGCTACAAGTAGTGGGCAGGCTCAAATGGGTGCTCTGGCAGAAGGTATTTATACTGCCATGACTACTACGGTTGCAGGTCTTATAGTAGGTATTATCGCTTATATAGGTTATAACCACCTTGTTGTAAAGACAGATAAAGTGGTTCACCAGATGGAAGCTACCGCAGTAGATTTCCTTGACCTTTTAAACGAACCTGCTTAATATGAATTTAAGAGGAAGAAATAAAATAAGTCCGGAGTTTAGCATGAGTTCGATGACAGATGTAGTTTTTCTGCTGCTCATCTTTTTCATGCTAACCTCACCGGTGATCACTCCGGAAGCTTTAGATCTTATACTTCCGAAGGCGAAAGGAAAAACTACCAACAAGCAAACGCTTTCTGTTAGTATTACCAAAGACCTTCAGGTGTATATCAATAGTGAAAGAATTAGTAATAGTGCGTTGGAATCTACTCTGAAAAGCAAATTAGCTGGGGAAGAGAATCCAACCATTATTCTAAGAGCTGAAGAAGGAGTGCCAATTGAAAAGGCGGTAAATGTTATGGATATCGCCAATAGAAATAGTTACAAGATAGTTTTAGCGGTTAAACCTGAATAGAATGTCGATGCTGGAAACAAAACACGAGAAGAAATCCTTTACCATTACGGTAGCAATACACGTAGTGCTAATTCTTCTTTTGATATTTTTCGGCCTTACCTATTTAGACCCGCCGCCGGAAAGTGGAATTGCCATAAATTTTGGAACTTCTGAAGTTGGTTCTGGAGATAAGCAACCAACAGAACCGGTTAAATCTGCACCTAAACAATCAACTGCACAGCCTGTTAAATCTGAACCGGTTATTGAAAAGGAAGTAGTAACTCAGGATATTGAGGAAGCTCCAGTAATTGAGAAGAAAAAGAAGAAACCAACTCCGGTAGAAACCAAGCAGCCGGAGCCACCTAAGGAAGATCCAAAACCGGTTAAAAAACCGGAGCCAAAACCAGATAAATCTACTAACGATGCTTTAAGCAGTATTTTAAATGGTCCTGAAAGATCTGGAACGACGACGGGCGGCGAAGGAAACGATAATGTAGCTGGAGATAAGGGGAGTCCAGATGGAGATCCTAATGCCAGTTCATATTACGGTCAGGGAGCCGGACTTGATGGTGACGGTAATTATAGACTTGGTGGTAGAAAAGCCCTGAATAAAGAAAAATTTGTCCAGGATTGTAATGAATCTGGGATCGTTGTGGTAAAGATTGTAGTGAACCAGTCTGGTCAGGTTGTAAGTGCTCAGCCGGGAATGAAGGGAACTACCAATAGTGCTGCATGTTTAACTGGCCCTGCAAAGAGAGCTGCTCTTGCCACCAGATTCAATAGTGATTCTAATGCGCCATCAAAACAGGTGGGAACAATTATCTATAATTTTAAACTTTCCGAATAAGTGAAAACTTATCACGAAACTGTTGAGTGGATGTTTCAGCAGTTACCTATGTATCAAAGAGTAGGGAAACAGGCATTTAAAAAAGACTTATCCAATACCTTAAAGCTTGCAGAACACTTAGGGAATCCTGAAAATAAATTTAAGAGCATACATGTGGCTGGAACCAATGGAAAAGGTTCAGTGAGCCATATGATCGCTTCAGTTTTGCAATCTGCGGGATATAAAACGGGATTATATACTTCACCTCATTTAAAAGATTTCAGAGAACGTATCCGAATTAACGGAAAAGTAATACCTCAGGAAAATGTCATTGCATTTATCGAGGAGAATCAAACATTTCTTGGCTATAATCATTTGAGTTTTTTTGAAATGACTGTAGGTATGGCCTTTGATCATTTCGCAAAAGAAAAGGTTGATATCGCCATTATTGAAACTGGAATGGGAGGTAGGCTGGACTCCACAAATATCATTATTCCAGAATTATCGGTAATCACCAATATCGGTTTAGATCATACAGCTTTCCTTGGAGACAATCTTACAGCTATTGCTGGAGAAAAGGCCGGTATAATTAAGAAAGAAATTCCTTTGGTTATAGGTGAAAGGCATAAAGAAACCAAAGATGTATTTATTCAAACTGCAAAGGAGAAAGATTCCAGGATCGAGTTTGCTGAAGATCATAATTTCGAAAAATACAATACCGATCTTAAAGGAGATTATCAGAAAAAGAATATCAGGACAGTTCTTACATCATTACAGTTACTCCGGGACCAGGGATGGGAAATTTCTAAAGAATCTATCGTTAATGGTCTTAATAACGTTAAACTTCATACTGGACTTCAGGGAAGATGGGATGTGATTAGAGAGAAACCAAAAGTGATTTGCGATACTGCACACAACGCTGAAGGTCTGAAGATCGTGCTCAAGCAACTTCAAAAGTTGAAATTTGAAAATTTACACATAGTACTGGGAGTTGTGAATGATAAAGATCTTTCCAAGGTATTGCCGCTATTTCCCAAAACAGCCAAATATTATTTTTCTAAACCTAATGTCCCTCGTGGACTTGATGCAGCCATATTGCAATCTGAGGCTGTTAAATTTGATCTAGATGGACGTGCTTACGAATCGGTTCATGATGCCTTCCTGGCTGCTGAGGAGGAGGCATTGGATGAGGACCTGATATTTATTGGTGGAAGTAATTTTACGGTTGCAGAAGTATTGTAGTTCTTGAATATCTTCGCAATGTTTGGCTTAAAATGAATGCAAATTAGCTTTTACAAACAGCAATATGCTGATGCTTAACAGCTTACTTTTTGCTGGGAAATCGATAATTGGAATTATAAAAAATTATTTCATTTTTCGCTCAAATTGTTTTGTGTAATTCAAAATCTGGTCTATATTTGCATCCGCAATCGCAAGGGCGCGTAGCTCAGTTGGTTCAGAGCACTTGGTTTACACCCAAGGGGTCAGGGGTTCGAATCCCTTCGCGCCCACAGATTTTAAAAGGCTTCCAATTTTGGAAGCCTTTTTTTATGCCCTAAAAATAATTTCAATTTCTTTAAATAAATATATCGGGTATTTCTGATTTTTGATATATTTGCATCCGCAATCGCAAGGGCGCGTAGCTCAGTTGGTTCAGAGCACTTGGTTTACACCCAAGGGGTCAGGGGTTCGAATCCCTTCGCGCCCACAGAATTCAAAAGGCTTCCAATCTGGAAGCCTTTTTTTATTCGAAAATTTCTTCAATTTTTCTCTTTATAAATAATAGGTCATTGCATTTTATAATGCGCAAATTTATACATTTGACAAGCTTGGGTGATTAGCTCAGTTGGTTCAGAGCATTACCTTGACAGGGTAGGGGTCACTGGTTCGAATCCAGTATCACTCACAAATTTTCAGACCTCACATAGTGAGGTTTTTCAATTTTATTAAATACCTATCTTTAATAGTCTAATCAAAAAAATAGATCATGAAAAAATTATTATTCTCTGTACTGATATTTCTAATTTCTATTCACTTCTCATTCGGTCAGAATGCATCAGATGAAGAGCAATTAAAAGAACTTGTGCAGCTCTCATTTGATGAGGTATTTTCAGATCGAAATATGGAAATTATTCCGGAATACTTTACAGATGATTTTATTCTTTTGGAGCACGGAGAGATCTGGGACATGGATAAGTTGAAAAATGTGCTTAGCAATGGATCTATGGAAGGAGTGGAACGTCTAAATGAGTTTGAATTTACTCAATTTAAGGTTTCAGGTAGTACAGCATGGATTGCTTATCATAATAAAGCTGTTTTTATGAAAAGCGGTGAGAAAGTTGGAGAAATGAACTGGCTTGAAAGTGCTACCGCTGTTAAAACGAAAGATGGCTGGAAGATGGATATGCTGCATTCCACACGTAAGCCAAAGACTGCCGAGTAATTAAGCCTTTATGGAATCCAGAACTCTTTCTAGTGCCATACCTCTGGAACCTTTGATAAGGAAATAGCAATTTTGAAAGTCTGACTCATTCAAATGCTCTTTCAGGCTCTCCATAGACTTGAATTTGAATATGAAGTTGCTGCTGGTATCTGTATTTTTAAAGTTGTCTCCTAATAAATAGGTTTCAGTAAAATCGCTATTCTGAACGTAATTAGCGATCACCTGGTGTTCTGTAGCTGCGGAACTTCCTAATTCAAACATATCACCTAGAATCGCAATTTTCTGTTTGCTTGTTTTTAGCTGACTGAAGTTTTCCAGTGCTGCGTGCATGCTGGTTGGATTTGCATTATATGCATCCATAATAATGGTATTACTTCCTGCTTCAATTACTTGTGAGCGATTATTATCTGGACTGTAATTTTTTATAGCTTCCTGAATCTCATTGAAATCAACCTTAAAATATAACCCGATGCATAAGGCCGCGGCCATATTTTTTGCGTTATACGAACCGGTTAACTGGCTTGAGAAGTCTGTTTTATTATAATTTAATTCGGCGTTAGGAAGACCAGTCTTGTAATTAACTGAAACATCAGCATTCTTATCTTCTCCAAAGGTAAAAGTGTGGCTGTAGTTCTCGTGTCTTTTCTGAACTTCGTCATCTATGTTTAAAAAGATCAATTTATGTCTTTCCTGAATGTCTTTATATAGTTCTGTTTTGGCTTTAACAACTCCTTCCAGGCTTCCAAAACCTTCGAGGTGTGCTTTACCGAAATTGGTGATATATCCATGGTCCGGGTTTGCAATACTGCAAAGAAACTCGATCTCATGTGGATGATTGGCGCCCATTTCAACGATTCCAAATTCTGTCTGGTCGTCCATAGACAATAAAGTAAGTGGGACGCCGATATGGTTGTTCAAATTGCCTTTGGTAGCTATCGTTTTAAATCTTCTGGATAGAACTGAATTTACCAGTTCTTTAGTTGTGGTTTTCCCGTTACTACCGGTAATGGCAAGAATGGGGATGTCTAGATATTTCCTATGAAACTCTGCCAGTTTTTGTAAGGTCTGGAGAACATTTTTTACAACTATATAGTTTTCTTTATTTTTCGCGAATTTTTTATCGTCTACTACAGCATATCGTGCTCCTTTTTCCAGTGCACTCTCCGCAAATTGATTGCCATTGAATTTTTCGCCTTTCAAGGCGAAGAACATACTGTCTTTTCTAATATTACGTGTATCTGTATCAACACCTGCACAAAGCAGGAAGCGTTGGTGTAGTCGAGCTGTATTCATAAAATAAAACTATAAAAAAAGCCCTAAACAAGTTAGGGCTTTAAGTTTATTTTATGGTAGTAGCTAATTAATTGCTTCTAGCCGATTTGTTGTTGTCAAGTGATTTTGATCCTACTCTGGACATTGCATTTCTAAATCCAATATAGTCTGTAGCCATATCCTGTGGGAAGTAGCGACGTTGAGCAGGGTCTAACCAGTAAGCTCTGTCTCTCCAGCTTCCACCTTTGTAAACTCTAACTTCGTCACTAACAAGAGTAGTTCTTTTTTCTTTATCGTAACCTCTTTCAGTAATTCCACCTTCAGCGCTACTGTCTGCATAAGTGAAATTGTCATAAGTTGGAGAGTTGTACATTCTCTTAGATGGATCTTCTTCAACTTCCTGGAAAGGTTGGTAGTATCTACTTGAGCTCTTATCTCCATCTCGGTAATCTCTTTGATCACTCTCGTTGAAGTTAGTTCTCATATAGGTGTCTTCTTCTGTAACAGGCACCTGAGCAATCTCACCTGGAAGGTTTCTGGCTACAAGTTTTCCGTTACTTAAAGTATCATATACTATATCATCGGTTCCAACAACTTTTACAGTTCCGTCTTCAGTAATTTCATGTTTTGTATAAACGTTACCACGGTAATAGTTGAAATCGTTAAATTCATCATCTACGATTGGTCTGTATACATCTGCAACCCATTCTGCGACGTTACCAGCCATATCATAAAGACCGTAGTCATTTGGCTCGTAAGTTTTAACTTCAGCAGTAATATCCGCTCCGTCATCACTCCATCCGGCAATTCCACCGTAATCACCATCTCCTTGTTTAAAGTTGGCTAGCTGATCCCCCATTTTCTTAACATCACCATTTCTGGTATACTGTCCATCCCATGGATATTTCTTTCTACCACGGTAAGTGTTATAGTTTCTGATTCCAACAAGTCCTAAAGCAGCATATTCCCACTCAGCTTCGGTTGGTAGTCTATATTCAGGATAGATAAGTCCGCTTTCACGTCCTGGGTAAACTTTCTTAACAGGATTTCCTGCTTCATTAGTTTCGCTTAATCTGTCTTGAGATTCATCTCCGCCCTGGCTAATTTCGGTATTTCCACCGTAAGCCTTGCTTGGAGTGTGAATATAAGTTTCGGTATTGAAAGTTGAAGAAGCGTCTACATCAGTAAGGTGTGCACCTTCTTTAATAAAACCTTCATCTTCTAGACGGTGTTCGTTTACACGGTCTGTTCTCCATTTACTGAATTCAACAGCCTGTATCCAGCTAACTCCTACTACCGGATACTCAGCATAAGCTGGGTGACGCAGGTAGTTGGTAACCATTGTTTCGTTGTATCCTAAACGGTTTCTCCAAACTAAAGTATCTGGAAGTGCACCGTTATAAATATTCTTATAATTCTCTTCGCTTGGAGGGAAAACTCTTCTTAACCAGTCCAGATATTCTAGATACATCTTATTGGTTACTTCGGTCTCGTCCATATAAAAAGACTGTACGTGCTGTTGAGTTGGGGTGTTGTTCCAATCGTGCATCGGGTCATCCTGAACACGTCCCATAGTGTAAGTTCCTCCTTCTACAAATACCAATCCCGGAGCAGCTTCCTGCTCTTTATAATCAGTATTATACTGGAATCCGCCTTCGTCCGAATTAATATCCCATCCGGTAGCGCGTGATGTATTTTTGTAATTGTTGGATTTATTACAGCTTAGTAAGCTAACGCCACAAACTACAGCAATAACGGCTTTTAAAGCTACATTCAATTTCATAGTATTCCCTTCTTTATGATAGAAATTTAGGCTTTGCAATATACTAATTAACGATAAATGTACAAGATTATTTTGTTAATTCTAAAAGAGTCAAAATTCTCATAACTCTCTGATATGCTACAACCTAAGTTCGTTTTATATTCGGTTTATTATTAGGCTTTTATGATTTAAATCTCACGAGTGATTGTAAACGGCTAAATAACCGAAAAATTATGTCTGATTATAATTTTTATCGAATTTAATGACCTCTTGTCTGTAGAGTGCAATAAATTCCATTAATTTGAGTTATATTCAATAACCCCTAATGTAATCACTATCTTAGATTTATTGAGTTTATAATGCTTAAGAAAGCTTTTTCCTGAAGAGGTTCTTTCTTAACAGGAATATTACTATATATTTGTTTATCATTAACTACTATAATGAAAAAAATTACATTCTTTTTGATCGCGGCGGTTTTGTTTGCCGATCTTTCATTGTTTGCACAGGAAAATGATAGGGATAGGGTAATTACTACAGCTGTTCCTTTTTTATTGGTTGCTGCTGATGCACGTGCAGCCGGAATGGGAGACCAGGGTGTTGCAACTTCACCCGATGTTTTTTCTCAACAATGGAACCCGGCAAAATATGCTTTTGCCAGTAGAGAAAATGGAGTGTCGGTTTCTTATACCCCTTATTTAAGTGAAATCGTAAATGATATATTCCTGGGTAGTTTGAATTACTTCCATAAGCTTGATGATCGTAGCGCTGTTGCCGCTAGTTTGAGATACTTTAGTCTAGGTTCTATTGAAACCCGCCAGGGTTTTGAAGACCTTCCTCTATTAGTAAGTCCTAACGAACTTACATTTGATGTTTCTTATTCTTTGAAGTTAAGTGAAACTTTTTCTATGGCTGTTGCCGGTAGATATTTAAGGTCTGATCTTGGTTTGCAGGATAGTGAAGATCTAGGTGCTGCTTCTACTTTTGGAGTTGATGTCGCTGCTTATTATGAAAGCGAGCAGTTAACCCTTAGCAATTTTGATGGAAGATGGAGATTAGGTGCAGCGATTTCGAATATTGGGCCTAAGATGAAATATGATGATGCAGGACAGGAGAATTTTATTCCAACCAACCTTAAATTAGGAGCTGGTTTCGATTTTATTTTTGACGCTGATAATCGTTTGGGAACTTATGTAGAGTTTAATAAATTACTGGTTCCAACACCGCAGGATTTTGATAATGATGGAGATATAGATGCTGAAGATGACGAGGAGTATAATTCTGTTGGATCTATAGAAGGAATATTTAAATCTTTTGGTGATGCACCAGATGGTTTTTCCGAAGAATTAAAAGAGCTTACCATTGCTTTAGGAGCAGAATACTGGTATAGAGAGAAATTCGCCTTGAGAGCGGGTTACTTCAATGAAAGTGAAGATAAAGGATTTAGAAGATTCTTTTCTTTAGGTGCCGGATTCGCTTATGAAAACATCATTATAGATGCTTCCTATTTATTCTCTACATCGTCTGTGCCGAGTCCATTAGAAGGAACTCTTAGATTTGGACTTAGTTTTAACTTCGGAGAGAACTATAATAACTAAAAGCTCGAAATCTTAAAACTATCTTATTACTACTTGAAACCTTTACGGTTTCTATTACCTTGTTCTTCCAATAATAATATATGAAGCCACTTACCATTACTTCGCGTTTAGAAGTTTATGAAACTATAGAAGAAATACCTCAGGATGTTCAGGATTTAATGCATCAGGCTATAGAAGTGCGGGATAATGCCTATGCGCCTTATTCAAATTTTAAAGTAGGAGCCGCCATTCTTTTAGATAATCAAGAAGTTGTTGTTGGTAGCAATCAGGAAAACGCTTCCTATCCTTCAGGACTATGTGCTGAAAGAACAGCTGTTTATGCTGCAGGTGCGAGATTTCCAAATTCAAAAATTCTAAAAATTGCTATTTCAGCTAAATCTTTAAGACATAAAGTAGTTTCTCCAGTTCCGCCATGTGGTGCTTGTAGGCAGGCTTTAGTTGAATATGAAGTGAAACAGGAAGAAGCGATCGAACTATATTTTATGGGAGAAACAGGGAAAGTTGTGAAGGCTGAATCTATAAAGGATTTACTGCCTTTGGTATTCGATAATTCCTGCCTATAAGGTTTTCGTGATTTTTGCTAGAAAACTGTTTTCGTTTCTTATCGAAAATAGTATTTTTGTTATCCGCTTGGCAAAACCAATCTGTCTGGCCTTTAAATATAAATTTTAATGAAGAAAATTACAAAAGCCACATACTTAAAGTGGTACGAGGATATGTTGTTTTGGCGCAAATTCGAGGATAAGCTTGCGCAGGTTTATATTCAACAGAAAGTTAGAGGTTTTTTACATTTATATAATGGGCAGGAGGCTATTTTGGCCGGAGCACTTCACGCAATGGACCTGGAGAAGGATCGAATGATCACTGCATACAGGAACCATGTTCAGCCTATCGGGATGGGAGTTGATCCTAAAAAGGTAATGGCAGAACTTTATGGTAAAAAGACCGGTACCTCCATGGGACTTGGTGGATCAATGCACATTTTCGCTAAAGAACAGAGGTTTTATGGAGGTCACGGGATCGTTGGAGGACAGATTCCTCTAGGAGCCGGACTTGCATTTGCAGATAAGTATCACAAAAGAGATAATGTAACTTTAACTTTCATGGGAGATGGTGCTGTAAGACAGGGATCTCTTCATGAAACACTTAACATGGCAGTGAACTGGAATCTTCCAGTTGTTTTCTGTGTTGAGAATAATGGTTACGCAATGGGAACTTCTGTTGCTCGTACTTCTAAAGATACAGAGATCTGGAAACTTGGTAATGGTTATGAAATGCCATGTGGACCGGTTGATGCGATGGATCCTGTGAAAGTTGCAGAAGCACTTGATGAAGCGATCACCAGAGCTAGAAAAGGAAACGGACCAACTTTCCTTGAGCTTAAAACTTACCGATACAGAGGTCACTCTATGAGTGATGCTCAAAAGTATCGTACTAAAGATGAGGTAGCTGAATATCAGAAACTAGATCCTATAACGAAGGTTAAGAAAGTTATTAAGGACAAGAAATACGCTACAGAAAAAGAAATAAAAGAGATCGATAAACGCGTGAAGGAAAGAGTTTCAGAATGTGAGAAATTCGCAGACGAATCTGATTTCCCAGATACAAATATCATGTACGACGTTGTTTACGAACAGGAGAACTATCCTTTCCTGGCACATAAATTAGACTAGATTATGGCAGAAGTTATCAAAATGCCACGCTTGAGCGATACCATGGAAGAAGGTACCGTTGCGAAGTGGCTGAAACAAAAAGGAGATAAAGTAGAAGAAGGAGATATTCTTGCCGAGATCGAAACCGATAAGGCTACCATGGAATTCGAATCTTTTTATGAAGGTACTTTGCTTCATATTGGAGTAAAAGAAGGAGATGGTGCGCCGGTTGATGAATTACTTGCCATAATTGGAGAAGAAGGAGAAGATATTTCTGATCTTATCAATGGAGGAGGAAGTGATGACTCTTCAGATAAGAAAGACGAGAAAAAAGATGATAAATCTGAAGAAAAGGATTCAAATGATGAATCTGATTCTGACGAAGAAAATGATGATGACGATTCAGGTTCAGATGTGCCTGAAGGAGTAGAGATCATTAAAATGCCTCGTTTAAGTGATACCATGGAAGAAGGAACCGTGGCTGCATGGCTTAAACAGGAAGGTGATAAAGTAGAAGAAGGAGATATTCTTGCCGAGATCGAAACCGATAAAGCGACTATGGAATTCGAATCATTCTACGAAGGAACTTTATTAAAGATCGGTATTCAGGAAGGTGAGTCTGCGAAAGTAGATAGCCTTTTAGCTATTATTGGTCCTGAAGGTACAGACGTTTCTAAAATCGATACTTCCGGAGGCGCTAAGAAAAAGGCTAAAAAGTCTGAATCTAAATCTGAAGATTCTAAAGAAGAGGAAAAAGAAGAATCGAAAGATTCAAAAGAATCTAAATCTCAATCTGAAACTAAAGATGTAGGAAGAATCTTTGCTTCACCTTTAGCTAAGAAAATGGCTGAAGATAAAGGCATCGATCTTTCTAATGTCAAAGGTTCAGGTGAGAATGGAAGAATTGTAAAGAAAGATATAGAGAACTTCAAGGAATCTGACAAACCTGCTAAAGCAGAAGCTAAGAAGGAGTCTGCAGAGCAAACTACAGCTGCAGCACAGCCTTACGTTCCAGCGGGGGAAGAAAGCTTTGAAGATCGCAAGAATTCTCAAATGCGTAAAGTAATTGCTAAGCGTCTTGGGGAATCTAAATTTACTGCTCCTCACTACTATTTAACTATAGAAGTAAATATGGAGAATGCGATGAATTCCAGAAAACATATCAACGAAATGCCAGATGTGAAGGTATCATTCAATGACATGGTGATCAAAGCATCTGCGATGGCTCTAAGAAAACATCCACAGGTAAATAGCCAGTGGACAGGGGATACTACTAAAATCGCCAAGCATATTCATATGGGTGTTGCGGTTGCCGTAGATGAAGGTCTTGTAGTGCCGGTACTTAAGTTTGCAGATCAGATGTCGCTAACTCAAATTGGCGGTAATGTGAAAGATCTTGCAGGAAAGGCAAGAAATAAAAAAATACAGCCTGCTGAAATGGAAGGAAGTACTTTTACAGTTTCAAACCTTGGAATGTTTGGAATTGTTGAATTTACGAGTATCATCAACCAGCCAAATTCAGCGATCCTTTCAGTAGGAACTATCGTAGAGAAACCGGTAGTTAAAAATGGAGAGATTGTAGTTGGAAATACTATGAAACTGACCCTCGCTTGTGACCACCGTACTGTAGATGGCGCAACTGGAGCCGCTTTCCTTCAAACATTGAAAACATATCTTGAAAATCCAGTAACGATGCTGGCTTAATTTCAGATTGTAATAAATTTTAAGAATCCCGCCTAATCGCGGGATTTTTTTATCTTTAGCGGTATGAGAAAAATTAAAATATTCAATAGAATCAACGGAATGCTCCTAGTGATGTTTTCCGTTCTTGCTTGTTCCGGTCAGAACTCTAGTACTACTGAATCGGAATCAGTTAAAATAGTTGTATCAAAAGAAGAAGTTCGCGAGGACCTTACCTATCTTTCTTCAGATGAATTGATGGGTAGAAAAACAGGTACTGAAGGTATCGAAGATGCTGCGAAATTCATTGAAGAGAAATTCAAGGAATTTGGTGTGAAGCCTTATTTTGAAACTTACCGTGATAACTTCATGGTGAACGATGTCCAGGGTTTTAATATTCTTGGTGTAGTAGAAGGATCAGATCCGGAATTAAAAAATGAATATATCATTATTGGGGCTCATTACGATCATATAGGGACCGCGAAAGAAGTTGAGGGCGATACGATTGCCAACGGAGCGAATGATAATGCCGCCGGAACTGTAGGAGTAATCCATCTGGCAAAACATTTTTCAAAAAATTCAGATAATAAAAGAAGTATCATTTTTGCTCTGTTTTCAGGAGAGGAGATGGGATTGAGAGGTTCTAAACATTTAGCTGAAAAATTAAAAGCTGATGGTCTTGATCTTTATGTGATGTTTAACCTGGAGATGATTGGAGTGCCAATGAAGGCTAAGGATTATCAGGCATATTTAACCGGTTTTGAAAAATCAAACCTTGCTGAAAAGTTCAATACGTATTCCGAAGGTGATAAAGTTCTTGGATTTTTACCTCAGGCACAGCAAATGAGTCTTTTCCAGAGAAGCGATAATTATCCTTTTTTCCAGGAGTTCAATGTGCCTTCTCAAACAGTAAGTACTTTCGATTTTTCTAATTATCCATATTATCACCATGTAGATGATGAATCTCAGTTTTTGGATCCGGATTTCATGGCTTCCTTAATTGAAGACCTGATACCTGGATTGTCTAAAATGGCAAATACGGCTGAGAAAGAAATAAAAATGAAAGATTAATGAAGAGAATTGTAATTACGGGAACTAGTCGTGGAATTGGTTTTGAACTGGTGAAAACCCTTTCTAAAATGGGTCATCAGATTCTGGCACTTTCAAGGAATGAAAAGCCTGTAAAGGAATTAAAATTAGAGAACGTTCACACGTTCTCTTTTGATATAACAAGTGATGATAGTCTTAATGAGGCTGTCAATTATATTTCTGAAAACTGGGATTCTAAGGTAGATGTTCTTATTAATAATGCTGGTGCACTTTTGAATAAGCCATTTAAAGATTCAGGTTACGAGGATTTTTTAAAAGTTTACCAGGTTAACGTTTTTGGTGTTGCTGAGGTGACCAGAAAATTGCTTCCATTTATGGAAGATACATCGCATGTCCTAAATATTAGCAGTATGGGTGGAATTCAGGGAAGCATGAAGTTTCCGGGACTAGCTGCATACAGTTCAAGCAAAGGAGCTCTTTTAACTCTAACAGAGCTGCTTGCTGAAGAGTATAAGGAAAACGGGCCATCTTTTAATGCGCTTGCTCTTGGTGCTGTACAAACCGAAATGTTGGAAGAAGCATTCCCGGGATATAAAGCGCCGGTGACAGCTGAAGATATGGCGGCCTACATCGCAGATTTTAGTCTGAACGGACAGAAATTCTATAATGGTAAAATAATGCAGGTGTCTAACAGTACACCATAATTCATGAAGGAAATCCTTGCTAAATATTTGCCGGCAAATGCGGTAGAACCTGTTTCAGAACTCATCAAAATGAATAGTGTTCATTTAAAGATCGTTAATGAAAGAGTAACAAGGCATGGAGATTACAGAAGAAGGCCAAACGGAACACAGCAAATTACTATTAATGCAAACCTAAATAAATACAGGTTTTTGATAACGAGTGTTCATGAAATTGCACATTTAATCGCATTTGAAAAATATGGCAGGGAGATCAAACCTCACGGCAATGAATGGAAGCATTGTTTTAGAAGCCTGATGTTACCATTTATAAGACCTGAGATCTTTCCAAACGCATTGCTTCCGGTAATCGCCAATCATTTTAGAAATCCGAAAGCTAGTAGTGACACAGATGCAGCTTTATCTGTTGCGTTAAAAAGTTTTGATCCGGAAAATGATAAAAGCTATATTTTTGAAATTCCATCGGGAAGTATATTCAAGATCCATAACGGTAAAACTTTTAAAAAAGGTCCCAGGAAAGTGAAAAGATATGAATGCCTGGAAATGGATACAGGAAAAATTTATTTATTTCAACCAAATGCAGAAGTGCATTTAATCAAGGTTTAATATTATGACGGGGAGTAAGAAAGATAATTATTACGCTATTTTGATGGCTGGTGGAGTTGGATCAAGATTCTGGCCAGCAAGCAAAGCGTCAAATCCCAAGCAATTCATAGATATTCTTGGAGCAGGCGAAACCTTGTTTCAAACAACTTTCAAGCGTTTGTCTAAGATTATTCCTTCGGAAAATATTTACGTGCTTACCAACGCGAGATATGTAGATATGGTCAAGGAGCAGGTTCCTCAGATAAAGGAAGATCAAATAGTTCCTGAACCGGAAATGAGAAATACAGCGCCAAGTATTCTGCTTGGAGCTTTAAAGATCTATAAGAAGAATCCAAAAGCATTGACCGTGGTTGCGCCAAGTGATCACTGGATCAAGGAAGAAGATGAATTCATAAGTGCGCTTCAGCAAGCTTTTGATAGTGTTGAGAATGAAGATAGGTTAGTGACTTTAGGAATTGAACCAACGGAGCCAAATACTGGTTATGGTTATATAAAATATGATAAGGAGAATAAGGAGGACCTGAAAAAGGTTGACGCATTCACCGAAAAGCCTGGAAAGAAAAAAGCCGAGCAGTTTATTGAGGCCGGTAATTATGCCTGGAATGCAGGAATCTTTATATGGAGTGCAAAATTCATTATCGAGAATTTCAAAGAACACCTGCCAGATTCCTATAAGGTTTTGAATAAAGGAGAATCTATTTGGAATACCAAGGATGAAAAACAATTCCTTGAAGAGAACTATAAACTAGCCGCTAATATTTCCATTGACTACGGAATCATGGAAAAGTCAGATTCTGTTTATGTGATCCCGGTGAGCTTTGACTGGAGTGATCTTGGAACCTGGTCATCGGTGAAGACAGAATTACCTTCAGATGATGAAGAAAATACGGCTATTAACTGCAGGTTGCTCTCGGAAGATTCAGAAAATAATATCGTGTCTACAATTGATAAAAAGATTGTAGTTTTAAAGGGACTTTCAGATTATATCGTAGTGGAAGATAAGGATATTCTTATGATCGTTCCCAAATCTGAAGAACAGGAAATAAAACAATTACGGGAGAAGGTGATGAAGGATTTTGGAGAAGATCTAGGATAAAAATGGAAAATTCAGAAAATAAGCAACATAGCTTAAAAAATTCCGGGAAAGAAAATCTTCGGGAAGATGCAAAGGAGATACAAAAAAAGGCGAGGAACTTTCTTAGCCGACTTCTAGACATTCGCGAAGATACCGATAGAGAATCTACCGTTGAAGCAGTTCAAAAAGATATCTCATTCAAGGGGCATAATGCGTGGATCCTTATATTTTCCATTTTCGTAGCTTCTATCGGGCTTAATGTGAGTAGTACGGCTGTTGTTATTGGTGCCATGCTTATTTCTCCTCTTATGGGACCTATTGTTGGAATTGGGATGGCTGTAGCTATTAATGATGTTGATACCCTTAAGCGATCTTTCGTAAACCTGGGAATAATGGTAGGACTTAGCGTGTTAACTGCTACTATTTACTTTTTTATTTCGCCTGTTAAAAATGAAACTCCTGAACTAGTCGCCAGAACTTATCCAACAATTCTTGATGTTTTAGTTGCGATATTTGGTGGGCTTGCCCTTATTGTAGCAAAAACTAAAAAGGGAACAATTGCCAGTGTGATCCTGGGGGTTGCCATCGCCACTGCTCTTATGCCGCCATTATGTACTGTAGGTTATGGTATTGCGAATGCACGATGGGAATTTTCTCTTGGTGCTCTCTATTTATTTTCGATCAACGCTGTTTTTATTGCTCTTTCCACTTTTGTGGTTTCAAAACTTTTAGGCTTTCCATTGGTGAAATATGCCAATAGTAAAAGGAGAAAGCGTATTGCTCAAATTGCCTCAACTGTGGCAATCATTGTAATGATCCCAAGTGTGATCTTATTTGTAAAATTGCTAAGACAGCAGGTTTTTGAAAGTAAATCAGTAGAGTTTATCGAAAACACTGTGAGATACACTGGGGCTGAAACGTTAAAATCTACCAGTGATTATAAAGAGAAGAGAATAGACGTTTATATGATTGGTAATACAATTCCAATGGCTACAATTTCAACCTGGCAAGAGAGCCTTGGTGATATCGAGGCTTTAAAGGAAGCCGAATTAGTCGTACACCAGGGGAATGATCAAAGTCAGGATTTGAATCAATTATCTACTGAAGTAAGAAGTGGTATTCTGGAAGATCTGTATGTGAAAAACCAGGAAGCTTTACAGAATAAGGATAGACGAATTGAATTACTGGAAACAGAATTATCCAAATATCGTGGCGATAATTTTTCTTTCGCTAACTTGAGTAAGGAAGCGAAGATCAATTATGAGGGTATTGAAGAAATTGGCTATTCAAATCTTATAACAACCAACTTTCAAAAGACTGATACCATTCCAACTTTTACTGTGATCTGGAATGATAAGATCAGGAATAGTGAATTGACCTCGCAGCAGGAGAAATTTGCGAACTGGATGCGAGTAAGATTAGATCTTGATACGCTCGCGATAAAAAACGTTAGGTAGTTTACAGTCCTTTGAGTTGAGCTTCTCTAACTTTCTGGAATAGGTTTGAAGAATAAACAAAATCGGTTACTGTCTTTTCATCAGTTTTAAAGATCTCGTCTTTGGTTCCTTTCCAGGCTAGTTTACCATCTTTCAAGAAGGCAATTCGTTCTCCAATTTCCAGAACCGAGTTCATATCATGTGTGATCAATACTGTAGTAATATCGTTCTCGTGGGTGATCTCCTGAATTAAATTATCAATTACGGTAGCAGTTTGAGGATCCAGCCCCGAATTAGGTTCATCACAAAAAAGATATTTAGGCTTGTTCACGATCGCACGGGCGATTGCCACCCTTTTCTGCATTCCACCACTAATTTCAGAAGGCATTTTATCTTCAGAACCCTCAAGATTTACCCTTTTCAGAACCTCATGAACACGTTCAAGCATTTCCTTCCTACGCTGCTTAGTGAACATTCTTAACGGGAACATTACGTTTTCCTCGACGGTCATGGAATCAAATAATGCTCCTCCCTGGAAAAGCATCCCCATTTCGGTTCTTAGCTCTCTTTGTTCTTCATCTGAAAAACTAGAATAAGGCTTTCCGTCATATTCAATGGTACCTTTATCGGCTTTGAAAAGACCAAGCATACATTTCAAAAATACACTCTTACCAGAACCAGACTGACCAATAATTAGGTTTGTCTTTCCTCTCTCAAAAGTATAATCGATGCCTTTAAGTACTTCCTGATTATTAAATCCTTTATGTAAGTTTTTTACCTGTATCATTCGTTAGCTTAATAGAAGTTGAGTAACAAAATAGTTGGTGATAATTAGAACCACACTAGTCCACACGAAGGAAGTGGTAGATGCTTCACCAACTTCCAGGGCACCACCTTTCATGTAATAACCATGGTAGGCGGGAACCGTTGCTAATATGAATGAGAAAAGAAATGTCTTTATAAAAGCGTACGTCAAATGAAATCCATTGAAATCATCCTGAAGACCGGTTAAAAACTGGTCAGAAGTTACGAAACCACCAAAAACAGCTGCGCAATATGCTCCGGCAATTCCAAGGAACATTGAAATTGCTATCACGAAGGGATACGTAAGCATGGCAGTGATCTTCGGAAAGATCAAATAATTTTTAGAATTTATTCCCATTACTTCCAGTGCGTCAATCTGTTCAGTAACCCTCATAGAACCAATACTGGAGGTGATAAAAGATCCAACTTTACCTGCCATAATTATAGAAATAAAGGTTGGAGCGAATTCAAGGATCACAGATTGTCTCGCAGCATAGGCTACAAGCGATTTTGGAATAAGTGGATTGTTAAGGTTTAGTGCCGTTTGAATTGCAACTACCGCCCCGATGAAGAACGAAAGAAATGCAACAATTCCCAGTGAGCCCATGATAAGCTCATTAATCTCTTTAAAAATAAGATTTCTGAGAACCGAACCCTTGGTCATTCGGCCAAAAACTCCTTTAAGCATTAAAAAATATTCCCCAATGGAGTGCAGGTAGGTCATTAATTGAATTTTGAAAAGCTAAAATACTAAAATTATGCTCTAAAGTATTTAACGCTTAATTAAACTTTAGCGTTTCAAGTTTAGTATTTTTGAGGCCTATTTAAAAACTTAACTTAATGAGACGGTATTTATTAGCATTCATTATGCTACTTGGTTTGTCACCATTAAAGGCTCAGATCACTAATGAGAAGCCAAAACTGGTTGTTGGAATTGTTGTAGACCAGATGAGGTATGATTATCTAACTCGTTTCTGGGATCAGTTTGGGGAAGACGGATTCAAGAGAATGGTGAATAAAGGATATAATTTTAAAAATAACCATTTTAATTACGTTCCAACCTATACCGGTCCTGGCCATGCTTCAGTTTTTACTGGTACAACTCCGGAATATCATGGGATTATAAGCAATAGTTGGTTCGATAAGTTCGAAAACGATACGGTTTACTGTGCTTCAGATAATACAGTCACTCCTGTTGGGACCGAAGATAGGGCAGGGAAGATGTCTCCTTGGAGAATGAAATCTACCACTTTTGGAGATGAGAATCGTTTACATACTCAAATGAGAGGTAAGACCATCGGTATAGCTTTGAAAGACAGAGGAGCTATTTTACCTGCCGGACATACTGCCAATGCGGCTTACTGGTTTCATGGTAGAGATGAAGCAAAATGGATCACTAGTTCTTTCTACATGAAAGAATTACCAGAATGGGTCAAAGAATTCAATAATTCCGGGAAAGCTAAAAGTTATTTGAAAACCTGGAATACGCTAAGAGATATAAAAACTTATACTGAAAGTGGTGTAGACGAAAATGAATTTGAATTCGGATATCAGGGTAAAGAAAAAGCGACTTTTCCCTATGATTTAAAATCTCTTGCTGCTGAAAATGGAAATTTCGAGTTAATTAAAGCAACTCCCTATGGAAATGATCTCACTGCTGAATTTGCCAAGGCTGCAATTGAAGGAGAATCTTTGGGTCAGGATGAGGTAACCGATGTTTTGACGCTTAGTTTTTCAAGTACAGATTATGTTGGTCATAACTTCGGAGTTAATTCAAAGGAAGTAGAGGATACCTATATAAGGCTTGATATCGCTATTGGAGATTTTCTGAAATATCTGGATGAAACCGTTGGTGCTGGTGAATACACTGTTTTTCTTACTGCAGATCATGGTGGTGTTGATGTTCCTTCTTATTTAAAAACCAGAAAAATTCCTTCTGGATATTTCAATGATGTAGATGAAAATGAAAAGATCGAAAAGTTCGTAGCTGATGAGTTTGAAGTTGAAAACCTGATCAAGAATATATCAAATACACAGATCTTTTTCGATTATGATGTACTAAAGGAAGAAAAGCTTAATGCGCAAGAGGTGGGGCAAAAATTAGCTCATTACCTTCTTCAGCAAAAGAATATTTCAAGAGTTTATACCAGATCTCAATTGCAATCGGGAACATTTACTAAAGGAATAAGTTCACTTATTCAGAATGGTTTCAATCAGGAGCGCAGCGGAGATGTAGTATTTGTATTGGATCCCGGTTATATTATCTATCCAGATAAGGGGACAACCCACGGTTCAGGATTTATTTACGATACTCATGTACCCTTGATCTTCTTCGGAAAAGGAATAAAACATGGAAGTACTGTGGAGAAGTCTGTAATTCCTGATATCGCACCTACAATTTCTGCTATGTTAGGGAATTCTTTTCCTGACGCTTCAACAGGACGACCTCTAAAAGAAGTGCTGGAAGATTAAGCGATCTTCTTTCGAATATTCGCCCAGCGTAATTTTCTTATAAAACGACCTTCTTCTTCTGAAACGAGAAAAGGTCGTTTTTTGTTTTGTGCCTGAAAATATCCGGATACGTAATGAAGAAAGGCGAAAGGGTTCATCTTCATTGCGGCAAGCTTAGCAGAAGCGATAAGGCTCAAAAATATCCCATAACGCAGCCTGTAGAATGCTTCTCCTTGCTTCCTGCCGGAATGCTCGAAGTAATTCATTCCTGTAGGTCTTAAATGCTTTACTAGCAATGATTCATCTGTAACCACTTTCCAGCCATGAAAACGAGCCAGTAATTCATCTGCGGTATCCCAACCCATAGCGGGTTTTAGTTCTCCAATCTGTATAAAACAATGTTTTCTATAGGCTTTCAAAGCGCCTCGAATGTGATCTTTCCCGGTAAGATTTTCAGGAATCCATTTATCTTTTCGTTGGACGCTACAAAATCCGCCGGCCATTCCTGCAAGGGAATCGTTTTCGAAATGTTGAACTATTTTTTCCAGATAATTTTCAGGAAAAATAAGATCGGCATCAAATTTACAAATAACGTCAAAGCTGTCATCCAGCTCATAAAAACCTTTATAAAAGGCGTTGATCACTTTGCTTCCCGGAGCATGTTCAGTGGAAGAATTGTTCCTGATCAATTTTATAAAGGAATGCTCAACGGCGAATTTTTCAACAATCGAAGCGGTATCATCAGTAGAACTATCGTCTACAACTATGAGCTTATCAGGCTTCAGACTTTGATCTGCCAGTGATTGCAGGGTTTTGCCTATAAAGTTAGCTTCATTATGTGCGGGTATAACAATATAGATCTTCAAGGACTGGAAATTACTGTGAATTGCTAAGATAGAATTTTAGGATAGAAGCCTACTTTTTTTCAGCATAAACCGCATAATAGCGAGGAGTGAATTTTCTTAAGATAGGTCTTATTCCAATCTTTTTGACGGGATTTGTCCATTTGAGAGTTTTCTTGATCTCCCATCCACTCTTTTCAAAAATCCAGTCGAATTGCCAGTCTTCAAATTCATGATAATGCCTGTCCCATTTATCGGTTTTGCTTCTATAAGCAGGAGAAAACCATAATTTAAGAGGAACACTTGCGATGATCTTATCTGCCTTAATTTCCTTCATTATATTATAAGGAGCAAGCAGATGTTCAAAGATTTCAAATGCTGTCACCAGATCGTAATGATCATTTTTTACAGCTTCAAAATTATCGTCTAGATCTTCGCCTGTAGTATTGGTTACTTCGTATCCATTCTGGATCATGATCTCAGAAAATGGATTTTTTACTCCTAGATCCAGAACTCTGGCGGGAGGAGGAACCTGTTCTTTTAAAAATTCAAGGGTTTTTTGGTAGCGCTTTTCGGGAAAAGTATTCTCGTACATTTTAGATCTGGTAAGTGATCGCATTAATGTTCATCCCAGCGCCAACACTGGCGAAAAGAACAATATCTCCTTTTTCGAGTTTTTGATTATCAATTTTTCCTCGCTGAACCAGGTCAAAAAGAGTAGGCACGGTAGCAACACTACTATTCCCTAATTCGTGAATGGTCATTGGCATAACATCCTCTGGCGGAGTCATCCCGTGGAGCTTGTAAAATCTTTGAATGATCGCATGATCCATCTTTTCATTAGCCTGATGAATAAAAATCTTCTTCAGGTCTGTAATGGTTTTACCACTATTTTCAAGACATTCTTTCATTGCTCTAGGCACATTTACTAAGGCAAATTCGTAGATCTTTCTACCGTGCATCTTGATGTACCTTATATCTTCAGGAGCTGTATTGTGATTTGACTTTCCGAAGTAGATATAATCTGACTCCTGAAAGGAATACGTGGCAGATTCATGAGATAAAATTCCTGAATCCTCATCAGAAGCTTCGAGAATAACTGCTCCGGCACCATCTGAAAAGATCATGGAGTCACGGTCATGTTTATCAACTACCCTTGAAAGCGCTTCCGCACCAATAATAAGACATTTCTTAGCGATACCGGCATTGATAAAAGCTTTCGCCTGGATCATACCTTCTATCCATCCCGGACATCCAAAAAGAAGATCGTATCCCACACACTTAGGATTTTTAATTCTAAGATGAGATTTTACTCTGGTCGCTAAACTCGGTACCGTATCACTCTGAATGGAATTAGATTTTACATCACCATAATTATGAGCTACAATAATGTAATCCAGAGTTTCAGGATCTATGCCTGAACTTTCTATAGCTTTCTGGCTGGCAATAACAGCAATATCTGAAGTATTAAGATTTTCATCTAAATAGCGTCTTTCTTCAATTCCTGTAATAGCCTTGAATTTCCTGATGGTAGTTTCATTATCATGAGGAAATGTTGAGCCGTCAAGATTATAAAATTCATGTTGGTCAAAGTCAGCATTTTTTGTTACAACATTTGGTATATAGCTTCCCGTTCCGGTGATTTTGCAGTTCATCTGACTTTCTTATTGTTAATTTTACAATTTAAATAAATAGTATTAATACCCGCTCAAAATAGATATTTTTTTGGTCAAAAAAAACCTGCCATCAGACAGGTTTTTCTTTATAACGAAGACTTTACAGTCTTAAGCTTCAGCGTATTCTTCTGTTGGGGGACAGGTACACATCAGGTTTCTATCTCCAAAGGCTTCGTCAACTCTTCTAACGCTCGGCCAGAATTTATTATCATGAAGATGGGCCAGTGGATATGCCGCTTTCTCTCTCGAATATGGCAGTTTCCATTCATCTGATGTTAACATATGAATTGTATGCGGAGCATTTTTCAATACATTATTCGTGTCTTCAGCGGTAAGCTCATCAATTTCCTGTCTAATTGAAATCAAAGCATCGCAAAAACGGTCTAATTCCGGTTTACTTTCACTTTCTGTAGGCTCTATCATCATTGTTCCGGCTACAGGAAAAGATACCGTAGGAGCGTGGAAACCGTAATCTATCAGTCTCTTCGCAATATCTGTAACCTCGATACCCTGTTCTTTAAATGGACGGCAGTCAATGATCATTTCGTGAGCAGCTCTTCCTCTTTCCCCGGAATAAAGCGTTTTATAGTGACCGTCAAGTCTTGCCTTGACATAATTTGCGTTCAAAATAGCATATTCAGTAGCCTTTTGAAGACCTCCAGTTCCTAGCATTTTGATATATCCGTAAGAGATAAGACAAACCAAAGATGATCCCCATGGAGCAGATGAAATCGCTCCGATTGCCTGATCACCTCCTGTTTTTATTACAGGGTTGCCTGGTAAAAATGGCTTCAATTGCTTTGCAACACAAATTGGTCCAACACCTGGCCCTCCACCACCGTGCGGAATGGCAAATGTTTTATGCAGGTTGAGGTGACAAACGTCTGCGCCAATTCTTCCAGGATTAGTTAATCCTACCTGGGCATTCATATTAGCACCATCCATATAAACCTGACCTCCATTTTCATGGATAATATTTGTGATCTCCCGAATAGCAGATTCAAATACACCATGAGTAGATGGATAAGTAACCATTAAAGCAGCAAGATTGTCTTTATGCTTTAATGCTTTTTCACGTAGATCATCAACATCAATGTTTCCGTTTTCAGAAGCCTTGGTAACAACCACTTTCATTCCAGCCATCACAGCAGAAGCAGGGTTTGTTCCATGAGCAGATGAAGGTATTAGGCAAACATTTCTGTGACCTTCTTCATTTGCTTCGTGATAAGCTCTGATTACCATCAATCCAGCATATTCACCCTGTGCACCAGAGTTTGGTTGAAGAGAGGTAGCTGAAAAGCCTGTGATCTCAGTTAGCTGATCTTCCAGTTCTTTTAAAACGGTTTGATAACCTTCTGCCTGATCTACCGGTACGAATGGGTGTAAATTACCCCATTGCGGATTGCTTAGTGGTAGCATTTCTGAAGCAGCATTTAACTTCATTGTACATGATCCTAAAGAGATCATAGAATGGTTCAAGGAAAGATCCTTGCGTTCTAATTTTTTGATATAACGCATTAGTTCAGTCTCTGAATGGTAGAGATTGAAAACTTCGTGTGTTAAGAATTCTGTTTTTCTTTCAAGACTTTTAGGGATCGCAGTTCTATCGGTAAGTTCTTCGATCTCTTTATTCTCTTTTTCTGCTATTTCAGCAAAAACAGCAAGGATCGCATTAAGATCATCTAAAGTGGTAGTTTCGTTGATAGAAATACATGCACTCTCATTGTCTGGATAGAAGAAATTTATCTCATGTTTTTCAGCAATTTCCTTCAGTTTTGAAGCATCTGCTTTTACATGAATGGTGTCGAAATATGCTGAGTTCAATTGCTCAAATCCAAGCTCCTTCAGACTGTCTTCTAAAGAAACCGTTGTGGCATGTACTGTATTAGCAATATATTCAAGTCCTTTCGGTCCGTGATACACTGCATACATCCCGGCCATCACTGCCAACAATACCTGAGCGGTACAAATATTGGAAGTGGCCTTATCTCTTTTTATATGTTGCTCTCTTGTTTGAAGAGCCATTCTCAATGCGTTATTTCCGTCAAGATCTTTGGTGAGACCGATGATCCTTCCCGGAAGGTTACGCTTATATTCTTCTTTGGTCGCGAAATAAGCGGCATGAGGTCCTCCATAACCCAACGGAATTCCAAATCTTTGCGTAGTACCAACAACAACATCAACTCCTAACTCACCAGGAGCCTGTAATTTAACCAGACTAAGAATATCTGCAGCAAAAGCTGTTTTGATACCTGCATTCTGACAATTTTCAACAAATTCAGAATAGTCAAATACCTGACCGAATTTTCCTGGGTATTGAACCAAAGCTCCAAAATACTCATCAGAAAAATCAAATTCTTCGTGATCTCCAACTACCATATCAATTCCTAAGAAATTGGCTCTGGTTTCCATTAGAGAAATCGTCTGAGGTAAAGTTTGCTGAGAAACAAAGAACTTATTTACATCGTTTTTCTTTTGCTTTCTATCGCGAACAGCATGTAGCAATGCCATTGCTTCGGCTGCAGCCGTTGATTCGTCAAGCAATGATGCGTTGGCGATTTCCATCCCTGTAAGGTCGCTTACCATAGTCTGGAAATTTAATAACGCTTCTAAACGTCCCTGAGCGATCTCTGCCTGGTAAGGAGTATAGGCTGTATACCAACCCGGATTTTCCAGAATATTTCTCTGGATAACCGCTGGCAGAATAGTCTGATGATATCCTAGGCCGATGTAGGTTTTAAAAACCTTATTCTTTTCTGAAAGCTTTTTAATATGCTCTGCATATTGATTTTCACTCATCGCTTTCGGAAGGTTCAGAGGTTCACTTAACCTGATATCGTCCGGGATCGTTTCGTAGATCAATTGCTCTATAGACTCAGCGCCTATAGTGTCCAGCATTTCCTGTAGATTTTCTGCTTTAGGACCTATATGACGTAACGCGAAAGAATCTGTTCTCATTAAAATAAAATAGTTGTGTTTTTCGTGCTGCGAAAATACATAATTTCATGCTAATTTTTTAAAGTTTAGGGGTATACAGTTGTTAAGATTTTTTGTGAGGAATTATCTATTTGAATTTATATGTAATTTCGTAAAATGAAGTATTTGAAAAATGCTTTCGAACTTTACATAAATAGTAGCATCCATGTTTCTTTAGCGGTTGTTGCCTTTACCCTGATCACTATTTTTCAACACGATTTGCAATTAGAAAAGAATCTGATTTTCTTCATATTCTTTTCATCGATCACCGGGTATAATTTTGTAAAGTATGCAGGAATTGCCAAACTGCATCATTTAAGTCTGGCTCAAAACCTGAGGATCATCCAGATATTTTCAGGAATTTGTTTCCTGGCTCTTATTTATTTCTGCTTGCAATTAGAGGTTGATGTTTTAATCGCAACCGGGATACTTGGGGTTTTTACTCTTTTTTATGCGATACCCATCTTTGGAGCTGGAAAAAATCTTCGGAGTCTTCCCGGGCTTAAGATATTTATCATAGCGATCGTATGGGCCGGATCTACAGAAATATTGCCTCTTATTAATGCAGAAAAATATCTTGGAACTGAACTAATTGTCGATTTTCTCCAACGTTTAATGTTGGTAGTCGTGCTAACCTTACCCTTTGAAATAAGAGATCTTAATTTTGATAATGAAGAATTAGGTACGATCCCTCAACTCCTTGGGAGTTTTAAAACGAAGGTTTTTGGAAGTGTTTTGATCGTATTGATCTTTCTGATAGAATTATTTCAGAATTCTTTTAATTCGAATGAATTTCTAGCTTTGATAATAGTATTATTGATAAGTGGGATAATGTTGTGGAAGGCAAAAGAATTTCAAAACAAGTATTATTCTTCTTTCTGGGTAGAGGCGGTGCCGATCTTCTATCTGGGAATTTATTTAACTTTTAAGTTCGCTCTTCCGCAAATTCCTTTTTGATCTGCTCTTTCCATTGCTTTTTCTTCTCCTCGGGACAGGTCTCTAATTTAGACTCCTTCATAAGATGGGTGAGTTTAGAATTCCTGTTAGAGAATTTCCTGCAGGTTTTGCAAAAAAACAGATGAAGCATCAATTTTGCTTTTTCGAATAAATTAGCTTCTTCGTACTGAGCCTTATCGCAGCAAGTAGCCGCTTCAGAACAATCAACAAAAGAAAACTTACTTTTTTTACTCATAATTAAAACCAGTTTTTTTCTAAACAAGCAGCCAAGGCAGTTCTGGCTCTGTGAATTATAACCCAGAGGTTAGACGGCGTGATATTAAATTCATTACAAATTGCTTCTGTATCAGCACCATCTATTGTTTTTCGCTTAAAGATCTCAGCATGTTTTTCATTAATAGAATCTAGACAGTCAAGGATCGCTAGACCGAGTTCATTATTTTCCATTTCATCTTCAGCGGTCCGGTCAAACTGATCTGCTACCTGTTCTTCCAGCCATTCTCCTTCATTGTAATCATCAGAATAATTGATCTTTACTTCGGCCTTACCTTTTCGAGAATTGATTTTGCGGTAGTAATCTATAATTTTTCTTTTTAAGATCGAAATCAGCCAGGTTCTTTCACTTGCTTCACCTTTAAAATTCTTTGCTGATTTCAATGCAGCTAAAAAGGTTTCTGAAATCAGATCGTTCGCTACCTCACGATTGTTCACGCGAACGATCGTATAGTTGAAAAGGTAGTCTGAATATTTATCAACCCATTTATTTGGGTCGAGCGTGTTAGCTGACATGATCTAGATTAAATCGGTTCTAATCAAAAATAGCAAAAGAAAGGCTATCTAAAGTTATAGAAAAGATAAGATTTATAGATGCAGCAACTGTTTTCAGCTATTTCGAAATCAATCCGGCTCTTCTTAATAGAGCATCAGGTTTAGGTTCTTTCCCGCGGAAACGCTTATATAATTCCATTGGATGCTCTGTACCACCTTTAGAAAGAATATTTTCCCTGAATTTATCTGCGATATCCTTGCTGAAGATCCCATTTTCAGTAAAATATTCGAATGTATCTGCATCCAGTACTTCAGCCCATTTATATGAATAATAGCCGGCAGAATATCCTCCCTGGAAAATATGAGAGAATGCCGTGCTCATACAATTTGTTGGAACATCGGGATAGAGCTTGGTTTTTTCAAAAGCTTCTACTTCATGTTTTTTCACATCGGTTACCTTAGATGGGTCAATTGCGTGCCAGCTAAGATCAAGCATTCCGAAACTCAATTGTCTCAAAGTTGCCATTCCTTCCAGAAAGTTAGCCGATTCCTTAATTTTCTCGATGTATTGCTGAGGTATAGCTTCTCCTGTTTTATAATGCTTCGCAAACAACTGCAAAGATTCTTTCTCGTAACACCAGTTTTCTAGAACCTGACTAGGTAACTCTACAAAATCCCAATATACATTAGGACCGGATAGGCTTGGATAGGTAGTATTTGCAAGCATCCCGTGTAATGCATGTCCAAATTCGTGGAAAAGTGTGGTAACCTCATTAAAAGTCAATAGAGAAGGATCTTTTTCTGTAGGTTTTGTAAAATTACATACTATCGAGATATGCGGGCGCTCATTCTTATTATCCTGAACGTATTGATCTTTATAAATCGTCATCCATGCACCATCTCTTTTCCCTGGTCTTGGATGAAAATCTGCATAGAATAAAGCGATCTCTTCTCCAGATTCGTTGGTTACCTCGTAAGTTTTTACGTCTGGGTGATATTTGTCAATATTGGTTACTTCTTTAAATTGAAGTCCGTAAAGTTTCTGAGCTACGGTAAATACGCCATGTATTACATTTTCAAGTTTAAAATATGGCTTAAGCTTCTCATCGTCCAGATCGAATAATTTCTGTTTCAATTTTTCCCCGTAATAAGCTGAATCCCATTTTTGCAATTCGTCTATACCATCAAGTTCCTGGGCAAAATTCTCCAGTTCCTTAAATTCTCTCTCAGCAGCTGGTTTAGCTTTCTCGAGCATTTCTTCTAGAAAGGAGTCCACCTTTTCAGGAGTTTCCGCCATACGTTCTTCCAGTATGAAGTGTGCATGAGAGTCAAATCCTAAAAGTTTAGCTCGCTTATATCTTAATTTCGAAATTTTCAACACGTTTTTCTGGTTGTCCAGTTCATCGTTATGAAAAGCTCTTGAGCCAAACGCCAGGGCGAGTTCCTTACGCAATTCCCTGTCTGCAGCATATTTCATGAATGGAATATAGCTTGGGTATTCTAAAGTAAAAATCCAGCCTTCCTTATTTTTTGATTTGGCTATAGATTTAGCTTCATCTTTAAAACCTTCAGGAAGTCCACCCAATCTGGATTCATCTGTAACTAACAGCTCATACTTATTAGTTTCGGCAAGCACATTTTCGCCAAATTGCAATTTCAATTTAGATAATTCCTTATCTATGTCTCTTAGATCATTTTGTTTTTCGTCCGGCAGGTTCGCTCCGTTTCGGGTAAAAGCTTTATACTTTTTATCCAATAAGGTTTTTTGCTCAACATTAAGGTCTAGAGAGGTTCTATTATCATATACCTCTTTGACTCTTTTAAAAAGTTCTTTGTTCAGGATCACATCATTTTTAAATTCAGATAAAACTGGAGAAACTTCCTGAGCAATTTTTTGAATTTGCTCATTAGTCTCTGCTGAATTGATATTGAAAAAGATACTAGTGACCCTATCCAGTTTTTTTCCTGAAAATTCAAGAGCTTCTATGGTATTTTCAAAAGTTGGGGTTGCATCAGATTTTACAATGTCATTAATATCTTTCTTCGCAAGCTCCACCGCCTCAAGAATCGCAGGTTTATAATCTTCGGTCTTGATTTTAGAGAATGGAGCATATTCAAAATCGGTTAGTAAAATATTCTGAGTACTCATTTATATATTTATTTTGTTTAACGCTAATGCTTAAATTAATTAACGCTAATGATGATTTTTAATATTTTTTTAATATTTTAGCCGATTCATATTAGAAACGAACTAATTAAAATACAGTAGTTTACAAAGTTCTGGTTTTATATTTAGAATGGTTAATAAATAATAATTACAGATTTATAATGTTTGCTACTTAAAAGGCCGCGAAAGCGGCCTTTTCTATTTTTTTAGTGATTTTGCTCCTTCTATAACTTTCTGTTTCAAACCTTCTTTGTAAACGAGAATCTTATCCAGTACACATTTATCAGATGTTCCAATGATCTGCGCTGCAAGAATACCTGCATTTTTTGCTCCGTCTAATGCAACGGTAGCTACCGGAACACCTCCTGGCATTTGAAGAATTGAAAGAACCGAATCCCACCCATCTATAGAATTTCTTGATTTTACAGGAACTCCAATAACAGGTAGAGGAGACATTGAAGCTACCATTCCTGGTAAATGTGCAGCTCCACCAGCTCCGGCAATGATTACCTTAATACCTTTTTCATGAGCTGTTTTGCTAAATTCAAAAAGTTTTTCAGGGGTTCTGTGAGCAGAAACGATATCTACTTCTACTTCTAAATCAAAACCTTCTAAAATGTCTATAGCTTCCTGCATTACCGGCATATCGCTGGTACTGCCCATGATAATTGCTACTTTTCCCATTTCTTATTTGCTTATCACTTTAATACTATTCTTTACTTTTTCAGCCACCTTTCTGGCTTTGTCAAGATCTTTATCCACAATGGTTACATGCCCCATCTTTCTAAATGGTCTGGTCGCCTTTTTTCCGTAGATATGAGGAGTTACACCATCCATTTTCATGATCTCGTCAATATTTTTATAAACTACATCACCCTCATGATCTTTATCACCTACCAAGTTAACCATAATTCCACCTACTTTGCTATCTGTATTTCCTAAAGGAAGATCCAGTATAGCTCTTATGTGCTGTTCAAATTGGTTCGTATAAGATGCTTCAATACTGTAATGTCCACTATTGTGCGGTCTTGGAGCGACTTCATTTATCAATATTCGATCATCTTCGGTTTGAAACATTTCTACTGCAAGTAACCCAACATGTTCAAAAGCTTCTGAAACTTTTTCGGCAGTTTTCCTGGCTAGTTCAGCAACTTTTTCATCTATTCTTGCCGGACAAATCACATATTCAACCTGGTTCACAGTGGGATGAAATTCCATTTCAACTACCGGATAGGTTTTCATTTCTCCGGAAGGATTTCTGGCAACGATCACTGCCAGTTCATTTTTTAAAGGAATCAATTTTTCAGCAACACATTCGCCCTCAGGTAAGGAATTTAGATCTTCAGTTTTTTTGATTACTGAAACTCCTTTACCATCATAACCACCAGTGGCTCCTTTCCATACAAATGGAATTTCAATTTTTCCATTCTCTATAGCCTGATTCAGTTCTTTTAGCGTATCGAAAACTTCAAAATCTGCGGTTGGAATATTCTTCTCTTCGTAGAATTTTTTCTGAACTGCTTTATTCTGAATTTTCTCCAGGGTATTGGCAGATGGATATGTTTTAATTCCTTCAGATTCCAGTTTTTTCAGTGCATCGACATTTACACCTTCAATTTCAAAAGTCACCACGTCTGCCTTTCTTCCAAAGTTCAGAACAGTATCGTAATCCATCAGGTCTCCCTGTTCAAAATAATTACAAGAGATTTTACAGGGTGCTTCATTACTAGGATCAAGAACAAGCGTCTGGATGTCATATTTTCGAGTTTCATATAACATCATTTTACCCAGTTGGCCACCGCCCAGAATACCGAGTTTAAAGTCTGAAGAAAAATAATTTACCATAAATTAAAATAGGCTTTTCGCAAAAATAACCTATTCGTAATTCCTGCCATAGATATTCGGTAAGAAATCAAGGGGTAAGGCTTATTGAGATTCCTTATCTTTGCCACTTAAAATTTGACAATTTTGGTAAAACTGCATGATCTTGAATTTGAACCTTATATTTCTGAAGAAGAAATAATGCAGGTGATAGATCAGATTTCAGAAACCCTGAACAAAGATTTTGGTAATAAGAATCCGGTTTTCCTGGGAGTTTTGAATGGATCGTTCATGTTTGCTTCCGAAATAATCAAGCGGTTTAATAGTGATTGCGAGATCAGTTTTGTGAAAATGGGGTCTTATGAAGGGACTGAAACTACCGGAAATGTGAAAACCTTATTAGGTTTGAATCAGGATTTAAAAGGTAGGCAGGTAATCCTTCTTGAAGATATTGTGGATACAGGAAATACTCTTGTGGAAATTGATCAGATTTTAAAACAGGCAGAAGTTGAAGATTATAAAGTAGTGACTTTATTTTTTAAACCAGATGCTTATAAAAAAGACATTCCCGTTCAGTATAAAGGAATGGATATACCTAATGAATTTATTGTTGGTTTTGGTCTGGATTATGATGGTTTAGGCCGTAACCTTACTCAAGTATATAAACGCAAATAATCAAAATGACAAATTTAGTGCTTTTTGGCCCTCCAGGTGCCGGCAAAGGAACACAGGCAACTATTCTAAAAGATAAATATGAACTCATCCATATTTCTACAGGAGATGTTTTCAGATTTAATATTAAAAATAAAACTGAATTAGGCTTAAGCGCAAAATCTTTCATTGATAAAGGACAGTTAGTGCCAGATGAGGTAACCATCAATATGCTAAACGCTGAGGTTGAAAAAAATGAAGGTGCAAACGGATTTATTTTCGATGGTTTTCCTAGAACAGAAGCTCAGGCCCAGGCGTTGAGTAATTACCTGGAATCTAGAGGAACTGAAGTACATGCAATGATCGCTCTGGAAGTGGAAGATGAGATTCTGGTAGAGCGTTTATTAGAAAGAGGAAAAACTTCGGGAAGACCTGATGACGCAGATGAAGCGGTGATTAGAAATCGTATAAAAGTTTATTACGATGAAACTGCTATTCTGAAAAATTACTATCAGCAGCAGGATAAATATTTTGGAGTTGATGGTGTAGGAAGTATAGAAGAGATCACCGATCGCCTAAGCGTGGTGATAGACGATTTAATGAAATAGAAGAGAATGACTGAAGGGAATTTTGTTGACTATGTAAAGATCCATGTTTTTTCCGGAAAAGGAGGAAAGGGGTCTGCTCACCTGCACAGGGAGAAATATATTACCAAAGGTGGACCAGATGGAGGAGATGGTGGTCGTGGAGGACACGTAATTGTAAAAGGAAACAAAAATCTCTGGACACTTTTTCATTTGAAATTCAAGCGTCATGTGAAAGCTGAACATGGCGGTAACGGAAGCAAGCAAAGAAGTTCTGGTGCTCAGGGCGCAGATGAATATATTGAAGTTCCATTAGGAACCGTAATTAGAGATACAGATACTAACGAGATAATTAAAGAGATCACTGAAGACGGTCAGGAATTGATATTGGCTGAAGGTGGAATGGGTGGTCGTGGTAACTGGCATTTCAAAAGCTCCACGAACCAGACACCAAGATACGCACAGCCGGGAATCGATGGTCAGCAGGTTGATATTACCTTAGAATTAAAGGTTCTTGCTGATGTTGGTTTAGTTGGTTTTCCTAATGCAGGAAAATCCACCTTGCTTTCAGTAATTACAGCAGCGAAACCTAAGATTGCTGATTATGAATTCACGACATTAAAACCAAATCTTGGGATTGTTGAATATCGTGATTTTAAAACTTTTGTGATTGCTGATATTCCTGGAATAATCGAAGGTGCAGCGGAAGGAAAAGGTCTTGGGCATAGATTCCTGAGACATATTGAAAGAAATTCTACTTTGCTGTTCTTAATTCCAGCCGATGCCAAGAATATAAAGGAGCAATATGATATTCTTCTTGATGAGCTTAAACGTTATAACCCTGAATTAATGGATAAAGATCGATTGGTCGCTATTTCAAAAAGCGACTTGTTAGATCAGGAATTAAAACAGGAAATGGCAAAGGAACTCGACAAAGAATTAAAACTTCCATACATTTTTATTTCCTCAGTGGCTCAGTCTGGACTTACCGAATTGAAAGATAGGCTATGGGAAATGCTTAATAAAGAGCCTGTTTAAATCCTGTTAAACAGCTGAAGTTCCCATCTGATTTTGCTTATTTTTAGTAAAAATCAGATTATGAGACGATTAAAATATTCTTTCTTATTACTATTTATAGCTGCCTGTAATTCTCCACAGGCAGTCTATGATTATGATCAACAGGTAGATTTTAGCCAGTATAAGGTCTATTCAATTTATCCCGATCTTCAAACCGGGCTTAGTCAATTAGATGAATCTAGGTTGCTGGAAAGTCTTAACAGTAAATTGCAGGAAAAAGGTTTCTCCAATACTGGGGATGCTGGTATTTATGTAAATGTTTACACCAAAAGATTTGAGCAGGATAATCGCAGCCGGGTTGGTCTTGGTGTTGGAGGTGGCGGCGGAAACGTTGGAGTAGGGGTTTCAGGAGGGATTCCTATTGGCCAAATGGACACTTATTTTGAACTTACTTTTGACTTTATTGATGTAAAAAATGATGCACTCGTATGGCAGGCTGTAGTTGAAGCTCCCTTTGATGTAAATGCAGAGCCACAAAAGAGACAGGAGCAGTTTAATAAGATCGTTTCAAAAGCTTTGGATGGTTATCCGCCTAATAGATAATTTATTCAATTAATGAAATAAAAAAGCCCCGCAATTTGCGGGGCTTTTCACTTTTTGATTGGTTAGTTAGTATCAGTTAGAAAAATTTAGTTTTCTTCTTGATCTTTCATTTCCTGATCGTCCATTTCTGGCTCTTCCATATCAGTGTCTTCATTCATAGATCCATTTCGGTTAGATACTACGAATACACTTCTACGGTTCTTAGCATACTGCTCTTCAGAACATCCAGTTGGCTCAGTACAATCATTAGTTGGTCTGCTTTCTCCATATCCTTCAGAGATCAGTCTACCTTTATCAATACCATTTTCAACCAGGTAATTTACAGTAGAAGCTGCTCTTCTCTTAGAAAGCTCCATGTTATATTTATCAGATCCTCTTGCGTCAGCATGAGATTCTACCTTCACTTTAATGTTAGGGTATTCGTTCATATAAGTAACAACAGAGTCAAGTACGGGCTTAGATTCTGGTTTGATAGTCGCTTTGTCAAAATCGAAGTAGATCTTGCTTCCATCAACTGGAATTACATCTTGTCCACTTGTCTCATCAGTCTCTGTTGGAGCTTCGATGATCTCATTCTCTTCTCTAGTGAACTGGTAAAGATTGTCAGTTCCTCTTCTGTTAGAAGCGAAATAACCTGTTTCTTCACTTTCCTTTATGACGAATGCGAAGTCATCACTTCCACTATTGATAGATTTTCCAAGGTTTTCAACTTCAGAAAAATCTCCTTCAGCTCTGTAGATGTCAAGATTTCCAAATCCCTGGTGTCCATCAGAAGTAAAGTAAAGTACATCCTCGTCACTTATATATGGGAATTGCTCTCTTTGTGCTGTATTTACTCCAGCTCCAAGATTCTGAGGAGTTCCGTAGGTTCCATCTTCATTTACGTCTACAACGTAAATATCGAAAGATCCACTTCCACCTGGCATATCACTTGAGAAGTAAAGTTTACTTCCGTCAGCGCTCAAGCTTGGGTGTTCTACTGAATATTCTTCACTGCTAAATGGTAGTTTTTCAACATTTGTCCATTCACCATCAACATTTTCAGCACGGTAAAGACTAATATGAGCTACACGAACATCATTTTCGTTTTTCACTCTGTCTTCGTTAGTTCTATCAAAGAACATTACAGTACCATCCTGGCTGAAGGTTGCAGAACTCTCATGCTCATCAGTATTAATGGCGTCAGAGAAAAGAACGATATCGGTCATTTCACCTTCGTCACTCATTTCAGCACTATAAAGATCAAGTGTTGGAAGTTTGTTCCATGGGTAAACCGGACGCTCTTGATTTCTAGTTGAAGCAAAAGCAACACGGTCTCCGTAAAATCCAATACCAAAATCTGAAGATGAGGCATTGTTCATTACCTGATCATAGTTGAATTTGTGAGGAACCATAGTATCCAATTCGCTTGCAAATTCTTCATGATCCCAGTTTTCACCAGTTAACTCATTCATTAACTCATCAGCTTTCACATAGTTTCCAGCTGCCATTAAAGTATGAGCATATCTAAATTGATACTCAGGCTCAACTGCTCCTTCATGTCTTAGGAAAAGTAGTTCATATACTTCAGCCGCATTTTGCATTTGATTAGTATAGAAATACGAATCTCCCAGATTCTGAAGAACCTCCTGAGATTTATCATTTACGTTCTCGTAAGCATCAGCAGCATCAATATACGCTGCCTGTGCAAAAAACTTGTCTCCATCCCTTATATCAGACTTCTGTCCGAAAGCGGTGATGCTTACAAAGATTATTAAAAGTGTACTATATATATTTTTCATGTTATTCGGGTTTTAGAAGAATCTAGGTGATTTGTCATATCCTTTTTTAAGTCCGAATAGATCAAGATCAAATAATAACATGATCTCGTGTGATCCATCGTTGCTCAAATCGTAGGTTGGATAATCATATGCATATCCAATTCTTAGGCCTGGTGTCACTTTAAAGTTTACCAATCCTGTTACAGTTTCATCGAATCTGTAACCTACACCTGCTTCTAGCCTGTCGTATAATAATACGTTGGCATTTACATCAACAGATAGCGGAGCTCCTTTTACGCCTCTTACCATTGTAGAAGGCTTTAATTTGAAGTTTTCGCTAATGTCGAATACATATCCACCAGTTAAATAGTAGTGGATCTCTTCTGTACCACGGTCGCGAAGTAACTGACTTTCGTCTAAGTGATCTGCAGTTAACAGGTTAGGAGCTGAAACACCTAAATAGTGATTGTCTCCAAACCAGAATGCACCAACTCCAAAAACAGGGAAAATCTCACTGATGTTTTCGAATGCCGGATCATTAGGATCATTAACTGTCAATCCTGAAAGATTTGCATCGAAAGTTGTAAGTCCCGCTTTAGCTCCAAAAGATAAGTTAGTATTCTCACCAGTAGGAATTACATAAGCGAAATCTGCAGTAATGTTGTTCGTTTTTTCAACATTTCCAATTTCGTCATGAACTACGGTAAGACCTAATTCAACTCTTTCGCTAATAGGAGTGTGGGCGAAGAAGTTGAGGGTGCGTGGTGCACCGTCAACATCTGTCCATTGCATTCTATAGATCGCTCCCAGATCCAGCATTCCTGGATCGTCTGTCGCGTAAGCAGGATTCACCATACTCATGTTATACATGTACTGAGTGAATAGTGGATCTTGCTGGGCTAATCCTTTTATAGAGAAAAGGATAATACCTGCGAATAATAAATATTTTGTGATTATTTTTTTCATTTCGTTCTCTTGTTTATCCTAATTATCTACTTAAGTATACAGTTCCTCTTACAGGCTCGGTGCTACCATCGTTCCAATTCAGATAGTAGAAGTAAGCCCCTACAGGTAGAATGTCGCTACCGAAAGAACCTTCGGTGCTAAATCCATCCCAGTCAGGAGTATTGGCATTTCCTTTGTAAACTACGTCACCGAATCTGTTACGGATCTCCATAGTGAAATTAGGATATTTATCTCTGATGTTTCTGATCTCAAATGTGTCATTCAATCCATCTCCGTTTGGTGAGAAACCTTCTGGGATAATTATTGGACAATCATCATCGATTGATACAGTTACAGCTAATCTAACTGAACTTTCACATCCAGTATCAACATTAAATATAGTTGCGTAATATGTTACACCATCCTGTAGTGAAGTACCGCTACTTAGTGCGTTATCTCCATCTGCAGAATCATACCATGTAATTGTTCCAGCTTCGTTAATCATATCTGTAAGATCTGCTATTGTAGCATCATCAAATTCACAGAAGCTCGGGTTCATTTCAGAAATTGTTGGAGTATCTGCATCATTGATAGTTACTGAAATTTCAGCAGCTTCGGATTCGCAAGCACCATCATCATTTCTTTGAGTTACATAGTACGTACCAGATTCTAATGCATCTTCGGCAGCAACCATCATTGTTAGGTCTTCATCTGTATAAAAAGTTAGATTAGTACCTGTTGCTGAAAGGTCAGCTACAGTTGCGTCATCAGTTGCACAGAATGTGAACGGGTTTCCATCTACTGTTGGAGCATCTGGTGCTTCCTCAACAGTGATTGTGAACTCAGCAGTGTCTTCACCACAGTCATTTTCAGCAGGAACAGTGTAAATTACTGTATAAGTTCCAGCTACAAAATCTGAAGGGTTCATCATGCCGTCTGTAATAACATCACCATTATATGTGAATTCTCCGTTGTCATCAGCATCAACTGAAAGGAATGAGAATAAATCCTGAGTGTCATCATCCATACAAACACTTAAGTCCATATCCATACCCGCGAAAGCAGATTCCAGAACAGTTAATGTGAATGTAGCAGAAGCTTCTCCCTCAGTACATGGTGAATCATCTGTTAGGGTGTAGGTAATATCGAAAGTGCCTGCTCCAGACATCATTGGGCTAAATACTCCGTCTTCGTAACCTTCAAATGTTCCGTTAGGATTAGCATCTGCAGGTAAGAATGAGAATAAATCTACATCTTCCGCATTTCTACAAATTGGATCTGGATCTGCGATATCACCGATTATAGCTGGTAAAGCGTCATAAACATTTATTGTTAATTCAACGCTATCTGAACATGATCCATTATCGATAGTATATGTTGTAGTAAATTCATCCTGATCTGGATTAGAATTATAAACGTTAATTAGCTGCTGTATAGTTGGAGCGAAAGTACCTGTTCTGCTAACTCCAGAATCTAATAAATCTAAATAGAAGGCTCTAACCGAAGAATTGCTCGGGAAAAGCTCATCTACATCAACTCTACAAACATCTGCACTATTAGAATTTCCTGCATCAACAGAATCTACTATAAAAATTGTGAATGTGGTGGAATCGCTTGTGCCTTCAGTAACACAATCTGCAGAATCATCAACAGAATAAGTTATTTCATAACCGTCTTCAGTTAAATCCAATGAAGTGTCAAACATATTCCCGTCAACACCCGGTCCTGAGAAAGTACCTCCTGGAACAGTTTCGTCAGTGAAAAAGTCTGTTAAGTCAATCATTTCCCCAGTTCCACAAACTGTTTGATTTTCTATATTTCCAGCTTCAGCATCACGAAGATCATTAATAGTTATTGAAATTGTAATTAAACCATCATCACAAATTGAATCTGAAGTATCTGTATATTCAAAATTGAATGTTTCAGATTCACTTGATGGTGTATCAATAAATCCTGCAAGTCTTGCAGCTTCGGCTTCAAATCCATCATTGAAATTATCAGCATCAAAAGCATCCACGCCAGCTTCCTCAACTAAATCTTGTAAATATGCTAAGCCTGCAGCAGGATTAGAAATTATATCTCTTGCTTCTGAAATGCACAGATTTCTAGAAATTGAAGAACTAATAGGGGCGTCTACAACAGTTATATCAAAAGAAGTTGAATCACTGCCAGTTATACATGGAGTAGATTCGTCTACATTATAAGTGATAGTGTAGGTGCCAGCTCCTATTGAAGGGTCGAACATATTATCTGTAACACTTTCACCCGTAAATGTTCCGCCCATTATTGCATCAGCATCGTTATTGGTAAGTTCATTTAAGTTAATCATATCATCATCTGAACATACGTCGAAAATATCATCAAAATCACCAGCATTTGCAGGCTCTTCTTCCAATACACTAATTGTTAACTGTACAGAATCTGTGCAACTACCTGACTCTATCGTATAAGTAGTTGTGAAGTCTCCAAACCCATCTTCATCAGCTAAATAAGAATTTACGATCTGATTAATTGTTGGATTGAAAGTTCCTGTTTCTGAAACCCCTTCGCTAAGAAGGTCTAAGTAAAATGCTCTAACTGCTTCTCTATTAGGGAAGGTGTCATCGATTTCACTTTCACAAATAATTCCTGTGTTATCTTCACCAGCACCTGTTCCTTCTGCAACTGTAATAGTAAAAGAAGTTGAGTCACTTCCTGTATTACAAGAAGAAGATGAGTCATCTACAGAGTATGTTATAGTGTAAGATCCAGTTCCAATGGAAGGATCAAATATGTTATCGGAAACTCCATCTCCGGTAAATGTTCCACCTGTAGTTGCTTCAGGATCATTATTATCTAATGCTGCTAAATCGATCGAGTCTTCGAAAGAACAAACGTCTACAATATTATCAAAATTACCGGCATTTGCTGGCACTTCTTCTAGTACACTAATGGTTAATTCAGCAGAATCTGTACAACTACCTGTTCCTACTGTGTAAGTTGTTGTGAAATCTCCAAATCCATCGTCATCAGCTAAATAGTCATTTACGATCTGATTGATTGTTGGATTAAAGGTTCCAGTATCTGCAACCCCGTCACTAAGAAGGCTTAAATAGTAAGCTCTAACAGCTTCTCTGTTTGGGAATGTTTCTTCAACTTCGCTTTCACAGATAATCCCTGTGTTATCTTCACCAGCTCCTGTACCATCTGAAACTGTTATTGTAAAAGTTGTGGACTCGCTACCAGTAATACAAGATGATGACGATTCATCAACCGTATATGTTATAGTGTAAGTTCCAGGTCCTACAGATGCGTCAAATGTATTGTCAGTAACACCTTCGCCTGTAAATGTTCCACCTGATGTTGCTTCAGGATCATTATTATCAAGCGTAGTTAAATCAATTGACGCTTCATCAGAACAGATACTATCAATATCGTCAAAGCTGCCAGCATTAGCATCACTCACTTCAATAATGCTAGCCGTTAATTCTACAGAATCTTCACAATCTCCATTGCTAACTGTATAAGTCGTGGTAAAATCACCTAGTCCATCCTCATCAGCTAAATAAGAATCTACAATCTCATTAATAGTTGGATTAAATGATCCAGTTTCAGAAACCCCATCATTTAATAAGCTTAAATAAAATGCTCTAACTGCATTAATATTAGGGAAAGTTGCAGATACTTCATCTTCACAAATAATTCCTGCGTTATCATCACCTGCATCTGCACCTTCATTAATTGTAACACTGTAGGTTGCACTATCTGAACATGCGCCATTAGTTACAGTGTAAGTTGTTGAGTAAGTACCAGTAGGATTGGTAGGATCAACTGTAGCAAGAATTTCAGTAAATGTCGGGTCAAAAGTACCACCTGTATCGGCAGTAGGGTCTATGTTGTCTGCAATTAATGCTGCAAGCTCAGCAGGAGATAAGCCTACTAACTCATCAGCACAAAATTCTGCCGATGAATCTTCACCAGCATTAGGCAGTTCATCAACTGTAAGAGATATTACTACAACGTCTTCACACCCATCTTCAGTAATAAATGTTGCCGCAGTAGTGAATGTTTGATATGGGTCAATACTGTATTCACTTACTATACTAGAAATAGAAGGGTTAAATGTTACATCACTTGGAAGGTCTCTACCTTCTAATAAACTTAAAAACACTTCAGTTGGTGTCTCTGAAGCTAATCTTGATTCAAGTTCATCTTCACATATGTTCTCGGCTACATCAGGACCTGCATCAAAGTTGATGATTTCAACAACGACTCTGGTTCTTTCTGCCATCGGAGTTTCACATGGAGGGAATGGACTGTTTCTGTCATTTACAACCTGTCCGGCAAAATAATCTTCTCCATTTACAAGTTCAACATCATCAGCCAATGGCGAATTAGAAGTCTCGCTTCTATACCATCTGATAGCTTGAGTGTTTGTTTCAGTACCAGAAGCCATTAAGTCAGCTACAGTAGCACCTTCACAATAAGTTTGATTTGCTTCTGCTGTAGGCCCAGGAGTTTCTATAGGATCAAATCCTACTGCTGCTCTTGTGGATGGACATCTAGAACCTGATCCATCGTCAACCTGGCCAACAAAATAACTATCTCCCGCATTAAGAGTGAAAGTCGGATCTAAGGCCGTTTCTCCAAATTCAGTACCATATACCTCTAATTCATAACCTGCATCTGCGGTAAATAAGTCCTCAAGATCTTGGGCAGTAAAACCAGAATTATCACATGGCGAAATAGTGAAATTATCTCTACCGTTGGTAATTTCATTTTCTGGTCTTGGTCCCGCAGCTACAGTTACTGTAACAGGCACTCTCGCACAATCATCGGTAGAACTACCGATAAAATATTCCGTCCCATCAGTAAGAAGTTCATCTCGGTCAATGGGATCTGTGTCGTTCACACTGTCTCCTGTTTCAAATATTTCGGTATTTGCATCACTATCGGTAACCCCATCGTTGATAAGGTCTTGAATAGTTTCCAGATAACAGTAGTTTTGATCGGCGGCAGGTGTGCCACAATCCTGTCCATAAGAGGACAAGGTTCCGATAATTAAAAATAAGGTTAAGAGGTAAAATAGTTTCCCCTTTAACCTCAAAGTAAAATTTTGCATAGGCTAGGTGTTAAATTCAAAATTGGTATTCGGTTAAAACTCATTTAAAGTTGCACAAATATTAAAATAAATTTTAATATGCCGAGTTAAATTAAGAAACATCTTAACATTTACGAATAAGATGACTTAAGTTTGCTGTTACACAACTCTTTGGGCGCACTAAATTTATAAAAATTTTACTTATGTTAACAATTTTCAGGTACTTCATCGGACTTTTTTATCTTTTTGGCATTCAATCAATGGCTCAGAGCAACTTAAAAAGTGCTGAAATTTTACTCAGGAATGGGGAAATTGAGAAAGCAAAAAAGATTTTTCTTCAATATGATGATTCACCTAAATCTATCGAATATTTAGGGGATATAGCGAGTTTTGAAAAAGATTGGGACGAAGCTATAGATTATTACGAAGATCTTATAGAAATAGATCCGAATAAAGCTATGTATAACTTCAAGTTAGGCGGCGCCATGGGGATGAAGGCGTATTATGGTTCTAAATTTCAGGCTGCTTTAATGCTGGGTGATATCAAGGAGTACTTGCGGAAGGCTGCCGAATTAGATCCTAATCACATAGAGGCTAGAAGAGCATTAGTCGAATTATATATGCAGATTCCAAGTGTGATTGGAGGTAGTAAAACCATTGCTGAAAGCTATGCTTCAGATCTTGACAGATTAAATGAAGTTGATGCATTAATGGCTGACGCTTACATCTACAAAATTCAGGAGTATAAAGATCTGGCGAAAAATAAATACAACGAAGCTTTAAGATTGGCTCAGAAAAAGCCTGAACTAATAACCAGAAATTATCTGAAATATGAATTAGGTGAAGCTGCTGCTATATATGGAATTCAGCTCGGTGCAGGTAAAAATTTGCTAGAAGAATATATTGCATATTATGGATATAAAGACATAAAAACACCGGCATGGGCTTATTTAAGATTAGCTCAGATCGAAAGAATTCAGAAAAATCAAAAAGCTGCTTTAGGTCACATTGAGAAATCTCTGGAAATTGACCCAAATTTTGATAAGGCCTTAATTGAAAAGCAGAAAATTCAGAGACTTTAAGAGGGGTTAAAGCTTAATCAAACTCTTATATTTGCACAAAATCATTCTATGAAAATTCATTTTATCGCCATTGGTGGTAGTGCTATGCATAGCCTTGCCATTGCTCTTAAACAGAAATCTTACGAAATTTCCGGAAGTGATGACGCTATTTTTGAACCTTCAAAAACCAGGTTGCAAGAGCATGATATCTATCCTGAAAATATTGGCTGGGATGAATCTAATATCACTGAAGATCTTGATGCAGTGATTTTAGGAATGCACGCAAAAGACGATAATCCGGAACTTATCAGAGCACGAGAACTTGATTTAAAGATATATTCCTATCCTGAATTTCTATACGAGCAATCCAAGAATAAAACGAGGGTGGTAATTGGTGGTTCTCATGGCAAGACAAGTATTACTTCTATGATTCTGCATGTAATGAATTACCATGAAAAGGAAATTGATTATATGGTTGGAGCTGCTCTGGACGGTCTGGATAATCCTGTTCATTTAACTGAAGAGAATGATTTTATCGTAATTGAAGGAGACGAGTATCTTTCTTCAGCTTTGGATAGAAGGCCTAAGTTTCATCTATATCAACCAAACATTGCTTTGCTGAGCGGAATTGCATGGGATCATATTAATGTTTTTCCAACCTATGATAATTATGTAGAACAATTCAAGATTTTCATAGATTCTATCGTAAATGGAGGAATTCTGGTATACAATGAAGAAGATAAGGAAGTGAAAAGACTGGCTGAAGAAACCGAAAATCCTATTAGAAAACATCCATATTCAACTCCGGAATATCACACTGAAGGTGATCATACCATTCTGGATGTGCCAGAAGGTGAATTACCTTTAGAGATTTTCGGAAAGCATAATCTGAATAATTTAGCGGGAGCTAAGTGGATCTGTCAGCATATGGGAGTAGATGAAGATGATTTTTATGAAGCCATTGCTACATTTAAAGGTGCTTCCAAACGACTCGAGAAAATAGCTGAGTCTAATTCTTCTCTAATATTTAAGGATTTTGCCCATAGTCCCTCAAAAGTTTCAGCAACTACAGCGGCGGTAAAAGAACAATTTCCAAATAAAAAAGTTATTGCCTGCCTGGAGCTGCATACTTACAGTAGTTTGAACGCCGAGTTTCTTCAGGAATATAAAAATAGCCTTGATAAAGCAGATGAAGCTTTAGTGTTTTATTCACCAGATGCCGTAGCGATCAAAAAACTGGAAGCAGTTAGTGAGGAGCAGATCAGAGAAGCATTTCAGAAAAGTGGCTTGAAAATTTTCACCACTTCAGAAGATTTTAAGTCTGAATTAAAAAATATCGATCTAAATAACTCTGTGTTGCTTATGATGAGTAGCGGGAATTATGGCGGTTTGGATATGGAGGAGTTAAAAGGAATGATCTAACTTTTCCTACTAATAATATTTTCTTTAGATCTTAATTCATTGTTTATCTTTAACTTAAGATGAATGATGAAAAAACTAATTTTGGTATTAAGAGCTGGGCAGAAGATGATCGTCCCAGAGAAAAACTTTTACAAAAAGGAAAACTCAGTTTATCAGATTCAGAACTAATTGCTATTCTGATTGGTTCCGGAAGTAAGAATGAAACGGCTGTTGAGCTATCCAAAAGAATTCTTTCTTCTTCTAAGAATAATCTTTCCGAACTTGGTAAGCTTTCTATAAATCAGTTATGCAATTTTAAGGGAATTGGCCCGGCAAAAGCGGTTTCAATCGTAGCCGCTTTGGAACTGGGCAGAAGAAGACGGTTGGAAGAGGCCCTGGAATTGAAAAATATAGGTTCAAGTCAATCTGTATATGAGATTATGCAGCCGATTATTGGTGAGCTTCCACATGAAGAATTCTGGATCTTGTATCTTAATAATAGCAATAAGGTGATCGAGAAATTTCAAATAAGCAAAGGTGGAATTACCGGTACTTTAGTAGATGTGAGGATCACTTTAAAGAAAGCACTGGAAGTTGGAGCTGTTTCGATAATTCTGGTGCATAATCATCCTTCCGGTAATCTAAAAGCAAGTGAAGCTGATAAACAACTCACGCGTAAGCTGAAAGTAGCTTCTGAAAGTCTTGACATCAAAGTGCTGGATCATATTATTGTTACTGAAAAATCATACCTTAGCTTTGCCGACGAAGGTATGCTCTAAGACAGCTGTTAATGTTATTGATTTATACTCAGAAAGTTACTCCAAGGATCATTTATGTTTTTAAGCATATTTGTACACACTTACTTGGAATCCCTATTAAATTTACTTCCAAAATCGAAGAATTTATTGCTCACGATGGAGCAAAGCTTTCTTACGGGAGACAGGCTCTTGGGAATGAATTTTTTATTCAAAAAGTAGATCTTTTAATGGAACAGGGGTTTTCTGAGCTTGAGATCAAAGTTCAGCCCTGGGACGATACGGTCTGTTTCTTTCCGCTACCTGAAGCTAGCGACCTTCCTTTCGATATTTTCGCGGCATCATTTTATTTGCTAAGCCGTTATGAAGAATATCTGCCACATGTAAAAGATGAAGATGGAAGATTTCCTGCTGGGGAAAGCCTGGCTTACCAGGAAAGTTTTTTACATAAACCTGTTGTAGATATTTGGGCGATAAAATTCAGGGATATTCTTATAGATAGATTTCCTAATCTGGAATTTGCCGACAGAAAGTACAAAGTAGGGACGATTATTGAATCAAATCACACATTCATTTTCAAGAATAAAGGTTTTTTGAGAAGTTTCATCGGACTTTGGTTTGATCTTTTCAAATTGAATTTCGGTAAAGTTATAGACAGACTTCAGGTCTGGATCAGGGTCAAACAGGATCCTAATGATATTTTCGAAGATCTCATTAGTCTAATAAAAGAACATAAAATGTATATGCTTTTTATGTTTCAATTGAGTGATTTCTCCATACATGATCGTAATATAAGCCATAATAGAATTCCGCATCGCGCAGTAATCAAGTCAGTGGCAGATTATGCTAAAGTAGGTTTGCTTATGGGTTATTATGCGATGGAAGAGGTTAGAAGTTTGCGAAAGGAAAAGCTTAGACTCGAAGAGATAATTCATAGTCCGGTGGAACATGCCATGAATTCCCAGTATAATCTGAGATTGCCAGATCAATATAATAATCTTACAGAATTAGAGATCAATAACGATCATTCTATGGGATATCCTGATAATCCTGGTTTTCGGGCAGGAACCTGCACACCATATCTATTTTATGACATAAATATGGAAGTCACCACACCTTTGAAAATTCATCCGTATGCCTTTCATTCTAATGTGGTGGAGAATATGACCAAAACCAAAATTCGAGAAGATATTTCTAGAATGTTGCTGGAAGTAAAAGAAGTTGGAGGAATGTTTCGTGCAGTTTTCAGTAATCATGATTTTTCATATTACGCTGATAATAAATTATATTACTCTCTCTTAATGCAGATCCATGAAATTGAATAATATAGAACATGTTTTTTTTGATCTCGACCATACATTATGGGATTTTGATAGAAATTCGGCGCTGGCTTTCAAAGAGGTATTTGAAAAACAGAAAATAGAACTGGATATAGAAAAATTCCTTGAAGTCTATATTCCGATCAATTTTAAATACTGGGAATTATACCGAAATGATTCTGTTACAAAAGAAGCTTTGCGTTATGGAAGATTGAAAGAGAGTTTTGACACCTTAAAATTTGAAACTCAGGATACCACCATCAATCTAATTGCCGATGATTATATTGAATACCTTCCGAATAACAATCACTTACTGGAAGGAAGCATTGAAATTCTGGATAAACTGAAACAGGATTATAAACTTCATATTATCACCAATGGTTTTGAAGAAGTTCAGCATAAGAAAATGCGAAATTCCTCTATTCTCGATTATTTTGAAACAGTTACAACTTCTGAAGAAGCCGGGGTAAAAAAACCGCATCCCTTAATATTTGAAAAGGCGATTGCAAAAAGCGGTGCCAATAAGTCAAATTCGGTCATGATCGGAGACAACCTTGAAGCTGATATTATTGGAGCGCATCAATTTGGATTACATGTGATTTATCTTGATTATAACGGGCAATCAGTTCAAAATCAGTATCCTCAAATTCAAAAGTTAAAAGAACTTCTAAATTATTTATAATAATAAAGATTAGGTATTTTCGTTCGCAAAGAAAGCCTTAACGTGTCCTATCCCAACTTTTTAAAAATACCGGTTATTCTAGGTGTCTTTAGCCTGATGCTGGTTTCCTGTTTTAAGGAAGTTGATTTTGAGCAATCTCAAGATATAAAGTTGGCTCCAGACCTGGAAACAGATCTTTTATATTACACCTTAGATCAAAACGATTTTCTTGATTCTGAAACTAACGCTTATACGCCTGTTATTAGAGATACCGTAAGGCTCGAATTTCTGGACGATGATTATATTCAGGATGGTTTGATGCATGCAGAATTCACTTTTATGCATGAAAATAAATTTCCATTTCTAATTAAAAGTAGTATTCGTTTTCTGTCTGAAAATGACCGGACTCAGTTTGTGGTGAATTACGATATTCCTCCCGGTTCATTTGAATCGCCTTCTATTATAGATACTATGCATATCATACCGGTTAATGATATCAGAAAGGTGAGGAGGTCTATAAAGATGCTTGTTGAACTAGAAATGATTGGTGGTGGAAAAGACCTGAATGGAGAATTGGATTTTCAGTCTAAAGGGCTTTTCGAGTTTGAATTTTAATATGCGAAAGATTGTCCTGGTCTTATTCCTGTTATGTGCAATGTTAAGTTCTGGTCAAAACAGGCCTTTACTTTACAGCGTGGATGATCTACCCCAGTCTTTGCTTCAAAATCCCGGTACCAGAATAGATTTTATAAGGCATTTCGGAGTTCCGTTTTTTTCTCAGATTCATTTATCTGCTGGTTCTACCGGTGTAACAGCTTATGATATTTTATCTGAATCTGATCCTGATGTAAATCAAAAGGTGCGTAATGTAATGGATAGAATTACCGCCGGAGATTACTTCTCGGTGAACGAACAAATCGAGGTGTTGTCATTGGGCTGGAAAATGGGTGATAAAATGTATTTCTCCGGAGGTATATATCAGGAGTTAGATATTTTCGCCTATTTCCCAAAAGATCCCGCTGTGCTAGCCTTCGAAGGGAATGCAGATTATATAAATCAGGATTTTGACTTTTCAGATGTGAGTTTTACAGGAGAGGTATTAACGGTCTATCATGCGGGACTTAATTATAAAGTCGATAATCAGCTTACCGTTGGAGGAAGGTTTAAATTATATTCCGGAATTTTTAACGCGAGCAGTACTGGGAATAAAGGTGTTTTCAGAACTGTTGAAACGCCAGGTGGTCCAAATTTTTATAGACATGAAGTGATCGGACTAAATGTTCGGGTAAATACCTCAGGATACGCATCCTTGAAAGAGGAGGAGGGAATGACCGTAGATGAGGCAGTAGCAGAACTTTTAAGCAGATCGTTCTTTGGGCAAAACGTAGGATTAGGTATAGATCTGGGTTTCAACTATAGAGTTACCGATCAATTTTCAATAAATGGTTCTATTCAGGATCTTGGTTTAATGTTCCATCAAAGGGATCTTGAAAATTATACATATTACGGGACCTCTCAAACTAATGGAATTCAACCTTTATTTCCAGAATTGGATCAGAATGAAAAGGCAATTCCCTACTGGGATGTTTTTGAAGAGAGGATAGACAGGGATCTTAACGAGCAAACTAGCGAAGAGGCTTACACAACCTGGCGTCCTTTAAAATTTAATGCTTCATTTCAATTCGGAACTGGTAAATCTATTTTACCATGTGATTATCTCATCAGCAAGAAGCCAAGGTTCATGAATCTCTTTGGAATGTTGATTTCAGGAGTTAACAGGCCTAAAGGTCCTACCTATGGCGTGACTGCGTACTGGGATAGAAAGGTGACAGATAATTTAAGGTTCAGACTTGCTTACGGTGCAGATGAATATACGATCACCAAGTTTGGTGCAATGGTATCTTCACGTTTTAAAAATTTTAATGTCTATCTTGCTGCAAACGATATTATAGGATACACCAACCTTGCTAAGGCTAACAGCGCGTCTTTGCAGCTTGGGTTTCAATTTATATTTAAAGAATTATGAAAAAAGCAATCACAATATTATTCTTTTTCAGCTTTATCCTGATCTCCTCAGCTCAGGAGTTAGATGCTTATAAATACATTATCATTCCTGAGACCTATGAATTCACCGGGGAAACTGATAAATACAGGCTAAATTCATTAACCAAGTACTTATTTGAGCAAAATGGATTCAATACGCTTATGAATTCTGAGAATATGCCGAAAGATATTCAGAATGATCGATGTCTTGGTTTGAAAACCAAACTTGAAAATAATTCGAGCCTGTTTGTTACGAAGCTGACCTTTAAACTAATTGATTGTAATGATAACGTGATATACACTTCTAAGGAGGGTAGAAGTAGAGAAAAGCAATTTCAATCTGCTTACCAGGAAGCTTTGAGGGATGCTTTTACATCTTTTCAGGAAATGAACTATAATTATACTCCTTTAGCTCCGGTTGTGGCTGAAGTTGAAAAGGAAGTAGTTCCGGCACCTGCCGAAAAACCTGAAAAAGAAGAAAAACCTAAAAAGGAGGAAAAAGTTATTGAATTTGATAAACCTGCAAAAATAGAGAAGACTAAAAAAGAGGAAGAAGTCATAGTGATGCCTTCTGAAGAAAAAACAACTAAACCTAAAAAGCTGGAAAAAGAGAGTGAGCGTATTTTTGAATATTCCGGAAAAAATTACCAGTTAAAGAAGGTTGATCAGGGTCTCGGCTTATTTCAGGAAAATGCTCAGGAACCAATAGCAATTCTAATCGAAACAAATTCGGGAGAAAGCTATATCTATAATTCACTTACTAACCAGGGTGTCGCTTATTTTGATGATGCTGGCAACCTTATCGTGGAATATTTTAGCAGAAGTGAGAATAAGAAAGTGAGTATCCTTTATAATTTAGCTGACTAATAACCATATTTTTTCTGCCACCTCTTTCTTAAAAATTCTCTCTGGGCATTTTCACGCTGGTTATTTCCGGGATAATACAAAGTGGTATTACTTATTTCTTCAGGCATAAATTCTGCAGCTACAAAATTGCCTTCGTGGTTATGGGCGTATTTATATTCCTTTCCATAGCCAATATCTTTCATAAGCTTTGTAGGAGCATTTCGAATAGATAGCGGAACAGAAAGGTTACCGGTCTTCTTAACCAGGCTCTGAGCTTCGTTAATAGCCATGTATGATGCATTGCTTTTAGGCGAAGTAGCCAGATAGGTCACACATTGACTTAGGATGATCCTGGCTTCAGGATAGCCAATGGTGTTTACCGCCTGAAATGAATTGTTTGCGATCACCAGGGCAGTGGGATTAGCATTTCCAATATCTTCACTTGCAAGAATCAATAATCTTCTCGCAATGAACTTCACATCTTCACCACCTTCGATCATCCTGGCCAGCCAGTAAACTGCTGCATTTGGATCACTACCTCGAATAGATTTTATAAAGGCTGAGATAATATCATAATGCTGTTCACCTGTCTTGTCATACAAAACTGTGTTTTGCTGAACTTTGGATAAAACCAGTTCATTAGTTATTTCAACATTCTGTTTTTCTGAAGTCACTAGAAGCTCGAAAATGTTGAGCAATTTCCTGGCATCTCCACCGCTAAGCCTTAATAGAGCTTCTGTTTCCTTTAGCTTTACCTTTTTGGAAGCAATGATTTTATCTTCTTTTATTGCTCTGTTTAAAAGAGCTACAAGATCATCTTTTGAAAATGGTTTAAGAATATATACCTGACATCGGGATAATAAAGCTGAAATAACCTCAAAGCTTGGGTTCTCTGTAGTCGCTCCAATAAGTGTTACCCAGCCTTTTTCTACAGCGCCAAGCAGTGAATCTTGCTGAGATTTACTAAATCTGTGAATTTCATCGATAAACAGGATAGGACTTTTTGTCGTAAAAAGGCCATCACTTTTTTTTGCCTTTTCTATGACTTCCCGAACATCTTTAACTCCGCTACTAATTGCACTGAGTGTAAAGAAGGGTCTTCCAGATTCTGTAGCAATGATATTTGCCAGGGTTGTTTTTCCCACACCGGGAGGGCCCCAGAAAATCATTGAGGGAATGATGCCTTGTTTAATCTGTTGTTTAAGAGCTCCATCCTTGCCAATAAGATGCTGCTGACTCAAATAATCATCAAGGCTTTTTGGTCTTAATCTCTCGGCCAGTGGTTGATTCATAGCTATATAAATGTGACAGATTTACATCCAGATTAGTTTGGATGGTTTTTTGTAATATTAATTAAAATTGAAGAAAACTTGAAAGCATCTACGCCTTTTGTTTTTACTAGTGGAACTATTGGTTACCCGTTATTATTTCTTCTTTTGATCTGGATCGTGTTCTGGATCGAGATCAGATTTGGGGTTAGCTTGAATTCCTATGGTGTTAGGCCGGGTGAAATGATTGGTTTGCGGGGAATTGTATTTTCTCCATTTATCCATTCAGATATTAAACATCTTTTCAATAATACGATTCCTTTATTTATACTTTCCCTTGCCTTGTTCTATTTCTATAGACCAATCAGCTGGAAAGTTCTGTTGATAGGATTGGTTTCTACCGGAATTTTAACATGGTTAATTGGAAGACCGGCAAATCATATAGGTGCCAGTGGTATTATCTATTTATTGGCATCATTCCTTTTCTTTAAAGGGGTTTTCTCTAAGCATTATCGTTTGGTTGCACTTTCACTGATCGTAGTCTTTGTATATGGAGGATTAGTCTGGTATGTTACACCAATAGATCCAGATATTTCCTGGGAAGGACATTTATCTGGGCTTTTAAGTGGCTTCGGACTATCTTTGATATTTAGAAGAAGTATACCAGAGCCTCCGAAATATCAATGGGAAAGGCCGGGATATTCTGATGAAAACGACCTTTTTATGCAGCACTTTGATGAAAATGGTAATTTCGTAGACAATCTACCTATTGAATTAGAAGAGCCGGAAGAGGGAGATTATAATTATATCTACAAGGAGAAAGAAGATTAAAGCCTCTGTCTAACTGCTTCATATAAAAAGGCTCCACAAGCTACAGAAACATTCAAGGAAGCGATCGTACCTAACATTGGTAATTTAGCTCTATAATCTACAGATTTCAAAATGGAATTAGATACACCTTTGGCTTCATCACCCATAATAATGGCAATAGGTTGTTTCAGATCAAGGTCATAAATAACATCGTCGGTTTTTTCTGTGGCAGCGACCAATTTTACATTATAGGTCTGTAGATGAAAAACTGCATCTTTAATATGATTCACTTTACAGATAGGGATATTAAACACAGCTCCAGCAGACGTTTTTACCGTGTCAGCATTAATTGGTGCTGAACCTTTTTCCTGAATTATTATTCCGGTTACTCCGCAGCATTCTGCAGTTCTTATGATGGCTCCAAAATTTCGAACATCGGTTAGTCCATCCAAAAGAATAAATAGGGGAGTTCTATCTGATTTTTGAGAATCTTCTACTAGTTTTTCAAGGCTGATAAAACTAATGGGAGAAATATTAGCTACTACTCCCTGGTGGTTGCCTTTACTCAGTTTGTTAAGTTTTTCAACCGGCACATAAGATACATTTATGTTCGCCTGTTTGAGGTGTCTGTTCAATTCCTGAAATAAGTGGCCGGAAAGACCCTTTTGGATAAATACCTTCTCTATGTCCTTTCCGCTTTCAATGGCTTCTATAACGGTTCTAATGCCGAAAATACGAGTAGTTTCTTCCATGGCGCAAAGTTAATATTAATAATACTTATGAAGTTTAATTTTTAGGAATAAAAAAACCACCCTGAAAAGGGTGGTTTATATATTAAAACTGATTAGTTGAGATTACTCAACATCCCAGAATATTGGAGTGTAAAGATCATCTGTACCACCAATGTTCTGTACAGCAGCTCTGTAGTTAGTTTCGTTCAACGCGATTTCATTCGTTGGGTAGAAAATTCTAAGTGGCACTGGTTGATCGGTTTGTACAGAGTTCACAAGGAAATCTGGGTAATCTAATCTTCTCCACTCAGTCCATCCTTCGAATCCACGGTTGAAAAGAGCGATCCACTTTTGAGTTCCAATTAGCTCTTCCCAGTTTGCAGAGTCATAAGCAACACCTGATTGTCCTAGGTAAGTTGCTGCTTCATCTTCAGTACCGTTATAGTAAAGGATGTTTGCAGTTACTGCAGCCTCATAATGCTCTTGAGCATCTCCAGCGATAAAACCTCTTTCCACAGCTTCAGCTAAGAAAAATTCAACTTCGAAATATTGCATGATAGCACCTTCGTATGCTGGTTCAAAAACTATATCCTCAGAAATGTGCGAGAAATTAGCGTAAGAGTTGTTACCTCCAATTGGTCCACCTACATATTCTCCATCAGTAGTTGTAGTGTAGAAATCATCGATACGTGGGTCATTAACAGACTTAAGGTATTCTACAGATGTTACTCCAGCTACATAATCACCAAATCTATTCTGTAAAATAAATAGATCGTAGATAGGGTTAGTATTAGGAGCAGAGCTTTCATACATAATAATAGCGCTATCATCAGAAGATGTCATAACACCAGCGTCAAACGCTTCGCTTACTGTAGTTGCAGCTAAAGACTCGTCAAAATCAGCTAAACGCATACCTAAACGTAATTTAAGAGATGCAGCAAACTTTGCCCATTTAGCAGTGTCTCCACCGTAGTAAATATCAGCTGCTCCCCATGATGCTCCACCATTAGATAGTGTAGCGATATCTGAAGAAACTCTTGAAATTAGATCCTGGTAGATAGTAAATGCATCGTCATAAGCTGGAGCGAAAGTTTCGTTCACCATATTAGCTTCAGTGTAAGGTACATCTCCATTAAGGTCTACCAATGTCTGGTATGAATAAACTTCGATAAGATCTATAATCGCTAATTGATTAGCTCTTACATCATCTGCAAGGAATTCATCAGCCGCGATTGCATCACGGGAAGATTGAAGATCCTGTAGAATGTTTGTATATACTCTTACCCAGAAGCCCTGAGAAGGATCACGACCAATAATCTGGTAGTTCGCTTCATCAGTATAAGTAGTTTCTGTCCAGTGTTGAGTCCAAAGTTTTAAAAGGTTTCTTCCTGAACTTACTTCTGTCATCAAGTCGCCAAGGTTTTTCTCAGCATTTGAGAAAGTTGTGGCTGCCGGTACTTCTGCCGGACTTTTTGGATCCTGGTTATAATCGGTGATATCGTCTGTACAGCTTGTGACAGCGAATCCGATAAACAGGCTAAAAATTAATAACTTTTTCATTATTCTGTTTTGTTTTAGAATTGTAATTGAACGTTTAATCCATACTCTCTAACTGCAGGGTATGCACCAATCTGGAAACCTTGTACGTTACCAGCTCCAAAAGAATCTTCTGGATCTGCGTAAGGTAGATCTTTGTCGATTATCCAAAGGTTTCTTCCTGTTGCAGTGAATTTAACACCTGTGAAAGGAAGGTTATCTAGAGTTTTAGATGGTAATGAGTAAGAAAGAGTTGCCTCTCTTAATTTTACGTAAGATGCGTCGTAAACGAATTGTGCATCTGGCGCATTACCGTATCTACCAAGTGGGTTAAGGTATGTAGACATATCTGCTCTAACATCATTAACAGAACCGTCTGCCTGTACACCATCAAGAATGATACCACCACTATCTGGACCGTCAGTTACAGGATTTCTCTTAGGATTTCCTAGCTCGTTAAGTCCTGCAGTTTCTGGATATAGTCCAGTTGCCATACCGAAGTAAAGGTCACCAGTGAAAATACTTCCACCTTCCTGGATGTCAATTAAGAAACTGAAATCCCAGTTCTTATAAGAGAATACGTTCTGGATACCAGCTTTGAAGTCTGGGTTAATATCTCCAATTACATTATCTCTGTTTGCAGTTTTTGCATAAAGACCATCTTCACGAACTAGTCTTTCACCATTTACATACTGGTAGTCTGTACCTTTGATAACACCGTAAGGCTCACCAAGGGCAGCGTTCAATGTAACTCCAAAGAAAGAGTTTACAAGTAAGTTTTGAGAATCCTGGTATAACTTAGTTACTTCACTTTCGTAAGTTGCGAAGTTACCGTTGATCTTCCATTCGAAGTTCTCAGTTTTAACTGGAGAACCGAAAATATTTAATTCAAGACCTTTTTGTTCAACTACACCTGAGTTTACAACACTACTAGTAAATCCAGCAGCTGGAGAAATAGTTACAGGGATGATCTGGTTTTCAGTTTCTTTCTTGTAGATAGAAGCATCAAATCCAAAACGACCACTGAACCAGCTAGTCTCAAGACCAATCTCCAATTCATTTGTACGCTCTTCAGTTAAGTTAGGGTTTTTAGAACTAGCAGGATTAGAATACAATGCTGCTCCATTAAATCCTGTAACTGCGTTGAAAGTATTCTGTAACTGGTAAGCTTGTGCACCGTTACCTACTTCACCGTAACCAGCACGGATCTTACCATAAGTTAATGCTTCACTATCAAATAAGTTAGAGAAGATAATACTTGTAGATACCGCTGGGTAGTTAAAAGAGTTATCACCGTCAGGTAGAGTAGAGAATGTATCTCTTCTCAAAGATCCTTCAAGGTAGAATGTATCATTATAATCAATACTAGCAGTTCCAAATAAACCTAGAACTCTAATGTCCTGTTCAGATTCAGCTGGGAACTGGATTGGAGATACAGAGTTACTTAAAGTATAAAGACCTTCAAGTACAATACCTCCGTTTGTAGAAGCACCAATAGTATTCAATTTAGTTTGACGGTAGTTAGCACCTAAAGTACTGTTCACACCAAAATCTCCGAAATCCTCATCAAAGTTTAAGAAAAGGTCGTAGTTGAATTCAGTAAAGTTGATATTTCTTCTAGTATAGTTAGAAAGGTCAACACTACCAACGTTATTTCTTTCTTCACGAATTTGATCGTAAGTATCTACAGATACACGTCCTTGAACATCAAACCAATCAGTAAACTCATAACCTAGAGTTGCGTAACCGAATAATCTGTTTCTAGTATCGTTATTGAAGTTTTCATAACGAGTAAAGTATGGGTTATCCCAGTAAATTGGATTTGTGTTACTTGATCCAAATGGGTTCCATGTAATATTTCTTCCAGTTTGCTCGTAAGCTCTTCTTTGAGCAGCAAGGTCTGTGTTAACAGCCCACCACTGACGGAAGTTAGTCATTAAGTTTTCTGCATCATAACCAGTACCGTAACGTCCAAGACCATCAGTCTTAGTGTAGATGGCTTTAGCAGAAGCAGTTAACTTGTCTGTAAGATTTAAAGATCCAGAGAAATCAAGAGTGTTTCTGTTGATCTCAGAGTTTGGCATGATACCAGTCTGGTTAAATCTTGTGTAACTAAGTCTTGTAGAACCTTTTTCACCACCAACAGATAGTGCAACGTTCTCGATGTCTGTATAAGACGTCTGGAAAATGTAAGATGGATCGTTAGCTCCAGCTACATAAGGCTGAGATTGTTGGTAAGAATCTAATTCTGGGTAGAAAGACTCCCATCCGTAAACCATTAGGTTTGGATCAAAAGCACTACCATAAGATGCATCTTCAGTAGTTGGTACTACTAGGTCTGCATCACCATCTCCGTTAATGTCTCCTGAAAGGAAACCACCACCAGGACCAGATCCATAATAAGGACCGTATCCCTGACCGTATTCTTTCTGGTACTTAGCGAAAGTATCTGGATCGTAGTTACCTACAGTTACAGTTGTATTTACTGTAACACCAATACCTTTAGATTTAGAACCATCTTTAGTTGTAATGATTACCGCACCGTTGGCTGCACGAGAACCGTAAAGAGCGGTTGCTGCTGCACCTTTTAGTACGTTAACACTTTTAATGTCATCTGGGTTAATGTCAGACGCGGCGTTACCGTAGTCATATCCATTTCCACCACCTGATTGAGAACTAGTGTTGAAAGTAGAGTTGTTAACCGGCACTCCGTCAATAACGAATAAAGCCTGGTTGTTACCAGTAATAGAAGAGTAACCACGAATAACAACATTAGAAGAACCACCAATAGATGAACTCTTTTTAACGTCAAGACCAGAGATCTTACCAGAAAGTGAGTTCACAAAGTTTCCTTCTTTTGCAGTGTTTACTTCATCACCAGCTACTTCCTGAGTTGCGTAACCAAGGGATTTCTTCTCACGAGAAATACCTAGTGCAGTTACAACAACTTCATCAAGGGTTGCAGCGTCAGCTTCCATAACAACATCAATAGTGTTGCTGCTTCCAACAGTCATTTCTGCAGATTTAAGACCTACGAAAGAGAATACTAAAACATCCCCTTGCGCAGCGTCGATGGAGTAATTTCCATCAAAATCAGTTTGTACACCAGTAGATGTACCTTTTACAACGATGTTTACACCGGGTAGTGGAAGACCGTCAGAGTCTGTCACCGTACCGGATACCGTTTGTTCTTGCGCAAAGGTTATTTGCACAACAAACGCCAGTAATAGCGTTAAAATACTACTAAATTTTGCTTTCATTTTTAAATTTGTTTGAATTAGCCAGTGCCAAATGTGCTAATAAATGGTTAATTAAGCAAGCTTTTATTTTTAAAATATGCGAAAAGACTTAATCTTTTTTTAATCAAACCTTGTAATTGAATCCTATACCTTATATGTATATAAAAGGATTTGAAAGAATTATTTAAGATTATTCAGGTTTGTTAAAATTACTTGGATGGCTTTTTTAAAATAATTAACCTGTTCGAAATTAAATAAATGAGATAATATTTGAATTATATTTTTTTATTTCTACCTTTGCAGACCCTAAAAAACAGGGGAGTAAATTTTATTAATAATTAGTGTATAGGAAATTATGCCAACAATTTCACAATTAGTACGAAAAGGAAGAGCCAAAATAACCAAGAAGAGTAAATCGGCTGCTTTGGATTCGTGCCCTCAAAGGAGAGGTGTTTGTACACGTGTGTACACGACAACTCCTAAGAAACCAAACTCTGCTATGAGAAAAGTAGCTAGGGTAAGGTTGACTAACGGAAAAGAGGTGAACGCCTACATTCCGGGAGAAGGACACAATCTACAAGAGCACTCGATAGTATTGGTTAGAGGTGGAAGGGTAAAGGATTTGCCTGGTGTTAGATACCACATTGTTCGTGGAGCGCTAGATACTGCCGGTGTTGAAGGTAGAACTCAGCGTAGATCTAAATATGGAGCAAAACGCCCTAAGAAGTAATTAAAAACTTTTAATGTAAAGAAATGAGAAAAAGACAGGCGAAAAAACGACCTCTTTTACCGGATCCTAAATTTAACGATCAGCTGGTTACACGTTTTGTAAACATGATGATGTGGGATGGTAAGAAATCGGTTGCCTTTAAAATTTTCTATGATGCAATTGCAATCGTAGAAGAAAAGAAACAAGACGAAGAGAAATCTGGATTAGAGATCTGGAAAGATGCTCTTTCAAACGTTATGCCTCACGTTGAAGTGAGAAGTAGGCGTGTTGGGGGTGCTACTTTTCAAATCCCAATGCAGATAAGACCAGATCGTAAAGTATCTACAGCTATGAAGTGGCTTATTAGCTTCGCGCGTAAGAGAAATGAGAAATCTATGGCTGCTAAATTAGCTGCTGAAGTTCTTGCTGCTGCGAAAGAAGAAGGAGCTGCTGTTAAGAAAAGAGTAGATACTCATAAAATGGCTGAAGCTAACAAAGCATTCTCTCACTTTAGATTCTAAAACAACATGGCACAAAGAGATTTAAAATTTACTAGAAATATCGGAATTGCAGCTCATATTGATGCGGGTAAAACCACAACTACTGAGCGTATCCTATATTATACAGGTATAAGTCACAAGATTGGTGAAGTTCATGATGGTGCAGCTACTATGGACTGGATGGAGCAAGAGCAGGAGCGTGGTATCACAATTACTTCTGCAGCAACTCACTGTACCTGGCCTTATAGAGATCAGGAATATACCGTAAATATTATTGATACACCTGGTCACGTTGACTTTACTGTAGAGGTAGAGCGTTCATTACGTGTGCTTGATGGTGTTGTTGCACTGTTTTCTGCAGTAGACGGGGTTGAGCCTCAGTCTGAAACTGTTTGGAGACAAGCTGATAAATATAGAGTTCCACGTCTAGGGTTTGTTAACAAAATGGACCGTCAGGGAGCTGATTTCTTCAATGTATGTCGTCAGGTAAGAGAAATGCTTGGTGGTAACCCGGTGCCTCTTCAGGTTCCGATCGGTGATGAAATCGACTTTAAAGGTGTGGTTGATCTAATTTCTAAGAAAGCGATTATCTGGAACGATGAGGATCATGGGATGACTTATGAGACTATTGATATTCCTGCTGAATTAGAAGCTGATGTAAATAAATACCGTGCAGAATTAGTAGAAGCGGTTGCAGAATATGATGAGGCTTTGATGGAGAAATTCTTCGAAGATGAGTCTTCTATTACTGAAGACGAAATTATCGCTGCATTAAGAGCTGCTACTATAGATATGAGCATCATCCCTATGATGTGTGGTTCTGCATTTAAAAATAAAGGTGTACAAGCGATGCTGGACGCAGTAATGCGTTACCTTCCGTCTCCGGTAGATGTAGAGGCGATCGTAGGTACAAATCCTGATACAGGTGAAGAAGAAAGCCGTAAGCCAAATGTGGATTCTCCATTTTCTGCGCTTGCATTTAAAATTGCTACCGATCCTTTCGTAGGTCGTTTAGCATTCTTCCGTGCTTATTCAGGTACTCTTGATGCTGGTTCTTATGTGTTGAACGTAAGATCTGGTAAAAAAGAGCGTATCTCTAGAATTTACCAAATGCACTCTAATAAACAAGAGCCTATTGATAGTATCGAGGCTGGAGATATTGGAGCGGCAGTAGGTTTTAAAGATATTAAAACTGGTGATACTCTTACAGATCTTAAGAGCCCAATTATTCTTGAATCAATGTCTTTCCCTGCACCGGTAATCGGTATAGCGGTGGAGCCCAAAACTAAGGCTGACGTTGAGAAAATGGGTATGGCTCTTGGTAAACTAGCTGAAGAGGATCCAACATTTACTGTTAAAACTGATGAGAACTCAGGTCAGACTATTATTTCTGGTATGGGTGAGCTTCACTTAGAGATCATTATTGATCGTATGAAGCGTGAGTTTAAAGTAGAAGTGAACGTTGGTGAGCCTCAGGTAGAATATAAAGAAGCAGTAAGAAGACCAGCAGATCACAGAGAGGTTTACAAAAAGCAATCTGGTGGTCGTGGTAAGTTTGCTGATATCGTATTCGAATTAGGACCTGTAGACGAAGATTTCGAAGGAAATGGTCTTCAATTTATAGATTCTATTAAGGGTGGACGTATTCCTAAAGAATTTGTTCCTTCTGTACAGAAAGGATTCGAAGAGGCTATGAAGAATGGTCCTCTTGCAGGATTTACTATGGATTCATTAAAAGTTGAACTTAAGGATGGATCTTTCCATCCGGTGGATTCAGATCAACTTTCTTTTGAATTGGCTGCTAAAATGGGATACAAAGAATCTGCTAAGAAAGCAGGAGCTGTTATCCTTGAGCCAATCATGAAGGTAGAAGTTGTTACTCCAGAAGAAAACATGGGTGATATCGTTGGTGACCTTAACAGAAGAAGAGGTCAGGTAAACAACATGTCAGACAGATCTGGAGCGAAAGTAATCAAAGCTGAAGTGCCGCTTTCTGAAATGTTCGGTTATGTAACTACATTAAGAACGCTTTCATCAGGTAGAGCAACTTCAACTATGGAATTCTCTCACTATGCTGAAACTCCTTCTAATATTTCTGAAGAAGTGATCAAAGCAGCTAAAGGAGCAGCAAACGAATAATCTTAAGGAAATGAGTCAAAAAATCAGAATAAAACTAAAATCTTACGATCATAACCTGGTAGACAAGTCTGCTGAGAAAATCGTAAAAACCGTAAAGACTACGGGAGCTGTTGTTACCGGACCAATTCCGTTGCCAACAAACAAAAAAATCTTTACTGTTCTTCGTTCACCTCACGTGAACAAGAAATCTAGAGAGCAGTTCGAGTTAAGCTCTTATAAGAGACTACTTGATATCTATAGCTCTTCTTCAAAAACGATTGATGCGTTGATGAAGCTGGAACTTCCAAGTGGAGTAGAGGTAGAGATCAAAGTGTGATAAAACAGTTCCGCACACTTCGGTGTGCGGTTAACATGTCCGGCGCGTTTCGCAAAGGAAAAACGGTGAAAGATACAATTCAGGGCTGAAATGTATTTTTCAGCCCTAAGTTTTTTAAATAAGTAAACAATTAATAATTAATTAAATATGTCTGGGTTAATAGGAAAAAAGATCGGCATGACCAGCATTTTCGACGAGAATGGGAAAAACATCCCATGTACCGTGATTCAAGCTGGACCATGCGTGGTTACCCAAGTCAGAACCAAAGAGGTTGACGGGTATGAAGCACTTCAACTTGGTTTCGATGACAAAAAGACTGTTGGTAAAGCTGCTGAAGGGCACGCTAAAAAAGCAGGAACCGTTGCAAAACGTAAAGTCGTTGAATTCCAGGGTTATAATGAAGATTACAAATTAGGTGACTCTGTTACCGTGGAGCATTTCAAAGAAGGTGAATTTGTGGATATCGCAGGTACATCTAAAGGTAAGGGTTTCCAGGGTGTTGTTAAGAGACACGGATTTGGAGGAGTTGGACAGGCCACTCATGGTCAGCACAACAGATTAAGAGCTCCTGGTTCTATTGGTGCAGCATCTTATCCTGCGAGAGTTTTCAAAGGAATGAAGATGGCCGGTAGAATGGGAGGTGAAAGAGTTAAAGTTGAAAACCTGAGAGTTTTAAAGGTTGTTGCAGACAAGAATCTTTTAGTAGTAAAAGGATGTGTGCCAGGATCTAAAAACTCATACGTAATCATTAGTAAGTAATGGAAATAGCAGTTTTAGATATAAAAGGAAAAGAAACAGGCAGAAAAGCAAAGCTTTCTGATTCTGTTTTCGCTATAGAGCCTAATGACCACGCTGTTTATCTAGATGTTAAACAATACTTGGCTAACCAGCGTCAGGGAACTCATAAAGCTAAAGAGAGAGCTGAGATTGCGGGATCTACTCGTAAGATCAAGAAACAAAAAGGTACTGGTACTGCGAGAGCAGGTAGTATCAAGTCTCCTATCTTTAAAGGTGGTGGACGTGTTTTTGGACCAAGACCAAGAAATTACGGTTTTAAATTGAATAAAAACCTTAAGCGTCTTGCAAGAAAATCTGCCCTTTCTATCAAAGCAAATGATAAGGCAATTATGGTAGTAGAAGATTTTTCATTTGATACGCCAAAGACAAAGAATTTCATGGAAGTTCTTAAGGCTCTGGGTATTGAAAGTAAAAAATCTTTAATAGTGTTGGGTGACACAAATAAAAATGTATATTTGTCGTCGCGCAATTTAAAGACCTCTGAGGTGATAAGTAGCTCAGAATTAAGTACTTATAAAATACTTAATGCTAAGAATATTGTCTTTTTAGAAGGTTCTTTAGAAGGAATTGAGTCGAAATTAAGTTAATAAACCGTTATGAGCATCTTGATAAAACCTGTTATTACAGAAAAAGCTACCGCAGATAGCGAGATGAATAATCGCTTCACTTTTGTGGTAAGTAACAAGGCAAATAAGATTCAGATCAAAGACGCGATCGAATCTGCTTATGGCGTGTCTGTTACTAAAGTTCAAACTATGAATGTCCGCCCGGATCGTAATACCAAATTCACAAAGTCTGGTATGATCACTGGTAAAACTAATGCTTACAAAAAAGCAGTAGTACAGGTGGCGGAAGGTGAAACTATTGATTTATATAGTAATCTTTAAGATTAAAGAATGTCAGTTAGAAAATTAAAACCAATTACACCTGGTCAGCGTTTTAGAGTAGTTAATGGGTATGACGCCATTACTACTGATAAGCCGGAGAAAAGCCTATTGGCGCCGATAAAAAAATCAGGTGGTAGAAACAGTCAAGGTAAGATGACCATTCGCTACAAAGGTGGTGGTCACAAAAAACGTTACCGAATTATCGATTTTAAACGTGACAAGCAGGGAATTCCTGCCACTGTTGCTAGTATAGAATACGATCCAAACAGAACGGCCTTTATCGCGTTATTGAATTATCAGGACGGTGAGAAAAGGTATGTTATTGCTCAAAATGGGCTTCAGGTAGGTCAGAACCTAGTTTCAAGTAATGAAGCTGCGACTCCTGAAATTGGGAATGCTATGCCATTGGCAAACATTCCTCTTGGTACTGTAATTTCTTGTATCGAGCTAAGACCAGGTCAAGGTGCTGTTATGGCACGTAGTGCTGGTGCTTTTGCTCAGTTATTGGCAAGAGAAGGAAAGTATGCAACTATTAAATTGCCATCTGGTGAGATTCGTAGAGTTCTTGCTTTATGCATGGCTACAATAGGAGCTGTTTCTAACAGTGACCATCAGTTAATGATCGGTGGTAAAGCCGGTAGAAGCAGATGGTTAGGTATCAGACCAAGAACTAGACCAGTAGCGATGAACCCTGTAGATCACCCAATGGGTGGTGGTGAAGGTAGAGCTTCAGGTGGTCACCCACGTTCTAGAAAAGGTCTTCCTGCTAAAGGATTCAAGACCCGCTCAAGAACTAAAGCGAGTAATAGATATATTGTAGAACGTAGAAAGACTAGAAAGAAATAATAAGATATGGCACGTTCATTAAAAAAAGGACCTTTCGTTCATTACAAACTGGAACAAAAAGTGGCTCAGAATGTTGAGTCAGGAAAGAAAGCCGTGATCAAAACCTGGTCTAGAGCTTCTATGATTACTCCAGATTTCGTAGGACAAACTATCGCAGTACACAACGGGAAACAATTTGTTCCTGTTTATGTTACTGAGAACATGGTAGGTCATAAACTAGGAGAATTTTCACCAACTCGTTCTTTCAGAGGACACGCTGGTGCAAAAAATAAAGGTAGAAAATAATTGAAGCTATGGGAGTTCGTAAAAGAGAAAGAGCAGAGCAAATAAAAGAAGCCAAGAAACAGGTAGCTTTTGCAAAGTTAAATAACTGCCCTACTTCGCCTAGAAAAATGCGTCTTATGGCGGATTTAGTAAGAGGTGAGAAAGTAGAAAAAGCGCTTCATATTCTAAAATTCAGCAAGAAAGAGTCTTCTATTCGTCTGGAGAAGCTTTTGCTTTCAGCAATCGCTAACTGGCAGGCTAAGAATGAAGATGCAAGTCTTGAAGATGCTGAATTATTTGTGAAAGAGATTCGTGTAGACGGAGGAAGTATGTTGAAAAGACTTCGTCCAGCTCCACAGGGTCGTGCACACCGAATTAGAAAGAGATCCAACCACGTTACATTAGTGCTTGGAGCAAACAATAATACACAAAGCTAAGAGATAGTATGGGACAAAAAACAAATCCAATCGGGAATCGCCTTGGTATCATTAGAGGTTGGGAATCCAACTGGTACGGAGGTAATGACTACGGCGACAAATTAGCCGAAGACGATAAGATTAGAAAGTACATCCATGCTCGTCTTTCTAAAGCAAGTGTATCGCGTGTAATCATCGAGCGCACGCTTAAGCTTGTAACCGTTACTATTACTACTGCTAGACCTGGTATCATTATCGGGAAAGGTGGTCAGGAAGTAGACAAGCTTAAGGAAGAGCTAAAAAAGATTACCGACAAGGAAGTTCAAATCAACATCTTTGAGATTAAGAGGCCAGAACTTGATGCTCACCTAGTGGGTGCAAGTGTTGCTAGACAAATTGAGAATCGTATCTCTTACCGTCGTGCAATTAAGATGGCTATCGCGGCTGCAATGAGAATGAACGCTGAAGGAATCAAAATTGAGATCTCCGGACGTCTAAACGGTGCTGAAATGGCACGTTCAGAATCATACAAAGATGGTAGAATTCCATTGTCTACTTTTAGGGCTGATATTGATTATGCTTTAGTTGAAGCACACACTACTTATGGTAGATTGGGTGTTAAAGTATGGATCATGAAAGGTGAGGTGTACGGAAAAAGAGAGCTTTCGCCTCTTGTTGGCCTTGCAAAGAATCAAGGTAAGAAATCCGGAGCCGGACGAGGTGGAAACAAATCACGTCGTAGAAAGTAATTTTTTAAAGGAAAGAAAAAATGTTACAACCTAAAAGAACAAAATACCGTAAGCAACAAAAAGGCCGCATGAAAGGTTTGGCTCAAAGAGGTCACAGACTTTCTAACGGAACCTTTGGAATCAAATCTATGGATTCCAGCTTCGTTACTGCACGCCAGATTGAAGCAGCGCGTATTGCCGCTACTCGATATATGAAAAGAGAAGGATCTATCTGGATCAAGATTTTCCCAGATAAGCCTATTACAAAGAAACCTCTTGAAGTACGTATGGGTAAAGGTAAAGGTGCCGTTGAATATTGGGCAGCTGTAGTGAAACCAGGAAGAATTATGTTTGAAATTGGTGGTGTACCAATGGATGTGGCTAAAGAGGCATTACGTCTTGCAGCTCAAAAACTTCCTGTGAGAACTAAATTTGTTGTAGCTAGAGATTATCAAGAATAATATTGGAATTATGAAACAATCAGAAGTAAAAGAATTGTCTGTTGCAGAATTGCAAGAAGAGCTTGGTAAATCTAGAAAAGCTTATTCAGATTTAAAAATGGCTCACGCTGTTTCGCCTTTGGAAAATCCAATACAGTTAAGAACTGTAAGAAGAGATGTGGCGAGACTTGCTACAGAGTTAACTAAAAGAGAACAACAATAATTGTTATTCTGCTGAAAGATGGAAAAAAGAAACTTAAGAAAAGAGCGTGTAGGAGTTGTTACAAGTAACAAAATGCAGAAATCCATAGTGGTTGCTGAAGTGAAAAAAGTAAAACATCCTATGTATGGAAAATTCGTTTTGAAAACGAAAAAATACGTAGCACACGACGAAAATAATGACTGCAACGAAGGTGATACTGTAAAGATCATGGAAACAAGACCTTTAAGTAAATCCAAGACTTGGAGACTAGTAGAAATAATTGAAAGAGCTAAATAACCATGGTACAACAAGAGTCCAGACTAAAAGTAGCAGATAATACCGGAGCTAAAGAAGTTTTAGCTATCCGTGTATTAGGAGGTACAAAGAAAAGATACGCATCTGTTGGAGACAAAATAGTTGTCAGTGTAAAAGAAGCTACACCTAACGGAAATATCAAAAAGGGTGCAGTTTCAACAGCAGTTGTTGTTCGTACCAGGAAAGAAGTTCGTAGACCAGACGGATCTTATATTCGTTTTGATGATAACGCTTGTGTGTTATTAGGCCCACAGGGAGAAATGCGCGGAACTCGTGTATTTGGACCTGTAGCTCGTGAACTTCGTGATAAGCAATTCATGAAAATTGTATCATTGGCACCAGAGGTGCTTTAATACATTAAGAAAATGACAAAGCTTAAAATAAAATCAGGAGATACCGTTCGAGTAATTGCTGGAGACCATAAAGGTCAGGAAGGTAAAGTACAGAAGGTACTTATTGAAAAGAATAAAGCCATTGTGGAAGGGGTTAATATGATCTCTAAACATGAGAAGCCTAGTGCTTCAAATCCACAGGGTGGAATTAAGGAGAAAGAAGCTCCTATCCACATTTCTAATCTTTCACTAATCGACAAGAATGGTGAAACAACGAGAGTTGGTTACAGAGAAGAAGATGGAAAGAAAGTGAGATTTTCCAAGAAATCTAATGAAGTAATATAGTTATGGCATACGTACCAAGACTTAGACAGGAATATAACGAGAGAGTTAAAAATACTCTTAAGGAAGAATTCAGCTACTCCAATGTTATGGAGGTGCCAAAACTTACGAAAATAGTAATTAGCCGTGGAGTTGGTGGAGCAGTGGCAGATAAGAAACTTATCGATCATGCTTTAGACGAACTTACAGCTATTAGCGGTCAAAAGGCTGTTTCTACTATTTCGAAGAAGGATGTTGCATCATTTAAACTTCGTAAAGGAATGCCAATTGGTGCAAAAGTTACTTTACGTGGATACAGAATGTACGAATTCTTAGATAGACTTATTACTACCGCTTTACCGCGTGTACGTGATTTTAACGGTATCAAATCTAACGGATTTGATGGTAGAGGTAATTACAACCTTGGGGTGACTGAGCAGATCATTTTCCCTGAGATCGATATTGATGCAGTAAATAGAATTGCTGGTATGGATATCACTTTTGTTACAACTGCAAATACCGATAAGGAAGCAAAAGCATTGTTAACTGAACTAGGATTACCTTTTAAAAAGAACTAATTATGGCTAAAGAATCAATGAAAGCCCGTGAGGTAAAAAGACAGAAATTGGTAAAGAAGTACGCTGAGAAAAGAGCCGCTTTAAAAGAAGCAGGTGATTGGGAAGCGCTACAGAAGTTACCAAAGAACTCTTCTCCAGTTCGTTTACATAACAGATGTAAATTAACAGGTAGACCTAAAGGGTATATGAGACAATTTGGTCTTTCTCGTGTAATGTTCAGAGAAATGGCTAATCAAGGTCTTATCCCAGGAGTTAAGAAAGCAAGCTGGTAAAATTATAAATTGGATGAAGGTTCATAAAAATTGAAAACCACATCCGCAAAAGAAGATAAATGAATACAGATCCTATTGCAGATTACTTAACAAGAATCAGGAATGCAAATGCAGCTAACCACAGAGTAGTGGAAATTCCTGCTTCTAATGTTAAAAGAGAGATCACAAAGATATTATTCGATCAAGGATATATTCTTAGTTACAAATTCGAAGATAACACCGCTCAAGGTACTATCAAGATAGCTCTTAAGTATGATAAACTTACTAAAGAGCCAGTAATTAAGAAAATTCAAAGAATAAGTAAACCTGGTTTACGTAAATACGCTGGTTCAACGGAGATCCCAAGAATCCTTAATGGTCTTGGTATTGCTATTGTTTCTACTTCTCACGGAGTGATGACAGGAAAACAAGCTAAAGCGAACAAAGTTGGTGGCGAAGTTTTATGCTACGTATACTAATACTTAAAAGACTAAAGAAATGTCAAGAATAGGTAAAAGCCCGGTTACAATTCCAGAAGGAGTGACAGTAGAGCACAAAGATGGTGTTGTAACGGTAAAAGGAAAATTGGGAGAGCTTAAACAGGAAATTAAAGATATCGACGTAAAAATCGAAGATAACGTAATTACTTTTGAGCGATCTTCAGAAAAAAGTGATCAGAAAGCAAAACACGGTCTTTACCGTGCTTTGGTTAACAATATGATTGAAGGTGTTACTAATGGTTACACTAAAGAACTTGAACTTGTAGGTGTTGGTTACAGAGCTAGCAACCAGGGAAACAAGCTTGATCTTGCCGTTGGTTATTCTCATAATATTGTGATAGATTTGGCTCCAGAAGTAAAAGTGGAGACTGTCTCAGAAAAAGGTAAGAACCCTATCGTAAAGCTTACTTCTCATGATAAACAACTTGTTGGTCAAGTTGCAGCAAAGATCCGTTCATTCAGAGCACCTGAACCATATAAAGGAAAAGGTATCAAGTTTGTAGGAGAGCAATTGAGAAGAAAAGCAGGTAAATCAGCTTAATAAAGTTTAGTTATGGCAGTGTCAAAACAAGATAGAAGAAATAAAATCAGAAAACGTATCCGTAAGGATATCGTTGGAACTGAAAGCCGTCCAAGATTATCTGTTTTTAGAAGCAACAAAGAAATTTATGCTCAGATTATCGACGACGTAGAAGGTAAGACTTTAGCATCAGCTTCTTCAAGAGATAAAGAGATCGCTTCAGCTTCTGCAGATAGAAAAGAGCAGGCTGTTATGGTTGGAAAAGCCATCGCAGAGAAAGCGAAAAAGGCCGGAATAGATACTATTTCTTTCGATAGAGGTGGTTATTTATATCACGGTAGAGTTAAATCATTAGCAGAAGGTGCTCGCGAAGGAGGACTAAAATTCTAGAAAATATGTATCAAGATTATAAAAACGTAGAACATGTAAAACCAGGAGGTCTTGAATTAAAAGATCGTTTGGTTGGAGTACAACGTGTTACTAAGGTTACAAAAGGTGGTAGAGCATTTGGATTCTCTGCTATTGTTGTAGTTGGAGATGAGAATGGTGTTGTTGGGCAAGGACTTGGAAAATCTAAGGAAGTTGCAGACGCTATCTCTAAGGCGGTAGAAGACGCTAAGAAAAATCTGGTACGCATTCCTTTACATAAAGGAACTTTACCTCACGAACAAAAAGGTAAGTATGGTGGAGCAAGAGTTATGTTGCTTCCAGCTGCTGCCGGTACCGGTATTATTGCTGGTGGTGCGATTCGTGCGGTATTGGAATCTGTAGGAGTGCATGATGTACTTTCTAAGAACCAGGGATCTTCAAACCCTCACAACGTTGTTAAAGCTACTTTTGATGCCTTACTTCAATTAAGAAGTGCTGAAACTGTTGCAAAACAGAGAGGTGTTTCATTGGAAAAGGTTTTTAAAGGATAAATCAAGGAATAAGATGGGAAAGATAAAAGTCACAAAAGTAAAAAGTGCAATCAACCGCACTAAGAATCAAAAGCTTGTTCTTGAGTCACTAGGACTTAAGAAAATCGGGCAGACGGTTGAGCATGACGATACGCCAAACATCCTTGGTATGGTAAATAAAGTTAAACACTTAGTTTCTGTTGAAGAAACAAAATAATAATCTCTCATGGATTTAAGTAACTTAAAACCTGCAGAAGGTTCAGTTAGAAAAAATAGCAAGCGTATTGGGCGTGGTGAAGGATCTGGTAAAGGTGGAACCGCTACCAGAGGTCACAAAGGTGCCAAGTCACGTTCTGGTTATTCTAAAAAGATTGGTTTTGAAGGTGGGCAGATGCCACTTCAAAGACGTGTTCCTAAATTTGGATTCACTAACAGAAACCGTAAAGTATATCAGGGAATCAACCTTGATACGCTACAGAATCTGGTAGACGAAGGAAGAATTAAGGATACAGTGGATATGGACGTGCTAGTTGAAAACGGTCTTGCCGGAAGAAACGAGCTTGTTAAGATATTAGGTAGAGGTGAATTAAAGGCTAAGTTGAAAATATCTGTTCATAAATTTACGGCCTCAGCGAAAGAAGCTATTGAAGCTGCCGGAGGTGAAGTTGTTACTTTATAATAGATAATCAAATGAAAATCATCAATACGATTAAAAATATTTGGAAAATCGAGGAGCTAAAAAATAGAATTTTAGTTACCCTCGGTTTGCTTTTGGTATATCGTTTCGGGGCGCAGGTAGTGCTTCCCGGAATTGATGCCGCTCAGCTTTCTAATCTGGCTACCCAGACAGATAGCGGATTATTAGGTCTTCTTAATGCCTTTACCGGAGGTGCGTTCTCTAACGCATCTGTATTTGCATTAGGGATTATGCCTTATATCTCTGCTTCTATTGTGGTGCAATTGATGGGAATCGCGATTCCTTATCTTCAGAAACTTCAGAAAGAAGGAGAAAGCGGGCGTAAGAAGATAAATCAGATCACTAGATGGTTAACGATCGCAATTACCCTTGTACAGGGACCTGGTTATATTTATAACCTTTTTGCAACCTTACCTGGAGAGGCTTTCTTATTAGGAGATAACCTAACCTTCGTAATTTCATCGGTAATCATTCTTACTACAGGTACCATCTTCGCGATGTGGCTTGGTGAGAAGATCACAGATAAAGGTATTGGTAACGGTATTTCATTATTGATTATGGTTGGTATTATTGCCACTTTACCACTTGCCTTTATTCAGGAATTCGCTTCAAGAGTATTTGAATCGAATGGTGGTCTGGTAATGATCCTAATCGAATTAGTTATCTGGTTTGCTATTATCATGGCATCAGTTATGCTGGTTATGGCGGTTCGTCAGATACCGGTTCAGTATGCCAGAAGATCTGCCTCAGGTGGATATGAAAAGAATGTTTTCGGATCAAGACAATATATTCCGTTAAAGCTGAATGCATCAGGAGTTATGCCTATCATTTTTGCTCAGGCAATTATGTTTATTCCTGTAGCTGTTGCGGGTCTTTCAGACTCAGACGCTGCTCAGGGTGTAACTGCAGCATTTCAGAACATATTCGGATTTTGGTATAATCTAGTGTTCGCATTATTGATCATTGTATTTACATATTTCTATACTGCGATCACAGTTCCAACAAATAAAATGGCTGACGATCTTAAGAGAAGTGGTGGATTTATTCCTGGTATTCGTCCAGGAAGTGAAACTTCTGAATATCTAGATCGCATTATGTCTCAAATAACCCTTCCAGGATCTATATTCCTGGCTCTTATTGCGGTGTTCCCTGCAATAGTTGTTCAACTGTTGGGTGTACAACAGAACTGGGCGTTATTTTTCGGAGGTACCTCGCTTTTAATTATGGTTGGAGTTGCGATAGATACTATGCAACAAGTGAATTCTTACTTGCTGAATAGACACTATGACGGATTAATGAAAACAGGTAAAAACAGAAAAGCAGTAGCTTAATTATGGCAAAACAACCACCAATTGAACAAGACGGAACTATCATTGAAGCATTGTCTAATGCGATGTTTCGTGTAGAATTGGAGAATGGTCACGTAGTGACTGCTCACATCTCCGGGAAAATGCGTATGCACTATATAAAATTACTTCCTGGCGATAAGGTAAAACTGGAAATGAGTCCTTATGATTTAACTAAGGCTCGAATAACTTACAGATACTAAAAAGTAATTTTCAGCCTTTTATAAATTTTTTATACTTTTGCACTCTGAAAAATTTATGACGGCTAAAATTTCACTGAATGAGTTAATACTCTGCCGGTGAATAAAAAAGAGATAAGATGAAAGTTAGAGCATCAATAAAAAAGAGAAGTGCCGACTGCAAAATTGTACGCAGAAAAGGGCGCCTTTACGTAATTAACAAAAAGAATCCTAGATTTAAACAAAGACAAGGCTAATTATGGCAAGAATTGCAGGGGTAGATATACCTAAACAAAAGCGAGGGGTTATAGCATTGACCTATATCTTCGGAATTGGCAAAAGCAGGGCTCAGGAGATACTTGCACAGGCTAAAGTAGACGAGAACAAGAAAGTTTCAGATTGGGACGATGACGAGATCGGTAAGATTCGTGAGGCTGTTGGTCAATTTACAATCGAAGGAGAATTACGTACTGAGGTTCAAATGAGTATTAAGCGTCTTATGGACATTGGTTGTTATAGAGGAATTCGCCACAGAGCTGGTCTTCCTTTAAGAGGCCAAAGAACTAAGAATAACTCCAGAACCAGAAAAGGAAGAAGAAAAACAGTTGCTAACAAGAAAAAAGCAACTAAATAGTAAGTAGTATGGCAAAGAAAGCAAATCCAAAAGCTAAAACTCAGAAGAAACGTAAAGTAATCGTTGAATCCAACGGTGAAGCACACGTAACTGCTTCTTTCAACAACATCATTATTTCTCTTACAAACAAAAAGGGAGATGTTGTAGCATGGTCGTCTGCAGGTAAGATGGGCTTTAGAGGATCTAAGAAAAATACTCCTTACGCTGCGCAATTAGCTGCTGAAGATGCTTCGAAAGTTGCACATGAAGCTGGAATGCGTAAAGTAAAGGTTTATGTAAAAGGTCCTGGAAACGGTAGAGAATCTGCAATCAGATCTATCCACAACAATGGTATAGAAGTGACCGAGATCATCGATATTACACCGCTTCCACACAACGGTTGTCGTCCACCAAAGAGACGTAGAGTTTAATAAATTTAATTAATAGGAGAGGATTTAGATTATCGAAGGACTAATGCCTTAATTCATAATCCCTTTCTAAAACTATAATAGTAATGGCAAGATATACAGGTCCAAAAACTAAAATAGCCCGTAAATTCGGTGAAGCTATTTTTGGAGACGACAAATCTTTCGAAAAAAGAAATTATCCTCCAGGACAGCACGGTAATAACCGTCGTCGTGGAAAGAAATCAGAATATGCAATCCAGTTAATGGAGAAGCAAAAAGCCAAGTATACTTATGGTATCCTTGAGCGTCAATTCCGCAACATGTTCGAAAAAGCAACCCGTGCCCAGGGAATTACTGGTGAGGTGCTTCTTCAACTTTGTGAGTCTCGTTTAGATAACGTAGTGTACCGTATGGGTGTTGCTCCATCAAGAAGAGCTGCTCGTCAGTTAGTTGGTCACCGTCACATCACAGTAAACGGAGAACTTGTAAATATCCCTTCTTACCACTTGAAAGCTGGTGATGTTGTTGGAGTAAGAGAAAAATCTAAATCACTTGCTGTGGTTCAGGAATCATTATCAAATAGCAGCAGTGTTTATGAATGGATTTCATGGAACTCAGAGAAGAAAGAAGGTACTTTCGTATCTGTTCCTGGAAGAGTTCAGATTCCTGAAAACATTAACGAGCAATTTATAGTCGAATTATATTCGAAATAATAATTCACACAGAAGTCGAAATATGGCAATACTAAATTTTCAGAAGCCCGATAAAGTTATAATGATTGATTCAACAGATTTCGAAGGGAAATTTGAATTTCGCCCTTTGGAGCCTGGTTATGGATTAACTGTTGGTAACGCTTTAAGACGAGTGCTTTTATCTTCTTTGGAAGGTTTCGCGATCACTTCAGTAAGAATTGAAGGTGTAGATCACGAGTTCTCTACCATCGCAGGTGTAGTGGAAGATGTAACCGAAATAATCCTTAACTTGAAACAGGTAAGGTTTAAAAGGCAAATCGATGAGATCGATAACGAATCGGTTACTATTTCAGTTTCCGGAGAAGAACAGTTAACTGCCGGTCACTTCCAGAAATTCATTTCAGGATTCCAAATTCTTAATCCAGACCAGGTAATCTGTCATATGGATAAGAAAGTAAGCTTGAACATGGAGGTTACTATCGAGAAAGGTAGAGGTTATGTTCCGGCTGAAGAAAACAAGAAAGCCAATGCTCCTCTAGGTACGATTTTCGTTGATTCTATTTACACTCCTATTAAGAATGTAAAATATAGCATCGAGAACTTTCGTGTGGAGCAGAAGACTGACTATGAAAAACTGGTATTTGAAATTATCAGTGACGGTTCAATTCATCCAAAAGATGCATTAACTGAAGCAGCTAAGACGCTTATTCACCACTTCATGTTATTCTCTGATGAGAGAATCACTTTAGAGGCTGATGAGATCGCTCAAACTGAAACTTATGATGAAGAATCTCTTCACATGAGACAACTTCTTAAAACGAAGTTGGTAGATCTTGATCTTTCAGTTAGAGCTCTAAACTGTCTTAAAGCAGCCGAGGTTGATACATTAGGAGACCTTGTATCTTACAATAAGAATGATCTTATGAAATTCAGAAACTTCGGTAAAAAATCACTTACTGAATTGGAAGAACTTGTAAGCAATAAAGGTTTAAACTTTGGAATGGACCTTTCAAAATATAAATTAGATAAAGACTAGTTAGAGCTGAAATAATTCAGCTTAATAGTAAATATATAAATCCCGTCATAGTTTGCTCCCCAAAAAGGGTCGTAGCAAGATGATGAAACAAAAAATGTCATGAGACACGGAAAGAAAACAAATCATTTAGGAAGAAAAACTGCACACCGTAAGGCAATGCTTGCGAACATGGCTTGTTCCCTAATTGAACACAAACGAATCAACACTACTGTTGCTAAGGCGAAAGCTCTAAAAGTATTTGTTGAGCCGTTAGTAACAAAATGTAAAGAAGATACTACTCACAATCGTAGAATTGTATTTAGTAAACTTCGTAGCAAAGAAGCGGTAAGCGAATTGTTTCGTGAAGTAGCTCCTAAAGTAGGAGATCGTCCAGGAGGATATACCAGAGTTATCAAACTTGGTAGTCGTTTAGGTGATGCTGCTGAAATGGCGCTAGTAGAACTTGTAGATTTCAATGAAACTTACAACGTAGGTGAGAAGCCTAAGAAGAAAAAGTCTACTCGTCGTGCTGGTAAGAAAAAAGCTGATGATACAGCTAACACTGCTCAGCCAAAAGAAGCTTCTGCTAAAGAAACTAAAAAAGAAGAGCCTAAAGCTGAAGAAGCTAAGGCCGAAAAAAAAGACGATAAAAAAGAGGAATAGAAATGATTCTTTTTACAATCTAAATTTTAAAAGGATAAGCTTTAAGAGTTTATCCTTTTTTTATACCCTATCGATAAATTATTAAATTTGCCACAACAGCAACACAAACACAACTATGAAATATCAGGCTAAACGAAAGGCAATCATTTTACTGGAAGACGGAACCATATTTTATGGAAAATCTGTTGGAAATAAAGAAGGAAGTGCCGTTGGAGAAGTTTGTTTTAACACGGGAATGACCGGTTATCAGGAGATCTTTACAGATCCGTCTTATTTTGGGCAATTAATGGTTACCACCAACGCTCATATTGGTAATTACGGAACTAATGAAAACGAAAATGAGTCTGATGGTGCGAAAATCGCAGGACTTATTTGCAAGAACTTTAGTTATGTAGAATCCAGGCCGGCCTCAGACAAATCTCTTGAGCAGTTTCTCGATGACAATAATATATTCGCTATTTCTGATGTGGATACCCGTGCTTTGGTAACCTACATTCGTGAAAACGGTGCGATGAATGCGATAATTTCTACGGAAGTTGCTAATATCGATGATCTTAAGAAGCAATTAGCCGAAGTTCCTAACATGAACGGTTTAGAACTGGCTTCGAAGGTTTCAACCAAAGAGCCATATTTCTACGGAAATGAAGATGCTACTTATAAGATCGCGGCACTGGATGTTGGAATAAAAACAAACATACTTCGTAATCTTTCTGAAAGAGATGCATATATTAAAGTATTTCCATATGATGCGACTTACGAAGAGATGAAAGAGTGGAATCCTGATGGATATTTTCTTTCAAATGGACCAGGAGATCCACAGCCACTTGAAAGCGCTATCAATGTAACCAAAACGATTATAGAGAAAGATCATCCTTTATTCGGGATATGTCTCGGGCATCAGATCATTGCCATCGCAAATGGAATTGAAACCTATAAAATGCACCATGGGCATAGAGGAATAAATCATCCGGTTAAGAATCTAATAACTGGGAAAGGAGAGATCACCTCACAAAACCATGGTTTCTCCGTAGATAAAGATCAAACTGAGGCCAATCCTGAAGTAGAGGTTACTCATATTTGTCTTAACGACGGAACTGTTGGTGGCTTAGCGATGAAGAATAAAAATGTTTTCTCTGTACAGTATCACCCAGAGGCAAGTCCGGGACCACATGATGCCAGTTACTTATTTGATGAGTTCATAGACAGAATTAAATCGGTAAAAGCTTAGGATCAATAGTTTATAATAAATAAAAAAAGGTCGGATTAAATTTCCGACCTTTTTTTATTACCCTTAGGGGTAAAATAAATTTGGTTTTACCGAGTTTAGTTCTAGTTTTGATGATCAAATCTAAATAATGAAAAAATTTATTGCGCTATTTGCCTTTCTCGTAAGTGCAACAGCATCTTCCCAAATTCAATTTGAAAAAGGTTATTTCGTAACCAATACAGGTGAAAAAGTTGAATGCTTAATTAAAAATTCAGATTGGATTTACAATCCGGACAGTTTTGATTATAAACTTAGTGAGGACGCAGAGATTAAAACTGCAGAGCTGGCAGAAATTCAGGAATTCAAAGTAGACGAATTTTATTTTATCAAAAAGTCTGCAGAAATTGAAATGTCTTCCGAGAAAACTAGTGAGCTCAGTACTGAAAGAAAACCAAACTTCTCTACCAAAGATGTTTTTCTAAGATTGCTGATAGACGGTGAAATTGATTTCTATGAATATGTATCCAGAAACAAAGCTAATTTCTTTTTTAGTCAAAATGGAGAACAAGTAGAGCCTTTAATTCAAAAGAAATATCAGGTAAACGGCAAAATAAATGAGAATGTAAGGTATCGACAGCAATTGGCGTCCGACCTTAAATGCAACGATAGAAATTTTGATGTAAGTGCTATTGATTACAATCGTAGAGATTTAATGGGGTATATTCAAAATTTGAATAAATGCCTTGGATCAGATTCAGAAATATTTTTCAATAGAGATAAAAATTCAAAATTGGTGCTGTATCCGGTAGTGGGTATAGGATATGGGAATATGGAAGTTAACAGGGGACTTGGCGCAGAGGGAACAAGTTTAAGTGGACTGGAATATAGTGTTGGATTAGAATTGGAGTATATTTTTAATTTTAATAAGTATAAATGGTCTACAGCTATCGAATTGACCTATAGAGGATTTCAGGACGAACAGTCGATTGAAAACGCAGGTTACCAATCAGATTTAAAAGTGCAATACAATTCAGTTTCTACATTTTTAGCTTTAAGACACTATTTTTATCTGAGTGAAAAATCGAAGCTCTTCGCGCATGTGGGGCCTATTGTAGATGTTCCAGTTGGTTCTGAAATTTTATATGCTAATACTGGCAGAGCAATAGATCCCGTGCTAAATGATCTAAATACTAATTTTGGTCTTGGAATAGGAATTGGTTACGCTGTAGCTGATAAACTTAGGCTGGGGATCGATTATACTTCAAAAAATGTTGCCGGCGAAAAGTTTGTAGAAGCTAATTATGATCTTGATTGGAAAAGTTCATATTCAAGTTTTAGTCTAAAACTTGAATATGCTATCTTTTAATTTTAGAAGAAGTTTCAATTAAACAGACATTAGATTTAGGTGCTGTTGGTTTACATCAAATAATCCATTACCAATTATGAGAATAGTTTTTATAGCATTTGGATTGTTTTTTAGCAGTTTGTGCTTTTCACAAGAAACCACTAACAGCCAGTTTTCTTTAAATTTTCTTGTTCCTTCAGCTGAGTACGAATTGGCAGTTTCCGATAATTCTACCATAGATCTGAATGCGGGCATTGGTTTTGCTTATCATAAATCTTCCTATAGTGGAGAGGCTTTTGGGATTTATCCCGGAGGTGAAGTGCAATATCGATATTACTATAACTTCAATAAACGCGCAGATAAAGATAAAAAGACTTCTGAAAACAGTGGGAACTATGTTGCTGTGGTAGGATCAATAACTGGTGGAGATCCAATTATAGGCGATTTGAAATATAGTAATAATTATGGCGGATTTGTTGGGCCAACCTGGGGATTGCAGAGAGTTTATAATAGCGGATTTAAATTAAATCTAAATCTAGGTCTCGGGATGGGATTTAATGATTCTGGAGATACTTACCTAACACCACTTTTCGGACTGCAATTAGGCTGGCTTGTAGCGCAATAAGCCAGATTTTTGAACGATTTTCCGATGATCTGAAAATTTCAGACCTATTCTAATTAAGAATTAGTATTCAAAACCTTCATTTTTTCCTTTATCTATAAAAACTTCTCAAACCGAAAACGTTTTAGTTTGTTTTAATGTTATAAATGCTTTAAAACTAAAGGTCTCAGTCGATTTTTTGAGCTTGTATTTGTATCTTGCAGATTGTTCAACTAACTAATAAAATAAGAAAATGAGCGCTATTTTAGATATTCACGCACGTCAGATATTCGATTCAAGAGGAAATCCTACTGTAGAAGTAGATGTATATACGGAAAATGGAATAATGGGTCGTGCAGCAGTTCCTTCCGGAGCTTCAACTGGAGAGCATGAAGCTGTAGAACTTCGTGACGGTGGTGAAGATTTCATGGGTAAAGGAGTTAAGAAAGCTGTAGAAAATGTAAATGGAGAGATCGCAGAGAAATTAATAGGTTACTCAGTATTCGAACAAAACCTGATCGACCAGACGATGAGAGATCTTGACGGAACTCCAAATAAATCTAAACTTGGAGCTAATGCAATTCTAGGAGTTTCTTTAGCAGTAGCTAAAGCAGCAGCGAATGAATTGAATATGCCTCTTTACAGATATGTTGGTGGAGTTAGCGCGAATACGCTTCCTGTACCAATGATGAATATCATCAATGGAGGTTCTCATAGTGATGCACCTATTGCATTTCAGGAATTCATGATCATGCCGGTAATGGCAGATAGCTTTTCTCACGCATTAAAAATTGGAACGGAAATTTTCCATAATCTGAAAAAAGTGCTTCACGATCGTGGTTTAAGTACTGCTGTTGGAGATGAAGGTGGTTTTGCGCCAACTCTTGACGGAACTGAAGATGCTTTAGATACCATTCTGAAATCTATTGAAAAAGCTGGTTATACTCCAGGGAAGGATGTAATGATCGCATTAGATTGCGCTGCGGCAGAATTCTTTGTAGATGGAAAATATGACTACACAAAATTTGAAGGTGATAAAGGAAAAGTAAGAACTAGCGAAGAGCAGGCGGAATATCTTGCTGAACTTGCCGGTAAATATCCAATTATCTCGATTGAGGATGGAATGGACGAGAACGACTGGGAAGGCTGGAAAGCAGTAACCGATAAGATCGGCGATAAAGTTCAGTTAGTAGGGGATGACCTTTTCGTAACTAACGTAGAACGTCTTGGTAGAGGTATTAAAGAAAATATTGCAAACTCTATCCTTATTAAAGTAAACCAGATTGGTACTTTAACTGAAACTATTGCAGCGGTAAATATGGCACATAACGCTGGTTATACTTCTGTAATGTCTCACCGTTCTGGAGAAACTGAAGATAACACGATTGCAGATCTTGCTGTAGCATTGAATACCGGTCAGATTAAAACCGGTTCTGCTTCTCGTAGTGACCGTATGGCGAAATACAATCAGTTGCTTAGAATTGAGGAAGAGTTAGGACATGTTGCTTACTATCCGCAAGACAAAGCATTCAAGATTAAATAATTTTGAAGTAAATTATATGAAAAGCCTCTTCGAAAGAAGAGGCTTTTTTGTTTATTCGTTATTTATTTATATGTTATATTAACAATCATTTAATTACGGAAACTATGAGAGCTGTCGCTTAATTAGTAAATTCAAGCAATTAACCAACCACCACATTGAGTACCAATTTTTTATTCGTTGCTGCAGAAAATGACGGTATCCCACGCTGTAAAGCTGGCGGGATGGGAGATGTTGTTCGCGATGTTCCCAGACAGATAGCTGCTAAAGGAGACAATGTTCATGTAATTACTCCTTCCTATTCCAGATTGCATACTTCAGAAAGTACAAAAATAGCTGAAATCAATTTTGTATTTCGTGGAGTTCCGCATAATGCCGAAATATATGAAGTGCAGGGTAAAAAAGATTTTCCGGGAATTAAACATTATGTGTTACATCATCCGGATATAAAAGCGGGCGATATCGCACACATTTATTTCAATGATCCCGATCAGCCGTTTTTCACAGATGCGAATGTTTTCGCACTTTTCTGTACCGGAGTGGCTGCAGCGATTAGAGAAAATGTATTTCAAACTATAGATATTATTCATTTGCATGACTGGCATACCAGCATGCTATTGTTCTTAAGAGAATTCAATCCAAGGTTTGAGGTGCTTAAGAAAATTAGATTTGTTTATTCAATTCATAACCTGGCGATACAGGGAATAAGGCCTTTCAGTAATAACTATTCATCGGTGGATGCATTTTTCCCGGACATCGAATATGATCGTGAAGTTCTTTTGGATAGAAGATATCAGGATTGTATCAATTTAATGGCGGTAGGTATTAGGCTATCAGATGCTGTACATACAGTTTCACCATCTTATAAGGATGATATTCAGAAGCCAAGCGATCCTCCACATTTTATTGGAGGGGAAGGCCTGGAAGAAGATCTTAAAAAAGCTGAAAAAGAGAACAGGCTTTTTGGAATCTTGAATGGAGCGAATTATGCGAATATCGAAGTTGTTGAAAAAGGAATTCTGCTTAGACAGTGTGTACGACGATTATTCAGATGGCTGCAGGAAGAAAAGAAAGATTATAAGGCACATTATATGGCGCATACGGGTGAAAAGATCACTCGCTGGCAGGAAAGAAATCCTGATTTCATCTGTTCTAGTGTAGCTAGGCTAACCGAACAGAAATTTTTCTTTTTTCGGGAAAACCCTGAATTGCTATCCGGCTTAATGGATAAGCTCGCGGAAGTGAATGGAATTTATATCCTGCTTGGAACCGGCGCTCCAGAATACGAAGTGATGTTTAGAGAAGCCAGTTACAAATACAAGAATTTCATATTTATCAACGCGCAGTCTGATAGTATTATTGATATGCTTTACCAGGATTCAAATTTATATTTGATGCCAAGTCAGTTTGAGCCTTGCGGAATCAGTCAGATGCTTGCTATGAGAAATGGACAACCTTGTCTTGTTCATCATACAGGAGGTTTAAAAGATACTGTGGTGCACGGAAAGACTGGTTTCAGTTTTGATGGAAAAACTACCACTGAGAAAACCGAAAATTTCGTGAAAGTCTTTTCAGAAGCAGTAGATCTATTTTTCAATGAAAAGAAAGAATGGAAGAAGATCTGTGCGAATGCAAAGAAACAAAGATTTACCTGGGAGAAATCTGTTGATGAATATTACGAGCAGCTTTACAAAAATTCGTGATCTAAAATCAATGAATTTGTTGTTAATGACATAACTTATTACCCCATAGATACTAAATATTGAAAGCTATATTTTTTCGATATTCAAGCCATTCTTATTAAAACTGACCTAAGTTTTTGGTTACCTATAGTTAAAATTCACGAAAACTGAATAAAATAGGGGTATTTGTGAAATTTCGTTACTAAGCTTAAAATTATTTTAACACTAAATTTCGTAATTTAGCAATCCTTAAAAATTAATCTAAAAGAACTAAATATAATATGTCTAAAACAGCGACACTCGAATTTGACGGAAAGAAATATGAGTTTCCCGTTACTGTGGGAACAGAAGATGAAATAGGTATAGATATTAAAAAGCTGCGTGGAGAAGCGGGGCTAATTACTCTTGATCCTGGATTTAAGAATACTGGAAGCTGCGAGAGTGCCATCACTTTTTTGGACGGTGAACAGGGAATCTTGAGATACCGTGGCTACGCAATTGAAGATCTTGCTGAAAAAGCCGATTTTCTTGAGGTAGCTTATCTATTGATCTTCGGAGAATTACCGAACAAAGAGCAATTAGAAAAGTTCACAAACGATATTAAAGAACAATCTCACGTAGATGAGGAGATGAAAAAGATCCTTGACGGATTTCCAAAGTCTGCTCACCCAATGGGAGTATTGTCATCATTAACAAGTGCCTTAATCGCTTTCAACCCTTCTTCTGTAGATGTTCAGTCTGAAGAAGATATGTATAAGGCAATTGTAAAGATCTTAGGTAAATTCCCGGTTCTTGCAGCATGGACTCTAAGAAAGAAGAATAGCCTTCCGCTTAACTATGGAGATGAATCTTTGGGTTATGTAGAGAATCTTCATAAAATGATGTTCGAAAAACCGAACAAAACTTATAGTGTAGATAAAGCAGTGATCGATGCACTGGATAAATTATTGATACTTCATGCAGATCATGAGCAAAACTGCTCTACGTCTACTGTAAGAATGGTAGGTTCTTCTCACGCAGGACTTTTCGCATCTCTATCAGCCGGTATTTCTGCACTTTGGGGACCACTTCATGGTGGGGCAAACCAGGCAGTAATTGAAATGCTTGAAGGTATTAAAGAAGATGGAGGAGATACTCACAAATTCATGCAGAAAGCGAAAGATAAAGAAGATCCTTTCCGTTTGATGGGATTCGGACACCGTGTTTACAAGAACTTTGATCCGCGTGCTAAGATCATCAAAAAATCTGCAGATGAGGTATTAGGACAATTAGGAGTTGAAGATCCAGTGTTGGATATTGCTAAAGGTCTTGAAAAAGAAGCACTTGAAGACGATTATTTCGTAAAAAGGAAACTATATCCAAACGTAGATTTCTATTCAGGAATTATCTACCGTGCACTGGGCATCCCAGTTGAAATGTTTACAGTAATGTTCGCATTGGGTAGACTTCCAGGTTGGATCGCACAATGGAGAGAAATGAGATTGAAGAAAGAACCAATTGGTCGTCCGCGTCAGATCTATACCGGAGAAAATCACAGAGATTTTAAACCACTTGGAAGCAGATAATTTTTAAATTTTTATCTGAAACTAATTAATTGAAAAAGCTTCATCATCGGATGGAGCTTTTTTATATTTGTCAAAATCTTAGCAATGAAATTGCATATAACTAACGAAACTTCAAGACTTAGAGCAGTTGTTTTAGGAACTGCTAAAAGCAACGGTCCAATTCCAACACTGGAAGAAGCATACGATCCAAAATCACAGGAGCATATAAAGGCCGGAACCTATCCAAAAGAAGAGGATATGGTCAAAGAAATGGAAGCTGTCGCGGCTGTTCTTGAAAAATATGATGTTAAGGTTTTTAGACCCAAAATAATTGAAGATTATAACCAGATCTTCACTCGTGATATTGCGTTTGTAATAGGTGATAAATTCGTGAAATCGAATATACTCCCAGATCGTGATCAGGAGATCGATGCGATAGAACATGTGATGAAGCAGATAGATCCTTCAAAGGTTGTTACGTTACCTGAGGAGGCTCATATTGAAGGTGGGGACGTTATGCCTATGGGAGACTATATCTTCGTTGGAACTTATAAAGGCAAAGATTATAAAGATTTCATTACTGCAAGAACAAACTGGCAGGCGGTAGAGGCTTTGGAGAAAGCATTTCCAGATAAAAAGGTGATTTCTTTTAGCCTTAAAAAGTCAAATACGATCGCTAAGGATAATGCCTTGCATCTTGATTGTTGCTTTCAGCCGGTTGGGAAAGATAAAGCTATCCTCTACAAGGATGGGTTTTTGATCGACGAAGAATATGAATGGCTGGTTAATTTCTTCGGAAAGGATAATATTTACGAGATCACCCGTGATGAAATGTATAATATGAACTCTAACATCTTTTCTATTTCAGAAGACGTGGTGATTTCAGAGAAAGGATTTACCAGGCTTAATAACTGGCTTAGAGAACAGGGGATCACGGTAGAAGAAGTGCCTTATGCTGAAATCGCCAAGCAGGAAGGTTTGTTGCGTTGTTCAACTTTACCTTTAATAAGGGATTAAAAGAATTATGATGAAGCAGATTACAGATACAATATTGATGGTAAGACCGGTTGGTTTCAGAATGAACGAACAAACCGCGGTAAATAACTATTTCCAGACAAAAATGGAAGGAGATGATATTAATGAACTTGCCACAAAGGAATTTGACATTTTTGTTGAAAAACTAAGAGCAGTTGGAGTAAATGTAGTGGTGGTAGATGATGTTCCTGAAGATGATACGCCAGATTCTATTTTTCCAAACAACTGGGTTTCTTTTCATGAAGATGGGCAGATCGCTCTTTATCCCATGTTTGCTGAAAACAGGAGAAAAGAACGCAGATTACATTATTTCGCCAAACTTGAAGAAGCGGGACTTAAGATCACCGATATTGTAGATTATACAGTTGCTGAAGAGGATGATGTTTTTCTTGAAGGAACGGGAAGTTTAATCCTGGACAGGGTACATCAAAAAGCATATTGTGCCATTTCTCCAAGAGCAGATGAAGATCTTTTAATAGAATTCTGTGAGGATTTTGAATTTACTCCGGTTATTTTTAATGCCTATCAAAGTGTGGGCAGCAAAAGACTTCCAATTTATCACACCAATGTGATGATGTGTATAGCTGATGAATTCGCTGTGATCTGTCTTGATACCATAGATGATAAGAAAGAACGAAAGAATGTAGTAAAGCATCTTAAAATGGACGAGAAGGAGATTATTTCCATTACTGAAGAGCAGATGCATGAATTTGCTGGGAATATGCTACAGGTTCAGGGAGCTGAAGGGAAAAAATATCTTGTGATGAGTGCGAGAGCACATAGAAGCCTTACTGATGAGCAGGTTTTAAGAATCGAGAAACACTGTGAGATTTTAAGTTCTGAAATTCAGACGATAGAAACCTGTGGAGGAGGAAGCGCCAGATGTATGATGGCCGAGGTTTTTTTACCTCAGGCTTAGATTTGTTCAGATCTTCTTTTAAACAATTTAAAACTGAAAAGAAGAATGATCAGAACACTTAGGATTGCGAAAGGAAGAGAGCTAATTATAAGAAACTTTTGCATGGCGGTTAAAACATTGGAGTCAGGCTTAACCTGCCCCAGAACTATGATCGCTTCACAAAATATAAGGATCAATACCGCCCATAGAAGGCGGTATTTCTTTTTTGGTTCAGGATTGCCATTATCAGTGAACATGCTTAAGACAAAAATCGCTGAATCTACCGATGTTACCAGGAAACTGATTAGAAGCAAAATCACAATAAGGCTTGTAATTATTGGTAGAGGATAGGCTTCAAAGAATACGAACATCGAAGTGAATACATTTCCGAATTCATTGTTGTAACTATTCCAGCTTTCTATGATCTCGAAGGCCGAAGTTCCAAATACGCTGAACCAGAAAAAACTTCCTAGCGAAGGGATCAATAATACACCTAAAATCATCTCTCGAATCGTTCTTCCCTTAGATATTCTGGCAATAAAAATCCCTGTAAAGGGAGCCCATGCTAGCCAGAATGCCCAGTAATAATAGGTCCAGTCGGTTAAAAATTGCTGCCCGGGATCGTAATCACCTATAGACAGGCTTAAAGGAATGAAATCAATAATATAATGATATAGAGAGTTGAAAAAATTAGATAAAATTTCTGCAACATTTCCCGTAAAGAATACGAATAGCATCAATAATAGAGCGATATAAATATTCCAGTTTGAGATCCGTTTAATTCCTTTATTAACTCCGGCCCATGCTGACATAAATGCCAGAGAACAGATAAGAAACACCAATCCCATATTTTGATATAATGATCCGGGTTCTCTTGATTCTAAATGACTTAATCCTCCTTCTATTTGTGTGGTTCCTAGGCCAATTGCAGCTACCAGACCAATTACCGTAGTAAGAATGGTAAGAATATCAATTGAGGTTGGCAGGAAACGGTTTTTTCGGAAAATAGAAAATCCGGAACTTAATCTTACATCGGTTTTATCTACAAAAATTGCATAACCTATTACTAATGCGAAAAGCCCGTAGAATGCCCAGGCAGTAAAACCCCATTGATAAAATGTATATTCCAATGAAACAATTTCTGCAGTTTCTCCGGTTTCAATAGGCGGATTTATTAGCATATAAACCGGTTCCTGCACGGCTCGCAATAAAATTCCGGCACCCATTCCGGCAGAATATAGCATCGCGATCCAGGATAGCATGTCAAATTCAGGTGGAGAACTTCCAAGTCTTATCTTTCCGAATTTTGTGAATGCAATTATTAGAAGGAACAGCACACAAGCCAGCCCGAGCCACAAATAGAATGTTCCAAAATACTCTCTCACCCAGAGAGAAGCAATTTCGATGCTATCATAAAACTGATCTGTAAATAGAAAAATTAGAACTGAGCTAAAAATCAGGATCGCTGCGGAGACTGAAAATTCCTTGTTTTTGAGAAGTGACTGGAATACTGGTTTCAAGCTGATTAGTTCTTAAACATAAAACTAATCCTTTTTTATTCCCTTCGCAATTTTGTTGATCATGCCTTCAAAGATGAAGAAATGGAAAGGATACATCGCATACCAGTACGCCCGGCCCAGCAAACCCTTTGGTCTGAAAGTCGCATTTTGATGCAGGACATCATCTTCATCAATTTTAAATTCCAGCCAGGCTTCCCCCGGCACCTTCATTTCAGCAAAAAGTAGCAATCGTCTTTCTTCCTTATCTGCCAGAAGAACGCGCCAGAAATCTAAAGAATCTCCTGCATTGATCTTGGTAGGATGGGTTCTGCCTCTTCTTAGTCCAACTCCTCCAAATACTTTATCCAAATAACCTCTTACTTTCCACAGCCAGTTACCATAATACCATCCATTGAGTCCGCCAATTGCCCATACTCGTTCCAGAGCTTCTTCAGGATCTTCAACTTTAATCGATTTCTTATCCTGGAGGCACCCGTATTTAGGGATCTGTACATATTTATTCAATTCCTTTCTAAATCGACCGCTGCTTAGAGAATCCTTCCAGCTGGAAAGAACTTCATTCTGTTCAATTTTATAAAATGCAAGTTTGATCGCTTCCTTGTAAGGAATAAGCTCAATATTCAGAATTTCCTTAAGTCTGGTGTCTCGTGTTATTACTTCTACAGACATGCTATCCACAAGATTTTGAGCCAGCCTGTAAGAAGTTGAGGTTACAAAATAAAGCCAGTAAGAACTCAATTTTGGTGACATAAATGGTACTCCAACAATCCAGATCTTCAAATCCCGAACTTCGGCGTATTGTTCCATCATTTCCTGATAGGTCAACACATCTGGCCCGCCAACATCAAAAGATTCATTATAACATTCCTCACATCCAATTACACCGGTCAAATACTGTATAATATTCCTTATCGCGATAGGCTGGGATTTGGTTTTGACCCATTTTGGTGTGACCATCACCGGTAACTTTTCACACAAATCACGAATAATCTCAAAAGAAGAACTTCCGGATCCAACAATAATAGCAGCCCTTAAAACAGTGACATTATAATCGCCTTTATAAAGGATTTCTTCAACGGCTTTTCGTGACTTTAAATGTTTGGAAAGCTTTTCTTCATTGATGATTCCGCTTAGATAAATGACCTGATTCACCGAGGTTTCGGTCATCATCTTATTGAAATTCTCTGCTGCCTGTGCTTCCTGCTTATCAAAATCTTTAGTAGATGCGGTCATCGAGTGAATAAGATAATAGGCGACATCTATATTTTTTATCTTATCCGGAGCTGTTGAATTTTCAAGAAAATCGATCTCAACAATTTCAACTTTCTCTTTGAGCTCTTCGTTAGAAGTAAAGCGGTTTTTATTACGGACTGCACAAATAACTTCATGCCCCTGCTCAAGTAGTTGAGGTAGAAGTCTCATTCCAATATAACCATTGGCACCGGTAAGTAATATGCGCATTTGAAGAATTTGAACTTCAAATTAGAAATTTAATTATTACTTTCACTTCAGATTAGTAAAACTTTATTAAATGAATAACGTGCTGAAATTCGTCCTACTAATAATTGGGATAGGACTAATTGGATATGGTATTTATAATCTTGTTACACCTGAATTTTCTATTGATGCAGGTCCATTACAGGTTGAAGCACACGGAGACAATACGCAGTCTTATGCGATGATCGTTTTCGGGATTCTTTCTCTTGTGGGAGGCCTTGCCTTTGGAAAGAGATAATGAGCTTAAACAAGCGAGCCTAAAAGGCTGAGCAAAAATGAATTGATTTAATTCACCCTTTTCTATTTATAAAGAATCTGGAGACCTTGTAGCATCCTACACAACTCAAGGTTAATTAAATTTTAAAGATCTTCTATCTGCGTGGGTGCATTATCGTTCTTGTAATCGATGATCTTTTTAAAGAATTTATGAATACCAGGCGTATTCGCCTTCACCTTAATAAAATGATGGTCCTTGTAAATGCTATATTCTTCAGCTTTTCCTTTGTAGAGATTAAGTTTGTAATATGGGATTACCAGCGCGTAAGTTTCCAGAATTGACCTGAACATCACGATGATCCCGTTGTTTCTCATTTCAACATTGCAAACATTGGCGTTATTGTCCAGAATAAGTAAATTATGTATATCAATACTGGTAGAGGTGATCTGTAATTTTGGAGAACCGGTGCCTTTGAGTTTTACCCTTTCAAAAAGCGTAAAAGGCTTCCCGACTTCCTTATTTATTTTATCTGAAATCGCCGGACGATTATAGGAAATATTCAGTAGCATTTCTTTTTTCCTAAATATAAGGATTTGAGTACAAAGCCTGACGCCTGAAACTTCAATTCTTTTTATCTTTGCGCACTTAATAATTGGAAATACGCTAAAAAGTATAGGAAAATGAATATCGAACAAATTCTTGCATCAAAAGTTAAAGAAGCCGTCAAGAAGCATTATGAAGTAGAACCTGAAAATATTGAATTTCAGCCTACGCGTAAAGATTTTGAAGGCGATATCACTTTGGTGGTTTTCCCTATGCTGAAGCAGGTAAGAACCAATCCAGCTCAATTGGCTGAGAACATTGGGAAATTTCTAGAAGATGAAGTAGAGGAAGTTGCGGCGTATAACGTGATCCAGGGATTCCTGAATATCGTGATTAGCGATAAATATTATATCAACTTTTTCAATGATGTAAGAGAAAGAGAAGATTTCGGAATTCTGCTTCCGAAAAGTGATGCAAGCGGGATCATGGTAGAATATTCTTCACCGAATACCAATAAGCCGTTGCACTTAGGACATATTAGAAATAACTTATTAGGCTATTCAGTTTCTGAAATCTTAAAAGCTGCCGGAAATGAGGTTTATAAAGTGCAGGTGATCAACGACCGTGGAATACATATTTGTAAATCTATGGTTGCCTGGCAGAGATTTGGAAACAGTGAAACCCCAGAATCTACAGGATTAAAAGGGGATAAGCTGGTTGGGAATTACTATGTGAAGTTTGACCAGGAATATAAAAAGGAGATCGCTCAGCTTAAAGAAGAAGGAAAGAGTGAAGATGAAGCAAAAGCGCAGGCTCCAATTTTCGTTGAGGCTCAGGAAATGTTGAGAAAATGGGAAAAGAACGATCCCGATGTGGTAAAACTTTGGTCCACCATGAATCAATGGGTTTACGACGGATTTGAGAAGACCTATGATGCCCTTGGAGTAGATTTCGATAAGAATTACTACGAAAGTGAAACCTATCTTTTAGGAAAGGATAATGTTCAGAAAGGTCTTGAAGAAGGCGTTTTTTATAAGAAAGAAGATGGAAGTGTCTGGATAGATCTAAGTGAAGAAGGTCTGGATGAAAAGATAGTTCTCAGGAGCGACGGGACTGCTGTTTATATGACTCAGGATATTGGAACTGCGATACAGAGATTTGCTGATTTTGATATCAACCAGATGGTTTATACGGTTGGTAACGAACAGGAATATCACTTTAAAGTACTTTTTCTAATTCTGAAAAAACTTGGCTATGACTGGGCAGATGCGCTTTATCATTTAAGTTATGGAATGGTGGATCTTCCAAGCGGGAAAATGAAAAGCCGGGAAGGAACGGTGGTAGATGCTGATGACCTTATCAAGGAAATGGCAGATACGGCCAGAAGTATTTCCGAGGAATTAGGAAAACTTGACGGTTATTCTAAAACTGAAAAAGAAGAGCTTTATAGAATTATCGGGCTTGGTGCCTTGAAATATTATATTCTGAAGGTAGATCCTAGAAAGAGAATTCTTTTTGATCCGGAAGAATCTGTAGATTTCCAGGGGAATACAGGACCTTTCATTCAGTATACCTATGCGAGGATACAGTCGATCTTAAGAAAAGCCGATTTTGATACTTCAGCAGATCTTTCTAAAGAATTTAGTTTTCACGAGAAAGAAAAGGAATTGATCAAGCAGGTGCAGTTGTTTCCAGAAACGGTAGCACTGGCAGCAGAGAATCATTCTCCAGCATTGATCGCTAATTATACTTATGAGCTGGTAAAATCTTTTAATTCATTCTATCAGAATGTTCAGATACTGGGCATTGATGATGAAGCGGAAAAAGTTTTCAGGGTACAGCTTTCAAACCTGGTAGCAAACGTGATCAAGTCGGCATTCAAGCTGCTTGGGATCGAAGTTCCGGAAAGAATGTAATTTCAACAAAACTGAAATTTTGAATTTTGAAGGTTGGACTTTATACTTCAGCTTCAAATCATTAAATTTGCAATTCGCTGCATTGCAGCAATAGAATAAAATCACAGGAAAAATTATGTTTGATAATTTAAGCGATAAGTTAGATAGTGCCTTTCACGTCTTAAAAGGGCATGGACAGATTACAGAGATTAATGTTGCGGAAAGTCTTAAAGAGGTAAGACGTGCGTTGGTAGATGCCGATGTGAACTATAAGATTGCCAAGGAATTCACTAATACCGTTAAAGAAAAAGCGCTGGGGCAAAATGTATTAAATACATTGAAACCAGGACAGTTAATGGTAAAGCTTGTAAAAGATGAGCTTACCGAATTAATGGGTGGTGAAGCTGAAGGGATCAATCTTTCAGGAAATCCTTCTGTGATTTTAATGTCTGGTCTGCAGGGTAGTGGTAAAACCACTTTCTCTGGTAAACTGGCAAATTTCCTTAAGAATAAAAAGACTAAAAAGCCTCTTTTAGTAGCCTGTGATGTTTACCGTCCGGCTGCGATCAACCAGCTTCATGTAGTTGGGGAACAGGTTGGTGTTGAGGTATATTCAGATGAAGGTAATCAGGATCCGGTTGCGATCTCTAAAGATGCTATCGCTTATGCTAAAGAAAATGGGCATAATGTAGTGATCATCGATACCGCGGGACGTCTTGCGGTTGATGAAGCGATGATGACCGAAATCTCCAATATTCACCAGGCGATCGAGCCACAGGAAACACTTTTCGTAGTAGATTCCATGACGGGTCAGGATGCGGTGAATACTGCAAAGACCTTCAACGAAAGGTTGAATTTTGACGGGGTGATTTTAACCAAACTGGATGGTGATACTCGTGGTGGTGCAGCAATCTCTATTAAATCGGTTGTAAATAAACCTATCAAATTCATCGGTACTGGTGAAAAGATGGATGCGATTGATATTTTCTATCCTTCACGTATGGCCGACAGGATCCTGGGGATGGGGGATGTTGTGTCTCTTGTGGAAAGAGCTCAGGAACAGTACGATGAGGAAGAAGCAAGAAAGCTTCAAAAGAAGATCGCGAAAAATGCGTTCGGATTTGATGATTTCCTGAATCAACTTCAACAGATCAAGAAAATGGGATCTATGAAAGATCTTATGGGAATGATTCCGGGAGCAGGAAAAATGCTTAAGGATGTTGATATTGATGATGATGCTTTTAAAGGAATTGAAGCGATCATACATTCCATGACTCCGGGAGAAAGAAGTGAGCCGAAGATCATCAACGCCAGCAGAAAGAAAAGAATTGCTAAAGGTTCAGGAACATCTGTACAGGAAGTGAATCAGCTATTGAAGCAATTTAACCAGATGGGTAAAATGATGAAGATGATGCAAGGTGGCGGTGGCCGAAAAATGATGCAAATGATGAAAGGAATGCAGTAATTCCTTTCCACTTCAATACACAACAACAACTAACACACAACAATTAATGACAATTCTCGACGGTAAAAAGATCAGTAATGACATCAAGGATGAAATTGCTGGCGAAGTTGCCAAAATCAAGAAGCGTGGAGAAAAAGTCCCTCACCTGGCTGCAATTATTGTAGGTAAGGATGGGGCGAGTATGACTTACGTGAACAGCAAGGTAAAAGCCTGCGAAAGAGTGGGGTTTGAATCCTCACTTTACAGACTTCCAAATACGGTAAGTGAACTGGAATTGCTGGACAAGATCGAAGAGCTTAATCAGAATGATGAGATAGACGGTTTTATTGTGCAGTTACCTTTGCCTCCGCAAATCGATACCCAGAAAGTACTGAATGCTGTAGATCCAGATAAGGACGTAGATGGTTTCCATCCTACCAACTTCGGAAAGATGGCTTTGGATATGACCAGTTTTATTCCGGCTACACCATTCGGAATTCTTGAGCTTTTAGAGCGTTATGATATTCCGACTAAAGGGAAACATACTGTGGTAATTGGTAGAAGTTATATCGTTGGAAGACCGATGAGCATCCTGATGGGACGTAGTGGTTTTCCTGGAAATTCTACTGTTACCTTGACTCATGAGTTTACTAAAAATATCACACAGGTAACTTCACAGGCAGATATTATTATTATCGCTGTTGGAATTCCAGATTTTCTTAAAGGTGAAATGATCAAGGACGACGCGGTGATCATAGATGTTGGTATTACCAGAGTTCCTGATGATAATGCCGAAAAAGGTTATATCATTAAAGGAGACGTAGACTTTGAGAATGTGAGTAAAAGAGCCTCTTATATAACACCCGTTCCTGGAGGAGTAGGACCAATGACGGTCTCTATGTTATTGAAAAATACTTTGCTGGCAAGGGAAAGACATAGATACAGAGCAATAGAAGCTAAGAAAAAATAAAAAAGAGGGAGTTTAACTCCCTCTTTTTTATTTTATAAAGTTCCGCTTGTATCGCCATGTTCCAATTTCCAGTCCAGGTAATTATGAATGTCAGACTGGATAAACCTTAAACCAAAGGTGATAATTGCCATATCATCTATATAACCTAAGCCCGGAACAAAATCAGGGATGATATCCAGGGGATTCAGAATATATAAAAATGAAAAAGCAATGGTCGCAATAGTGAACCAGGGTACTTTGTTGTATACACCTCTACGGTAATCCTTAAGCATACCGTACATGACCTTTGCAAGTTCGCTGTACTTCTGAAGTAATCCCGAATTATTGATCTTGGCGTCAACTTCTTCCTGACTGTCCATGGCAATAGTTACATCATCTTCATCAATCTTAGCGACTTCGGTTTTTACAAGATCTTCATTTATTTTTTTCTTTTTTCCGAACATAATTCAAGTTGGTTTAATTTTATAATCTGTGATGCGAATTTCCATATTCCTTCTTGTAGATTCTCAGGATAAGCAAGAAAAGAGAGATCAATAAGGGACCGAATATCAATCCGATAAATCCGAATAACGGAACACCTACGATAACGCCAAAAAGCGTGATTAATGGATGCACGCTGGCTAGTTTCTCCAGTACATAAAGTCTTATGATATTATCTGTAGAACCTACCACGACGAATCCGTAGATCAAAAGTGCGATAGCCTGCCAGTCATGTCCCTGGGCAAATAACAAGATAGTTGCCGGGATAATTCCAATTGCTGTTCCTATGAACGGGATCATAGAACCTATGGCGGTGATCACGAACCAGAAAAACGGATCTGGAACTCCAAATATCAGAAATCCAATTAATGCAATAATTCCCTGAACTAAAGCAACTAAAGGAATTCCAAGAGCATTCGATTTTACAAGTTGGTTGCTTTCTTCTCCAATTATCCTGAGGTTGTCCTTCCCGAGTGGAATATATGTAATCATAGATTCTCTCAAGGATTCACGATTTATCAGCATATAATATAGCATGAAATACATGATCCCTATGGCGATAAAGGCATTGAAAGTTCCCCCTGCCAGGTTCTGTAAATTAGAAGAGACCCAATTCGTAACCGAAGCTGTATCTATACTGGAACTAATACTGAATCCTATTTCGGCTTCTATATGGTTTAATTGATCTTTTAAGGCTTTGAGAACTCTTTCAGAATTTGAAACCGCTTTGCCTATTTTCGAGGTAAGCATGATAGCAATAAGGGTTACCGGAATTAGGATTCCAATAAAAGATCCGGCCATTAATAAGGAAGCGGCTAGAGGTGGTCTCCAACCTCGACCTATCAATTTCTTCATCCAGCCTTTAAGGATAACGTATAAAGTTACCGCTCCCAGAACTCCCGAAAGGTAAGGAAGGGTTTCTTTTACTATTAAAACCGTTAAGAAAAGTATTAGCAGCAGAACAAATACCTGTCGTACTAAGGACGGTTTAAGTCTATCCATATTTTGGTTGGTTGTTGGTTAAATGTCTTATTTGGCAAAAAGCTGTCCCATATCCTTGAATGCCTTAAACTCTAAAGCATTTCCACAAGGATCTTTAAAAAACATCGTTGCCTGCTCGCCGGGCTTACCTTCAAATCTTATATAAGGTTCGATAACGAAATCGACATTCTTACTTTTCAGCAATTTTGCGAATTCATGAAAAACTTCCCATTGTAACACAACTCCAAAATGTGGTACAGGAACATCTTTCCCGTCTACAGGGTTTGAAGTTGAAGCCTTGGTTTCCTGAGGATCCTGATAATGGATCACCAGCTGATGGCCGAAAAAGTTGAAATCTACCCAGTGGTCGCTACTTCTGCCTTCCCCACAACCCAGGATTTCCTTGTAAAACTTTCTACATTTCTGAAGGTCTGATACCGGAATCGCAAGGTGGAATGGTTGTACTTTCATTCTATAAATATTAATCTGATGCTAATAAAGATAAGACAAATGCTCTTATTTTAAGAATCTAAAATTAACAAGAACTACATACAATGCGCTTAAAGAGCGCGCTAATTCTCTGTTAAGATTTGGGTTTGCGCGGCCTTTTGCCTCTTCTTGGATTCGGTTTTAAAGTTGGTTCTACAATAGAACCTTCTTCCGTTTTAGTTGAATCCCCTGTGAGATTATTGATGGTTTTCAATTCTTCTTCTGTTAAGTCACGCCATTCTCCAACAGGAACATCTAGGGAAACATTCATAATTCGTACCCTTTTCAGAGAGGTAACCTCATAGTCTAAAAATTCGCACATTCTTCTAATCTGCCTGTTTAGCCCTTGTGTAAGTATAATTCTGAAAGTGTGCTTTCCTAATTTTTCAACTTCACATTCTCTAGTTACGGTATCCAGGATAGGGACGCCTGAAGACATTTTTTTGATAAAATCTGGAGTGATGGGTTTGTTCACAGAAACAACATATTCCTTCTCGTGATTGTTTCGGGCACGAAGAATTTTATTTACGATATCACCATCATTGGTAAGAAATATTAAACCTTCACTAGGTTTATCCAATCTACCGATGGGAAATATCCTTTTAGGATAATTGATATAATCGATGATATTATCCTTTTCAACTCGTATATCAGTAGTGCAAACAATGCCAACCGGCTTATTAAAAGCGATATAAACATTCGGCTCCTTGAGTTCTTCTTTTGAAACAGGTTTCCCATCAACCTTTACGATATCACCTGGAGTGACCTTTGTTCCCATTTCTGGAACTTTATCGTTAATAGTAATTCTTCCCTGGTCTATAAGCTTGTCTGCCTCACGGCGGGAGCAATATCCTAACTGACTCAAATATTTGTTTATACGTACTTCTTCTGCCATAAAATCTATTCTGAAGCAAAGATACGAGATATGAATTTGAGGGGCTAAGAGGAAAAAAATAAAATTTTCTGAACCTCAGGCAACCTTTTGTAACTTTCGTACGTCTATATAAATAGAAGGCCTTGTGAAAATGGTGAAAGTTATACAACTATTTAAAAATGAATCCTCTTTGATAAAAAGAGCCTCTTCGGGAAACCGGGATGCTCAACAAAGACTGTATGAGATTCATTCACCTAAAATGCTAAGTGTTTGCAGGCAGTATATAAAAGATATACATCACGCTGAAGATACTATGCTTAAAGGATTTTTTAAGGTCTTTACACATTTGAATGATTTTAAGGAAGAGGGGAGTTTTGAGGGTTGGATTAGAAAGATCATGATTAGAGAATCAATTTCCTTTTTAAGACAACATAAAAAATTAGAATTCCAGGAAGATATGAGCAATGAAACCAATGAGGTTTTCAATAATATCAAATCTGAAATGGATGTGGCCGATATACAAAGTTTAATAGATGCCTTACCGGAAGGTTATAAAATGGTATTTGTGATGTATGCGGTAGAAGGTTACAAGCATTCTGAAATTGCGAAGATGCTTGATATAACAGAAGGGACCTCAAAATCCCAGTTGTTTAAAGCACGAAAGATGCTTCAGGAAAAATTAAAAACACTTAATTCATCAGTTTATGGCACCAATTAAATTTGAAGAGCATGTAAAGGAGAAGCTTGATGAAAGGGAAATTCAGCCTTCAGCGGGAAGTTGGGATCAATTGAATTCCAGGTTGAATAATTCAAAAAAGAGCTCAGGAAATAGATGGTGGTTGTCTGCTGTTGCGGCAGTTGCCGTTGTGATCGTTGCCAGTCTATTATTTGTAAATCAACAAGAGCAAACATCTATGCCGATCGTTGAAAAACCGGCAGAAATCAATACTGATAATAATGCTGATAAAGTTCAGTTTGAGCAGCCTGCAGAAATTGCTTCAGAAGAAAGTATCGAAAACGAAGAGGTAGAAAGCAAACCTTCAATTCAGGAATATTCCGAAGAAAGTCAAAATATTGAGAATGGTGAAAATTCAGGTATAGCTTCTAATGATATTCAGAAAAGGGAAATTATTACACCGATATCCATAGAATCTGAGGTGCCTAAAACAGTTTCCCAACCTAAGTTATCTGAAAAAATGCAGGAATTACTGGCTACAATCTCTCAAAAGAATAGTAATTCCGGTAGTGAAATCACAGAGGCTGAGGTAGATGCATTACTGGCTGAAGCTGTCAAGGAAATTAGTAATAAAAGGGAACCCTATAGTCAATCTGAAATTAATGCGAGCGAGTTGCTTGCAGAAGCGGAAGATGAACTTTATCAATCATTCAAAGAAAAAGTATTTGAAATAGTTAAATCTGGTTATCAAAAAGCGGCAGTAGCGGTTTCAAATAAACTCGATAACAATCAAAATCAATAATCATCACCTTGAAAAGGGTCAATCATCAATCATTTAAAAACAAATCATCATTATGAAAACAATTATTCTCTACATCGCATTTTCGATCTTAAGTCTAGGCCTTTGTATGGCGCAAACCGTAGAAATTACACGAGGAAATAAAATCGAAGTACTACAAAAACAAAAAAAGGACATTGTTGCTCAGGAAAAGGAGGAGCTAAGAAAAGAAGTGGAAGAAATCAATGAAAGACTGGATAATAAGGAGATCACACTTGAAAAAGCCAACGAATTAAAGGAGGCCGTGGCAAATAAACATGCGCTTAATATTGAAAATAGGGTGGCCATCATAGATAACAAAATTGCTCTGTTAGAAAGAGACGAAGAAGCTAAAGTTGAGAACGATCAGACCTTCGTTTTTTCATGGGGAGAGGATGATAAAAAGGAAAAAGGTAATTACAGGGATAAAAGGACCACTTCCACAATCATGGTCGCTGCAGGTTTGAATAATGCACTTGCAGATGGACAGTCGCTGAACGATTCAGATTTTGAAATAGGAGGTAGTAGGTTCTTTGAAATAGGATGGGTATGGAATACAAGGGTTTTTGAAGATTCTAACTGGCTTCGTTTAAAATATGGAGTGTCGTTTCAATTCAATGGGCTTAAACCGACTGATAATAGATATTTTGTTGAAGATGGAAGTTTGACTTACCTGGAAGAGTTCCCGCTAAACTTGAAGAAATCTAAATTCAGAATGGATAATCTCGTAGTGCCGCTACACTTTGAATTTGGACCATCTAAGAGAATTCAGAATGATTATGGAGATACGTTTTCTACTTATAGAAAGTTCAAGATCGGTCTTGGAGGTTACGGAGGTTTAAGCCTTGGAGAACGTCAGAAACTGAAATATGAAGAAGACGGTAAAAATGTAAAGGAGAAATTGAAATCAGATTACAACACCAATGACTTTATTTACGGATTAAGCGGTTATGTAGGTTGGGGAAATACATCGCTTTATGCCAAATATGATCTTAACCCGATTTTTGACGGTTCAAATACTGAAATGAATAATTTTTCATTGGGAGTTCGCTTCGATCTGGATTAAATTTTTGAATTAGCAATTTTATATAGATTATCTAAGCTTCCTTCGGGAAGCTTTTTTATTTTTACATTCATAAATCAGTTTCGTATTGATCTCAAAGACAACTATAGATAATGTATTTGAAACCGCTCGTGTAGAGGAGGTTATTGGTGATTTTGTTCAGTTAAAAAGATCAGGAAGTAACCTTAAAGGATTAAGTCCGTTTACAGATGAACGCAGTCCCAGTTTTATGGTTTCTCCGGTAAAGCAGATCTGGAAGGATTTTAGTAGCGGAAAAGGAGGGAATGTAGTCGCTTTTTTAATGGAGCATGAACATTTTAATTATCCTGAAGCCATTAAATATCTGGCAAAAAAATACGGAATTGAAATTGAGGAAACTCAGCAAAGTGACGAACAAAAAGAGCAGGCAAATGAAAGGGAAAGCATGTATTTGGTTTCAGAATATGCTAACGAGTTCTTTCAAAAACGCATGCATGAGACCGACGAAGGTCAGGCGATAGGTCTAAGCTATTTCAAAGAAAGAGGTTTTACTTCTGAAACTATTAAAAAATTTGATCTTGGTTATTCACCAGATGATTGGGAAGTATTTACCAAAGCAGCCTTAGAAGACGGGTATAAGCTTGAATTCCTTGAGAAAACTGGCCTTACTATCGTAAAAGAAAATAAACGATTTGACAGGTTTAAGGGCAGGGTGATGTTCCCGATCCATTCCATGTCTGGTCGTGTTTTAGGTTTTGGAGGGAGAATTCTTTCAAATACTAAGAAAGCTGCAAAGTATCTCAACTCTCCCGAAAGTGATATTTACCATAAAAGCAAAGTGCTTTACGGGATCTACTATGCGAAACAAGCCATCGCCAAAGAGGATAATTGTTATTTAGTAGAAGGTTATACCGATGTGATTCAATTCCACCAAAGTGGTATTGAGAATACGGTGTCTTCATCAGGTACTGCTTTAACTCCGGAGCAGATTAGGTTGATCAATAGGCTGACCAAAAATATTACCGTTCTTTTTGACGGTGATGCCGCAGGAACCAGGGCTTCACTCAGAGGTATAGATTTGATCTTGGAGCAGGGAATGAACGTAAAAGTATGTCCTTTCCCGGAAGGAGAAGATCCTGATAGTTTCGCTCGTGCAAACTCAGAAGATGAGCTTCGTGAATTCCTTGAAGAGAATTCTTATGACTTTATCACCTATAAGGCATCATTATTAATGGATGAGGCGAAGAATGATCCGGTTAAAAAGGCCGGCCTTATTCGCGATATGGTGAATAGTATATCTAAAATCCCAGACAATATTCAGCGGGAAGTATACCTGCAGGAATGCTCGCGTATAATGGATATCAACGAGGATGTACTTTATGCTACTCTTGCTCAGATTGAGAATAAAGATGCCAAATCTTCTGGAAAACCTCAGAAGAAAAAAATGGAGGTGGTTAAAGAAGAGGCCGCTCCCAAAGTGAAGATAGATCCATTATACGAGCTGGAGCGAAAGATTATTAGTCTTCTGGTATTATATGGTAGAGAAGAAGGTGAATTTCATGATATGCTTCTTAAGCAGAACGATCAGGGTGAAATGATCTACGAATCTGAGATACAGGAGGCAAAAGTATTTGAAAAGATTTTTCTTGATCTCCAGGAGGATGAAATCGAATTCACGAATGAAGATTTCAAGAAATTATTCCTATTGCTTATCGAAAAACTGAATAGTGAAGATGAGTTTGGAGTTGAGATGATCATCAATGATATTGAAGAATCTCAGGCGATGAAACTTACTGATATTTTGATGGAAGAGGAGCAATATGAATTGCATGACTGGGATAGACATGATATTCCAGTGAAAACCAAAGATCAGGGTATTTCTCAATATGTAACACAAACCATATTATCTCTAAGAAGGCATCTCGTTGGTAAAAAGATCAACGAACTTCTAGAGGAAATGAAAGAGGTTGAATCTGAATCTGATAGAACTGATAAGATCCAGGAAATAATGAGCTATACCAGCTTGAGTACTATAATTTCAGACAGGCTCGGCCGGGTTATGTAGTATTTAATTGAAGTAATCTTGACTGCGTAATAAGATCTGCAACGTTATCTACCTTCAACTTTTTCAACAATCTCGTTTTATAAGTGCTTACAGTTTTCTCATTTATATCGAGAGCTTCAGCGATATCTTTATTCCTTTTACCGGAAGATAGCAAGTTTAAAACTTCAGTTTCTCTCGTAGATAATTTTTTAAATTTTGTAATCAAACTCTTACCTCTTGATATTCCAGAATTTAGCTTCTCTGTGATCTTACGATTCAGGTAAATTCCTCCACGAGCAACCTGGTAAATTGCCTTTTCAAGAGTTTCATTATCAGTGTGTTTTGAAATGTATCCGGCAGCTCCTGCTTTAATGGCACTTAGCGCATACATCTCTTCCGGGTGAGAACTGAATATAAGGGTTTTTACTTCAGGAAATTCCTGCTTAATACGTCTAATAGCGTTGATCCCGTTAATTTGGGGAAGATCTAATTCTACGATCAAAACATCTGGTGCATCCTTTTCCAACTGATTAAAAAGTTGGGTTCCGCTTCCTACTCTGCCTACAACTTGTAGCGCCGGATTGTTTTGAAGTACACATTTTACACCGTCCAAAATAATGGGGTGGTGGTCTGCAATTAATACTCGATACATGATTTTAAGTTAAAAACAAGTCCGGGGGTAACTCGTTGAGTTTGGTTTTGTTAACCTAAAATAATGCTTTGAGCTTTTATAGAGTGAAAGTGAGCGATATATTCGATAAGATGTTTACTTCTTCAGATGAACGGGTATGTCGCACACAGGAATCGGTATCATCTTATGTCTATTTGCATTATTCAGTCGGCTGTAAATTTCAAAAACTTCCTTCTGTCTGCCATCAAAATCTGCCGCAGTTTTGCCTTCATCCTTACTCTTCATCGCCCATTCAAGTTCGTCATAAGATGCGCCTAGCTGGTCTTCATCACTTCGGCTATCACCAAATAGGCCATCGGTTGGTGCAGCGATCATGATATCTTCAATTATGTTCAGGTATTTTCCTAATTCGTAAACTTCACTTTTAAGAAGATCTGCTATTGGACTTAGGTCTACACCGCCATCACCGTATTTAGTGTAAAATCCTACACCAAAATCTTCTACTTTATTACCTGTCCCGGCCACTAGATATTTATGCAATCCGGCAAAATAATATAGAGTTGTCATTCTTAACCTTGCGCGGGAATTAGCAAGCGCCAGGTCTAAGGAAGAAGTTTCTCTATGCTGGGGCATTCCGTTTTTAAATTCTTCAAATACGGGAGTAAGATTTACTTCAAGGTCACTTACATTGGCAAAATTATGCTGTAGCTCTTCAATATGTTTTCTTGCTCGGCTAATTTGATTCTTGTCCTGGTGAATAGGCATCTCCAGGCATAAAGTTGGTAAACCTGTCTTAGCACATAAAGTAGAAGTAACTGCAGAATCAATTCCGCCGCTTACACCAACTACAAAACCATTCATATTGGCTTTGGTAGCATAATCTTTTAGCCAGTTTATAATATGGTCCGCAACTTTTTCGATCTGCATAATATTGGGTGATTAAGTTTGTAAGTAATACCTTTGCCACACAAATCTAATACATAAAGCCAATTTTTAAAAGGGGAGGGCGTTAAAGCCTTCATAATAGAGAGCTATGCTGAAGAGATTCTGGTTTTTACTACTTTTTGTTAGTTTTATTTCCTGTGATAAAAAATCTGAAACCGAGGCCAAGATCGAGAAGATCAATGCCGATTTTGAGCTTATTAGATTTGATGAAAAATTTGCCAGTGCTTCAGAAGAAGATCTTCCACAATTAAAATCTGAATACCCTTTTTTATTTCCGCAGCAATATCCAGATAGCGTTTGGATTCAGAAAATGAATGAAAGCATTCAGCTAGAGATCAATACGGAAGTTGGTCGGGTTTTTCCTGAATTTTCAGAAGAAGAGGACGAGCTGCATTCACTTTTTCAGCATGTGGTTTATTATTATCCTGACTTCCAGGTGCCAGATGTGATTACGGTAACTTCTGAAGTTGATTATAAAAATAAGATCATCTATACTGAAGACTATTTATTTGTATCTCTCGATACATACCTGGGTAAGGATCATAAATTTTACGTGGGAATGCAGGAATACCTGAAAAAGAACTTTACGAAAGATCAAATATCAGTTGATGCTGCTGCTGAAATTGCAAAAAAATACGTTCCGAAGGCAGATTCCAGAACCTTCCTTTCGCATATGCTCTATTATGGAAAACTTCTTTATTTAAAAGATCGATTTATTCCATTTAAAAGTGATGCAGAGAAGATTGGCTACTCAGAAGAGGAAATGAAATGGGCTAAAAATAATGAAGACCAGATCTGGAGGTATTTTATCGAGAATGAATTGATCTACGATACAGATTCTCAATTATATTCCAGGTTCTTATATCCTGCACCTTTTTCTAAGTTTTACCTTCAACTGGATGCTGAATCTCCAGCCAGATTAGGGCAGTATATTGGATGGAATATCATTCGTGCTTACATGGAGAAGAATGATGTTTCTATTAATAAGATGCTCAATACATCTTCAGAAGAAATTTTTAATAAAGCTAAATACAAACCCAAGAAATAATGTCTCAATACAAGAAGTCTGAAATAAATATAGAGGTTGTTACCGATGAAAATCATGTTCCGGAAAATATCACCTGGAGTGCCCAGGACGGAAATGTGTATAAGGAAGATGCTAAAGCGTTGATGCTTTCGGTATGGGATAGCAAAGATCAGGAAACTTTGAGAATAGATCTATGGACCAAAGAGATGCCCGTAGATGAAATGAAAAAATTCTTCCATCAAACCCTGGTTTCTATGAGCGATACTTATTTTAGAGCAACTCAGGATGATAAAATGCGTGATACCATGAAGGATTTTTGTGACTATTTCGCTGAAAAGACTGAAATAAAGAAGTCCTAATTGGAAAAACTGGTATTTGTTTATAACGCAGATTCTGGTAAGCTGAATGCTTTGATGGATTCGCTGCAAAAAGTGGTGAATCCTTCTTCTTATTCCTGCAAGTTATGTGAATTGACCTATGGAACCTTTGAAGAGAAAAAAGCATGGAGGCAATTTCGCGAAGAGCTGGATCTAAAATCTGAATTTCTTCATAAAGATGAATTCAGAAAAAAATATGCTTCTAAATTCGGTCATAAATTTGAATTTCCGATAGTGCTTGCTCAAACCGGTAAAGGCCTGGAGGTAATTATATCAAATAATGAATTTGAAGAGATTAATAACCTGGAAGTTCTTATTGATAAAATTAAGAATAGAATTTAATTCTTTGCTGCATCTGGAAAGAATAACTCCCAGTTTTCAGGTTTTAAATGTTCAGCCATTCCTGAAATCCCGTATTCTCCATTTCTTACCAGCATTTCACCATTAGGTTTTATAATAGCAAAAGAGCCGCATAAACTTGGATTCTTAAAAACCTTTTTTCTGAAAAAGCCTGATCTGTCTACAAAGAATATTTCCTGTTGCTTTTTTGAAAACGTGGGAAGCTTTATACCCTTTTCAAACAATTTTGCATAAACCAGATTTTCATACTCTTTTTTGACAATTTTTCTTTGTGCCTTTATATATTGATATCGGTGGTCTAGTCTTAAATTGTTCCAGTTATTTGGCGGTGCCGAATCGCAATAATCATCCTTAAATGTATAATCAAGCATGAAAATGGTAGAGTCAGAAAATTTTTGACCCTTAAGTTGCTCCATTGTTTCATGGAAAGGTTTATAGGCTATTTTGTATTTCTCATAAGTTGGATGGCTTAGTTTAAAAACCATTCCGCTATCCTTTGCGATATATTTTACACCTGCATATTTCGGAGTAAAATTTCTCCATTTTAGATCAAACTCCTTTTCACTAATTTCTTTTCCATCTACGTCTATATAATATTTTGTAGGTGGCAATTTGTAACTGTTGCATGAAATTAGAATGGAGGCTAAAGTCAGGTAAAATAAATATCTAATCATATCCTAGCAAATCGGTTAGCCTTTTAGATCCTCATTGATGCCTTCAATATATCCCAAAACCTCTTCTTGTCCTAAACCTGCAGATGCTGAGGTGATAAAATACTCGGGCATTTCTTCCCAGGTTTCCAGCATCTCATTTTTATAATTCTCGATATTCTTATCCAGGACCTTTGGTTTCAATTTATCGGCCTTAGTAAAAATGATGCAGAAAGGAATAGCGTTTTCTCCCAGCCATTGCATGAATTCCATGTCAATGGGCTGCGGTTTATGTCTGGAATCTATTAAAACGAATGCGCAGATCATTTGCTTGCGCTTTTCGAAATATGCGGTAATGAACTTCTGAAATACGCGCTTGGTAGATTTTGAAACCTGGGCATAACCATAACCCGGAAGATCTACTAAATGCCAGTTCTTATTGATCAGGAAATGATTGATCAATTGCGTCTTTCCTGGCTTTGCTGAAGTTTTTGCCAGAGATTTTCTACCGGTTAGCATATTGATAAGAGAAGACTTGCCAACATTACTCCTACCAATAAAGGCATATTCTGGCAAGGTGCTGTTGGGGCACTGATCAACCTTGGAGTTGCTCACTACAAATTCAGCGGTCTTGATTTTCATAAAAGCTATTTTAGATCTCGCGTTCTTTCAGCCATTGGTGGAAAACCTGGTTGAATTCTTCAGGATGTTCCATCATGGCGGCATGACCGCATTTGTCTATCCAGTATAAATCTGAATCTGGTAACAAGCGCTGAAAGTCTTCAGCTACTTCAGGTGGTGTAACCGTATCATTCTTTCCCCAGATGATGCAGGTTGGTGTTTGCATCTTAGGAAGATCTTTCGCCATATTATGACGAATGGCACTTTTTGCAATGGCCAGGGTTTTTACCAGTTTATTTCTATCGCTTACAGTTTCATAAACTTCATCTACGATCTCTTTAGTGGCAACTTCAGGATCATAAAAAACTGCTTCAGCTTTTTTCTTGATAAAATCGTAATCGCCGCGTCTGGGATAACTTTCACCCATGGCATTTTCATAAAGACCAGAACTACCGGTTATCACCAATGCCTGCACAGATTCAGGAAACATTTTGGTAGCTAAAAGTGCAATGTGGCCGCCAAGTGAATTACCAAGCAAGATCACATTTTCAAAATTCTTGAACTCAATAAATTCCTTTAAATATTTAGCAAATGTCCCTACACTGGTTTTTAAAAGCGACATGGAGTAAAGTGGTAATTCCGGAATAACTACTTTATAGCCATGCTCCGGGAAGTAATCCACTACGCCATCAAAATTACTGAGGCCTCCCATAAGTCCGTGAAGAATAACAATTGGTGTTCCTTCGCCTTTCTCAAGATATGTGAATTTCCCCTCTTGCCTTAAGTGATCTTTCATTGATAGCCTTTGCGGTTAGCAATCGCAAATATAGCGATTTCGATACAAGTATAATCATTTTTGAGCAACTGCAAAGGCTTTTCTGCCAAGTGGGAAATTTATAATCAACAACTTTTTTCAAGCGTATTTGACACTTTTTCCCACCGTTTTTCAAATTCCTGAATCCTAAGTAAATACGCCTATTTAAAAGGTTTTCAAATACATACAGTGGTAAAACTTATCAACATTGTGGTAAAAAGTGGTAAATTGTGGTAATATTTTCAATATATTTGGCTCTATAATATCTAACCGTGATAAATCTAATTGGGACATACGAATGCAAAGTCGATGCAAAAGGCCGTTTAATGGTGCCTTCAGCATTGAAGAAGCAATTAGCTCCCATGATGCAGGATGGTTTTGTAATTAAACGTGCGGTTTTTCAGAACTGCCTTGAGCTTTACCCGATGGAAGAGTGGAATGTGTTAATGAAGAAAATGAACGGGTTAAACAGGTTCAAGAAAAAGAACAATGATTTTATCAGAAGGTTTACTGCCGGGGTGAAAACTGTTGAGGTTGATACCAATGGCAGGTTGTTAATTCCAAAGGATCTTGTTGGTTTTGCAGGTATAGAGAAAGAGATCGTTCTTTCTTCTGCTATCAATATTGTTGAGATCTGGGATAAGGATAAATACGAACAAACCCTTGACGATTCTTCAGGTGATTTTGCAGATCTGGCTGAAGAGGTGATGGGAAATGATGATTTTGATGGAATATCATAATCCGGTTCTATTACAAGAAACTGTAGATGGTCTAGATATTAAGCTAGACGGGGTTTACGTAGATGTTACCTTTGGAGGCGGCGGGCATTCTCGCGAGATCCTTAACAGACTTGGTCCAGAAGGTAAACTTTATGCTTTTGATCAGGATAAAGACGCTCTTGAAAATAAGATTGACGATCCAAGATTTACGCTGATCAATGAAAATTTCAGATTTCTAAAACGCTTCCTGAGATTTTATGGAGTTAAGAAGGTAGATGGAGTTCTGGGGGATTTTGGTGTTTCTTCTCATCAGTTCAACGAAGCTGAAAGAGGTTTTTCAACCAGGTTTGATGCTAAGCTGGATATGAGGATGAATCAGGGTGATAAGTTGAGTGCTTATGAAGTGATCAACGAGTATGACGAAGAGCGGCTTAAAAAACTTTTTTATGCATACGCTGATCTAAAAAATGCACCGAAGCTGGCAAGAACTATCGTTTCGGAAAGAAAGAATAATCCAATTGAAACTAGTGAACAGCTGAATGAATTATTAAAGCCATTGCTGTTCAAAGGAAAAGAGAATAAGATCCTGGCGCAGATCTATCAGGCAATAAGGATAGAGGTGAACCAAGAAATTGAAGTTCTAAAAGAGTTCTTATTACAGACTGAAGATATTTTAAAACCAGATGGAAGATTGAGTTTGATCTCGTACCATTCGCTTGAAGACAGGCTGGTGAAAAGATATATAAGAAGTGGTCTTTTTGAAGGTGAACCAGAGAAAGACATGTTTGGAAATGTGTCAGTTCCTTTTAAAAAAGTAAACGGTTTAATTGTTCCTTCAAAAGAGGAAATTCAGCAAAATAACAGAGCAAGAAGTGCCAAGCTAAGAGTGGCGCGAAAGTTATAAAGAAAAATGAAGAAAGGTTTTTACAACATACTGAAAGCTAATTTCCTTATCAGTGAAGATGCTGTAAAAAACTGGCGCTTTATCGTTTTCTGTACAGTACTGGCAATCGTAATGATCGCAAGTTCTCATAGCGCAGAAAAGAAGGTGCATCTAATTGCAAAATTGAATAACGAAGTGTTGGAGTTGAGGAGTGAATTTTTGGAGAGGAGATCCAAACTGATGAGAGTAAAGATGGAATCTACCATTACCGAAAAAATGGTGGAAAAAGGGATTGGGCCTTCAGAGACCCCTCCTAATAAGATTAGAGTGATAATAAAAGACTAACCTGCAATGGCTACAACCGAAAAAAGCATCCTGAATCGAATGTATTTCGTGGCTGGCTGTCTGCTTGTTTTTGCGATAGCTGTAGGCTTTAAGTTGCTGGATATTCAATTCGCTCACGGAGAACATTATAAAGAACTTGCTGAAGAGCGTACGCTCAAAAATTTCAAGATTCCTGCAAACCGTGGGAATTTGTACGATGTGAATGGAAATCTTCTCGCTACATCGGTTCCTAAATATGATATTCGTTTTGATGCTGTAACAGTTTCAGATAAAAATTTTGAAGAAAATATAGGACCTCTTTCTGAGAAACTTTCCGGAATGCTAGGTCAACCAGCTTCTTACTATTCTCAAAAGTTAAGAGCGGCCAGGGCTAATAAGCAGCGCTATGTTCTTATTGCTCGAAACCTTGGATATTCAGATTACATGAAGATCAAGAGTTTCCCAATGTTCAATCTTGGAGCATATAAAGGAGGAATGATCACTGAACAAACCACTGTTCGTGAACATCCGCTAGGGAAAATGGGTGAAAGAACAGTTGGTTACGAAAGAAGAGATGAAAATGGGTATTTCACCCGGGTTGGTCTTGAGGGAGCTTTCAGTAATTATTTACGTGGGACAGACGGAAGGCGTTTAAAGCAAAAGATCGCCAAAGGTCAGTGGAAACCGATAAGCGATAATAACGAAATGGAGCCAAAGGATGGTTACGATGTGGTTTCTACCATAGATGTGAATATCCAGGATATTGCGCATCACTCCTTACTTAGGCAACTGGAAAATTTTGAAGCTGAACACGGGACCGTGGTAGTTATGGAAACTGCAACCGGTGAGATAAAAGCGATGTCTAACCTTGGGCGCACTGAGGATGGTACATATTTCGAAAAAAGAAATTATGCGGTTTATGAAGCTCATGAACCAGGTTCAACGTTTAAATTAATGGCAATGGTTGCTGCTTTAGAAGATAAAGTGGTAGACACAAGCCAGATAATTGATACTGAAAATGGAGTGGTGAGATTCTACGGAAGACCGGTTCGTGATTCACATCACGGAGGTTACGGAGAGATCTCTGCGGCAAAAGCTTTTGAGGTTTCATCAAATACAGCATTTACAAAAATGATCACAGAAGGGTATAAAAACAATCCTTCAAAATTTGTTGATCGATTGTACTCAATGGGACTTAACCAGAAAATTGGTCTTGAAATCAAAGGTGAGGGATCCCCCCGAATTCCTCACCCTCAAGACAAAAACTGGAATGGCTTGAGCTTGCCATGGATGGCTTTTGGTTATGGTGTTTCCATTACTCCATTACAAACACTTACTTTTTATAATGCCATCGCTAATGATGGTGAAATGATCAAGCCTAGATTTATCAAGGAAGTGAAGGATCGTGATAAACCAATTATCACTATGGAAAAGCAGGTGATGAATCCATCGATTTGTTCCGTGGAAACTGCCAAAAAAGTTCGTTCTATGATGAAGAATACCGTCGAGCGAGGAACTGCGGCAAATATTCATACAGAAAACTTTTCAATGGCAGGTAAAACTGGTACCTGCCAGACAGAATACTGGATAGAGCCTGGAAGATATATCGCATCTTTTGCAGGGTATTTCCCGGCAGAGAATCCAAAATACTCCTGTATCGTGGTAATACACAAGCCGAACAGGAGAAAAGGTTATTACGGTAATATAGTGGCGGCTCCGGTTTTCAAGGATATCGCCAGGAAGATCTACACAGATACTCCTGTAATGGATGAACTTGAATCTTTAGAAGTTCAGGATAAAAAAGTAAAAACCGATTTCGAACAATACTATACTAAAATTCAGAATGAAAAATTGTTGATGCCAGATGTAACCGGAATGCCGGCTATGGATGCAATCTCAATTCTGGAAAACCTTGGTCTAGAAGTGAAGTTCAATGGGAAAGGTGTGGTAAGAAGACAATCGGTATCTGCAGGACAGAAATTGAAGAATAAGCAAACAGTAAAATTGGAATTGAGTTAATGAGCGTTTTAAAGGACATACTCTATAAGGTGAATATGAAGGCGGTGAACGGTGATACCGGTGTGACCATTAACGACATTCATTTTGATTCCAGGAAAGTAAAGCTGAATGATGTTTTTATCGCTATTAGAGGAACTGTTTCAGATGGGCATGATTTCATCAAAAATGCTGAAAATCAAGGTGCCTTAGCTATTGTTTGTGAAGAGATTCCGGAAGATAAGATCAATGGTGTCACTTATATTGAAGTAGAAGATACTAAAAAAGCCCTGGCATATATATCAGCTAATTATTACGATAATCCTTCTGAAAAACTTCGCTTGGTTGGAGTAACAGGAACTAATGGGAAAACTACCATAGCTACGCTGCTTTTTGATCTTTTCACCAAAGCAGGATTTAAATGCGGATTGCTATCAACAGTAAAAGTGATGGTGGGCACTGAAGAGCATACGGCAATTAGAACAACACCAGATTCTATTACGATTAATTCGTATCTAAAAGATATGAATGATGCTGGGGTGGAATATTGCTTTATGGAAGTGAGCTCTCATGGGATTGATCAACACAGAACTACTGCGCTGAAATTTGCCGGAGGAATTTTCACTAACCTTTCTCATGATCATCTAGATTATCATAAAAATTTCGCGGAATATCGTGATGTAAAAAAGCGCTTTTTTGACGAATTACCCTCATCAGCATTTGCTCTTACCAATATCGATGATAAGAATGGTGCGGTGATGCTTCAAAATACTAAAGCTAAAAAACATTCATATGCTTTAAAATCTTATGCAGATTATAAAGCCCAGATCCTGGAGAACAATTTTACAGGATTGCTTTTAAAGATCGATGAGCAGGAATTATGGACGAAACTTATCGGGAATTTCAATGCCTATAATGTTTTAGCGATTTATGCGACCGCAGATCTTTTGGGGCTAGAAACCATTGAGATTCTTCGAATCATAAGCGAATTGAATTCTGTAAATGGAAGATTTCAATACGTGATCTCAGAAAAAGAGAAAATCACAGCTATTGTAGATTATGCCCATACGCCAGATGCGTTGAAAAATGTGCTGGAAACTATCAATAGTATCCGTACAAAAAATGAAGAATTGATCACGGTTGTTGGATGTGGTGGAGATAGAGACACTACTAAAAGACCAAAAATGGGACATATTGCTTCAGCCTTGAGTACAAAAGTGGTTTTTACTAGTGACAATCCAAGAACGGAAGATCCGGAAAAGATCATTGTAGATGTCGAAGCTGGTGTGGAGCCGCAGAACTTTAAAAAAACAATGAGTGTTACCAATAGAAAACAGGCGATTAAAACAGCCTGTCAGATGGCGGGACCAAACGATATCATATTAATTGCCGGAAAAGGGCACGAGACTTACCAGGAAGTTAATGGTAAAAGAGTTGATTTTGATGATCTGAAGATCGTTAGCGAATTTTTAAAACAACTGGAAAAATAATGCTGTATTACTTATTTCAATTTCTAGAAGATCAGTATCAGTTGCCAGGAGCGCAGTTGTTCGAATTCCTATCGTTTAGATCGGCAATGGCGATCATTTTATCACTGGGAATTTCAACGATCTATGGTAAGAGAATTATTAATTATTTGCGCGCTAAACAAATTGGAGAAAGTGTTCGTGATCTTGGATTAAAAGGTCAGACTGAGAAAGCTGGAACTCCAACGATGGGTGGTGTGATAATTATAGTTGCTACTCTTATCCCGGTTCTGCTTTTTGCAAAACTGGAGAATATTTATGTCATCCTTTTAATTGTCACTACTCTTTGGATGGGTGCAATCGGGTTTCTGGATGATTATATCAAGACATTCAAAAAAGATAAGGAAGGTTTAAAAGGCATCTTCAAAATTATTGGTCAGATAGGTCTTGGGTTGATCGTAGGTTGTACTATGTATTTTCATCCGCAAATCACTACCAAGGAAGTGGTTACTGAAACCAATCCTACAGAAAATGTGATCGCTCGTGCTGAGGTGGTAGATATGGGGCCTGAAGTAAAAGATACTAGCACAACAATTCCATTTGTAAAGAACAACGAATTTGAATATTCAAAACTTATAAGCTGGATTAATCCTGAACTTGTGAATTATGCATGGTTGATCTTCATACCTATTGTGATCTTCATCGTAACGGCTGTTTCCAATGGAGCAAATCTTACTGATGGTATCGATGGGCTGGCTGCGGGATCTTCGGCAATAATAGTTTTAACGCTGGGGATATTCGCCTGGGTTTCGGGTAACATTATTTTTTCAGATTACCTGAATATCATGTATATCCCACGTTCAGGGGAAATGACCATTTTCATTACCGCTTTTGCGGGAGCTCTTGTAGGATTTCTTTGGTATAACACTTTCCCTGCCCAGGTTTTTATGGGAGACACAGGAAGTTTAACCATTGGTGGGATCATTGCGGTTCTGGCAATTGCCACAAGAAAAGAACTACTCATCCCTCTTTTATGCGGAATCTTTTTAGTAGAGAACTTATCTGTGGTAATGCAGGTGGGCTGGTTCAAGATCACTAAAAGAAAATATGGTGAAGGAAGAAGGATATTCCTTATGTCACCATTACATCATCACTATCAAAAGAAAGGTCATCACGAGAGTAAGATCGTAGTGAGATTCTGGATTATCGGGATTTTCCTGGCGATCCTAACTATTGTGACATTGAAGGTAAGATAAACTTAAGATCGTGAGTAAGAAGATTGCCATACTGGGAGGAGGAGAAAGCGGAATTGGAACTGCGATCCTGGCGAAGAAGAATGGGTATGAAGTTTTTCTTTCAGATAAAGGAAAGATAAAGGAGAAATACAAAGAAGTTCTTAAACATATTGAGATCGAATGGGAAGATGAACAACACACTGAGTCGAGAATATTTGATGCAGATGTGGTGATGAAAAGCCCTGGAATTCCAGATACGGCTCCAATGATTGTAGCACTGAAAAAGAAAAATATTCCGGTAGTATCTGAAATAGAATTCGCGTCATGGTTTTCTGAAACTCCTGTGATAGGAATTACGGGAAGCAATGGAAAAACCACGGTTACCAATCTTGTTCAACATCTACTGAATGAAGGTGGCATTGATTCAGGAATGGGAGGCAATATTGGAAATTCCTACGCGAAAATGGTTGCTGAAGAAAATCATGACTGGTTAGTGTTGGAATTGAGCAGTTTTCAGTTAGATGGAATTGAAAAATTTCGTCCACATATCGCGGTTTTAACCAATATCACTCCAGATCATCTGGATAGATATGATTATAAACTGGAAAATTATATCGCGTCAAAATTTCGAATTGCAGAAAATCAGACCGAGGATGATTATTTCATCTACGATGCAGATGATAAGAATATTACCGACTGGCTTGCGAAAAGCCCGGTGAGATCTCAAAAATTGCCGTTTTCAATTGAAAGAAAGATTGAAAACGGAGCTTATATAGAAAACGAAAATATTGTTGTAAACATTAATAACACAGAATTTACTATGCCAACATCAGAGCTTGCCCTTCAAGGCAAACATAATGCTAAAAATGCCATGGCCGCTTCCATGGTTTCACAGTTACTCCGTATTAGAAAGCAAACCATACGTGAGAGTATGGCGAATTTCCAGGGAGTGGAACACCGCCTTGAAAAAGTGCTGAAGATTAATAATGTGCTTTATATCAATGACTCTAAAGCAACAAACGTGAATGCAACATTTTATGCTTTAGAAAGCATGGAATCTGAAACTGTATGGATCATTGGCGGTGTAGATAAAGGGAATGTTTATGATGACCTTCTTCCGCTTGTGAATGAAAAAGTGAAAGCTATCATTTGCCTTGGTGTAGATAACGATAAAATAAAAGCCTCATTCGGAAATATAGTGGAAACAATGGTGGAAACAACTTCTATGAGTGAAGCGGTACAGCTGGCCTATAGGCTGGCAGATAAAGGTGATAACGTTTTGTTATCTCCGGCCTGTGCAAGTTTCGATCTTTTCGAGAACTATGAAGACAGAGGAAGACAATTTAAAGACGCGGTTAGAAACTTATAGACATTATACAATCCTGAACTTGTTTCAGGAACTCAATTTATAAGCTGAAACAATTTCAGCTTTATCAAATAGGAAGAGATAGAAAAGAATAAATGAGCAACGTTTTTGCAAATCTTAAAGGAGACAAGGTGATCTGGGCAGTAGCCGGCCTGTTGGCAATATTTTCATTTTTGCCGGTATACAGTGCCAGTAGTAACCTTGCTTATCTTCACGGAGACGGGAGCACTTCCGGGTATCTCGTGATGCATTTCTTCCATTTGCTTTTAGGATTTTGCGTTTTGTTCGCTGTGCATAAAATACCGTATCACTATTTCCGCGGAATTTCCATTCTGCTGTTGCCGGTGATCATTGTTTTACTCCTATTCACTATAGCTCAGGGTACAACAATAGACGGGGCTTACGCTAGTAGGTGGATACAAATCCCAATACTTAACGTATCCTTTCAATCTTCTACACTGGCCGCGGTGGTACTTATGGTTTACGTAGCCAGATACTTATCTAAGATCACTGAAAAAACAGTCACATTTAAAGAAACAATTCTGCCGCTATGGTTGCCGGTATTCGTGGTATTAGTATTAATTTTGCCGGCCAATTTTTCCACAACCGCGATCATTTTCTGTATGACGCTGGTGTTGATGTTCTTAGGAGGTTATCCGTTGAAATATTTGGGAGCGATAGTAGGCGTAGGTATTGTAATGTTGAGCATTTTCATACTCACGGCAAAAGCATTTCCGGGATTAATGCCTAACAGAGTAGATACCTGGACCAGCAGAATAGAAACTTTTTTTGATGATGAAGAAGGTACTGAACAATACCAGGTTGAGCGAGCTAAGATCGCTATTGCACAGGGTGGAGTGACCGGTACCGGAATTGGGAAAAGTGTTCAAAGGAACTTTTTACCGCAATCGTCTTCAGATTTTATCTACGCGATTATCGTTGAAGAAATGGGATTGATAGGTGCTTTTGGAGTGATGCTTGCATATCTTTTGTTGCTCTTCAGGATCGTAATTGTGGCTACTAAAGCCAATACGATCTTTGGTAAACTCGTTGTAATGGGTGTGGGATTGCCAGTAGTTTTCCAGGCGCTTATTAATATGGGAGTTGCCGTAGAACTTTTTCCGGTTACGGGACAAACCTTACCGCTTGTTAGTAGCGGGGGAACATCCATCTGGATGACATGTATTGCACTTGGGATTATTTTAAGCGTAAGTGCAAAAAGAGAAGAAATTAAGGAATTTGAAAATAGGGAATTAGAAGACGAAGGGGAAAATCCTCTTGACATTTTAAGCGAAGCGATATGAAAGAAGGTTTACGCGTCATATTATCTGGTGGAGGAACAGGAGGACACATCTATCCTGCAATTGCTATCGCCGATGAGATAAAAAGAAGGCATCCTGATGCTGAAATTCTTTTTGTGGGCGCAAAAGACCGAATGGAGATGGAAAAAGTACCACAGGCTGGGTATGAAATTGAAGGCTTATGGATAAGTGGTGTAGACAGGTCTTTCAGTCTTAAGAATTTTATTTTCCCGTTTAAATTGATGAGTAGTCTTTCCAAATCGAGAAAGATCATAAAAAAATTCAAGCCGGATATTGTGATCGGTACTGGCGGATTTGCCAGTGGACCATTACTTCGTGTGGCTATTTCCAAAGGAATTCCAACCCTTATACAGGAGCAGAATTCATTACCTGGAGTTACAAACAGGATCCTGGCGAAACACGCTGATACGATCTGCGCAGCCTATGATAAGGTGAAGAATGTATTTCCTGCTGAGAAAACAATCATTACCGGTAACCCTGTGAGACAGGATCTTCTGAATGTTGATAAACTGCGTGACGAAGCTAGAGAACATTTCGGGTTAACTAGAGATAAAAAAACAGTTCTTGTTCTGGGAGGAAGTCTGGGGGCAAGAAGAATTAATAAGCTTATAGAAAATGATCTGAAGAAATTCAGAGATGAAGGTGTCCAGTTGATCTGGCAGATAGGTAAGCTTTATTTTGAAGAATATAAAAAATATGACTCGGCAAATGTTAGGGCGAAAGAATTCATCAATAGAATGGATTATGCTTATGCTGCTGCCGATGTGATCATTTCCAGGGCAGGTGCGGGAAGTGTTTCTGAACTCTGTATAGTTGGAAAACCGGTTCTTTTCATTCCGTCACCAAATGTCGCTGAAAACCACCAGGCTAAGAATGCTATGGCGGTTACAGAACATGATGCTGCTTTAATGATCACAGAGGATGAATTAACCGAGCGTTTCGAGCCTTGTTTTTTCAGCCTTTTAGAAGATGAAAGAAGATTGAACAGATTTGCTGTGAATATTAAAAAACTGGCTCTGCCTAATGCAACTTCAGACATTGTTGATGAAGTTGAGAAACTGGTAGATGAGTATAAAAAGTAAATGATACATCTTAACCACATAAAGCAATTGTATTTCATCGGGATAGGTGGAATTGGAATGAGCGCTTTAGCCAGGTATTTCAAGGCTAAAGGAGTTTATGTGGCTGGCTATGATCGTACTTCTACAGACTTGACCAAAACTCTCGAAAAAGAGGGAATTCAGGTTAACTATAAAGATGAGGAAAGTTTGATTCCGGAAACAATTTTAAGCAACCGGGAAGATTCACTGGTTGTTTATACTCCAGCAGTTCCTCAAGATCATAAGCAATTTAATTTGCTTAAGCAGAAAAGTTTTGAAGTAATAAAACGAGCTATACTTCTTGGTCTTGTTACTGAAAATAAAAAGTGCCTTGCCGTTGCGGGTACTCACGGTAAGACTACTACTACTGCGATACTTGGTCATCTTCTAAAAGAAACTGGTGCGAAAGTAACCGCGTTTTTAGGAGGTATCAGCGAAGATATTCAATCAAATTTGATCATGCAGGGTGATGATGTGATTGTAGTCGAGGCTGATGAATTTGATAGATCATTTCTGAATCTTTCTCCTAATATCGCCGCGATCACTTCTATGGACGCCGATCATTTGGACATATATGGAGATAAGTCTGAACTTGAAAAGTCCTTTAAAGAATTTGCAGCAAAAGTTCCTGGAGATGGGAAGTTGTTTGTTAAGAATGGTTTACCATTAGAAGCTGAACGTATTGGTATAAATGACGATAGTGATTATTCAGCACAGAATATTGAAATAAGAGATGGCAGTTATGTTTTTGACTTGCAAACTCCATCAGGCATAATAAAAGAATTAAAATTTAATCTGCCCGGCAAACACAACTTGCTAAATGCTATAACAGCCCTGGCGATGGCGATCGAGTACGGCTCCCCAACCGACGGTCTGGCCAGGGCTTTATATAGTTTTAGAGGAGTTAAACGCAGATTTAGTTATAAAATTAAAACCGACAAGCTTGTGTTGATAGATGATTATGCTCATCATCCTACTGAAATTTCAGCAGTACATCAGGCAGTTCGGGAAATGTACCCCAACAAAAAAGTTTTAGCGGTTTTTCAGCCCCACCTGTTTAGCCGTACCCGTGACTTTGCTGAAGATTTTGCCTCAAGCCTTTCAGATTTTGATAAGGTTTTTCTGCTGGATATTTATCCAGCCAGAGAATTACCAATTGAAGGGATTTCTTCAGCCTGGTTGCTGGATAAGATTTCAAATACTGAAAAATCTCTTGTAGAAAAGTCAGATTTGATCGAAAAAGTAAAAGCTGAAAACGCTCAAGTCATTGTAATGATGGGCGCTGGTGATATTGGTGAAGAAGTTGAAAAAGTAAAAAAAGCATTATTGCATGAAGCGTAGTTTAGGTTACATAAAAGCTTTTGTTTTAGTGGTAATAATCTGCCTTTTATACGGTTTTGCCGAAAAACGACATAAATCACGGGGAATCAGCGAAGTAAGAGTTCAATTTACTGACAGTGAAAATCTCTATGTTACTGAGGAAGTGGTTAATAAATTGTTAATACAAAATAAAGCGGCTGTCTCGAGCATAGATAAAGAAACTTTAGATTTGAATAGGGTGGAATCCCTTTTAAATCAGCATCAAATGATTGAAAATGCGGAAGTTTACCTAACACTTGATGGAAAACTGGAAGCGATAGTAAGTCAGAGAAAACCAATTGGGAGAGTTGTTGGTAATTCTTCCTTTTACCTGGATAAAAATGGAGAGATCATGCCATTGTCTCAGTTTTATTCAGCTAGAGTGCCTTTAATGTTTGGTTTTGATGGTTCAAATGTGTCAAAAGCATATGCGATCATCAGCCATATTAAAAAGGATGATTTTTTAAACAGGCATGTTACCGGTATAAATCGGTTAAAAGGAGATAAATATACGCTGGAACTAAGAGAGCAGGATTTTGAACTGTATTTTGGAGATTCCAGCAATGTGGCTTTAAAATTCAACAATTTCAAGGCCTTTTATAAGAAAGCACAGAAAGAAAATAAATTAGAGACCTACAAAAAAGTGAACTTACAATTTGGTGACCAGGTTGTGTGCACGAAAAAATAGTTTATGGAACAAAACGATATTGCAGTAGGATTAGATATTGGAACAACAAAGATTGTGGCTATGATTGGCCGCAAAAATGAGTATGGCAAGGTTGAGATCATTGGTATTGGAAAATCAAAATCTCTTGGCGTACACAGGGGAGTGGTGAATAATATCACTCAAACCATCCAGTCTATCCAGCAGGCAATACAGGAAGCGGAAGCCGATAGCGGTTTAAAGATTAGTGAAGTTGTAGTTGGAATTGCCGGGCAGCATATTAGAAGCCTTCAGCATAGTGATTATATAACCCGTCAGAATCCTGATGAAGTGATAGATGCAGATGATATCCATACGCTTTGTAACCAGGTTCACAAATTAGTGATGCTTCCGGGAGAGGAGATCATTCATGTGCTTCCTCAGGAATTTAAAGTAGATGGTCAGGCTGAAATAAAAGAGCCTATCGGAATGTACGGAGGAAGACTGGAGGCCAATTTTCATGTAGTAGTTGGGCAGGTTTCTTCGATTAGAAATATTGGAAGATGTGTAAAGAGCGCAGGATTGGAACTTTCTGCCGTGACTTTAGAACCTTTGGCTTCAGCTAATGCTGTTTTGAGTCAGGAAGAAAAAGAAGCCGGAGTTGCTCTTATTGATATAGGTGGTGGTACTACCGATTTGGCAATTTTCAAAGATGGAATTATTCGTCATACGGCGGTGATTCCTTTTGGAGGTAATGTAATTACTGAAGATATCAAAGAAGGTTGCTCGATCATTGAAAAGCAGGCTGAATTGCTGAAGATCAAATTTGGTTCAGCATGGCCGGGTGAAAATAAGGATAATGAGATCGTTTCAATTCCTGGATTAAGAGGAAGAGAACCGAAGGAAATTACACTTAAAAACCTTTCAAAAATTATTCATGCTAGAGTAGTAGAGATCATCGAGCAGGTTTACCTGGAGATCAAGAACTATGGGCATGATGAGCAAAAGAAGAAATTGATCGCCGGTTTAGTATTAACCGGAGGTGGAGCGCAATTAAAGCATATCAAACAACTGGCTGAATATATTACCGGGATGGACACCAGAATTGGTTATCCTAACGAGCATTTAGCCGGAACAAATGATTCAGAAACTACCAGCCCTGTATATGCTACAGCAGTTGGATTAGTGATGAATAGCCTTGAAAAAGGAAATAGTAGATTTCAGGAGGAAGCAGTTTTATCAGACAACAGTCCGGTAGAAGATTCCGAAGAATATGATGATGATCAGGTAGTAGATGAAGCTGATCACGAGGAGGAATCCTCGAAAAAGGTTGCCCGCAAAAGCATTTTTGATAAGTGGGCAGAGAAATTCAAAGATTTTTTAGACAACGCAGAGTAATAAAGATACAACCAGTAAAACAGAGTTTATGAGCAGTACAGAATTTGGAGACATCTCATTCGATTTACCTAAGAATCAATCGAACGTCATCAAAGTGATAGGAGTAGGCGGTGGAGGAAGCAATGCCATCAACCACATGTTCCAGTTAGGAATAAAAGGAGTTGATTTCGTTGTTTGTAATACCGATTCCCAGGCACTAGAGAATAGTTCGGTTCCTAACAAGATTCAATTAGGTGTGACGCTTACTGAAGGACTAGGAGCAGGAGCAAATCCCGAAATTGGGGAAAAAGCAGCAGTTGAAAGTTTTGAAGAAATCAAACAAATGCTGGATTCTAATACCAAAATGGTATTTATCACTGCCGGAATGGGTGGTGGTACCGGTACCGGAGCTGCGCCAATCATTGCCAAGCAGGCGAAGGAGCTTGATATCCTTACGGTTGGTATTGTAACTATTCCTTTTCAGTTTGAGGGAAGAAACCGAAATGAACAGGCACAGTTAGGAGTTGAAAGACTTAGAAGTCATGTAGATTCTTTAATTGTGATCAACAATAATAAACTTCGTGAAGTTTACGGAAATCTTGGATTTAAAGCAGGATTCTCTAAGGCTGATGAAGTGCTGGCAACTGCCTCCAGGGGTATTGCTGAAGTAATTACGCATCACTACACGCAAAACATTGACTTGCGAGATGCAAAAACAGTATTGAGTAATTCAGGTACCGCGATCATGGGTTCTGCGCAGGCTTCAGGAGCCAGTAGAGCTACAGACGCGATCATGAAAGCTCTAGATTCTCCATTATTGAACGATAATAAGATCACCGGTGCCAAAAATGTTTTACTGCTAATTGTATCTGGTAACGAGGAGATCACTATTGATGAAATTGGAGAAATAAACGATCACATTCAGGCTGAAGCCGGTCACAGTGCAAATATCATTATGGGTGTTGGCGAAGATGAGGCTTTAGAAGATGCAATTGCTGTAACTATTATCGCTACTGGTTTCGATTTAGAACAGCAAAATGAGATCACTAATACTGAAACTAAGAAGATCATCCATACATTGGAAGATGAGCAAAAAGCTGAACAGGACCTAACTACTAAAAAATCTGCTCCAATTAATCAGGTTACAAATGCGCCGGTTGATGAGTTGCAATTTGAGGAGCCTGAAGAAGAAAAGAAAATAGTTCATACCCTTGATGAAACTGAAGAGGAAGTAGACGAAGTGGGGAATATTCAAAAAAAGGTAGATGATGTTTTCAAGACACCTGATTTCGCTAGGAAACTGGATGTGATCTATGACGAGGTTGATCCAAATGAATTCATCATAAATGATACTACTAGTGAAGAGGTAAAGGCCATGGAAGTAAATGAGCCTGAAGAAGTGAAAAATGATAACGAGGAGCAATTCATGTTCACTTTTGATATGCCTATGAATAAAGAAGAGGACAAACCAAAATCTACTCCAAAGTATGAAGAGGTAACAAGACATAGTCTTGAGGAAGAAGAAGTAGAGGAAGAGGCTAAAAACATAAAAGTGAACGAAGCCGTTGAAATCGTTCCGGTTACTGAAAGTTCAGCCCAGGGAATCAAGAGATATAGTCTTGATGATTATATGGAAATAGAGCAAAAACTTGAAAATTCTAAAGCACCTAAAAAAGAGGAGCCAAAAGATGAAACCATTGCTTTTGAAAAAAGAACTGTAGCGCCTACTCCTGAAAGAGAAAATACTGGAGATGGTCATGATCCTTTTGATAATCCTATTTCTTCAGAAGTTGTGAGACAGCGTACAGCAGAGAGAAAGGCAAAAATGAAAGAATTCAATTATAAGTTTAGAACAGGTTCTGCTCAGATCGACGAGATCGAAAAGCAACCTGCTTACAAAAGAGCAGGAATAGAACTTGATAATTCTAAACCTGGAGAAGGAAAGTTATCTCGTACCAGTATAGATCAGGATGAGAATAATGATCTTCATTTCAGAAAGAACAACTCTTTTCTACATGACAATGTAGACTAATTTCAGCCTAGCCAAGAAAAAAGGCAGCCATTTGGCTGCCTTTTTTTATTCCATAAAGTTGATAAAATTAGTTCTGGGCTTTTGCCTGAACTTCATCTGTATCTTTTCTGTACTTCAACATTGAAATTCCTGCGACGAAAAATACGAAGCCAAGGATAGTGAGTGCCCAGGGGCTAAGCATTAATGCTACACTACCAAAAATTCCTAATACTCCCATTACAAGTGCGATTGCACCTCCAACGGTCATAATCATTGCTAAGACTTTAATCATAACTTTTAATATTGGTTATAAAATAAAAGTAATTAAACAATTGAAACGAGCGTGAATATTAACAAATTTTACAATTCCCCATGAAGTCTTAAAATCTCCTGTTCGGTTTCCTTTTCATCTGCCCAGCCTTGTATTTTCGTATCGTCAGCCGGATCATAATTTAAAAACCAGCTTTCAAGAATATTCTTCGCAGGTTCATATTTTTTAACGAAATCTTTAAAATTTTCAGCAGAAATGGTTCTGAGACCTTTATCTGCAGGAATTGCTATTACTTTGAAATCCTGCTCACCAGCATCCATTAGTTTGATCATTCCTATTGGTATGATCTCAACGATCTTACCAGATGGAATGGTGGAGCTTAGGACCATTACATCTAATGCATCACCATCTCCTCCTTTTTCCGGGTTTGAAAAAGTAGAAGGTATGAATCCATAATTTGCCGGATAGGCAAGAAAATCTATCGTACGCTCTTTACCATCTCTCAGAGAAGGTTTAAAAATCCGGTCAACTTTATCATATTCAATCTTTGAATTGGTTCCGGCAGGAATTTCTATTACCGCCTGAAAATAACCATTTTCAGACCTCAGCTCTGATTTTAAATAATCAACTTTGGACTTACAGCTGCTAAATAAACAAAGAAGTAAAACCGTCAGGAAGTAACGCATACCTAGTTCCAGTAGATCATAAAGTATTTGATCTTAGCATCATCAGGGATTTGAGATGCCATGATCTTACTGTCTGTATCGTATCTAAGATTTGTAGGTAACTGACTTTTGTCTATTGTGATATATGCATTAATCTCATCAAGAAAAACAACTGCCGAATTGATCGTATTTTCAATTCTTGAAATAGTATAATTCTCCACAACATCTTTAAATGTACTCTGAATATTAATGCCTTGTTTTGTCTCGTACCTCGGGTCAAGAATTCTTATATAACCAATAGTGCTGGTAGAATCGAATTCCTGAAGCGGTTCAAGGCTCATTAATGCCTGCCCGTCTTCTCCAAATATTTTGATCTCATCTGTAGAGCGAAATTCCTGTGGTCCGCTTGTTTGTCTTACGATGCTGTCTCCCTCGAAAATTGAATCTAGCTGGTTAATTCGTATTTCTTTCTTTAAAGGTCCTACTTGTGTTGGGGTAATTAAAAATGGATTTTCTTCATCGCTTGTACATGATGAAACACTAACACATAAACCAATAATTAATAAAGCTCTTTTGTACATTGTAGATTAAGTAGTTTTTTATTTTAAAAATTTATTCAGTATTCCCATAACTCCTCTAATAAAGGTAGCACTGGTCAATACTTTTATGATTGCTCCCTCGGTACTTTTAGTTCGACGGCGGGAACTGGTATTCGTTACTTCTTTTCTTTCTTTTTCAGCCTTCTTCTTAGCTTCTTCCTGCTCTGCAATTTCGATTTTTTTATTCAGGATCTCGTAGGCACTTTCCCTGTCGATCTCTTCATTGTATTTTGAAATAAGATCAGAGGATTTAAGAATGTCTCTAAGTTCTTTTTCAGTAAGAATATCCATTCTACTCATAGGTGCCCTAAGCATAGTAGCTACCAAAGGTGAAGGCCTTCCTTTTTCGTCTAATGCAGAAACTAATGCTTCTCCTATACCTAACGAAGTAAGCATGTTTTTGGTATCGTAAAAATCTGATTCAGGATAATTTTCAGCGGCAAGTTTTATTGCTTTTCGATCTTTGGCTGTAAAAGCTCGTAAAGCATGCTGAACCTTTAATCCCAGTTGTCCTAAAACTTCTTCCGGAACATCTGCCGGGTTCTGAGTCACGAAATAAATTCCAACTCCTTTAGAACGTATCAATTTTACGATACTTTCAATCTGGTCCAGTAATGCATCTGAAGCTTCTTCGAAAATAAGATGTGCTTCGTCAATGAACATCACAAGTTCTGGTTTATCCATGTCTCCTTTTTCCGGGAAAGTTGAATAGATTTCAGCAAGTAAACTCAACATGAAGGTTGAGAATAACTTTGGTCTGTCCTGGATATCGGTTAATCTTAGAATGTTTATATAACCCTTACCATCGCTTGTTTTACGAATTAGATCGTTTACTTCAAAAGATCTTTCTCCGAAGAATAGATCTGCTCCCTGTTGCTCTAAAGACACGATCTTTCGCAGGATCGCTCCCGTAGATGCCTTGGAAATCCTGCCATAATTTTTTTCGAATTCCTCTTTACCTTCTTCTGTAGAATATTGAATGATCTTTTTAAGGTCTTTTAAATCTAACAGAGGTAATTGATTGTCATCACAATATTTGAAGATAATGGCCAGAATACCGGTTTGCGTGGAAGTCAGGTCAAGTATACGAGAAAGTAATACCGGACCAAATTCACTTACTGTAGCTCTTAGTCTGATTCCGTCCTGATCTGAGAGGGTTAAGATCTCTACCGGAGAATCCTTCGGAGTAAAGGGGAAATCTAATTTTTTATGACGCTCATCTATGAAATCTGCTCCATCTGAAGCTTTAGCAACACCGCTTAGATCTCCTTTAACATCCATCAGCATTACTGGAACTCCTTTATCTGAAAGATTTTCTGCGATGATCTGGAGTGTTTTAGACTTTCCTGTTCCGGTTGCACCGGCAATAAGCCCATGTCGGTTCATGGTTTTTAAAGGAATCTTTACGGCGGCTTCAGAATGAACTTCATTATCCAGCATTCCTGCACCTAGATATATATAGTCTCCTTTGGTAGTGTATCCTTTAGAGACCTGAGCTATAAAATCTTTATTCTTTCCCATGTCAAATTTATTTTACGGCTGAGCTTAGAAGTTTTATAGTTCCTTCGTCCGCATCTATTTCAGCTTCAATTCCATTAGGAATTGTAACATTATCGTCTATATGACCAATCATTGCTCCGGAAAATGCCGGAATTTCAAGTGGTTTTAAATAGTGGTCTACAACTTCTTCCATGGTTAGAGATCCGTATCCACTTCCTCCTGGATCGCAACCGTTGCATTTTCCGAAGACAAATCCAGCGATATTCTTAAGAACTCCGCCTAAATGCAATTGAGACATCATTCTGTCTACCGCGTAAATTCTTTCACCGATATCTTCAATATATAGGATCTTACCTTTCCAGTCTTCAGGAAAATAAGGTGTTCCCATTATTGAAGTTAAAACGGAAAGATTTCCACCTAATAAATGGCCTTTGGTTTTACCTGAATTGATGGTCCTTATACGATTACTTGTCTGGGTGAGTCCGCTTCCTTTTGAATCTGGATTTGAATAGGTGAGCACTTCACCTTCAAACAGTAATTTTCTAAAATAATCATAACTGAAATTATTCCAGGTTGAAACGGCTACCGGTCCATGAAAAGTCACCAGGCCTGTATTTTTATAAATAGCCAAGTGTAAAGCGGTAATATCGCTGTAGCCAATAAATATCTTCGGATTCTTTTTAATAAGCTCGTAATCTAATTTGTCTAGAATTCTGGCCGAGCCCGATCCGCCTCTTAATGCAATGATCGCTTTAATTCCTGGATCTCCGAACATCTTGTTCAATTCATCAGCCCGTTCTTCATCGGTTCCGGCGAGATGACCATATCTGCTATGCGTAAATTCACCGAATTTCACTTTTAGTCCCATGGCCTCGAAAGATTCCCTGGCGATCTCATAAGGTTCTGTTTCAAAAATAGCTCCTGCCGGGCTCACAATCCCAATGGTGTCACCTTCCTGTAACCGATTTGGAATCATCATATCAGAATTGGAAAAATCCAGATCGTTTTTACTGAAGGATGCAAGTGGATAGGCAATACTGGCAAGACCCAGGTTTAAAACAAAATTTCTTCTTTTCATATTTCCATGTTGCTATTCCGAAATTAGGGAATATTTATTAGTTAGAGAATTTCAATATCTATTTCTGATGCTCACCAGGATCTTCTCCATTTCAGCTTTAAGCTCGCCAGACGTTATGGTGTAATTAGAATTCATAAAACTAAATAATAAGGTCTTTCCTTTATTAGAAACCAGAATTCCACTTAGACTGTAATTGTTTCTTAAGCTGCCAGATTTAGCGAAAACAAATGGATCTTCATTTGCCAGGAAGCTCTTTAACGTTCCTTCTTTGCCAGTTGTGGGTAATAATGATTTTAATTTTTCGGTGCCGGTTGTTTTTATAATCTTTTTGAGAACTTGAACCAAAGATCTTGGTGTGATAAGGTTATACCGTGAAAGTCCCGAACCGTCAACCCAGAAAATTTTGTCTGGCAAATCTTTAAAATCTTTTTCTGTTACTTCTGAAATCGCAATATCTGTATTTAAAGTATCTGAAATTTTAAGAGCCGACATTAGTAAAATCTGCTCTGCTATTAAATTGTCACTTTCATGAAGCATCACCTTATAAAGAGAGTCTGAAGAAATGGAATTAACTGTTTGGTACAATTCTGAAAGCAATACACGATCGTACTTTACATAAACTCTTTTCTGAAGAATATCGCTCAATATTGCTATGCTATTTTTTTCTGAAGTTCTAAAAGGAACAGATCTGGAATAATTCTCCTTTGTGGTATTCAGGCTGAATTGATTTGCGTCTAATTTTCTGGTTAATCCGCTTCCCGATTGAGCTATTTTTATCGAATCCTGAAAATACTCAGGAATTACCTTTAATGATGAATTATTATAATTCAGCGTTACTAAATTTCCGAAAATAGGAAAAGCAGACCGCTCTGCAGAGAAAGAATATTCATAATCATCCCATGCCCATCCGGATCCCTGGGCTGTGCCTTGCCAGTTAGATTGAACATAAACCAATTCCTTTTTGGTTTCAGATAAAAATTTCAGGCTGTTGTTATTTTCAAATTTATCGTTTAGAAAAGATGGGTCTCCAGTTGTAGTAAAATATAAGGTATCGGCCGAGGAATTATATTTGAATGCCGTAATCGAATCTTCAAGGTATTTTAATCCTGTATAAAAAGTCAGAATTTTTGTATTGGAAGCCGGCGTGAAATATTTATCTGAATTGTATTCATAAACCATTTCATCTTTCTCCAGATCGTAAACGGCAATACCTGTAAAACCTTTCTCGAAACTCGAAGAGGATTTTATTTGCCTGGTTATCGATGGGCCGCAGGAAATGCAGGAGATAAATAATATGATCAGGATAGATCTGGCGATGAATGAGTTCAAAAGAATATGGTTTTCGATTTAAAGATAACAGGAAAAATTATTTAAATCCAAGGCTTTTTAGCGCATTGCATAAGTTCTGGTTTCTGTTATTTAAGCTGAAAGATATTGGTTATCTTTGCAGGCTATGATTTCAGAAGAGACAAGAGAGCTGGTAGACAGGGGAGTGATGCTTCCATTAATGGAAGAATTCTATACTATACAGGGCGAAGGTTTTCATAAAGGAACCGCGGCATATTTTATTAGAATTGGTGGTTGCGATGTAGGTTGCCACTGGTGTGATGTCAAGGAAAGCTGGGATGCAGAAGTTCATCCACCTACGCATATTGGTCAGATAGTTGAGAATGCTACAAAATACAGTAAGACTATTGTGATTACTGGTGGAGAGCCTCTAACCTGGGATATGACCGAGCTTACCGGAAACCTGAAAAAGAAAGGTTGTGATATTCATATTGAAACTTCAGGAGCTTATGATCTTACAGGAACCTGGGACTGGATCTGTCTATCTCCAAAGAAAATCAAACTTCCAAAAGAAGAAATTTATCCAAAGGCCAATGAGCTGAAAGTTATCGTCTTTAATAAACATGATCTTAAATTTGCTGAAGAGCAGGCAGCCAAGGTAAGTGAAGATTGTATTCTTTATTTGCAACCAGAATGGAGTAACCGGGATAAGGTGATACCGATGATCGTTGATTATGTGATGGAAAATCCAAAATGGAAGGTTTCTTTACAAACGCATAAATATTTGAACATACCTTAAAATAAAAAAGACGCCAACCGGCGTCTTTTTTTTATCTATATCAAATCAATAATTATTTTACTGATTCAAAAGGTACTTTTACATAGCTATTATCCCATCCAATTAGAAGATCTGCTCCTTTGTTAGATTCCTGAAATGCCATTGAAAGAGATTCAATAGTATTTGGAGCTTTTCTTACAGGAACATTAATTCTTACTTTATCTTCCTTATCAGTATACTCATAAGCTCCCCAAGTATTGGTTTTTCCGTTAAGAATAACGGTCCATTCTGTTTCACCAGGTATAGAGTAAAGGGAATAAGTTCCAGCTTTAACAACTGCATCAGCTACTTTCATGTCTTTGTATAAAGTAATCTCAGTTGCTTCATTAGCCCCAGTTCTCCATACTTCTCCATAAGGAATAAGTTTTCCAAAGATCTCACGATCTCTTTTTTGAGGTCTACTGTAAATTACTCTAGCTACAGCCTGGTCGTTTTGATCTCTGTATAATGCAAGATCCATTGGGCTGGCATCCATTTTAGAAAACTTCAGTTCTTCTTTTGAGAAATTTACTTTATCATCTTCCTGTGCGTTCACAGGATTTGCTATTAATAAACAAATGGCGCTGAGGCCTCCTATTATAAGCTTTTTCATGTTATTCTGTTTAGTTTATAATTTTAATAAAGATAATTCAAGCTTGCTGTCATGATTGTTAAAGAATAACAAAGGTGCTGTTAAAATTTGTAATGTTTACATATGAAAGAATTTATCATGCTATTCTAATAATTCACTTTTATATTATATCTAATTACTCGATATATGTTTTCATAAATAACTTAAATAGGTATTAGTGTTTTCTAAAAGTAAGTTTAAACTAATATTTGTATTGTAATTATAAATAATATTAGTCATGTGTGGAATTTTAGCAGTTATCGGAAAAGACGTTGAAGCGGCAAAAATTAGTAGCCTTTCAAAAAAAATGTCTCATAGAGGACCCGATGAAAGCGGATTAAAAATTACAGAGAAAGGTCATGTGTTATCACACGAACGACTTTCTATTGTAGATCTTACAACAGGGATTCAGCCAATCCAGGGAACCAGCTCAGCGTGGATGGTTCACAATGGTGAGATCTACAACCACATGGAACTACGAAATAATGAACTAAAAGATCATTCTTTTAGAACAACTGGAGATTCAGAAGTTATAGTTCATATGTATGAAAAGTATGGCAATGACTTCGTTGATAAACTGGATGGTGTTTTCTCATTTGTGATCATTGATGGCGATGATTTTATAGTTGGAAGAGATCCAATTGGTGTAAAACCATTGTATTATGGTACAGATGAAACTGGAGCTATGTGGTTTGCTAGTGAAATGAAAGCTTTAGCAGAATCTTGCATTGAATTTTCTGCGTTCCCTCCGGGACATTTTTATACTCCGCAGTCTGGTTTTGTAAGATATTATACACCAGAATGGTTTGATTCTGACAAAGCGATTGAACCAGCAGATCTGGCGAAACTAAGAGAAAGCCTTATAGATGCGACCAGGAAAAGATTAATGGCAGATGTCCCGTTAGGAGTACTTTTAAGTGGAGGCTTAGATTCTTCTTTAACATCGTCTATTGCGGCAAGACTTATAGAAGGCTCAGGGCAGAAGCTCCACTCATTTTCTATAGGATTAGATGCTGAAGCTCCAGATCTTATCGCTGCTAGAAAGGTTGCTGACTTCCTGGGAACTGAGCATCACGAAATACATTTTACGGTTGAGCAGGGAATTGAAATTCTAAGTCAGTTAGTGTGGCATTTGGAGACTTATGATGTCACTTCTATAAGAGCAAGCACGCCAATGTATTTCTTATCTAAAGCGATCGCTGAAAAGGGAATTAAAGTAGTTCTTTCTGGAGAAGGTTCAGATGAGATCTTTGGAGGTTACCTGTACTTTAAGAATGCGCCTTCAGCTGGAGAATTTCAAAAAGAGACTATTAGAAGAGTTCAAAGGCTTGCGACTGCAGACTGTTTAAGAGCTGATAAATCAACTATGGCTCATGGGTTGGAAGCAAGGGTGCCATTTCTGGACAAAGCCTTTTTAAAGACGGCTATGGAAATTGTTCCTGAAGAGAAAATGCCTGTAACCTATGATGGCGTTGAGAAATTTATTCTTCGTAAAGCATTTGATACTCCAGAAAGACCATTTCTTCCAGATGAGGTTCTTTGGAGGCAAAAGGAGCAGTTTAGCGATGGAGTTGGTTACAACTGGATAGATGAGCTTATTGATTATGCTTCAAAACAAGTAACTGATGTGCAAATGGAGACAGCAGCCTTGAAATATCCAATAAATACTCCGGCAACGAAAGAGGCTTATTTTTACAGAGAATTATTCAGTAAACATTTCCCTCAGGATTCAGCAGCTAAAACTGTAAAAAGATGGGTTCCGAAATGGCAAAAAGACCTGGATCCAAGTGGTCGTGCCAACGAAACTCATGTTGCACCCGGAATGAAAAAAGAAATGATCAAAGTTTAATTTTCATCACTATCTGAAAATGGAACCCGAAACCTGAAAGTAATCTTGAAGGCTTCGGGTTTTTCCACATAATTTGTTGATAACTTAAGGTCTTATGAGCCTGCTTCAACCTGTTAAAAATATGCGAATTGTTATATTTGTTCGTTATCCAAGAAGACAAAATTAATTAGCATATTATATGAGCGAAGAAGCTAAGAAACATAATTATTCCGCCGACAGTATTCAGGCGTTGGAGGGAATGGAGCATGTTCGTATGCGGCCTTCAATGTATATTGGGGATACCGGCGTTAGAGGTTTGCACCATTTGGTATATGAAGTTGTTGATAACTCTATCGATGAGGCCCTTGCCGGACACTGTGACAATATAAAAGTTATTATCAATGAGGATAATTCCATTACCGTAGAAGATAACGGTAGGGGTATCCCGATTGACATGCATAAAAAAGAAGGCGTTTCTGCACTACAGGTTGTAATGACCAAAATTGGTGCTGGAGGGAAATTTGATAAGGATTCTTACAAGGTTTCCGGTGGTCTTCACGGAGTTGGGGTTAGTTGTGTAAACGCACTTTCAACTCATCTTAAAGCTACAGTTTACAGAGATAACCAGATCTGGGAACAGGAATATGAAATTGGAAAACCAATGTATCCTGTTAAGCCGGTTGGTGAAACAGAATTAAGCGGTACTCTGGTGACGTTTAAGCCAGATCCCAGCATCTTTACGCAGACTCTGGAGTATAATTATGATACTCTGGCTAGTCGTATGCGTGAGCTGGCTTACCTGAATAAGGGTATTCGAATCAGTCTTACCGATAAAAGAAATAAGGAGGATAATGGTGAATTTGTTCATGATGACTTCCATTCTGAAGAAGGACTGAAGGAATTTATAAAGTTCCTTGATGGTAACCGTGAACCTATTATTGGGGATGTGATTTCCATGGAAGGTGAAAAGAATGATATTCCGGTAGAAGTTGCAATGGTGTACAATACCTCATTCAATGAAAACCTGCATTCTTATGTAAATAACATCAATACTCACGAAGGAGGAACGCATTTATCAGGATTTAGAAGAGGTCTTACTACTACTCTGAAAAAATATGCCGATGCTTCAGGTCTTCTGGACAAAGTGAAATTTGAAATTACCGGAGATGATTTCCGTGAAGGATTAACTGCGATCATTTCGGTAAAGGTTGCTGAACCTCAATTTGAAGGTCAGACGAAAACAAAACTTGGTAACCGTGAGGTTACTTCAGCAGTGTCTCAGGCGGTTTCAGAAATGCTTGAGAATTATCTTGAAGAAAATCCGAATGATGCAAAAACCATCGTTCAGAAAGTAATACTTGCTGCGCAGGCTAGAAATGCCGCGAAAAAAGCCCGTGAAATGGTTCAGCGTAAAACTGCCATGAGTGTTGGTGGTTTGCCTGGGAAATTATCTGACTGCTCTGAGCAGGATCCAGAACAATGTGAAGTATTCCTTGTCGAGGGAGACTCGGCGGGTGGTACGGCCAAGCAGGGTAGAGATCGTAGATTTCAGGCGATACTTCCATTAAGAGGTAAGATCCTGAACGTTGAAAAAGCTATGTCTCACAGGGTTTTTGATAACGAAGAGATCAAGAATATCTATACAGCTCTGGGAGTAACCATTGGGACTGAAGAAGATAGCAAGGCCTTGAACTTATCAAAGTTGAGGTATCATAAGATCGTGATCATGTGTGATGCCGACGTTGATGGTAGCCACATTGAAACACTTATTCTTACGTTCTTTTTCCGTTATATGAAAGAATTGATCGAGAATGGTCATATCTATATAGCCACGCCACCTCTTTACCTTGTGAAAAAAGGTCAGAGAAAGCGTTATGCCTGGAATGAAAAGGAACGTGATGAGATCGCCGCGGAATATAGTGGAGGTGTTCAAATCCAGAGATATAAGGGTCTTGGGGAGATGAACGCTGAACAACTTTGGGATACTACAATGGATCCTGAATTCAGAATTTTAAGACAGGTGAACATCGATAATGGTGGGGAAGCCGATAGGATCTTCTCTATGCTAATGGGAGATGAGGTTCCACCACGAAGAGAGTTCATTGAAAAGAATGCGAAGTATGCAAATATTGATGCATAATCATTGCTGATATACATTTTAAAAGACCCACACCTTACTAATAAGTGTGGGTTTTTTACGTTCTGGTATGGAGCGAAACTAATATTTACTATTTTTAAACACCTAAACCCAAATTGTCGTGAAAAATATCACCAAAATTATGTTCCTGGGAATTTTTGCATTTTCCCTGAACACTTCAGCTCAGGAAGCGCAAACCGATTTAGATTTATTCGTAAATGATATGCTTTTTCTAGCCAACGGATTTGCTAGTCCGGCTTCTGAAAGTGCAGCTTACCAGGCAACTGCCGGGTGGTTTACTTCAGCTAGAGCATTAGATAAATGGCAGGTAGATGTTTCTTTGCATGCTAACGCGATATTCGTGCCTACGAGTAAAAAGGAATTTACTATTAATAATAATGATTTCAATATTCTCCAGATAACTGGTGATGAACGCGCTGTTTTGCCTACTGCTTTTGGAGGCGATACCGATATTCAATTTGAAGGAGAGGTAGATTATGCAGGGCAAACCATCCCAATTTCAGAATTTGATGCCATAGATGGTATCGATAAAGGGGCGCTGGCATATCCTTTCGCTCAGGTTTCTGTTGGGTTGCCATATGGAACTGAAATAGCCGTACGTGCTTTGCCTTCATTGGAAATTGACGGTTCAGAATTCAGTACTTACGGGGTTGGGTTGAAGCATAATTTCGGTCAGTATTTTAGATTTAATGACGAAGAAGATTTGCAGGTTGCTGCGGTTGTTTCTTATAATATCTTTGATGTAAAATATGATTTTGATCCGATTTCAGTAGACCAGGTAGTTCAGTTAAACCAGATAGATGTTTCTGCAGATGTATGGATGGCTGAAGCATTGGCTTCCAAGAAATATGAAAATTTTGAAATTTTTGGTGCATTGGGCGTGGCTATGTCAGATTTTGAATATGAATTTGGAGGAAGTGGATTGGCTTTACCGTTGATCAACAGTGAGATCACTAGATTGAATGATAAATCGGCTCAATTTAAAGGTGATATTGGTTTCAACCTATATTTTGATAGATTTAAAATCAGTACAATGGCTACGGCAGGTAAATTTGTAAACCTAAATCTCGGCTTGCACTTCATCCTGTAGATCTTCAATGATTTAACCATTCCTTATTATTAATACTGCCTCATTATTCGTAATTTCGCAGTCATTATTAATAGAAATTAAATAATATTTTAACATGAAAGTTACCATAGTAGGAGCAGGTGCCGTAGGTGCCAGCTGTGCCGAATACGTTGCCATTAAAAATTTTGCTTCAGAAGTTGTATTGCTTGATATCAAAGAAGGTTATGCTGAAGGTAAAGCAATGGACCTTATGCAAACAGCAACTCTTAATGGCTTCGATACAAAAATAACAGGAAGTACTAACGATTATTCTAAAACTGCAGATAGTGATATCGCGGTAATTACCAGTGGTATTCCACGTAAACCGGGAATGACCAGAGAAGAATTGATAGGTATTAATGCCGGGATCGTGAAGGAAGTTTCTTCAAATCTTATCAAGCATTCTCCAAATGTTACTTTGATCGTAGTTAGTAACCCAATGGACACGATGACTTACCTGGTACATAAAACTACGGGTCTTCCAAAAAATAAAATTATAGGAATGGGTGGTGCATTAGACAGCGCTCGTTTTAAATATAGATTAAGTGAAGCTTTAGAGTGCCCTCCATCCGATGTTGACGGAATGGTGATTGGTGGTCACAGTGACACTGGAATGGTGCCGCTTACGAGATTAGCGACCAGAAATTCAGTACCTGTAACAGCTTTCTTATCTGAAGATAGATTGAACCAGGTTTCAGAAGATACTAAAGTTGGTGGTGCAACCTTAACAAAACTTCTTGGAACAAGCGCGTGGTACGCTCCGGGAGCAGCCGTTTCAGGTCTTGTTCAGGCTATTGCATGTGATCAAAAGAAAATGTTCCCTTGTTCAGCATTGTTGGACGGTGAGTATGGGCTAAGCGACCTTTGTATTGGTGTGCCGGCTATTCTTGGAAAAGATGGTCTAGAGAAAATTGTGGAATTACAACTGGATGATGCTGAAAAAGCTAAAATGAAGGAAAGTGCTGAAGGTGTTAAAAAAACCAACGGATTACTTGACGTATAATTTTTTAGTAAAATCCATTCAAAATACTCTTGAAAGCCACAGTTTCTGTGGCTTTTTTGATGGATTAAAAAGTTAAAATTATCCAAAAAAAAATATTGGGATTTGACAATTGAAGTCCTATATTTGTCCGTTTTTAAAATAGACCTAATAATCAATAATTTGAGGAATAATGCAGAATAAAGGACTGATAAAAGTTTTTGCAATTTTGTTTGGGCTGGTATGTCTTTATCAGCTGTCTTTTACGTTTATAACAAATAATGTTGAGACTGATGCTGAGGAGTTTGCCATTCAGGGAATTGGAGAAGATGTAGAAAATTACTCAGAACTACGTGACCAGGCTGAAGCAAGGTATTTAGATTCTATCGGTAATAATGATGTGATCGCTGGGATTACCTACAACGACGCCAAAGACAAAGAGCTTAATAAAGGGCTTGACCTAAAAGGAGGGATCAACGTGATCCTTCAGATTTCGGTTAAAGACATCTTAAGCGGTTTGGCTAACGATACCAGAGATCCTGCTTTTAGAAAAGCAATCGCTGAAGCTGACGAAGCACAAACAGATAGCCAGGAGAACTATGTAGATCTATTCTTCGAATCTTTCAACAATATTCCAGATGCAAAACTTGCATCTCCAGATGTTTTTGCAAATAAGACTTTAAGTGATGAGGTGAACTTCAACATGAGTAATGAAGAAGTTGAGCCAATCATTAGAAAGAAAATTGATGAGTCTATTACTTCTGCTTTTGAAGTTCTTAGAAAACGTATCGATAAGTTTGGTGTAACTCAACCAAATATTCAGCGTTTAGGGAATTCAGGAAGAATTCTTGTTGAATTACCTGGAGCTAAAGATATCAGCAGGGTTAAGAATCTACTTCAAAGTACGGCACAGTTAGAATTCTGGCACGTATATAAGAATAATGAAATTGGAAACTTCCTAATTCAGGCAAACAATATGCTTGCAGGAATGAAGCGTTCTGAAGAAGCTGCAGCTGAAAAGCCTGCAGATACTACTGAAACTTCTGGCGACAGCGAGATAGATGATCTTTTAGCAGATGCTGAAGACAGTACTGAAGTTGAGACTGGAAATAATCCGTTGATCGATCTTGTCGTATCTCCAGGATTCCAGGGAGGACCTGTTCTTGCAACTTTCAACGTTCAGGATACCGCAAAGGTGATGGATATGATCCAGAAGCCTCAGGTTAGATCGTTACTTCCTTCAGAAATGAGATATGCGAAATTCGTATGGGGAGTTCCAGATGAAGAAACTGAAACTACAGGATTATACGCTTTAAAAGGAAATCGTAACATGGAGCCACCATTAAGTGGTAGTGTTATTACCGATGCTCAGCAAACTTATGATCAGTTAGGTCGTATTGCAGTAAGCATGCAAATGGATGGAACTGGAGCTAAGATCTGGGAAGATATGACTGGAAAAGCTTCTAACGAGCAAAGCCAGATCGCCATTGTTCTTGATAATATCGTTTATTCTGCACCTGGAGTTTCAACAGGAGCTATTTCAGGAGGAAGAAGTGAGATCACAGGTGATTTCACGATCACTGAAGGTCAGGATTTAGCAAACGTTCTACGTGCGGGTAAACTTCCTGCTTCTGCAGATATCATTCAAAGTGAGGTTGTAGGACCATCACTTGGTCAGGAAGCAATTGATAGTGGTATCATGTCTTTCGTGATCGCTTTAATTCTTGTTTTGATCTGGATGATTCTTTACTACGGTAAGGCAGGAATTTTTGCAGATGTTGCTCTTGTAGTAAACATTCTTTTCATCTTCGGAATCCTTGCAGGATTAGGAGCTGTACTTACATTACCTGGTATTGCCGGTATCGTATTAACGATAGGTATGTCTGTAGATGCGAACGTACTTATTTTTGAAAGGATTAAAGAGGAACTTGCTAAAGGAAAGGCTCAGAAGGATGCGATTAAAGATGGTTTCAACAATGCATTATCTTCTATTCTTGATGCGAACATTACAACAGGTCTTACCGGTTTGATCTTATTCCTACTTGGAACAGGACCAATTAAAGGTTTCGCAACAACATTATTAATAGGTATTGCTACTTCTTTATTTACTGCAATTTTCATCACCAGATTATTTATTGATGGATATGGTAAAAAAGGAAAATCTATAGACTTTACAACGTCTCTAACAAAGAACCTGTTTACAAACATGAATATCGACTTCCTTGGTAAAAGGAAAGTTGCGTATATCGTTTCAGGATTATTCATCGTGATTAGTCTTGGATCTTTATTAACTCAGGGTCTTAACGAAGGTGTAGATTTTGTCGGAGGTAGAACTTATACAGTGAGATTCGCTGATGATGTGAGTCCTACTGAAGTACAAAATGATCTTGTTGCTACTTTTGGTAGTGCTGAGGCTAAAACATTTGGTCCAGATAACCAGTTGAAGATTACTACAAAATATAAGGTTGATGAAGAAGGAGCTGAAGTAGATGAAGAGATCCAGAGATCGCTTTACGAATCTTTAGGTTCTTATCTTCCTGCCGACCTTACTTATGAGGATTTCGTTGATGGTGCAGATGATAAAGATGTTGGTGTGATGAAATCCATGAAAGTTGGAGCTACTATCGCCGATGATATTAAAAATGCTTCATTCTGGGCAGTACTTGGATCGTTGATCGTTGTATTCCTTTACATCTTATTACGTTTCCGTAAATGGCAGTTTAGTTTAGGTGCGGTTGCTGCAGTATTCCATGATGTTCTTGTGGTACTTGGTATCTTCTCTTTACTATACAAAGTGATGCCTTTCAACATGGAGATCGATCAGGCATTTATCGCAGCGATACTTACAGTAATTGGTTACTCTCTGAATGATACGGTGGTTGTATTTGACCGTATTAGAGAATATGTGAACGAACACACAAGCTGGCCATTAGGTAAAACTGTGAACGCTGCATTAAACAGTACATTAAGTAGAACATTGAATACCTCGCTTACTACCTTGGTAGTACTTCTTGCGATCTTCATCTTTGGAGGAGAGAGCATCAGAGGGTTTATGTTCGCCCTAATCGTTGGTGTGATTGTAGGTACTTATTCTTCGTTATTCATTGCAACTCCTGTAATGTTCGATAGCGTTAAGAAGAAGTCTTCAATACAGAAGAAAGAAAAACCGAAAACTGAGGAAGCTACTACAGCTTAATCTCAGATTAAGAATAACAAAAAAGGCTTTCCAATCGGAAAGCCTTTTTTTATGCTCATTATAAAGTTTGTTCTAAATTATTCTGTTTTTATAAAACTGAATCTATCATCTTTTTCCAATCCCCATTCATCAGATAAACCTCCGTTGATCTCTAGAATAAATTGAGTAGGCCCTTCAGATGGAAGTGAGGTCTCATCTCTTGGTGTTGCATTTTTCTGAATACTTACCAATGTACTGTCTGCCTCATAATAGATAATGTCTAAAGGGATGTAAGTGTTCTTCATGTAAAAGCTTCTTATCCTTTCAGAATCATAAATAAATAGCATTCCCTGGTCATCTTTCATGCTATCGCGATACATAAGACCTGTTTGATGCTCGTAATCAGATTCGGCAAGCTCTATATCCAGCTTCTTAATGGTATCACCAGAATTGGCTTTTATCAGGTAAAGTTCAGCTTCTTTTTTGAACGCAATAGGTTCAGTTTCTATACTCTCAGGCTGTTTCTTTTCATCCTCACATGACAAAGTAGAAGATAGGATCAAACTAAGAGCAGCAAGACTTAAAATTCGTTTTCTCATGCCACTGTTTTTTGTTTTGTTGGTCTGTACATGAAGTATAATCCTGCAATTACGAATGGAATACTAAGCCATTGCCCTGTATTCAATAACCAATTTGCACGTTCGCCTACCTGTGGTTCTTTAATGAATTCCACAAAGAATCTAACGGTCCATAGTAATACAAGGAATAAACCGAAAATATAACCTGTTTTAAAGCGTTTTTCCGTTTTCCAATATATGAACCATAGAATAAGGAAAATTCCAAGATAGCAAGCCGATTCGTATAGCTGAGCAGGATGTCTTGCAAAGTCTTCTCCTAGTTTTTCAAAAACAACTCCATAATCTGAGTTCGTTGGTTTTCCGATAATTTCAGAATTGATGAAATTTCCAATTCTCACAAAAATGGCACCACTGGCAACCGGAATTACAATTCTGTCTAATATCCATAATACCGGTTTCTGAAGTATTCTTTTAGCGTAAAGATACATGGCCACTATAATACCAATAGCAGCACCATGACTTGCCAATCCTCTGAATCCTGTAAATTCGAAATTAGGTTCAAATCTTACCGGAAGGAAAATTTCAAGTAAATGATTTTGAAAATATTCCCAGTCGTAAAAAATAACATGTCCTAATCTTGCTCCAATTAAAGTTGCAAGAACGGTGTATATGAATAAGGAATCTAATTTTTCTATAGCGATGCCTTCACGAGTGTAAATACTTTTCATAATGTACCAGCCAAGAGTAAAGGCGATTATAAACATTACGCTATAGTAGTGGAGTGTAAGAATTCCCAGATCCAGTCCTTCAGACGGATTCCAGTGAATGGCATTGATCAGCATATAAATTTATTTGATAAGCCGTAAATATACGTATTTGCGAATTCTTTAGCTGTTTTTAGACTTGGATTTTCCCGGCACTGGATCATAACCGCAGCCTCCCCATGGGTGGCACCTCGAAATTCTTTTAAGTCCAAGCCAGAATCCCTTAACTCCCCCATGAATTTCTATCGCCTGCAGCATATAAGTAGAGCATGACGGCTCATACCTACAAGTGGCAGGAGTTAGTGGCGAAATAAATTTCTTGTAGAACTGAACCAGTGCGGTCAAAATATAACTTAACCCTCGGTTCAGCATGATTGAATTATTTTAGGGAGAAAGAAGTGCCTTCTTTTCCGTCTTTTAATTGAATGCCTAATTCTAATAATTGATCTCTAATCTGATCACTTAAAGCAAAATTCTTGTTACTTCTTGCTTCAGCTCTCAATTTGATCAAAAGTTCAACTGTTCCGGCAAGTTTATCTTCGTCATTTTCTTTTTCTGAAGCTCCATCAAGCAAGCCAAGAATATCAAACATAAAAGCCTTCATGGTATCCTTCAATTCTGTTTTATCCTCTTCAGAAATTTGAACAGTACCATCCTTGATACCATTGATAGTTTTAACAGCATCAAATAATTTGGCAATCACTATCGGACTGTTGAAATCGTCATTCATCGCATCATAGCAGGACTGCTTCCATGCATTCAGATCGAAATCAGTTTTACCTGAAAATGGAAGATCATCAATAGAATGATATGCCTCCATTAGTCGATTAAACCCTTTCTCGCTTCCCAGTAGCGCCTCACTAGAAAAATCCAGAATACTTCTATAATGTGCCTGAAGAATAAAAAATCTTACCACATTTGGTGAGAAAGCCTTAGTGAGAATATCATTCTCGCCTGTAAAAATTTGCTCTGGAAGAATGAAATTACCGGTACTTTTGGCCATTTTCTTACCATTAAGGGTAAGCATATTTGCGTGTAGCCAGTAATTTACCGGTGATTTTCCAGTAGCTGCTTCTCCCTGTGCGATCTCACATTCGTGGTGAGGGAATTTAAGATCCATTCCGCCCCCATGAATATCGAATTCTTCACCAAGATATTTGGTACTCATTACGGTACATTCAAGATGCCATCCTGGAAAACCATCACTCCATGGTGAAGGCCATCTCATGATATGCTGTGGTTCCGCTTTTTTCCATAAAGCAAAATCCTGAGGATTTCGTTTATCACTTTGTGCGGCAAGCTCACGGGTATTCGCGATCATATCTTCAATCGCTCTTCCACTAAGTCTGCCGTAAGCATGTTCTTTATTGAATTTTATAACATCAAAATATACTGAACCATTAGCTTCATAAGCGAAGCCATTTTCAAGAATTGTTTTAATGATCTCAATCTGTTCAACAATGTGCCCTGTAGCAGTTGGTTCGATGCTGGGAGGGAAGTTGTTGAACTTATTCAGAATATTATGAAAGTCTACAGTGTATTTCTGTACAACTTCCATAGGCTCAATTTGTTCCAGGCGAGCTTTCTTAGAGATCCTGTCCTCACCACTATCAGCATCATTTTCGAGATGCCCGGCATCGGTTATATTTCTTACATAGCGAACTTTATATCCAAGATGTTTTAGATACCTGAAAACAAGATCAAAAGAAATGAATGTACGGCAGTTTCCTAAGTGCACATTGCTGTAAACCGTTGGTCCGCAAACATACATACCTACATTTCCTTCGTTGATGGGGGTGAAAATTTCCTTTTCACCGCTCATTGAATTGTAAAGTTTCAGGCTTTGTTCCTGGTAAAGCGCCATGTAATAAATGTATTTTGAATTATTAGAACGATGTGTCTAATTTAATATAATCCAGAAATTCTCTTCTAACTTCTTTCTTTTTAAATGCTCCTCCAAATTCGCTGGTTACAGTACTGCTCTCAATGTCGCGAATACCTCTACTGTTAACACATAAATGTTTTGCATCAACCACACAGGCAACATCTGGAGTTCCAAGAACATTCTGAAGTTCATGCACGATCTGCATAGTCATACGTTCCTGTACTTGTGGTCTTTTTGCGAAATAATCAACTATCCTGTTCATTTTAGAAAGACCTACAACTGTTCCGTTAGAAATGTAGGCAACATGTGCTTTTCCAACTATAGGAAGTAAATGGTGCTCGCAGGTAGAGTAAACCGTAATGTTCTTCTCAACCAGCATCTCACCATATTTGTATTTATTTTCGAAAGTGGAAGCCTTCGGTTTTCTTTTTGGATGTAATCCAGAAAAGATCTCATTCACAAACATTTTGGCAACTCTCTGTGGAGTGCCCTTAAGGCTGTCGTCTGTAAGATCCAGACCCAACGTGTCAAGGATATTCTTCACATCCTTTTTGATAAGGTCTATTTTTTCTTCATCACTAAGATCGAACGCATTCTCTCTCAAAGGAGTGTTTGCGCTGCTACCCGCATGGGCATCGCCCATTTCTTCAATTTCATTCAATATTTTATCTACTTTCATGCTTTTTGCAATAATAGTCGGCTAAAACCGTATTGGCTTGCAAAGATACATATTTATAAGGTTTTAGCCGTATTCAAAATTAGATAAGCCTTAACTGACAATGTATGCTTTATTTCATATTTTGCAAGTATTAAGAGCTTACTGGGAATGAGATTGTTAATTAAAACTTTATTGTTTTTCTTACCTGTGCTTTTTTCGATTAATTCGATGAACGCCCAGGGTACCAGATGTGCTGATATTGAACCTTTTTGTGCGGGTGATGAGCGCTTGACTTTTCCCAATGCTAATTTTCAAAATAGTAATCAGATCACCGGTGAATTTGGTCCTGATTATGGTTGCCTCGATGATCAGCCGTTTCCTGCCTGGTTCTTTTTACAAATCGAGGATTCAGGTGATTTAAGTTTTCGAATATCTCAATATGAAAATGAAAATGGATCTGGAGCACCTCTGGATGTAGATTTTGTGGTTTGGGGGCCTTTTGAAAGAGGAGCTGATTACTGTTCAGGATCTTCCCTGAATGAAGAAAAGATCGTGGATTGTAGTTATTTACCTGATGCGATAGAGTTTATGTCAATTCCAAACGCACAGGCAAATGAGATTTACGTAGTGGTGATCACAAATTTTGAACAGGTACCAGGTTTTATCAGTCTGGAACAAACGAATTCCGGAGAAGGTTCAACAGATTGTTCTATTCTTGATTTGAATTTAGGTGGAATTATTTCTGTATGTGATGAAGATGAATACCTGCTTGATGGAACTACAGATGAGGATGCGGAATATGAATGGTTTGTATTCAATGAAAATACTTCACAATACGAATCTATTTCAGGAGCCAATGGTCCAACTTACACAGTTACAGAATCTGGCGATTACCGTTTGATTGCAACAGATCCTATTGAAAATAAGTCTGAACAGGATGACGTGACTGTAACCTTTTATGATTCACCAGTTATAGGTGACGTAGATGAATTGCCAGTTTGTGTTGAAAATATTGAAACCATAGATCTTAATGAGGCGAGCTTTGAGCTTATTGAACCAAATGCAGGTGGATCAAATTACGAGGTTCTTTATTATGAAAGCTTGGCCGATGTAGAAAATGCGAATCCTATATCTAATACTCAAACCTATCCCTTTGAAAATGGAAAAACGATTTATGCGCAAGTGGAAGACCAGTTAAGTGGATGTGTTTCGGGAACAGATAGTTTTACCTTATCCACTTTTGATTTTCCTGATTATGAACTTTCTGAAAACACCATATTTTGCGTAGATCTGGAAGGTAATGTAATTAGTTCTGTAAATCTTGGAGAAGCCCTGGGCGACGGTTATGATTATGAATGGTATGATGGAAACGAATTAATTGGAAATTCGGCTATCCAGACGTTTCAAGACTTTCCAGAGAATGATATTACAGTAAGGATTAGTCATGCAGATTCCGGTTGTCAACTGGATTTTACGACTGTTCCTGTAATGGTTTCAAGGCCGGAAACTATTAGTGTTGAAATTTCAGGCTCAGATTTTGGAGATGGATATACTGTGACCGGTATACCTGAAAATGTTATCGGAGCAGAATTTGCAGAATTTGAATTCAGAATTGATAATGGAAACTGGCAGGCAAGTCCAGATTTTACTGAAGTGCCTCCAGGAAGTCACGTATTAACTGCAAGAGAAATTAATGGTTGTGGCGAGACGACCAGTGAAAGTTTCTTTCTGGTTGGGTATCCTAGATTTTTCAGTCCTAATGGAGATAACTTCAATGATAATTGGAACCTTGTTACAGATAATTACATCACTATAAAGAAATTATATATTTTCGATCGCTATGGAAAACTGATCATTGAATTAAATCCCAATCAGAGTAAAGGTTGGGACGGGACCTATAACGGCAATCCGTTGCCCTCAGATGATTATTGGTTTAGGGTAGAATTCATTGATGAAAAAACCGGTGAGCATCGGCAGTATATGTCTAATTTCACTTTAATGAGATAAAAAAAGCGCCAAAAATGGCGCTTTTTTTATTTATATCATTTAGTATTTATAATCCGAAGGTTAGAGATAATACTACTTTTGATAGATCTCTGTCTATGTAAACCGGCTCTGTCAAACCAACATTATAAACAGGGTTACCTTCTTTATAAGTAGAATTACTATAAGCCAGGTCCAGATTAATACTTCCGAAGGAATAACCGACACCGGCGCTGTATCCGGTTAGGTCTCCTACGATATCTGTATTTTGATACGGGCTTTCTTCAAGTCTATATCCGCCTCTCAGACTAAAGTTTGCTATTCTGTATTCTCCACCAATCCTAAGATCATAAGCAGTTTTCATGTTATCTTCAATTCTGCTGTTCAGATCCTGAAATGCGACATCATTTTCAGGTTTGAATTTGATGTTCGAATAATCTTTAGCTCCAAAATCTAAACTGATCAAACCTTGCTTTCCAAAAAGATACGCAGCGCTGGCAGATAATTTTGAAGGTATCTGGAATCTATATTCAGGATAAACATTTACAGTTCTTGGATTTACGCTAACAAATTCATCTAAAGGACTGTTAGTCTCAAGATATTGTGTTGTTTCTTCTCTAATGTAAAACCAGGTAGGAGAGTCGTAAGTTAGACCCACACGAATATTTTCACCAAGTTTTGCGATACCTCCCAACTGAAAAGAGAAACCGTCACCATTTGTTCTTAGAGTATTTCCGAAATAAACTTCAGAAGTGGCACTTTCCGGGTTATTGTTGAATTCACTTAATTCAGAAGAATTCTCATAATTGATGAAATGGGAGTTCAGGTTCAATCCTAAATAAAGAAAATCCTTGAATTGTGTTCCCATGTTGAAAGTGAATTTTCCGTTTAAACCACTTGAAACATATGAATATTGCTGATCGAAATTGGCAGCGTCTATTAAGGAAAAGTAACTTGTATTTTCTGGATTATCAGCGTCTGCTTCTATGACATATCCCTGATATCCTAAAAATGCCTGCTGAGCCCCGAAACCATAGTTCTCTCCCAAGAATGCGTAAAGATCAGAGATCCTTTCAGATCCCTGTAACTGTAGTAATTCTAACGGAACACCATCTGCGTATCCAAGGAAATATTGATCTATACTATTGTTTGAGGTGCCGCGTACGGTATAGGAATCATCGAAGTTTCTATCTGTGGTATAATTTAATCCAAGTGAGATTTTTCTCCAGTCACTGTTATCACTGGTAGTAAAAACAAAAACACCACCAATATTATCTAATTCCACGTCGCTTTCATCGGCTGTACTTCTGCCATTATTAAACATGATATCGTTGCTTTTACTTCGATAAGATAAACTAGCTGTTGCTGTGCTTGAAATAAAAACTGCGGAAGAGGCTGGGTTTATTGACATTGCTGAAATATCTCCACCTAATGCTCCAAAAGCTCCGCTCATTCCTATATATCTTGCAGTACCTGAAAGTTCAGATGATGAATATCTGTAAGCATCCTGCAATGTTTGACCTTTGACTGATGATATAATAGCAAACAATGCTATTACTGATAGTAATCTTTTCATTAATTGAATTTTTATAAAAAAAACCTTACAGGTTCTAACCTGTAAGGCTAATTAGGTATGATTTATTTTCTATTGACCTCCACCGCGGCCACCTCTAGATGATGAGGATCTTCCGCCAGAACTTCTAGTTGTTCCTGAACTTCTGCTTGAGCTACTAGAGCTTCTGGTAGTGGTAGATCTTGAACTGCTTGTGCTTCTTCTTGAACTTGAAGAACGATATGTACCATTGCTACTACTTCTTGAAGATCTGCTATAAACTGGAGAACTACTTCTGGATCTACTATTATCGTAAGATCTTACAGGTTCAGATCTTCTACTAGTTCTTGTATATACTCTGGAATCTGAGTTTCTTACGCTATTTCGAACTCTGCTGGTTCCGTAATCAGAGTTTCTAATGCTTCTGATTCTGTCAGAATAAGAATTTCTTCTACTCGGTCCTTCACCATAAGCTCGGGAATTTCTTCTTCCAGTATTATATGCGTATCTGTTATTGTAATAGTTATTATGGTAGTAATTATTGTAAAAATATGGGTAATAAGGATTGTAGTAACCGCCATAACCGTATCCAAAGTTATAACCGAAATTGATTCCAAAGCCAATGTTCCATCCTGGTGCTCCATAAGCATATGGACCAAATCCGCCCCAGTTTCCTGGCCAGTAAGGATCAAACCATCCTCCACCGTAAAATGGATATCTGTATCCGTAACCGAATCTCCATGGTGAATAATAAGCTCCGTAGAATCCGTCATAGAATCCACCGTAGAAGCCACCACGGTTAATAATGTTTACTGTATAGGTATCTGGATCTTCTCCCCATGGTGCATTACCACCAACATAAGCTACATCTCCACCAACTTCAGAATAATTGTCATAACCATTATTGGAGCTGTAACTATCCACGTCAGTAAAAATATCGCTTTCTAATACTTCACCAACCATTTGAGATTGCTGAGCGAATAGATCTTTATAATATGAGTTTTCGTTATTAGGTCTTACTTCGTTGACCTGTTGGTCTTGTTGCTCCCAGATTCCCGGTCTGGATTCTCCATAAATCCCATCTGCTTCATAACCGGAATATTGATAAGAACCACAGGAAACCATAGCTAAAACAGCCACCGGTACGAACAGAAGGCCGAGTTTATTTCTTAGAGTGTAGTAAAGTTTCATTGGTAATTCTTTTTATTGTTGGGCATGCTAAAAATGGTTAGTTTTGCCCGAACGGTTAGTATTATACACCTAGAAAAGATACAAGTTTTATGCCAAATAACAAGAGATGGGAAAGAATCTAACGAAGAGAAGCGAAGACTATTCAAAATGGTATAACGAATTGGTCGTGAAGGCCGATTTAGCTGAAAATTCAGCAGTGCGTGGTTGTATGGTGATCAAGCCTTACGGATATGCAATCTGGGAAAAAATGCAGGCAGAGCTGGATAGAATGTTCAAGGAAACAGGCCATCAGAATGCCTATTTTCCGCTTTTCGTTCCTAAAAGTCTTTTTGAAGCAGAAGAAAAGAACGCTGAAGGATTTGCTAAAGAATGTGCAGTTGTCACTCACTATAGATTAAGGAATGATCCTAATAAGCCAGGGAAGCTAATGGTAGATCCGGAAGCCAGGCTGGAAGAAGAGCTGGTGGTTAGACCAACATCTGAAGCTATTATCTGGAATACTTACAAAAACTGGATACAGTCTTATAGAGATCTGCCAATTAAGGTTAACCAATGGGCAAACGTGGTAAGATGGGAAATGAGAACGAGATTGTTTCTTAGAACTGCCGAATTTTTGTGGCAGGAAGGTCATACCGCACACGCAACAAAGGAAGAAGCACTTCAGGAAACTGAATTGATGAATAATATTTATGCCGAATTTGCTGAGAATTTTATGGCAATACCGGTAGTAAAAGGAAGTAAAACTGAGAGTGAGCGTTTTGCTGGAGCTTTAGAAACTTATTGTATTGAAGCCCTAATGCAGGACGGAAAAGCTTTGCAGGCTGGAACTTCTCATTTTCTAGGTCAGAACTTTGCGAAAGCCTTTGATGTAAAATTTGCAACTAAAGAGGGCGGGCTCGAGCATGTATGGGCCACCTCATGGGGTGTTTCAACGAGGTTAATGGGAGCACTTATTATGACTCATAGTGATGATAACGGCTTGGTATTGCCTCCAAATCTTGCACCAATCCAGGTAGTAATTGTTCCAATATATAGAAGTGAAGAGCAATTAGAGCAAATTTCTGAAGTAGCTAATGAACTGGTCAAAGATCTGCGTGCAGTTGGAGTTTCTGTGAAGTTTGATGATAACGATAATCAGAAACCGGGATGGAAGTTCGCACAGTATGAATTACAAGGTGTTCCATTAAGAATTGCTATTGGACCGAAAGATCTTGAAAAAGGAACGGTTGAGCTTGCAAGAAGAGATACACTGTCTAAAGAGTTTGTAAATAGGAGCGAGGTAGTTGAAAAGATCAAAGCTTTAATGACCGAGATTCAGGATACATTATTTGCCAAAGCTAAAAGCTATAGAGACGATCATATTTCTGAAGTAGAGTCATTTGATGAATTTAAAAAAGTATTGAAGGAAAAGGGTGGATTTATTTCTGCTCACTGGGATGGTTCTTCAGAGACCGAAAATAAGATCAAGGAACTTACGAAGGCAACTATAAGATGTATTCCTTTTGATAGAAAAGAGGAGGCTGGAAACTGTGTTCTCACTGGAAATCCGTCGGTTGGAAGGGTCTTGTTCGCGAAGGCCTATTAAAAATTTTAAAAATTTTTGTTGAACATTTGTGACATTGGAAAATAGTTGTATTTTTGCATCCGCATTTGAAACAAAAATGGTCCGTTCGTCTAGGGGTTAGGACGCCAGGTTTTCATCCTGGTAACAGGGGTTCGATTCCCCTACGGACTACGAAGAGTAACACTGAAAGATTGTGTTCGTTTAAAGCAACATTTTAAGTTGCATTTTGAAATAGATTATGGTCCGTTCGTCTAGGGGTTAGGACGCCAGGTTTTCATCCTGGTAACAGGGGTTCGATTCCCCTACGGACTACTTTTAAAAAACATTTAAATAACAATTGTAATGGCAAATCATAAGTCAGCGTTGAAGAGGATTCGTAGCAATGAGACTAAGCGTCTTAGAAATCGCTACCAGCATAAAACTACAAGAAACGCGATCAAAAAATTGCGTGATGCCGATAAGAAAGAAGCTGAAGGAATGTTGCCTTCTGTTATTTCTATGGTAGATAAATTGGCTAAGAAGAACATTATTCACAGTAATAAAGCTGCTAACCTAAAGTCAAACTTGACTAAGCACGTCGCAGCACTTTAATTTTAGCAGTGTTCAATTTATAAAAGGATGCTTTCCGATTTTCGGAAGGCATTTTTTTGTTGGTGAAAATTAAAATACAGATACTCCGGTTAAGGTGGTGAATCTTTCAAGAGCTTTCATGCCTAACTCGGAGTTTCCTTTTTCATTAAGAATAGGACTCCAAACTGCCACTGAATAGTTATCTGGATGTATGGCGACAATTCCACCGCCTACGCCACTTTTTCCAGGAAGTCCTACCTGGAAACTAAATTCTCCCGCTTCATCATAGAATCCACAGGTTTGCATTAATGCATTGATCCTTTTTACCGTTTTAGGTTTCAGGATCTTTTCATTGGTTTCTAATATTCTGCCTTTATTGGCGAAAATCATAAATGCCTTGGAAAGCTGTTCGCAGGTCATTGCTAGGGAACATTGATGGAAGTAAAAATCTACAATAGGCTCTACGTCGCATTTTATATTTCCCAGTGCTTTTATATAATTAACTAAAGCAATATTCCTGTAGCCGGTAGATTTTTCAGAATTCGCTACAGTTTCATCGTATTGAATGCTTGAATCACCAGTGATCTTTCTTACAAAATCAAGGAGCTCCTGTTTTGGATCTTCAAGTTGATCTACCAGGATATCAGAAATCACCAGCGCTCCGGCATTAATAAAAGGGTTTCTGGGAATTCCACTTTCATATTCCAGCTGAGTTAAACTATTAAATGGATCTCCTGATGGTTCAACCGCAAGTCTGTCCCAAAGATCTTCGCCAAGCAATTTCATTGCCATTGCCAGGGTAAATACTTTTGAGATACTTTGTATTGAGAATAATTCCTTACTATCTCCAAAGCAAAAATGCTGTTGGTCTCCACAGTACACATGCATTCCAAACTTTTTCCGATCAATTTTGGCGAGTTCCGGAATATAAGATGCAACCTTACCGGTTACATCGCGGTAACTCATCTCATCGTGAATTGTATCTAGAATATGCTGGTAATCCATGTTAGTTCAAATCGGTTAAATCTGTTCCTGTCTCTATTTCGAAAGGTAATTTATCCTTCTTGAATAGCCTTGCCTTCAGCTCGCCTTTTAACGTAACTTTATTATCATCAAGTTCCAGCCAGCTACCTTCTCTTAGACCGATCACCGGTTGAGAATTGAGCCCATGAAATTCCTTAATCCTGGTTTCCCTGGTTTCCCCTTTATGCTCAGAATTTGGATCTGGATCAAGATAATGTGGGTTGATATTGAAAGGTACTAAACCAAGTGTTTGAAATGAAGGAGGATATACAATTGGCATATCGTTGGTTGTCTTCATGCTTAAACCTCCAATATTGGTTCCTGCACTAGTTCCCATATAAGGAGTACCATTTTTTACAACCTCCTTTATAACATTCATAACCTTGTTTCTATATAATTCTGAGACAAGTAAGAATGTATTACCACCTCCAGTAAAAATACCTTTAGCGTCCTGGATCGCTTTAACTGGGGTCTCAAATTCATGAATTCCTTTCACTCTAATTCCAGCTTTGCCAAATGCTTCGGCTGCTTTGGAGGTATATTCATCGTGAGAAATTCCTCCAGGCCTTGCATAAGGCACGAATACGATCTCCTCAATATTTTTATATAAAACCGGTAAATGCGGAATTAGATATTCGAGGTAGTCTTGATTATGTAGAGTAGATGTACTTGCAAGTATCGCTTTCATGATATTTTTTACAGTAAATTTATAGAAATGCCTGCATTAACAAAAGTTTACAGCTCCTAATAGGCGAAATCAAAAAATTCCACGTTAGAATAAAATACGAATACTAACCAATTCGTCTTGACCCGAAAAATCACTTTAGGCTATCTGCCTTTCTTCTTTATGCTGTTTTTTACGGCATCAAATTTATTTGCTCAGGAGTCCAGAGTTCTTGAGGGACAGATTCTTGCAGATAGTATTCAGCCCGCAAATGTTCACGTTGTAAATCTCGACCTGGAGAAAGGAACTACTAGCGATGAAAATGGAAAATTCATGATCATCGCAGAGCAGGGGGACAGAATATTATTTTCTTCTGTTCAATTTCAAAATCGTGAAATCGTTATAAAACAGGAAGATATAGAATCAGGAAAAATAGGAGTGACCTTATTCCCTGCAAGAAATGAATTGGACGAAGTAAAGATCACCGATCTAAAATTAAGCGGACACCTGGATCTTGATGTGCCTAAGATCAAATATTTTGAGCGCGAAAAATATGGCATACCCTACGCTGAAAAAAAACTTACCCAGACAGAAAGACGACTCTATACAGCAAATGCCGGCGTGAAAAGCAGGTGGAGCTATTTTGGAATTTTACTAGGAGGACTTCCACTAGATGTATTGATGAATGATATAAACGGCAAAACGAAATATCTAAAGGCTTTGCAAAAACAGGAACAGCTTCAATTAGAAGTTCAGAGCGGAATTGATGTTTTAGGGAAAAGTTTTTTTATAGAAGATCTTGATCTTCCTGAAACAGAAATTGAGAATTTCGTGTACTATTGTGCTAGAGATCCCAAATTTCAGGATTTTCTTTCATCAAATAACAGATTAGAACTCATCGAATTTTATAATAACAAGAGGCAGGATTTCATCAATCTTAGACAAATAAATGACGGAGAACAAAACTAAATCATCAATCATATTAATTCTTTTGTTGATCGCAATTATTCCGAAAATAGAAGCGCAGGAAAGAGGAATAGTCCAGGGAAAGATCATCGTGGATAGTATTCAAATGGCTTCTGGTGTGCATGTGATCAATATGAATGCAGAAATAGGTACTACAACCAATGAAAATGGTGAATTCAGGATTTTGGCGAAAGCCGGAGACAGCATTTATTTTTCTTCAGTTCAGTTTGAAAATATCAATCATATCGTGAAAAGCTCAGAAATCGATACAGGAATAAATGTTCAGCTGATTCAGAAATTTAATGAATTAGCTGAGGTACAGATCGACGATATTAGGCTTTCCGGCGTTTTATCTGAAGACGTTACCAGAATGCCTAAGTCTATATATGAAAAATTAGGAATGCCTTTTCCGAAACCAAGAAGATCAAGTCTAGAATTAGCAATACAATCAGCCAGCGGGAATGGTCCATTGATCTCCGCTTTAAACACTCTGAACGGAAAAAAGGAAATGCTGGAAAAAGCTGAGGAAAACAATAAAACCCGAATTGTAGTAAATAAAGGATTGAATCTTGTAAGAAAAAGTTTCTTTACCGAGCAACTTCTTCTAAACGAGAAAGAAGTACTAAATTTTCTCTATTACTGTGCTGAAAAGGAGGAATATAGGGAATTGGTAAATTCTAAACAGGTGCTGGAACTAGTGGAATTTTTTAAAAGTGAGTTAGATTCTTTCAAAGAATTACGTGAACTGGATTAAAATTACTTTTTTTGTGAAATCAACATCAATCTTAAAAAAATCAAGTTTGAAAATATTCAATTTAAATAAATGCAAAAGCATTTTTTGCCTTGTCATCGTGACGCTAATTGGATTTAATTCCATGGCGCAGTCGCAGGAGGTAAGCGTGCTGGATGGAAAGATTACGGCATCAAATCCAGATGTTGAAAAAATTCATGTGATCAATCTTGATCTTGAAAAAGGAGCTGTTACAGATGCTCAGGGAAATTTTCAAATCCTGGCGAAGCTTAACGATAGTCTGTATATTTCTTCAGTTCAATATCAAAACAGAAGCATTGTGGTTACAGAGGAAATGATCGCTTCTAAAACCATCAATATTGAGTTGCAAGATAAATTGAATGAGCTGGCAGAGGTGGTTATAGACGATATAAAATTATCGGGACATCTGGCCAGCGATATAAATAAGATCTCCATCACAAAAGTGGAAACCAAGAATAGACTTCAAAATAGTCTGAATGATTTTATAGAAAAGGATAAGAAATTGAATCCTTATGGAGAGGCAAATCCGGTTGGAGGAATTAGAATTGATAAGATCGCAGGGGCGGTAATTGATAAACTTTCAAAGGATTCTGAAACACCAAGATCTTATACTTCTAAGGAATTGGCCAATAAGAGTATTCAGATCGTAGGCCTTGAATTTTTTAGAGAAGATCTTCGATTAAATGAAAACGAGATTTGTAATTTCTTATTCTATTGTACAGAAGACACCAGGTTCAAACATCTGGTGATCAATAAAAGTGCGTTCGTTCTTATCGAATATTTCCAAACTAAAATAGAAGATTTCAGAGATCTGAGAGGTTCAGCCTTAAACACAAAAAGGCAAATTCCCGGATAAGCTGAAATATAACTTAAACCTTTTAACTATTTTAAAGTCTTATGATCGTGAGGCCTGAATTGCTGCTTTGGTTTGGTATTTGCTTCAGATAAGTTAAAGTTGAATATGAAGAAGACATTTGCTCTTTTACTTACGCTTATTTTTCTAACGTCTTTTTCCACAAAAGATCATGAAACTTACCTGAGCGTAACCGAAATAGAATACAACCAGGAACAAAAGAGTATTCAGGTGATTTCCAGAGTTTTTATCGATGATTTTGAAGATGTTCTGAGTAAGAGGTATCAAAAGGATATTAGCCTTTCCTATAAAGAAGACTTAAATACGATTAAACTTTTGATGGAGAAATACCTGGACAAGAAACTGGTTTTGAGGGTAGATGATAAAGAAGTAGAACTAAAACTTTTGGGTAGTAAATTCGATGCAGATCAGATCGTTCTATTCCTTGAAGCAAAAAATATTAATGCATTTAAAAAAGTACAGGTGGAAAATCTGATCTTAACCGACCTTTTTGATGCTCAGAAAAATATCACTCACGTTAAAAAAGGCGACGATATTGAAAGTATGCTTTTAACAAAAGCAAATAGTAGTAATACAGTTATTTTTTAGAAAGAATTCCTTAATGGAATTAAAAATACTTATTTTTAGCAACCTTAAATTAAAACAAAGTAAATGAAGAGATTAAACATGTTATGCTCCGTGTTTTTAATGTTCGTTTTCGCAGGTGTTTCTGCACAGGACACTGAACAAAAGGAACCACGACAGGAGGGACACACAAATCAGAACAAATTCAGGCAAATGTACCAGGAGTTAGCCACTCCTAACCAATATAGAACTGCTTCTGGAGCTCCGGGACCAGCTTACTACCAGAATGAAGCCGATTACAAAATGGATATCGTTCTGGATGATAAAAATTCTGTGCTTACAGGAGAAGAAACGATTACTTACCATAACAATTCTCCAGAGAACCTTGAGTACCTATGGGTTCAATTAGATCAGAATATCCGTAAAAAAGACGCTCCGGCACTTCAAAAAGATGGTGACGGCATGTCTCCAGCTAATACTGCCGCAAGATTTGCAAGTACTTATCTTGAAGAGCCTTTTGATGGTGGTTTCAATATTAAGGAAGTTTCAAAGGATGGTTCAGCTTTAAAATACAAGATCCATCAAACAATGATGCGTGTAGATATGGCTCAGCCACTAAAATCTGGTGAGAGCTATACATTTAAGATCAAATGGTCTTATAATGTAAATAATCACGTAACCAACCGTGCACGTTCAGGATACGAATTCTTCGATAAGGACGGTAACAAGGCTTATGTAATTGCTCAATTTTTCCCAAGAATGGCAGTTTACAATGATGTTGAAGGATGGCAAAACTATCAGTTCTGGGGTAATGGTGAATTCGCTCTTCCGTTTGGAGATTACGAAGTGAATATTACAGTTCCTGCAGATCATGTAATGGAGGCTACTGGTGAACTTCAGAATAGAAAAGAGGTGTACTCTAAAGATATGATGAAGCGTTACGAGGAAGCTAAGAAAAGTTATGAAAAGCCTGTAATGATCGTTACTCAGGAAGAAGCTGAAGAAGCGGAAAAAGGTTTCTCTAATAAAACAAAGACCTGGACTTATAAAGCAGATATGGTTCGTGACTTCGCATTCTCTACATCAAGAAAGTTCATCCTTGATATGATGGCTGTAGATGTTATGGGAAAAGATGTAATGGCTGTTTCTCTTTATCCTAAAGAAGGTAATCCACTTTGGGAAGAATGGTCTACAAAAGTTGTAGCAAGCACTCTTAAAAGTTATTCAGATCATACCTTCCAGTACCCTTATCATAAAGCAGTTTCTGTACATGCTAAGAATCAGGGAATGGAATATCCAATGATTTGCTGGAACTATGGGCGTCCAGATGAAAATGGAGATTATAGTGACCGTACAAAATTCGGAATGATGAGTGTTATTATTCACGAAGTTGGTCACAACTTTTTCCCAATGATCGTAAATTCAGATGAGCGTCAGTGGGGATGGATGGATGAAGGTATCAATACTTTTGTTCAGTACGTGGCAGAACAGGAATTTGCAGAAGCTTATCCTGAAGCTGTTGCACCGAACAGTAAATATCCATCAAGAAGAGGAGAGCCGAGTAAGATCGTTCCTTATATGAAAGGTAATCAGGATTACATTTCTCCAATCATGTCTAACCCAGAACAGGTGCATCAGTTAGGTAATAACGCCTACGGAAAGCCTGCAACAGCATTGAATATTCTTCGTGAAACGGTAATGGGACGTGAATTGTTCGATTATGCTTTCGCTACTTATTCAAACAGATGGATGTTTAAACATCCAACTCCTGAAGATTTCTTCCGTACCATGGAAGATGCTTCAAGTATCGATCTAGACTGGTTCTGGAGAGGATGGTTCTATACTACAGATAATGTTGATATAGGGATCAAAGAAGTAAATAAATACTATGTAACTGATACTCCAACCAAAGCAGGAAGAGAAATGTTACAGAGATATGGAACTACACCAGAAGAAACTAAAGCACTTTATGTAGTTACTGAAGATGATGAGGAATTCAATGAAGACATGAAGAACAAATCATTGATGGAAAGCTCTGAAACACTTCAGGCTTATGTAATGGATAACTTTAGTGAAGAGGAAAGAAAGAATCTTCAAACTCCAAAGTATTTCTACCAGGTGGTATTCGAAAAACCAGGAGGCCTGGTAATGCCATTGATCGTGGAAGTATCTTATGCTGATGGTTCTTCAGAAAAGATCACTTATCCGGTACAGATCTGGAGAAAGAACGATAAGGTGATTAGTAAAGTAATTCCATCTAATAAAGAGATCACTTCCATCACTATAGATCCAGATCTTGAAACTGCAGATGTAGATACAAGTAATAATAGCTGGCCTAAGAATGAGAACAAGAATGAATTTGATGAATTCAAAGAATCTTCTCAAGACTAGTAATTATCAGCAATAATATTTAAGCCGACTTTAACGAGTCGGCTTTTTTTATGCTTAGATTTGTATTTATATTTGTCACACTATGCATACGTTACCTTTATTTATTAGTGGAGCTGAAATTGCCTTTATCATGTTCATTCTTGTAATGGTTTTTGGAGCTGATAAGATCCCTGACATCGCTAGAGGATTAGGGAAAGGCATGAAAGCTGTTAAAAATGCCTCTAATGATATTAAGAGTGAAATTCAGAAAAGTGCCGACAAGCAAGGCATAAATACAGATTTCACTAAAGATGTTAGAGGAGAGATAGATAAGGTTAAAGAAGATATAGACGAGATCACAGGTTCTATAAGTCGAAAGCCCTAATTTTATTTTGAATGTGGGAGAAGATTGAGCATTGGGACAGGGAACTGTTTATTTACCTCAATAGCCTCGGCATTGAAAGATATGATGGTTTTTGGATATTTGTTACAGATCCAAGACACTGGATTCCCCTTTATCTCGCTTTTTTCGGATTTTTCTTTCTCGCTTTTCATTGGAGAAAAGCTTCCTTTTCAACCTTATTTTTATTAGCAACAGTATTTTCTACCTGGGGATTTACAAACCTTGTCAAGGGAATTGCATTAAGATTAAGGCCAAATAATACGCCTGAACTTTCTGATGTTATTCGAATACTTCAGGAACCAACTAATTATAGTTTTTTCTCGGGGCATTCATCAACTTCATTTGCCGCAACAACCTTCATTGTACTTGTATTATCACAAAAGACCAGATGGATCTACCTAGCCTATATTTGGCCAATAATTTTTGTAATGAGTCGTATCTACGTGGGAGTTCATTATCCCGGTGACATCATTGTTGGGATGATCGTAGGGATCATTTTTGCTGTGGTATTCTACAATCTTTACCTTAAATCTGGAAGGAGACTTTACTAATTATTTTACCCTTGTAAGTGTTAGGCCATCTCTTATTGGTAAGATCACCGTTTCCACCCTTTCATCTTCGGCCAGCATCTTATTGTATTTCAATAAAGCCTGAGTAGACTCATCATCCTTTTTAATTTTCTCTACGATCTTACCAGACCATAAAACATTATCTGACAGAATTATTCCACCGGAATTCATCATATCAATGATTAATTCAAAGTACTTCGGATAATTGGGTTTGTCTGCATCGATAAAAACCAGGTCGAATTTGGTATCTATTTGTGGAATGATTTCTGTCGCATCACCAAGATATTGTTTGATTTGAGACGCATATTCAGACTTATCAAAATGTTTCTTTTGAAAATCGTAAAGTTCTTCATTTACATCTATTGTATGAAGTATGCCGTTTGCTTGCAATCCTTCTGCCAGGCAAATTGCTGAATATCCGGTATAAGTTCCAATCTCAAGGATAGATTCAGGATTTTTCATTTTAGAAAGAAGACTGAGAACCCTCCCCTGGTAATGCCCGCTAAGCATTCTCGGTTGCAGGATTTTTTGATTGGTTTCGCGGTTTAACCGGTAGAGATTTTCCGGTTCTTTCTGTGAATGTGCAACAATATATTCGTCTATGTCTTCTGGTAAAAAGTGCATGGCTTAGATTTTAAGCAAAATTAAAGATTTTATGCGGGGTTTCCGTCCTGTGTCATTTAAAACGAAATTGTATTTTTACGAAAAATTCAAAATATGCAATTCGAGAATTCCAGGAAATTTGCCAGACAATTAGATAAAGAAGATAAACTTTCTAAATACCGGGACGAATTTATTTTTCCTAGAGTGAATGGGAAAGAGGTTATTTATTTCGTTGGAAATTCTCTTGGACTTCAGCCTAGATCAGCTAAAAAATATGTTGACGAGATCATGAAAGACTGGGCAGAACTTGCTGTTGAAGGACATTTTTATGCTGAAAAATCCTGGTGGGATTATCATGAGCGATTTTCTGAAAAGCTAGCAAAGGTAGTAGGTGCAAATCCATCTGAAGTTACGGTTATGAATACACTTACTGTAAATCTTCATTTATTGATGGTTTCATTTTACAGGCCGTCAGGCAAAAGGTATAAGATCATTTGTGAGGAAAAAGCCTTTCCAAGCGACCAATATATGATCTCCAGCCAGGTAAGATTTCATGGCTACGATCCTGATGATGCTATCGTGGAGATCAAGAAAAGAGATGGTGAGAATAATTTTAGAACCGAGGATGTTCTGGAAAAGATAAAAGAGGTGGGAGAGGAGTGTGCTCTGGTACTTATTGGAGGAGTGAATTATTACACAGGCCAGGTGTTTGACATGGAGACTATCACTAAAGCCGGCCATGATGTTGGAGCTTTCGTTGGCTGGGACCTTGCCCATGGAGCTGGAAATATAGAATTGAAATTAAGCGAATGGAATGTAGATTTCGCTGCCTGGTGTAGTTATAAGTATATGAATTCCGGACCTGGAAATGCATCCGGATGTTTTATCAATCAGAAATACCATAATAAAAAAGATATTCCAAGATTTGAAGGTTGGTGGGGACATAATAAAGAAAGACGTTTCCTGATGGAACCGGAATTTCAACCGGAACCAACTGCAGATGCATGGCAGATTAGTAATGCTCCAATTCTTGCGATGGCACCATATCTAGCTTCATTAGAAATGTTTGATGAGGTTGGAATGCCTGCACTCATCGAAAAGCGCAATAAGATAGTTGCGTACCTGGAGTTCGTGCTTCACGAGATCGATAAGGACGTGGATAGCACATTTGAAATAATAACTCCAGCAGAACAGGAAAACAGGGGAACTCAATTATCAGTATTTCTTCACGGTGAAGGAAAAGAGTTGTTCAGATACCTTATGGATAAAGGAGTTATTACCGACTGGAGAGAGCCTAATGTTATAAGATTAGCACCAGCGCCATTCTATTGTTCGTTCGAGGATATGTATAATTTTGGGCAAATTTTGAAAGAAGGAATTCTAAGTAAACAAAAAACATAAAATAAAAAAGGGAGGCTCAGCCTCCCTTTTTTATTTTATCAATAACTTTTATTCAACAGTAATATCTGTAAAGAATAATTCAAAACTTCCATCCTGGGATTTATGCATTTTTGAGATCTTCACACCGTCAAAATCTTCATAATCTTCCCATGTAGTTGCCATTTCTCTTCCACCACCAGCTGCTTTGTAAACCCATTCCTGGATCATAAATTCATCATCAAAATAAATGTCATAGCTATCTCCGGGAGTATATCCCCCTTCTGACGGAAAACTTACCGTAAGCATTTGCATTTCATCACCACTAATTGGAGCATTTGCAGTTTTTGCCTCGCTAAAATCAGCATCAGACCATTTTAGCTGGTAAGGGAATAATAGCCAGTAAGAATCGTTCACAAAACGCTGATCTATATATTCTTTATCTTTTGCCAAACTATCCTTTTTAGTATAGCTCATGGTAGAATCTTTTTCAGTCAGGCTAATGGTATTTCCATTTTTATTCCATGTCCATCTTCTTTCAGATCGTAAACTGTCATTTACCTTAACATTGAAGGTGAATTTAATTTTGCTGACGCTGTCAAATTTTTCAAAGCCATTCGCCATGGCAATCTTTTCATGTATTTCAAGATTTGGATCCTTTTCGATCTTTTCCTGTTCCTTTTTCTTTTCGTTGCAAGAGATCATAAGAACACTCATGACCGCTAGAAATAGTAATTTTTTCATTGAGTTAGTTTTTAATAAAGATACTAATTATTGTGACCTACAATGCATTAATGCTCATTCCGCCATCGGCAACTATATTCTGGCCAGTTATGAAAGAAGATTTATCCATAGCCAAGAAGCTTATGATTGCTGAAATTTCTTCTGCTTCAGCCACCCTGTTTAACGGAGTTCTTTTTAAAATTGAATTCATTTTCTTATCGTTGTGCAGATAGCCTTCAGTCAATGGCGTTTTTGTGAACCATGGAGAAACCGAATTCACTCGAATTCCGTCCTGAGCCCATTCTACAGCCAGACTTCTTGATTGCTGTAATAAACCAGATTTAGACATGGCATATGGAGTACCGGTTCCTACATCCTGGATAGCAGCCGAAGAGGCTACGTTAATGATCGATGCATTTCCAGATTCTTTTAAAAATGGATGAAGAATACGGCTTATTTCAAATGGTGCAATAAGATTGATCTCCAGTACTTTTCTAAATTCTTCTTCGGAATAATCACTGGCTTGTTTCCTGATATTGATTCCGGCATTATTCACCAGAATATCAAGCTTTCCCCAATTAGAACTAACCCAATCCACCATATTTTGATTATCTTCTTTTTTTGAAGAATCTGCAGTTAATCCGTGTACTTTATATCCTTTTTTCTTCAATTCATTTTCTAGAGATCGTACTTCAGTTTCATTTCTGGCAGTGAATAATACTTCAGCACCAAGCTTCAGAAATTCAATTACTGCTGCTTTACCAATTCCCTTTGTTCCGCCAGTGACTATCGCTTTTTTATTTTCCAGATTCCACATAATTTTAATTCTTCAGTAAATATTTTAAATAAAAAAACCCTTTGATCGCTCAAAGGGTTATATAAAACTTTCAACTTTTTATAGTCGTCTTCCTGTAAGTAATTTATACAAAATAAGGATAACGGCCAATACTATTAAAATGTGGATAATACTTCCAAGGTCTGGGAAAGCGAAATATCCTACAAGCCATCCAATTACCAGTAAAACGATAATAAGCCAAATTAAATCTCTCATGTCAGGTTGATTTTTAGGCATGCACAAAGGCTTGCCGTTGGTTAATAATAATTATTAGTTAGTTAAAATGTTGATTAATTCTAGTACTAATTTAGATAAATGCCTAAGTCGCTATCTTTCATTTAACCTTGATTTAACTTTAGTTGCTAAAAATCAGTAGGATGGCTAATTATCTTTTCTGATTCTCCGCAAACACACCTAATATTTTTAGTATATTAGCGCTCAAAAAGCAGGGATTATGAACATATTCAGTTTTACGGCTCATTTCGGTTCGGAGGAAGATTGTCGTTTGCATTTCAAG
>NZ_JAVJIU010000006.1:0-165615 GCF_031344135.1 Christiangramia sediminicola
AAAGGAAATACTTACAGTTGTATCTCAACGAGTTTATTTACAAATTAAACAGACGGTATTTTGGAGACAAACTCTTTGACAGACTAGTAATTGCGAATATAACAGGTGCATAAACGGATAATCAGAATCTTTAAACATCCTAATTAACTACCTGCGGATTTTAGGTATTATTATAGAAGCCCCCATGAATAAATCGCTCATCATTTTCGGCATCGTCAACATAACCTCGGACAGTTTCTCCGATGGAGGCCGGTATCTGGCGCCAGACGCAGCCATTGCGCAGGCGCGTAAGCTGATGGCCGAGGGGGCAGATGTGATCGACCTCGGTCCGGCATCCAGCAATCCCGACGCCGCGCCTGTTTCGTCCGACACAGAAATCGCGCGTATCGCGCCGGTGCTGGACGCGCTCAAGGCAGATGGCATTCCCGTCTCGCTCGACAGTTATCAACCCGCGACGCAAGCCTATGCCTTGTCGCGTGGTGTGGCCTATCTCAATGATATTCGCGGTTTTCCAGACGCTGCGTTCTATCCGCAATTGGCGAAATCATCTGCCAAACTCGTCGTTATGCATTCGGTGCAAGACGGGCAGGCAGATCGGCGCGAGGCACCCGCTGGCGACATCATGGATCACATTGCGGCGTTCTTTGACGCGCGCATCGCGGCGCTGACGGGTGCCGGTATCAAACGCAACCGCCTTGTCCTTGATCCCGGCATGGGGTTTTTTCTGGGGGCTGCTCCCGAAACCTCGCTCTCGGTGCTGGCGCGGTTCGATGAATTGCGGCTGCGCTTCGATTTGCCGGTGCTTCTGTCTGTTTCGCGCAAATCCTTTCTGCGCGCGCTCACAGGCCGTGGTCCGGGGGATGTCGGGGCCGCGACACTCGCTGCAGAGCTTGCCGCCGCCGCAGGTGGAGCTGACTTCATCCGCACACACGAGCCGCGCCCCTTGCGCGACGGGCTGGCGGTATTGGCGGCGCTGAAAGAAACCGCAAGAATTCGTTAACTGCACATTCGGGATATTTCTCTATATTCGCGGTTCAGCAGGCATGTCCCCTTTGAGGGCGACCCGACGACAGGATAATCGACCTTATGGTGCGCAAATATTTCGGCACAGACGGTATTCGTGGCAAAGCCAACGAAGGCGCGATGACGGCGGAAACCGCCTTGCGCGTCGGCATGGCGGCTGGCCGTGTCTTTCGTCGCGGTGACCACCGCCATCGTGTCGTGATCGGCAAGGATACGCGCCTGTCGGGCTATATGCTTGAACCCGCGCTCACAGCCGGTTTCACCTCGATGGGCATGGACGTATTCCTTTTTGGCCCGCTGCCGACAACGTATAGGAAGAATAAACGCCCTTTTCACCCAAGTCCAACAGCTTTGGACCGCAGTTGACTCTTTCGACACCCCTGCGATGCAACCCAATCCGGCTGACGGGGAGCCAGCAACGCTGAAAATTTACCCTCCTCTTTCCCACTAGCGGCTCCTTTTCCGACAACCAGCACGGCGGATCCCTGCCGCGGCGCTGTGAACGCAGCATTTTGATTGGTATCGTTGGCCTTCAGGCTCGTCAGTCAAACAGACCCAGGAGCAGCTCAGCCGGTGGCGCCCGGCTTTCGGGTAACGCCCTGGTCCCGCTGGTTTCGGCTTTGTGCTTCAGGTGATCAAGGATCTGCTTGATCACTATAGGGTCTTCAATGCAGGCGATGACTTTCATGGCGCCGCCGCAGCCGCTGCAGGTCTCGATGTCGATATTGAAAACACGCTTGAGCCGTTGCGCCCATGTCATCGACGCTCGCCGTTGTGCTGGTGTTGCCGGTTCATCAGCCACCCTGACCTTGTTGCCCCTGCCCCGTTTTGCCGGCGTGACCAACGCCCGGTGCCGACTGTTGGGTGCGAACACCCCGTGGAAGCGGGTTAGGTTGACTCTGGGCTTCGGTACCAGGGCGGCCAGCCTTGCAATGAAATCCAATGGTTCGAAAATGACGTGCGTGGTGCCGTCCCGGTACGGCGTCTTGAGCTGGTAGCGCACGTTGCCGCCTCGTGTTAACGACAGCCGCTTCTCGGATACCGCCGGGCGGCTGATGTACCGGCACAGCCGTTCGAGCTTCTTGCGTTCATCGGCCCTGGCCGCCACGCCGGCGTGCAGGCTGGACCCGGCTACCTTGCCAATCCCGTCACCGAACGGATCACCACTGGTCGGCAGAGTTTGCAAAGTGAACACCTTTCGCCCCGCCTGTGAACCGACAGCGATACGGTAAGTGATCGAGTGCCCCAGCAGGGGTGTCATCGGGTCGTCATCCACCGCATCCGAGGCCAGATAGCTGTTTTCGACATCCCGTTCCAGCAGGCCTTGCCGTTCCAGATAGCGACCCACCCGGTGGGCGATGGTGTGCGTCAGCTGGGTGAGCTCTGGGCTGGTCGGCGCCTTGACCCAGCGGAAACGCGCTGAGCCGTGGGATTGCTCGACATACACACCGTCGAGAAACAGCATGTGGAAGTGAACATTCAGATTGAGCGCTAATATACTAAAAATATTAGGTGTGTTTGCGGAGAATCAGTTAAAAATTTATGTTAATCAAAATTTATCCAAATGGGGAGAAGAATTTATGACTGACGGTAATAAAGCAAATCAGGTATGAAAGGATTTTGGATATATAAAATAATAGCAAGTGGTGAAGATGAAGTAGATGCTTCAATAACTTTAAAAAAAGGAGCAAATATTATTACAGGTCCTTCAGATACAGGTAAGTCCTATTTGTTTTCAGTTATTAACTATATATTAGGACGAACTGCACCCCCTGATGATGATATTCCAGAAGGTGTGGGTTATGATACTTTTAGCTTAGAAATAGAAACTTTTGAATCTAGCGACAAATTTAAACTTCAAAGAAAATTAGGTGAAAATAAAATCGCTGTTTGGAATATGAATGCAATTGAACAAAGGAATGTTTTAATTGATACATTTAGTACAAACGCTAACTTATCTAATGAAAATCATATTTCTAATTTCCTTCTTAATCTTTGTGGTTTAAAGGGTAAAATTCTTTTAAAAAATAGATTAAAAGGTGTAAAAATACCTTTGAGTTTTAAAAATATAATTCAATTTACCAATATAGCTGAAGATAGAATAATCACGAAAGGTTCACCATTCTATTTTACTAATGTTAACTCACTTCATACAGTTGAACAATCTATGATAAGTTCAATATTAGAGGAAACTGATTTTTCAAATGTAGATTCAATTGAAGACCCAAAAAAGAAAGAAACAAAAATTTCAGGAAAATTAGAATTTATAGATAAACAAATTGTCGATTACTCAGAGCAAAGACAAAAGTTGGTTAAAAAATTTGAAATGCTTATTTCAAATAAAACTACATTAGATAAAGCCCTCATAAATGACCAAATTCAAAAACGAATTGAGGATTCATATAATCTAGAATCCCAGGTAACTAAATATTTAAATGATGTTAATTCTACGACAGAAAAAAAAATCTATGCTTTAGAATTAATAAAAAGATTTGATATACTTGAAAGACAATATTTGAGTGATTTAGATAGGTTGGCGTTTATACTAGAAGCTGAATCACTTACCTCTCAATTACCTAGTCAATTATGCCCTATCTGTTCAAACCCAATGAATATTGACGAAATTCAGCATTTAAATGAGATAGAAAATTTTAAAGAAGGAGTAATTGCTGAAATAGCTCTTATTAAAGAAAAATTAGAAGACCTAAAAGAGAGTATTACTGAGTCCAAAGAAAATGTTTTAAAGCTTGAAGCTGAATCAAATGACCTAAAAAGAACTTTAGAAAAATTAGAAAACCGCTTAGAAAGTATAAAACCAGAAATTCAGAATTTAAAGACCATTCTTAATGATTATATAGAAATTGAAAAAATTGGAAATTATATAGAGTTTATTGATACGGAAACTGCAACTCTTTATGAAACAAAAGAATCTCTAGAAATTTTAAAATCTGAAAAAGAATCAACAGACATAGTAAATGTTTGTGACTACGACATTTTAAAAAAGCTATCGGGATTTATTGAGCAAAGATTAAAAACTTGGAACTATAACGTTAATCCTAAGGTAATATTTAACTCAGATTTTAAAATATTTGATATTGTCATATCTAATAAAAGTAGAGGTAGTTATGGCAAAGGGAGAAGAGCAATTTCTTATACTGCTTGTTTGTTAGGTTTCTTAGATTATTGTTTAAAGGAAGAAAAGAATTTTAGCAACTTCATAGTTATTGACTCACCTTTAACAACATTCAAAGACAAAGAAGTTTCAGAAACTGAAGATGACTCGATTGAATTAGATGACTTATTTTTTGATGACATTAGAAAAACTTCCTTAGATAGTCAATTAATAATATTTGAAAATAAGATTCCTAAAAAAATAGAAGGCATTAACATCATTGAATTTACAAAGAGTAAGGAACAAGGAAGATATGGATTCTTTCCGATTGAATAAAATACGGCATACAACAAAGATGTATAAAAAAATAGGCGAAATAGTAATAAATTCGAGGCTTTTGACTCGTAACAAAGTTCGTGCTTAACCGAAAGTTTTGTGCTTCGAAATCGCCTACTTTTACACAAAACCGTTACCCACAAGCTGAAAAAACAACCATAAACCTTAAACCTTATCGACTACAACTTTATAATTCGGGTCTTCAATTATATTAACATCAATAATTTCATCAGCATTTTGTAGTAGCGTTATACAGTCAGGGCTTAAATGACGCAAATGGACTTTTTTCCCGACTTTTAAATAACGTTCTGTAATTTTATTAAGGGCTTCAATCGCTGACATATCAACAACGCGACTTTCCTTAAAATCAATGATGACTTCCTGTGGGTCGTTCAGAATATCAAACTTTTCGTTAAACATTGTTACCGAACCAAAAAATAAAGGCCCATAGATTTCATAATGCTTAATTCCCTGCTCATCAATCGACTTTCTTGCTCGAATACGTTTTGCATTATCCCACGCAAAAACCAATGCAGCTATAATAACACCGACAATAACAGCTAAAGCCAAATTGTGCAAGAAAACTGTAACCAGCGTTACGACAACCATAACGAAAATATCAGATTTAGGCATTTTATTAAAAGTCTTCAAACTTGCCCATTCAAAAGTTCCGATTGCTACCATAAACATCAGACCTGTAAGGGCTGCCATTGGCAATTGCTCAATTAAACCTGCACCAAACATTACAAATAGTAAGAGTGCCACAGCAGCCACAATTCCCGAAAGTCTTGCTCTCGCACCATTGGAAATATTGATAAGACTTTGCCCTAACATTGCACAACCACCCATTCCAGAAAAGAAACCTGAAAAAATATTTGCAGCACCTTGAGCCACCGCTTCTTTGTTTCCTCTACCACGAGTTTCGGTAATTTCATCAATAATATTGAGCGTTAGCAAACTCTCAATCAAACCGACACCAGCCATAATAGCAGCGTAAGGAAAAATCAACGCCAAGGTTTCAAAATTGAAAGGTACACTCGGAATATGGAATGGCGGAAAACCACCTTGGATTGATGCTATATCGCCCACGGTTTTTGTATCAATCCCAAATCCGACAACAATCCCAAAAACAGCAAGAATGGCAACCAATGATGCGGGAATGACTTTTGTAAATTTTGGCAATCCCCAAATAATTAGCATTGTCAGCAAGACCAACCCTAAAATAATGTACAACGACTGACCAGTTAACCAACTTCCTGATGCATCTTTAAATTGGTCGAGTTGAGACATAAATATGATGACTGCTAAACCATTGACAAATCCGAAAATTACAGGATGGGGAACTAATCGCATCAACTTACCCAATTTGAATACTCCTGCTAGAACCTGAATAATACCTGCCAAGACTACAGTTGCAAATATATATTCGGGTCCGTGAGAAATAGCCAAAGCCACAATTACCACTGCAACAGCACCTGTTGCACCAGAAATCATTCCAGGTCGTCCACCAAAAATTGACGTGATTAATCCAACTACGAAAGCTGCATAAAGACCTGTCAATGGAGACAATCCTGCAATTAAAGCAAAAGCAACAGCTTCAGGAATTAAAGCCAAAGCTACTGTTAAACCCGATAAAATCTCTGTTTTGGCACTTGTTTCAGAACTTTTATTAAATAAGTTAATTACTTTTTTATATTCTTGTTTTGATTTTTGACGATAAAGTCGTGCGTATTTATTCATTAATATTTTTGTTAAAAAGCGAGTCCACTTGGCAATAATACCAATGACGTCAGTTTGTTTAAATAGATTTTAGTAAGTTTACCTCTAAAAGAGGGCGGAGAAAAAAAGCACTAAATTTCAGGGCGGAGTAACCGCAGGAAGATTGAAATTATATATTGAAATTGTATTTGCCATTTTTGAAGTTGCAAATTTAATAAAAATTCTGACTTAAAAAAAGAATATTCATTAATATTTTTGTTAAAAAGCGAGTCCACTTGGCAATAATACCAATGACGTCAGTTTGTTTAAATAGATTTTAGTAAGTTTACCTCTAAAAGAGGGCGGAGAAAAAAAGCACTAAATTTCAGGGCGGAGTAACCGCAGGAAGATTGAAATTATATATTGAAATTGTATTTGCCATTTTTGAAGTTGCAAATTTAATAAAAATTCTGACTTAAAAAAAGAAAAAAGCCAGTGGGTAACAATGTATATAAAAAATAGGCGAAATATCAGTAAAATCAAGGGTTTTAGCTCGCATCAAGCTTTGTGCTTAACCGAAAGTTTAGTGCTTCGAAATCGCCTACTTTTCAAGATATACTAAACGTTGGCAACAAGCTGAAAAAACACTTTTCTGCACATTTAAAATTTTCCTTAAACACATTAAAATGTAGTTTTATTCAACTCATAGTTAATTTTTTTACGTTTTTTCTTGTGTAATTGAATTATCCATTCTATATTTGCATCATAGTTCTTTGAAAGAGTTTTGAAAATTGAAGTAATTAAATTCAAAAACAACTAAAGTGTATTAAGTTACACAACCAATTATGGTTCTATTGGCGACAGCACATCCAGTCACAAGCGTTAACGCTACTGATGAAATGTTATAAACTGATTTAGGCAACCCCTAAAAACGTTAGAAGTCATATTCTGAAAAGAGTAACACCAATAACTGCTATTCTATTAAATCTTTTAATAAAGGCAAGAATAATTTTGGGGTGATAATGTGGGCAACGCATATTGAATTTAATTACGAGCGTATTGTAAATAGGCAAGGGACAATTCCGTCTCTAATTAAATCTATTAAATTATGCGTAAAAGCACAGATTATCAAAACATCGATAGCCTTATATTGAATATAAGGGCTATCCTTTCCGAGGACCGTTGTTCATTATCGGAAGAAGAAAAAATTCAATTAAATGACACTATTAGTTATTTAGAAAACTCTAGAAAAGTAGACGTTGAAAAACCTATTGATTGGAGTATTGTTTTTAAAGCAGTTGAAATACTTTTAAAGGTATTTACTAATCTTGAAAACTTGAATGATTTTTTTTAACTGACACCCCTTAATTTTTTTAAACACAAATAATATGGACTTAGGACTTGCAATAAAATCGATTAGAAAACAAAAAGGCTTAAAACAAAACCAATTTGCTGAGCTTTGCGAAATTACACCTTCGTACTTATCGCAAATAGAGAATAACAATAAGGAACCTAATCTTTCTATTTTAAAGATTATTTCTAATAACCTTGGAACACCTTTACCAATTTTATTCTTTTTATCATTAGATAATGATGATATAAATCCAGAAAAAAAGGAGGCTTTTAAGATGATTGCACCTTCTATAAAATCATTGGTTAATCAGTTTTTCGCTGTATAATGATTAAATCAACTAAGCATCTCGCCTATACATTGCAAGTTGATTTCAAAGAATTTCAATCCATAACACAAAATATAGATAATCATTATCGAGAAAAGATTGTCATAAAATTGGACAAGTTTGGAAAGCCAAAACTTGATAAAAATGGAATTCCAAAACAAAGAATTATAAATCCGAGTATTAATCGACTTAAAATAATTCAAAAAAGAATCCAAAAATATATACTTTTAAAGATAGAATTACCGCCTTATGCATTTGGTGCTGTTAAAGGAAAAGACAATGTCGATAATGCAAAACAGCATCAAGGAAAAAAATATAAATTCACAACCGATTTAAAAGATTTTTTTCCCTCTATTACTAATAAAGCCGTTAATGAAATGTTCGTTAACCAAGGTTTTTCTTATGAAGTTTCTGGCATTTTAACTAAACTCACTACATTCAAAGGAAAAATTCCACAAGGAGCACCAACGTCATCTACACTTGCCAATTTAGTTTTTATGAAAACTGGAGACGTTTTGTATGAATATGCTCAGCAACACAATATGACATTTACATCTTTTGTTGACGATATGACTTTTTCATCTGCGAATGACTTTAAAGCAAAGCTTCCTGAAATATTAGAGATTATTACTGCTGAATATAAAATAAGTCATAAAAAGACCAATTACTCAAGAAACCCAAACATTACTGGATTACATCCAATGAACAACCATTTAAAATTACCTAAGTCGTTTATGGATAAATTGGAATCAACTGAAGAAAGAACACCTGAACAAAATGCAGGGTTATTAATGTATAAAGAGAAGATTTCAAAAGCTAATTACGGAAAAAAGCCAGTTGCCAACAAAGAACTGAGTTATAAAACATAGCTAATATAGGCTTTCCGAGAGGTTCGTGTGTATTTGCAAAGTCCGCCAAATTTTTTAATTTGGTTTTTTGAAAAATTAAGATAAAAAGAAAATTAAAAAAAATCGGCTCGTGTATAATCCGAAACGATAGCGTCTTTTTACACGCTACGTTTCATATACAAGACAGTTAAATAAGGCAAATCAGACCTTTATAACCCACTCAGCACATTTCTCTACATTTCGCGAAAAGCTACATTTCGAGAAAAGAGCTTCACTACACAGGTCTTGGACATAATCCCCAATTTCGACTTTCCATTACGTTAACCCGATCCGCTACGCTGGAACGGGACACTTCATTCCTTAGCCAAAATGGTGAATTAAGTCCGCTTTCTCATCGGAAAGTCAAAACTTCGATTTTCTTGACGAAATTTTAGGCAAGCCCTTCTTGAGTGCTTCCTCAAAAATTTCTAAAAATCAAATTTTGCCTTACACATTTTAAGGGGTTTATAATGGATAGAGCCTGTATTGTTTTTCGGGGCGTCGAAAAACAGGCACGACATAACCAAATTCTAAATTAAACTCAGCGGCTTATTTCGCTTAACTGTCTGTACGCTCAAACGCAACTGCGTTTAAAAGAATTGCTAATGCCCTTATGGAACTTGTCAAGACTATACAAGTTTTAGCAAAAAATAAGGTTTCTACTTCCTTGAAAACCCAAGGGTTTTACTACGTCGCAAACACACCTGATTTGTTCCCTAAAAGTCTGGACAAAACCCACTCTATCCATTGTGCGGTGCACAGAAGAAAAGAACAAACACCCCTTAAAATTTAATTCAGTTTAAATCAAATAGGGGAAATATAAACCAGTCTGTAACAAAGCAGGCACAAATCTTTTTATTATGAGTACTATTAAAAATCACGTACAGTTAATTGGAAACGTTGGGCAAGAGCCAACCATTACGAACCTTGAAAGCGGAAAGAAAGTAGCCCGTTTTTCATTAGCAACAAATGAGTATTACAAGGACAAAGATGGCAACAAGCAAACGGACACGAATTGGCATACCGTAGTAGCTTGGGGCAAAACTGCCGAAATTGTAGAGAAGTATGTTGTTAAAGGCAAAGAAGTTGGAATATCGGGAAAGCTTAAAACCCGAAGTTATACAAATGATGATAACGAACAACGCTATGTTACGGAAGTTGTAGCCGATGAAATCCTATTACTTGGAAGCAAAGACGACAAGTAAATCTTAAAATGAAAGAGGGCGTAACAGTCGAAAGATGCGCCCTCTTTTTCATTATTCACACTTTAAATAATATGTACAATGAAAGCACAAGTTAACGAAATTAAGGAAGGATTGCAACATTTTCACGGAACGGAAATGTTCTATCAAATCCCATTATTAAGAACACGTTTTACAGACGGACTAAAATATCTTGCCAATATAGCAGATTGTTTTTGGTTAATCACGGACACTTCCGTAATTGCAAAAAGTCTGATGAACCGAAGTGAATTTATTACCATTGACTTCAAAAGATTGCCCGAAGAAAAACAAGATTATTCTGGTTATGAAGCTGAAATAACTTACAGCGATGGCAATGATAATATTTTAGAAAAACACGGCTATCGGGTTACCGATTTCCCACTCGATGAACTGCGGTTATTTTTTGTAAATGATACGCTGATGTTACCGAGCGAATACTAAAAACCGGACGTTATGATATATCTAAATTTTACCGATTTGAACGAGGAAACACAAGAGCGATTAATTGCCAATTCCAAAGAAGAAGTAAAGGAAAAGTACGGCAAGGATATAATGGATTATGCCACAAAGCATAATACCAATTTGAATAAGATGCTTGATGAAGAAGCACTTCGGAATTTGTATTCGTATAAATACATTTTCAACGTATAAATTTTATGAAATTAAAAGCAAGCACCTCTAAAATTTAGAGGTGTTTTTGTATGCGATTAGTATATAATCAATAAAAAAACGTATCTTTATTTCGCTGAAATTCAGCATTCAAATTTAAGTAAGGTTATCCACTTTTCGACTTTCGCCGATAATCTTACACATCGAAAAATAACATATCGGAAAATCATTTTCCCTGAAAATGGCAATCGGCTTTTTAGCCTGATTGTATGGATTTTTTGTCACGCTTGCGCGTGACGAAAAGGAATAGCAAGAGGGTAACACGCTGCGCGATGTTACGGATTCTATTTACATTTTAATAATCTGATTATTAGCTGTTTACAATCAGTCGATATTTCAAAGTTTCTACAATTTGCGTCAAACAGCTTGAAATAGCCAGTAAACAGGGATGGATTTACGTCAAATCTTTAAAAAAGCGAAAGAAAATGGATTCATTCATTACAATTAGGTTTAAACGGAAAACTGCCAAACGTTTTCAAGAATTTTCGAAAGCACACTTCAAGTCACATACTGAAGCAATGTCAACTATTCTCGATTTTTTCTTCTATAACGAAATTTCGCCAAAAGAAAAATTAGGTCCAACGGGACGAACAATTGAAGCAAAACTTTTAAAAAGAATTAATGCAGTTATCGCCATAATGCGAGACGTGGAAAAGACACAAACGAAACCCACGGTAGCGATGATTCAATCCCTTTTTGAAACAGAAGAACCTATAAAAAAATCGCTGATTGTAGAAAAGAAATATGCCGAAGAAAAAAAGGAAGTACGCTTTCGCGAAAAGCAAAACCCAAGTAACCAACTTTAATTTTTTGAACTATGTACATCACAATAACACCTCAAAAGTTGGGTACTAATTATTCACAAAGTTCAGCTGATTTTGTGGGCTATTTAGAGAAAGAAAACGAGGGTCTAGAACAGCAAGATATGGAACACTTTTTCAATCAATATGGCGTTGAAATTTCCGCTGAAGAAGTGGTAAAAGAAATCGATGGAAACACCGCAAAATTGAAAAAGAAAGAACCCAAGTTTTATTCGATTACGGTCAGTCCCTCAAAGTACGAATTGCGAAAACTTCAGAACAATAGCCAAGATTTAAAAACCTACACGCGTGAGCTTATGAAGGATTATGTTGCCAGCTTCAATCGAGAAATTCACGGACGACCCATAACCATAGATGACATAAAATATTTCGCTAAAATTGAACATCAACGAACCTTTAAAGGAACAGATTTTCAGATTAAAGAGAATCAACCTTACGCTTCAAAAATTCTTCAGCTAAAAACTGAAATCCGAAATGTTCAAGAAGGAAGAGCTGAGGGGAATATTAAAAAGATGAAAAAAGAAATTGCCAATCTGGAACGCCAAGCACCGCATCAGCAAAACGGAAAACGGATTGTCCAGGGAATGCGAAAAGATGGAAACCAAAGTCACATCCATATCATCGTTAGCCGAAAGGATGCTTCAAATTCTGTTAGTCTTTCTCCCGGAAGCAAACACAAAGCTTCGGAAGTTGAAATGCACGGTAAAAAGGTAAAGCGCGGTTTTGATAGAGATACCTTTTTCGCGAAAGCGGAAAAAACGTTTGACAAGACTTTTGACTATAAACGCAACTTTGCAGAAACCTATAAAGCCAGGAAGGATTTTGTTAAGAATCCTAATCTATACTTCGCCGCGTTGATGAAGTTGCCAGCCAATGAAAAAGCATTGGCTTTCAAAATGATCACAAAAACGGGATTACCCATAGTGCCAAGTATTCCAGTTAGTCAAGCACAAATTGCACTTCGGGTTTTCAAGCATTTAAGACGTGGCGTAGAAGTGGCCATTAAATCAAGTTCAATAGGGATCTAATTAATATGGAGATAGACAATCTTATATCGATATTTTCAATTATTGGTTTATCCAGTATCCCTCTAAGAATCCTTCCACTTCATTTTCTGCAATCTAACGGCATTAAGAATAGCGAGTAAAGCAACGCCTACATCAGCAAAAACAGCTTCCCACATTGTTGCTAATCCACCAGCACCAAGAATTAGAACTATTACTTTTACACCGAAGGCCAAACCAATATTTTGCCATACGATATTTCGAGTTGAACGACCAATTTGAATCGCTCTTGCAATCTTACTCGGTTGGTCTGTCTGTATGATAACATCAGCAGTTTCAATAGCAACATCGCTTCCTAAACCACCCATCGCAATACCTACACCACTTGCGGCCAAAACTGGTGCATCATTGATGCCATCACCAATAAATGCTACTTTTGTATCAGGTTGTTTCTTCAGTTCTTCAACTTCGTTTAGCTTGTCTTCAGGTAACAGACCACCTTTTGCCCAATCGATATTTAACTCTTTTGCAACTTGTTGCGTAATAGAGTCCTTGTCGCCTGATAGCATTATAATCTTAGAAATTCCTGCATCCCTAATTTGTTTGATGGCTTGGTGCGCATCATCCTTTAGTTCATCTGCAATGGTTACGTAACCTGCAAATTTCTCATCAATGGACACCATAACAATTGATTCTACAATACCATCCGTTTCCGAAGGAACTTTTATGTTGTTTGAAGTCATCAAAGCTTTGTTGCCTACCAACACCGTCTTCCCATTAACTGTTCCCTTCAACCCCTTTCCGGCAACCTCTGAAACATTAGTCGCTTCAAACTCCGAACCGTCTGCTTTGTATTCGAGAATCGCTTTTGCAATAGGATGGGTAGATTGTTCTTCCATAGCCATCAGGTATTTCATAAACTCAGCTTCCTCAAATGTGATGGAATTGATTTCTTTGATTTTGAAAACCCCTTTGGTAACCGTTCCGGTTTTGTCCATTACGACCGTGTTCACTTTGGTCATTGCATCGAGAAAAGATGCACCTTTGAATAGAATACCGTTTCGGGATGCCGCACCCAATCCGCCAAAATAGCCCAAAGGAATAGAAATAACCAGCGCACACGGACACGAAATCACAAGGAATATCAATGCTCTATATAGCCAATCCCTAAACACATAATCATCTACAAAAAAGTAAGGCAATAATGTCAGGCCGATTGCCAAGAATACAACGATTGGTGTATAAATCCGCGCAAATTTTCTAATGAACAATTCGGTCTTTGATTTTCTGGCAGTTGCATTCTGAACCATATCCAGAATTCGTGCAATGGAACTGTCCTTAAATTCCTTGGTAGTCTCGATTTCGATTACGCCATCGAGGTTGATGCTTCCAGCAAAGACAGTATCGCCTTTAGCGATAGTATCAGGTTTGCTTTCGCCTGTCAAGGCAGCAGTATTAAAAGAGCCCTTTTCAGAAATTAAAATGCCATCAAGCGGAACTTTTTCGCCAACACGTACCTGAATCTTTTCGCCAATCTCAACGGTCTCGGGATTTACGGAAACAAAATCGTTCTCGCGATAAACCAAAGCTTCATTTGGTCTTACATCCAGTAAAGCTTTAATGTTTCTTTTGGCTCGGTTGACCGCTGCATTTTGAAATAGTTCGCCCACAGCATAAAATAGCATTACGGCCACGCCTTCGGGATATTCGCCAATGGCAAATGCCCCTAAAGTGGCAATCGACATTAAGAAAAATTCTGTGAAAAAATCGCCATTTTTAATACTATTCCAACCTTCCCTTATAACAGGAAAACCAACGGGTATATAGGCAACGGTGTACCAAACCACTCTGACCCAGCCTTCAAAAAAAGGAAAGGTGTCAAAGTAATCAACCGCAATTCCGATAATAAGCATTAGAAAGCTGAAAATTGCGGGCAGGTAAGTCCTAAAATTGGAAATATCTTCGGGACTACTATGGTTATGGCCATCGTCGTGACTGTGCTCGCCTTGGTGTTCTTTTGGTTCTAAGTCACGTAAGTTTACTTTTTTCTTTTTCATTATGTTGGTTTGTATTGGTTTAAAATGATACTTAAATCTTGTGGAAGTTCCATCTTTTTTAGTGGTAGAACATTGGAACCCCCTGTATTTCCAGTTGGTATATGGTCGATAAACGATTTCCACCCACCCACAACTAAGCGAACAAGTTGACCTAAAACTTCTTTCACATTCTTTTGTCTGAATCCAAATTTGAGCATTAGCCAATTGGAATATGTATGCTCAAAAGGATAGGATTGACCAATTATGTGTGAGCGCTCAAGATGATTCCAAGCTTGAGACAAATTTCCTTTGAGTAATGACAAACGGTAAAACCGTAGTTCATTTTCATAATGTTCCTTTAAGCCATTTGGCATTACGGTATTGAATTTCATTTGTACAGATTTAAGAGGTAATCCAAGTTTTTGCCAGTTCCTTATCTTCTAAATCGAAATATTTCACTTCTGAGCTTGTGAAGAAGTCAGTTGCTTTTGCAGACCATTCCTGCCACTTCTTTTCGCCTACAAAAGCCATTTTTCTATAGTCTGAAATATGTGCGCTGTCCACTTTAATATCTTCCCAAAATCCCTTGAGTGTATAACCCTCAAGGTCTTCCATTTCAAAATAGAAATCTACTTTATTCCCTTTTTTAATAATATTATGAATTAGTGGATGTATTTTTTCAACATCATTTTTTAAAATCTTTCCGCTGATTTTCGCAGAAATTAAATTATCCTTTCCTGTATTTATTATCTGTATCATAGGTTTTTACATTTAAAAATTCGCACAAAATATACTGGAAATATTGGTGCAACGGAAGTGCATTTATTGTCCGCTACACTTCTCGCAAATTCCTTTAATGACCAAATTGGCATCCTCAGCTATATATCCATCGGGCAAGTTGATATGCGGAATTTTTTGTTCCGTTAAACAAACCGTTTCGTCACAGTTATTACAGTGAAAATGCAAGTGCAGATCTTGTTCAAGTTCACAGTTGCAACCCGGTTCACACAATGCATATTTTGAAATGTTGGAACCATCGTCTATCTGGTGTACGATACCTTTTTCCTCAAAAGTTTTTAGGGTACGATACAGAGTAGTCCTGTCCGCTTTCGCGAAAGCATTCTCAATATCTGTCAATCCTACGGCAACCTCTTTTTCGGCCATATACTTATAAATCAATATGCGCATTGCCGTAGGGCGAACCCCATTGTCATCTAATCTTTTTTCTATTTCTTTCATTGTTAATATTATTCTTGATGTTCTTTACTGTGGGTTTTTATTATTAATGACTATGTTCTGATTCGCCCTTTTTCATTTCTGCCATAAGGTAGTAGGCATTATTAAAGGCATATTGTGTATCAGGCTCTTGTTCCTTTAAAAAATCTATGGCAATCCACTCGCCATCGTGAGTGCCTTTTGTGACTTCTACGGGCGTAAACTTCCAATCCTCGCCTTCCTTTTTTGCTGTAAACACAAATGACTTTTCGCCATCGGCTGCAATGGCGCTTTCAGGTATTGCCGTGGTCATTGTATTGTCAGTTTGAATCCGCCCTTGGATGTACATTCCTGGTATTAGATTGCCTTGCTTGTTCTCGATTTCTGCGTGTACGTGCAATGCTTTGGGATTTTCCTCAAAAGTTTTTCCCACAGAATAAATTTCTGCGGTCAGTTCTTGGCCCTGATTGGATTGTACATTGAACGTAACCATCTGCCCTTTTTTGACTTTATACACATCCTTTTCAAAGACCATCAAATCTGCGTGAACGTGGTGGGTGTCCACGACTTCCATAAGGTCGGTTTGCGGTTCTACGTACTGACCTGTTTTTACCTCTACTTTTTGAACGTATCCTTCTATGGGGCTACGCAAGGCCACACGCTGATAAATAGTTCCCTTTCTAACGCCAGAAGCGCTAACATATAGTTGTTGCAGCTGCGCTTCCAGACCGTTGGCCATACTTCGGGATGCCTCATATTGAGCTTCTGCTTTTTGAAAATTAGCACCGCTGCCTACACCAGCGTCATATAAAGTCTTTTGTCTTTCAAATTCCTTCTTAAGATATTGGTTATTGCTATACGCATTCAGATAATCCGTCTGTTTTTGAATGATATTAGGATGGGATAAATAAGCGACCGTTTGCCCTTTGTTGACCTTATCGCCCTCAATAACCTCGATGGAAACCACATTTCCACCTATGACCGAAGTGATAGTCGCTTCATTCTGAGGTGGAACTTCCAGTTGGCCATTTGCTTCCACATAACCGCTCATATTTCGCATATGTAGGGTGTCGATTTTCATTTGTAATGCATCGAACTGTTTGGCCGTAAGCATCACTTCTTCAGCTTCGCCCTCTGTGTGTACTTCTTCCATTTCGGAATTTCCCTCATCGTTTTCGGCAGTCTCAGATTTAGAGTCGCCGCAAGCTGTTAGACCTAAGAGCATCATAAATAATCCGATAACTGTATATTTAGATAGATTTTTCATTTCTTATTGTTTGAAATATTGTAGTTCGAAAACTGATTTTAAATAATTGTCGAGAGCGTCCAGCGCATCCATTTCCGTCTGAATGGCATCCCGTATAATTTGCGTGAACGCTGCATAGTCCACCGCCCCTTCTTTATAGGCGAGCAATGCACCTTTGCGTTGTTCTTCTGCAAGTGGTAAGGCTTTATCACTATAAAAAGCCCAAGAGCCTTCCCATTTTTGATAAGCTTGTATTGCCTGCTGATATTCAGATTGCAATTGCCGTTTGGTAAAATCTGCATTTGCTCTCGCGATTTCGTTATCTATTTTAGAGGCTTTTGCTTGGCTACGTACCACACCTGAAAAAAGAGGAATGGAAATACCTGCCTGATAACTATAAAACCCATTATTGTCGTTTACTCTTTGAAGTCCGCCCTGTAAGTTGAAATTGGGCATCAAATCGGAACGCGCTGCTTCATAGTTAGCTTCTGCTTCATTAGTGCGCTTTTGCGAAAGTTGTAGTTCTGGATGTTTGCCTAAATCTGTGTCCATTCCCAATATGGCAACCTCACTACCTTCTAAAGTTTCAGGAACGGAATAATACGTGTCTGATACCAACCAAAGATTCAATTTTTGCAGGGCAATGGTATAATCACTTTCTGCCTGTTGCAATTTGTTACTGATTTGCAAGGCTTGATTTGTGGCAGATGAATATTCCAGTCTTGAAATAGCTTCCACCTCAAAGTTGAGTTGAATGGCCTTTTCAAATTGTGAATAGATGGAATCCAGTTCACGGTACAGTTCAAATTTCTGCCTTTGCTGATAGGCTTGTGACCAAGCCTTTTTAACTTCCCGTTCTACCTGAAGTTCAGAAATCTCAAGAGCTGTTTCCGCTAAAGCGATACGCTGTTTTTGCAAACGCTTTTTAGCACCTATACCGAATAGGTTGATATTCTGCTGTCCTAAACCAACCAAAGTGTAAATACCCTGACTATCCGAAATTTCCTCGCCACCCGTGAACACTTGGGTATTTCCAAAATCGTAAGCTGTACCCTTTAGCACAGTTTGTTTTTGAATTTCCAACTGTTTCGTTTTCAAGAGCGGATAGTTTTCCTTGGAAACTTCTACCGCTTTTTCCAATGATATAACTGGCAGGGAATTATTCTGAGGAACTTCTTGTGCCTTAACGAAAGTAGATGTAAACAGTAAACAGACTACCGCAGTTGCAGTAACGAATTTTGGATTGACTTTCATCTTACGTTCCGAACGTTTCTCGACCCATTGATAAAAAATAGGAAGAATAAAAAGTGTCAAGAGCGTCGAAGTTAGCAATCCACCAATGACAACGGTAGCTAATGGTCGCTGTACTTCAGCCCCAGCCGATGCTGAAATGGCCATTGGAAGAAACCCTAACATATCAGTCAAGGCCGTTAGCATAATAGGACGAATTCTACGTTTAGTACCTTCTATAATTCGCTGTCTTAAGTCGGTACCGCCTTCTTCTTTCAGCTCGTTTAGTCCACTTATCATTACCAATCCGTTAAGTACCGCTACCCCGAATAGCACAATAAAACCTACCCCTGCGGAAATGCTAAAAGGCATATCCCGAAGCCATAGGGCGAACACACCACCTATGGTCGCCATTGGTATGGCCAAATAAATCATTAAGGTCTGCGGAAAAGATTTTAATGCGAAATAAATCAGGATAAAGATTAGCATCAAAGCAATTGGGACAACCGTTTGCAACCGATTACTGGCACGTTCAAGATTCTCGAATGCACCGCCATAACGAATATAATATCCTGGGGGAAGGTCGAATTGAGCATCCAATTTTGCCTGAATTTCTTCGACAACAGATTTGACATCACGGTCACGAATGTTGATACCTACGTATGTTCTACGATTTGTATTATCACGGCTTATTTGCATTGGACCGGATTCGTAGCTCACGTCCGCGATTTCCCGAAGTGGGATTTGCGAACCATTAGGAAGATTTATGAACAGGTTTTGGATATCGGCAATACTTTCCCGATTCTCTTTTTGTAGGCGTACGACCAAATCGAACCGCTTTTCGCCCTCGAAAATAACACCTGCTTTTCCACCTGCAAAAGCAGCTTGTAATACACTATTGAGCTGGTTGATTTCAAGACCGTATTGCGCCAGCTTATTACGGTTATAGTTAACCGTAATTTGAGGAAGGCCATCGGTTGCCTCTACTTTCATATCTGCAACACCGGGAACGGTCGCTATGATTTTGCCCATTTCCTCGGCCTTACTTGCGAGTATATCCAAATCTTCCCCGAACAACTTGATAGCGACATCTTCACGAACGCCTGTAAGCAATTCGTTGAATCGCATCTCGATAGGTTGTGTAAACTCAAAATTAACACCGGGAACTATTCTAATGGCATCCTTCATTTTTTCCAACAGTTCATCCTTACTCTCAGCGGATGTCCACTCATCGCTTGGTTTAAGGATAACGAATACATCGGCAATATCCATCGGCATCGGGTCGGTAGGCACATCAGCCACACCGATACGGCTAATGATAGTTTCTACTTCGGGAAATTCAGCCTTTACGATACGCTCAATTTTTGTTGTGGTCTCAATGGTTTCAGTAAGCGAACTTCCGGGCTTTAAAATGGCGTGGAAAGCAATATCGCCTTCGTCCAATTGTGGTATGAACTCGCCGCCCATTCTGGTAAAGGCAAAAATGGCAACTACAAAAAGTGCAACGGCAATGCCTATAATCACTTTTCCCTTGACGAGTGATTTGGTAAGTAGCGGCTCATACTTTCGCTCTATCCAATGGACGAACTTATCGCCATAAGATTGTTTTTCTGATTTTGGCGGTCTTAGGAAAAGAGCCGAAATCATTGGCACGTAAGTCAAACAAAGTAGCATTGCCCCAATCATCGCAAAGATGAAGGTCAACGCCATAGGCTGGAACATCTTGCCCTCGACACCTTCGAGAGCCAGAATAGGAAGAAAGACAATAAGAATGATGAGCTGACCAAAGAAGGCAGCGTTCATCATTTTTTTGGATGACTTTGCAGCGATTTCATCTCGTGTTTCAGAACTTACAGCTTTCTTTTTCACTACATATGAGTACATTAAGAAAACGGTACTTTCCACGATGATAACCGCACCATCTACGATAATACCGAAATCGATAGCCCCCAAACTCATTAGGTTAGCCCATACATCAAAAATGTACATTAAGATAAAAGCGAACAATAATGAAAGGGGAATAGTGGATGCAACTATTAAACCGCCACGCCAATTACCCAAAAGCAATACCAAGACAAAAATTACAATAAGACCACCTTCCAAAAGGTTTCCAGTTACTGTTCCTGTGGTTTCCGCAATCAATTCGCTACGGTCAAGGAAGGGTTTAATGCTTACCCCATCTGGAAGGGATTGCTGAATCTGTTCCATCCTTTGGGTAACATTTTCAATTACTTCGTTGGAATTAGCCCCTTTCAGCATCAAAATCATTCCACCCACGGCTTCGCCCTTTCCATCTTTGGTCAGCGCACCATAGCGCACGGCACTTCCCATAGTAACGTTCCCTACATCCTTTATTTTTATGGGAATACCGTTGACAGTTTTGACAACCATATTTTCGATATCCGAAACGGTTCTCGCCAAACCTTCGCCACGTATGAAATTGGCTTGATGGTTACGCTCGATATAAGCACCGCCTGTATTCTGGTTGTTATTTTCCAAAGCGGAAAACACATCCGAAATCGTGATACCAATGGCACGAAGTTCGTCAGGGTCAACAGATACTTCATACTGCTTTTTATTTCCACCAAAGGCATTTACTTCGACCACCCCAGTTACCATAGCCATCTGTCTACGAACAATCCAGTCTTGAATCGTTCGCAGTTCTGTGGCAGAATATTCGCCTTGGTGTTCTTCATCAACTTCAAGGGTGTATTGATAGATTTCGCCCAATCCTGTTGAGATAGGTCCCATTGAAGGTTTACCAAACCCCATTGGTATTTGTTCCTGTACTTCTGTCAGCTTTTCGGCAACGAGCTGTCTGGGCAGATACGTTCCTACATCATCGTCAAATACAATGGTTACAACAGAAAGCCCAAAACGAGAAATCGAACGGATTTCTTTAACGTTGGGCAGATTGCTCATAGCCACCTCGACGGGATAGGTTACAAATTGCTCAATATCTTCTGTACCCAGATTGGGCGATTGCGTTATAACTTGTACTTGATTATTTGTAATATCGGGTACGGCATCAATGGGAACTTGGGTCATACTATAAATACCAGCACCTATTAATGCAAGTGTGAGTAGCCCAATAATAAATTTGTTATTGATTGAAAAATCAATGATTTTATTAATCATAGATAGAGTATTAATTCAGTTTAAATTCTCTTTAGGTACATTGAAAAAAATTCAATGCACGATTTTGACGAATCCAATAGATGGACACGTCAAAACGGGATGTATTTATCCTATAAAAACTGAATTATACCCGAGGGGGTTGTAAAAGGGAATGTGGAATATCTTTGCCAAGGTTCTCAAAATGGGCAAAATATTGGTGTGGAATTGCGGGCTGTAAGGGTTCAAAAGCAACAAGCCCGAAATTTATAGTGTGAACGTGGCAGCAATGACATTGGCAAAAAGGCGAGCAAAACTCACAGTCTTGGTCGTGATCGCCATCAAAGTCAATTACCGTAACAACTTGGGAATCATCCTCGCTATAATTCATATCATTGCAAGGCACAGCATTAAGTGCCAAGAAATAAAACGAAAGTATGATTGCTATAAATTTCACAATGCAAAGATAACAGAATTTTTTTGCAACTGTGTTGCAAATGATTATTACATTGATTTAATAACACTACCGCAGGTCAACATCGCATCGCCATAATAAGGGTTCTTTATTTCTTCTTCAGTACTTAACCATACTGCGCCCTTATTGTTGTTTGCCATTGGGCATTTTTGGACATAGTAATTTGTTGAGTTTTCTATGTTCATAGCAATAGGCACGATATTCTCATTAAGTATCACAAAATGTGCTCGCTGGTTTTCCAGATTTTCATTGGTTGCAATGGCATCCAGCATCTCGATACTTTTGGTAAGATGTTGCTTTTCCATTTTGCCTAAATCCGATGTAGAAATTTCCTTTAATTTTTTTGATGTCGCTTTCGCGAAAGCGGAAATCTGACCAGCATCGCTTGCTACAAGAGCATCTTTCATTTTAAGATATGATGGTAATGCTTTATTGAATTCAGTACTAAAGCTATTACTGAAACTCATTTCCATATCGCCCATCATAGCTGATTCATCCTGCATCATTTGCTGATTCATCATTGATTTTTTACCTTGTAATTGAGCAGCAGCATCTACTGTAAACGTTCCATTAGTTACTATTTCATCGCCATTATTCAGTCCAGCCGATACTTGGTAATTTTCGCCAGAGCGATTGCCCAAGGTTACTTCACGCATTTCAAAAACAGGTTCGTTAGGATTGGTTTTTAAATATACCAATGAACGCTCGCCCGTCCACAGTACAGCACTTGCGGGAACAGAAAGGGTGTTTTCCATAGTTTGGGTTGCACCTTTTACCTTACCTGTCACAAACATTCCTGGCTTAAATAGGTCGTCTCGATTTTGTAAGGTTGCACGCACCGTTACTGTACGTGTGGCATTGTTAAGCATAGGGTCGATGAAAGAGATAGTTCCTTCAAATTCCTTATTGGGATAGGCATTGGTCGTAATGTTGATTTTTTGTCCAACCTTAAATTGTGCAATCTGATTTTCGTATGCATCAAATTCTGCCCAAACCGAATTAAGATTGCTCAACTTCACAATAGGCTGTCCTTGATTAACATAATCGCCTTGTGCTGCCATTACTTCTGAAACCGTTCCTGAAACAGTTGCATAAATAGGGAAGTTTTCTCGCACCGTTCCACTTTCTTCTATGGCATTGATTTGTGAGTCCGAAAGTTTCCAGTTTTTGAGTTTATTGCGCACCGCTTTATATAACGCTGGTTGCGATGCTTTCAGCGATGCAGCTGTAATTAATTCCTGCTGCGCCGCGACAAGGTCTGGCGCGTAAATGGTTGCCAGTAACTGACCACGGTTTACTTGCTGACCGTCATAATTAACATTAAGTCGCTCAATCCTTCCCTTAAAATAACTGGCTTGCACGGTATTATTTTCTTCGTTTGCAGCTATTTTTCCCGAAAGGGATATCATACCATCATCATCGCTGGATTGTGTATTACCTACGATAGTGGTCTGGATATTTGCCAGCGCCATTGCGTTTTCGGTCATTTTAATCTCGTTTATTGCGAGTCCTTCAGCACTCGATTCGGCAGGAATTAAGTCCATTCCACATATAGGGCAATCGCCAGCTTCGGGTTGCATTATCTGTGGGTGCATTGAACACGTCCACATTTGGTCTTCGGTTTCGCCAGAGCGGTCGTGGTCTGACATTTCAGACATATCCTTATTTGAATCACTTGACCCATTTCCAAAAATGAGCCAGCCTGCGCCCAAACCTACGATTACGGCTATTGCTATATATAAAATGTTCTTATTCATAATCTTATTTTTCGTTTTCTAAACGTTCAATCATCGCCTTCATTTCGGCAATTTCCTTACGTTGAGCTTTGATGATATCTTCAGCCAATTTTTTGACTTCTGGGTCTTTAATGTCGGCACGTTCACTTGTTAATATTGCTATAGAATGGTGTGGTATCATTGCTTTCATCCAGAGTACATCGCCCACGGTTGACTTTTGGTCGCGTACCAGCCCTAATGCACCTACAAATAGAACGATGCTGCCCAAGACTATAGCTATGTTTTTATTTTTATTTTGATACATACCACGCATTGCAACAAACATTATGATGGCCATAGCTGCGATACCAAGGCAGACCATATAGAAACGCGTAAGGCTGAACCAAACGTGGTCCCATTCATAGGTATTTAAATACATCGTGATATACATTGCTATAAAAGAGCAAGCCAGCATCGCTACAAAGCGCGTATAATGATTTTTTGATTTTCCTGAATTTGTGTGTTCGTTTGCATTCATAATTTTTGGTTTTATAATTAGTTATTAAATTGACTTTGTTCGCAGTCTAAGTGCATTGGCAATTACTGATACTGAGCTGAAGCTCATTGCCAAAGCCGCAATCATTGGCGATAAGAGTATTCCGAAAAAGGGGTACAGCAGTCCTGCCGCAATCGGTATTCCTAATGTGTTATAAATAAGTGCAAAAAAGAGGTTTTGCTTAATATTGCGCATTACTACGTGACTAAGATTACGTGCCTTTACAATACCGTGCAAATCCCCCTTAACTAAGTTAATGGCGGCACTCTCGATAGCAACATCCGTTCCCGTGCCCATTGCGATACCTACATCGCTTTTAGCCAATGCAGGTGCGTCATTAATACCATCACCTGCCATTGCAACCACTTTACCTTGCTCTTGTAATTTCTCGACTTCCTTAAGCTTGTCTTCGGGTAGCATACCTGCTTGAAAATCTGCAAGGTTCAGTTCATCTGCAACAGCTTTTGCGGTGTCGTGATTATCACCCGTAAGCATAATGACTGCAATTCCCTTATCCTGCAAATCCTTGATAGCTTTTGCGCTCGTTTCCTTGATTTTATCGCCTATGACCACGTAACCAGAAACTTTACCATCAATGGCTAGATAGGAAACTGTCTTACCTTGCTTTTGATAGGATTGCGCTTCGTTTTCCATCACTTCGGTAAGCGTGGCATTCGCCTGTTCCATCATTTTGGCATTTCCTAAAGCCACTTCTTTTCCGTTCACTTTCCCTTCAACACCTTTTCCAGTAACCGCACTAAAACTATCAGCTTTTAAAAATTCTGCGCTTTGTTCTTTTCCATATTTTACCGTTGCTTCCGCCAAAGGATGTTCACTTTGGCTATTAAGGGATACAATGTATTGTAGCACTTCGCTTTCGCGAAAGCTTTCATCAAAAGAACCCACTTTTTCAACTGTAGGTTTTCCTTCGGTAATAGTTCCAGTTTTATCCACGATTAAGGTATCAACCTTATCCATTTTTTCAAGTGCTTCGGCATTTTTGATGAGCACACCATTTTGTGCGCCTTTGCCGACACCCACCATTACAGACATTGGTGTAGCAAGTCCCAAAGCACACGGACAGGCGATAATCAATACGGCGATTGCATTGACCAAGGCATAAACATAGGCTGGTTCTGGCCCCCAAATTGCCCAAACACCGAATGTTACGGCAGCGATTATAACGACGACAGGCACGAAATATCCCGAAACCGTATCTGCTAATTTCTGTATTGGCGCACGGCTACGACTGGCATCATTGACCATCTGTATAATCTGTGAGAGTAGCGTATCAGAGCCTACCTTTTCGGCTTTCATCAAAAAGGATTGGTTACCATTGATTGTTCCGCTACTTACTTTATCATCTACTGATTTGTTTACGGGAATAGGTTCGCCCGTAATCATCGATTCGTCGATGGAAGTTTCACCTTCGGTTATTACACCATCCACAGGAATTTTATCGCCAGGCTTTACACGCAAAATATCATTTAATTCAATTTTATCGATGGCTACTTCCTGCTCTTCACCATTTACGACCTTAATAGCTTTGTTAGGTGCTAATTTTAAAAGTTCCTTGACCGCTGAATTAGTCTTGCTATGCGCACGAGCTTCAAGCATTTGACCAAGTAGTACCAAAGTTAGAATGACTGTTGCCGCTTCAAAATAAACGTGAACCGTTCCCGCTTCGGTCTTAAATTGGTCAGGAAAAAAGTCGGGAACGAGCATCCCGAATACACTAAAAAGCCAAGCTACACCTGCACCAATGCCGATGAGCGTAAACATATTAAGGTTCCACGTTATTATACTGCGATAGGCACGTTCAAAGAACATCCAAGTGGCATAGAAAACCACAGGAATGGAAAGTGCAAACTGAATCCAGTTCCAGTATTTTAGCTCTAAAACATCATACAAAGGATTTTTAGGAATCATCTCGCTCATTGCAATTATAAAAATGGGCAATGTAAAGGCTACGGCAATCCAAAATTTCTTCAGTAGTTTTTTATAGCTCTTTTCCTCTGCGGACAAATCAGGTTCCATCGGTACTAAATCCATACCGCATATAGGGCAACTACCAGACTCGTCCTTTATGACTTCTGGGTGCATAGGACACGTCCATTGTTCTGATGTGGTTGCAGAAAGATTAACTTCTTCAACCAAATCCATTCCGCAAACAGGACAATCGCCAGGCTTATCGTAAGTCTTGTCGCCTTCACAATGCATCGGGCAATAGAATGTTCCTGTACCTTTTTCTTTGGGTTTCTCAACTTTCTTCTTATCGTTGATGTGATGATGTTCCCCATTTTTATGGATGCTATACCGTCCACCATCAGCTTTCAGCGCTTCTTGAAATTTATCGATGGCAATATGAGATTCCATTTCTATGGTCGCTTCGGCCTTTTCGAGATTGACAACCGCATTAGTTACACCTTCGACTTTTGAAAGTGTCTGCTCTACGTGATTTCGGCAACCGTTACAGGTCATCCCTTGTATGTGATATGTATGTTTCATTTTTTATTCAATAATATGCCTGATACGAGAAAGGTTCTAACTAACCAACCATCAATGAAAAATCACTTTCCCGTATCAGGACTTAATCTTTTTGTAGGCTTTCCATATAGCCTATAATTTCTTTTACAGCGGTACTATCTAATCGTGCACCACCGTGGATGAGTGTGTAACTGACCAGAGGCATTTCGCCACTTTCTATCTGCTTTATAATGGAACGCAGCTTGCTGTTCTTCCTACGACTGGAATAGGTGTCCCATTCATTAAAGTTTAGTTCATCCTTTCCTTCCTTGATGTGGTCTTCCAGAAACCAAGCGGCAGGCTGTATCTTGCTGTACGACGGATAATCTGTATTGTTGCTATGGCAATCATAGCAGGAAACCTGCAACTGATTTTTAATCGTTGCAGGTACTTTATTCACTAACATAAAATCACTTTGTGGTATGGTATCGCTCTCGTTCAGGGTTACTGGAAAGAACTGAATCACTACCAATGCCACAAGGGCAATCCACGCTATGATTTTAAGAAACTTCAATTAGTTGATTTCTCGTTGAACCTTTCCGCATCTCAACATTTGGCTTCCGTAATAAGGATTCAACACGTTTTCTTCTTTGCTCAACCACGCAGTTCCACCATCATACATAGGGCAAAATTGCTCGTATAGTTTCGCTTGTGTACCTGTGATGGCAACCATATCGGTTACATCCTTACTTAATATCTTAAAATGCTCACGCTGGTGCTTAATATCACTTTCTGAAATATGCTCTGCGTGTTCTGTGGCATCTTCGATAATGTCATTTAATTCTGATTTTTCATTATAAGAATAGTTTGAAGCATCAAAGGATTTAAGAGATTGAGCCAATGCATTTCCCAATTCTTTCGCCTTGCCATTATCATCGCCTACAAGCGCATCTTTTAAGTTGAAATAGTCATTTAGGATTGCTTCTGCTTTTGCATCTTGGTTGTCACTCATCGCCATATCGTCTTTGTCATCCATAGACTCTTGGTGCATCTCGTTACTCATAGGTGCAGCCGGTTCGTTCTTGTTTCCATCTTTGCAGGAAACCGTTAGTACCATTGTCACAGCAAGTGCCATTGTTCCTATCGTTCTTGTTACTATTTTCATATATTTTGGTTTTAAGGGTTATTTTTTAGAATAATAGATTCCCATTTCGTTAAAAATGGGAATCTGTTGTTTTGATTATGCCAAATAGGCTTCACACGCATCAGCACATTTTTTACAGGCTTCTGCACAATCTTTACAATGCTGGTGGTCGTGATTGCCACATTCATCGGCACATTGCTTACATATTTCGTGGCATTTTTCTACCATCGCTTTCGCGAAAGCGGAATCCATAGCCAGCAATTTTACCGTCGTGCTACATACTTCGGCACAGGCTCTATCCGTGCGAATGCAGTCAACCATCATCTTGATGTTGTCTTCATTTAGACAAGCATCTGAGCAGTAATTGCAATGTGTGATACAGTTGTTTAAAGCTTCAATCAATTTTGAATTTTTCATAGTTTATAGTTTTTATTAATATTCAGTTTTAATTTTTAAAATCTTAATGACAGTCCGCCACCAGGCCCAAAGCGGTTGTCAAAACTTCCCATTAATGAGAAGTTTCTACTTAGCACATATTCCAGTCCAACTTGCCACGTGGTTTCTTCTTCAAAGTCCTGACCTTCGGGCAACTTGCCGTCCCAGCCAAAATCCATCTGGTATTCATACTCGCCATAAATCCCCAATCGTGGGAAAATCATAAAACCAGTACTGAAACTTACCTGTGGTCGCAGTTTGCTATCTATTCTGAAATCTGAATTAATGAGCAATGGCATTAACCAACGGACACCAGCAATGGCGGTCGTGTTTATTTCTTCAAGGCTGTCTTCGCCTTCATTCTCTACGTTTACACCACCAAATACACGGAAGTAATCATTGAGATAGCGCTCATATGTGAACTCTGCTTCAAGATTTTTGTTCCAGCCATATTCGCCCCTAAAGGTAAATTGATTTCTAATGTTTGTTGCGGTAGCGTATAGCTCGGTCATATGACTCGCAGCCGTGATTTCGCCCCAAGTAAATATGTGGTCTGCTTCATTGGTAAGGTTGGTAAGTGGATAATCATTTAGACGCTGGTCACGAGGTGTATCGTAACTAAAAACCCTTGCCATACCGCTCATCATATGATAAAGGATGTGACAATGGAAAAACCAATCACCGGTTTCGTCAGCAGCAAACTCAAATACAACTTTCTGCATTGGCGCCACGTTTACTGTATGCTTTAGTGGCGAATACTCGCCGTTCTCATTCAATACTCTAAAGAAGTGACCGTGTAAGTGCATTGGGTGGTGCATCATCGTGAGATTATTGAGAGTAACACGCACGACTTCGCCTTGTTTAATTTTAATCTTATCGGTTTCTGAAAGAGGAACACCGTTGATAGACCAGACGTAACGGTTCATATTTCCAGTAAGATTGAATAGCATTTCCTTTACGGGTTTATCGTTTTCAAATACGGTCTTTTCAGGCGACCGTAAATAGTTGTAATTGAACTCTGGATTACCCCCCGTTTTCATATTATCACCTACTACTTTATCCTTTGGCACCATATAGCCCATCTTCATTCCGTCCATTTTCATATCACCATCCATATCCATATTTGCCTTTCCTTTCTTCATCTTCATTTCGGTCTTGGACATCTTCATTTTGTCGTCCTTCATATCCATTTTAGAATGGTCCATTTTATTGTGAGCCATTTTGGTAGAATCCATCGCCATTCCATCCATTTCCATCTTTTCATCTTTCATAGACATACCATCCATTTGCATACCGCCCATTTCCATTTTATACTTTTCCATTACTTGAATGGAATCGTTTTTTGATGGGTTGAATTTTGAAGCAGGTGCGCCCATTTTCATTCCCATAGACATCATTTGCTTCATATTCTTAATAAGATTGGGCTCTGGAACTACAGGTGCTTCCAATACATTTCCAGTACCTATAAACGCCGAAGCTTCGCCAGAACCATCCTGTGCCGTAGCGCGCACTTGCAGTTTTCCATTTTCTGGAATCGTCACTATAAAATCGTAGGTTTCAGCAACACCTATCAAGGTTTTGTTATGCGGTACTGGAACGACATCCAGCCCATCGGCAGATACGAGCATCGGATCTTCGCCACCAAATGTGAGCCAGAAATAGGAAGCTGCGGCTGCGTTTACAAATCGAAGTCTCACACGTTCGCCAGGCTGAAAATCTGGGTAATCCTGTGAAGCACTACCATTGATAAAAAATTTGTCAAAATAATTATCTGAAATTGCCATATCAGGCATACGCTGCCACGCCATCTTTAACTTGGCACCTACCGCACCTTGTGCAATTAATTTATCAAGACTTTGAACCTGTCCTTTTTTAATCAAGTACCATTCGTTACCACGTTTTAGATTTTTAAGTTGGGATTGAGGACTTTCATCTATCCAATCTGATAGTACAAACACTAAATCTTTATCGTATTCTAAATCAGTTTCTTTTGGGTTAATTTGGATGGAACCATATACACCACGTTGCTCTTGCAGACCAGTATGCGAGTGATACCAATACGTTCCAGATTGTTTTAATGCAAATTTGTACTGTTGGGTTTCGCCGGGATTAATAGGTGGCGTTGTTAGGTATGGAACACCATCATAGAAATTTGGTAGAATTAAACCGTGCCAATGAACAGATGTTTCCACATCCATATTATTTGTCACATTTATAATGGCAAACTCGCCTTCATTGAACTCAAGATTGGGTCCAGGTATGCCACCATTAATGGTCATCGCCTGAACATCCTTACCCGTAAAGTTTACGGTTTTATAATCTATGGTTAAGTCATAAACACGTTCTGGCCAATTATCAACATTTTCTTCGGTCTCGTTCGCTACCAATTGAGCTTTTGCACCAAAAGCGATGAGCATCGTTAGAAGTAATGTGATTTTATATTTCATAGTATTTAATTTTATTTTGATAAAATTACCGCTGTAAATCAACAGCTTGTGTCATAATTATGGTTGTTATCTACATAATTTTGTCCAAGGAATTCCTAAAATTTTTCTGTTGGGATTTATAAGCTGTCAAGCTCATTCCCGTCTGATTTTTAAACTGACCGCTCAAATGATTGATATGGCTATAATTCAACATTTGGCTTATTTCAGTAAAATTTGGTTGCTGTGTCTGGATGAGTTCTTTGACTTTTTCAATTTTCAGTTTGATGAAATATTTCTCAATCGTAATACCTTCGGTGGATGAAAAAACCTTGCTTATTTTGGAATAGTCCTGATTCATTTTCTGCATCAATAAATCAGACAGTTTCCCATCCATGTCAAGCGGTAAATCTTCCAGCATTTTCAATAGTTGAATCTTGACCTGCTCGGTAATCCTATCTTCTGCCGAATCGATAATCTCAAAATCATTGTTGATGACGATGTTTTCTAAAACCTTGAGTTGATCCTCATTTTCAATATCCAATTGTACACGGCCCAACTCAATCTCAATCAAACGTATTTCCTGCGCCTCAATTTCATTTTTAAGCACCTTGATACAACGGTTGCACACCATGTTTTTTATGTAGAAATCCTTGATCACGGTTGGTTTATTAAGTAGTTCATCATGGCTTGCTGCTCATAATACATCTGGATCGATGCTATCTGATTCATCTGGAATTTGAGTTGCAGTTCCTGAATATCCAGCACATCGTTGAAATCTATGGTGCCTGTCTCGTAATTCTTGACTAATATCTGCTCCGCATCTCGAGCTTGTTTCAGGTTTTTTTCTTGCGTATGGAATGCTATCTTGGCTTGATTTCGTAGGGAGTTCGCTTTCGCGAAAGCGGATTCCAACACATTCAATTGATTGCTTTTCTGAAATTCTATTTCTTGTTGGCGTAATTCATTCTGCTTTGTGATGGATTTATACCGATTGTTGAAAATGGGAATCGTCATTGTCACCATAGGCATCAAAACGTCCTTTCCATTATCGCTAAACATCGAGTTGTCATTTCCTGTTACTGGCAAATAATCCACGCCAAATCCAAACATAGGTTGCGCTTCCCGTAGATTGAGTAATTCCGATTGGGTTACAGATTCGTAAAGTTTATCGTACTTGAGCAACTCAGGATTGAGCACCAGGTTGTCCATATTATAGACAAGATCATCGGTCGGGATCTCCATCATAATTGGAGTTTCAAGTAAAGTGTTTTCTTCCTGGTTGAGCAGGTTATTGAATGAAATTTGTGCAGCTACAAACTCTTCTTCCAGCACTTCCTTTTGTTGCTGTAGCTCATTTTGTCGTATCTGCAATCGCAGAACGTCGACCGCACTGGCTTTACCAACTTCTACTGATGTGAGCGCTAGTCGCTCATAGGTTTCCAACAATTGGATATTCTCGTCAAGTACCTTTTGCTTAGCTCTTATGGAGTATAACATGTAATAGGATTGAGCGACCTGTAATGCCAACTTACGCTTTGCGATAGTGACTTCCACATATTCTGCATCTGCCATGGAAGAGGCATAATTTTCCTTTGCAGTAATTGTCCCAAACCAAGGCAACATCTGTTTAAAACCTATGCGTGCTCGTTGCGCGCCCACTCTGGTTTCTGGCTCACTCACAAAATACCCAGCGCTGAATTCAGTATTAGGAATCCAGTTGGCCTCGTTTACCTTTTCTTCGGCGATGTTGTACCGCAATTCAAAGGCTTGGATTTCTGGATTATTGGCTGCGGCTTCCTGAATGTAGGATTGTAATTGTTGCGCTTTCGCGAAAGCGGAAACAAACAAAAACACGAGTATATATTTTAATTTCTTCATCTGTTTGCTCTTTTAAGTTGGTATTCCTTTTTCCAGCTGTATAAGACTGGCAGTAAGAAATAGGACGTAACATCGATTATCATTCCACCAAAAATGGGAATCGCCATCGGTATCATTATATCGCTTCCCTTTCCTGTGGATGTGAGTACTGGTAGTAGTGCCAAAACTGTGGTTACGGTTGTCATCAAACACGGACGGATACGTTTTCCAGCCGCTTCCAAAGTGGCGAGCCTTATACCTTTTTGAGAATCTGGCTCATTGCTTTTGAAGGATTGGTCTAAATAGGTGGCCATTACCACACCATCATCTGTGGCGATACCAAAAAGGGCGATAAATCCTACCCAAACAGCCACACTTAAATTGATGGTTTTCATATTGAACAAGTCCCGTAGATTCTCGCCAAAAAAGCTGAAGTTGAAAAACCAATCCTGACCGTATAACCAAATCATAATGAAACCACCTGCAAAGGCTACAGCAATGGCAGTAAAAACCATAAGAGAAGTAGAAACCGACTTGAACTGGAAATACAAAATCAAGAAAATGACCAGCAAACAAAGTGGCACAACTACCGATAGCGTTTTTTCTGCCCGTAATTGATTTTCATACGTTCCTGTAAATCGGTAACTGATTCCTTGTGGTACGACCAAATCGCCATTATCTATTTTCTGCTGAATGAGTGCTTGGGCATTTTCTACCACATCTACTTCTGCAAAGCCATCGAGTTTATCAAACAGCACATAGCCAATTAGAAAAGTATCTTCACTCTTAATGACTTGTGGTCCTTGTTCGTATCGAATTTCAACCAATTCACCCAGCGGTACAGGACTGCCTTTTTCTACGGGAACGTAGATGTTTTTAAGGTCGTCTGGGTTTGCCCGTAGCTCTCGTGGATAACGAACCCGAACGGCATAGCGTTCACGACCTTCCACAGTTTGTGTGAGTGGCATACCACCAACCGCCACTTGAAGGATTTCCTGCACATCCATTATAGATATGCCGTAACGAGCCAATTGGTCTCGCTTAATATCTATGAGCAAGTACGGTTTGCCCACGATTCGGTCTGCAAAAACGGCTTGTTCCTTAACGCCTTCAGCTTGTTTTAGGATGTCTTCCAGTTGAAGTCCAAAGTTTTCTATCGATTTTAAATCGGGACCTTTTACCTTGATGCCCATCGGTGCTCGCATTCCCGTTTGTAGCATTACCAATCGGGTTTCGATGGGTTGCAACTTGGGTGCCGATGTCACGCCTGGTAATTTGGTCACTCGTACAATTTCGTTCCAAATATCGTCTGGACTGCTGATTTCTGGTCGCCAGTTTCGGTAGTATTCGCCATCTTCATCTTCAATCAAATCATTGCTTGTGGCAGTAGTCTTGAGCGAATCTTTTCCATAGTTCACATCTTCATCTATCTCATTGTTTGGGTTAATGATGAATTTGTTGTTTTTCAGTACAAACAGGCCGTCGTCATTAACTTCATAGCGTTGTCGCTTACCAGATTCGTTGCGCATATATTCAGATTTATACTGAATCATATTTTCATACATCGATAATGGTGCTGGATCCAGTGCGCTTTCTGTCCTTCCAGCTTTCCCCACTACGGTTTCAATTTCATGAATACTTGCCACAGCCATATCGAGCTGTTGTAGTACACGCTTGTTTTCTTCAACACCTGCGTGCGGCAAGGATGTAGGCATTAAAAGAAATGAACCTTCGTTGAGTGCTGGCATAAACTCTTTGCCCGTATTACGCATAATAATGAAACCGAGCACGAGCACAGTGGTGGGAATTATCAAGAATAGAAACCTGTTCTGAAGTGCCCATCTCAAGATGCGCTCATAGTAGATTCTAAAAATTGAGAACACGGCCAGCAACCCAAAACAGATGATGGAAACAAATATTAAGTTCATCACGATGCTGCGGTCAAAACCTAATGGTCGCCAGTATTCTGCCAGAAGCAGCACAATCGCTGTGGCCGAAATAATAATATTTATGATGTTCTGGTTCAGCGTGAAGCTGTACTTATAAATATGTAGCTGGTATTCTTTTCTCGCTTTGAGTAAAAAGAAAAAGCCACAAGCCGCAAATGCCACGAGAATCAAACCTAACCAATAGCCATAAATAAATGCAGCCACACCCAATACCGCAAGGACTCCATTCAATAAATGCTTTGAACGTTTCCTGATGTTTGTCTTACGAAAAAGGAATGCTGCAAAAGGCGGAATCAGGAAAAGGGCAATGATAAGCGATGCTGAGAGCGCCATTGTTTTGGTAAAGGCAAGCGGTCGGAATAATTTTCCTTCCGCACCAATCATAGTGAATACAGGAAGGAAACTGATAATCGTTGTTAAAACTGCAGTCAGGATAGCTCCTGAGACCTCCGCAGTTGCGTTGTAAAAGATTTCATTTGTTGTGAATGCTATTCCGCTTTCGCGAAAGCGTAATTTTTCATCTTCTAAATGCCGTATCATATTTTCGGCAAGTATGACGCCCACGTCCACCATTGTACCGATGGCAATGGCAATACCTGAAAGGGCAACTATGTTTGCATCTACATTAAAGAGCTTCATCGTAATAAAAACCATCAAAACGGCTACGGGCAACAATCCTGAAATAAGGATGGACGCGCGCAAGTTGAATACCATTATGATAATGACGAGAATAGTTATAAGAATTTCCAGCGTAAGTGCCTCGTTGAGCGTGTCCAACGTTTCTTCTATAAGTTCTGTACGGTCGTAAAATGGAACGATGGTTACTTGTGAAGTGCGACCATCTGCCAAGGTTTTGGTGGGAAGTCCAGAGCTTAATTCTGCAATCTGAGCCTTAACATTATTAATAACCTCCAGCGGATTTGCACCGTAGCGAGCGACTACAACACCACCGACGACCTCGGCACCTTCTTTATCGAGAATACCACGCCTAGTAGCTGGGCCTAAATGAACGTTAGCGACATCTTTGATACGGATGGAAGTGAAATTTTCAGAATATACAACAGCACTTTCAATGTCTGCGATAGACTTTACATAACCCAATCCGCGAACAAGATATTCGGCTTGATTGATTTCGAGCGTTTGTGCGCCTATATCTTGATTGCTCTGCTTTACGGCTTTGACTACATCGCCCATACTCACATTATATTGGCGCATTTTTTCTGGGTCGATATCCACTTGATATTCCTGAACATAACCACCTATGGAAGCCACTTCAGAAACACCACTTGCAGATGATAGCCCGTACTTTACATAGTAATCCTGTATGCTACGCAATTCCTGTAAATCCCAACCGCCAGTTACATTGCCATCTTTATCACGACCTTCCAACGTATACCAAAATATCTGTCCTAATCCTGTGGCATCTGGCCCTAATGATGGGTTAACACCATTAGGTAAAAGGTTTGCAGGAAGTGAGTTCAGCTTTTCAAGTATGCGACTGCGTGACCAGTAGAACTCAATGTCTTCTTCAAAAATGATGTAGATGCTGGAAAACCCAAACATTGAAGAACTACGGATGGTTTTCACCCCTGGAATACCGAGAAGGGAAGTGGTAAGCGGATATGTGATTTGGTCTTCTATATCCTGTGGCGAGCGGCCTTGCCATTTAGTAAAAACAATTTGCTGGTTCTCGCCAATGTCAGGTATGGCATCTACGGCAACTGGGTCTGTTGGCAAAAAGCCAGTTTCCCAATTAAAAGGCGCATTGACCACGCCCCAACCCACAAATAGGACGAGAAGTAGAACGGCAACAAGTTTGTTTTCTATGAGAAATTTAATGCTCTTATTCAGCATGGCATTTGATTATTAGAGTTTTGGAATTGCGTGTTGCAAATAATGGTAAACACGAGTTTTAGCCCACTACAGCGTAGCTGTTGGGCTTCATTCTAAAAATCTAACAAATCAAATTAAGAAAGTCTGGTGCAGCACTTGCACATCCCGTTTGACAAAGGGTCGCGGGTAATCTTCAAAAGGAACTTCTTTAGATTCGGTTCCTTCAAAAAGGTTTATATAAGAAAAGGTAAAAGCAGCGATGAACGTTTGCTGCTCGAATGAAAGCGTGTCAAAAGATATTTTAAGGTCGTCCTTGCCTTCCTTGACTATTTGCTGGTCAGTACAACAGGATTTTTCAGTCATTTTAGGATTCTCACAACTTTTTACGGGTTGCGCTTTTTCCATTCCACAACCTTCAGCCTTTGAGAATAAACTGAAATCGACCAAATTTTCCCCACAATAGTGCATATCCACGGTAAATGACATTGTAGAGAACATCACTACGAAAGCCATCGAAATGGATAATATTTTATGGGACACTTGCTTCATTGTTGCAAAATTACAAAATCTTAACAGTTTTTATTGGGATTAACACAAATTTAATTTGTTTGCTACATTGAACTGATGTAGAAAATAATCATATTTTATTTAAAAATTAACCACGCTATCCAATGCATCATCAGCATCTTTATGGATGAAATTAGCTTGATAACGTATAGTAGTCGTTACGGAAGAATGACGATATAGTTTCTGTAACATTTGAATTGGGATTTTATCCCCGGATATATTTCCAAAACTATGCCTGGCTATGTGCATACTAATGTTTTTATTTATGCCGAGTTGTTTAGCAGCAATCTTCAGTCTTCTGTTCAAGTTTCTGGTTATAGATTGAGTTCGCTTTGTCACTTCTTCAGAATCGCTAAGGTTTACACTTTTTAATTGGGGAAATACAAGACCGCCATATGATGATTCTTCTTTATATAAATTGAAAATTTCTATAGCCTTATCTGGTACTTTAAGAGAAACTAATTTACTGTTTTTGTTCATTCGATAGTGTAAGCGTCCATCATTGAAATCTGACCACTTTAATTTTAATACATCACCAACTCTTATGCCTGCGAAGTAAAAGCTTACAAGCCAAATATGGATAGCTTTTTGTTGGACTTCCGTTATTCCTTCTGCATTTTCTAACTTCTGAATCTCTTCTGCTGAGAATCCTATTTTTTGTGATTCGGGAATCCTAATTGTCATTTTTCCTTTACCAAATGGATATAAACCTCTATCGGTAATTGCTTCAGAAATAGCTAAATTAAATATTGTTCTTATGAGGATTAAGTAGTTCACTACCGTTCTTGGCGAAAGGTTTTTACTATGTAATAAGTGAGTTTCAAATTTTTTCAAAACTGTAACATTAAGCTTATTGAAGGGAAGTGAATCTTTAACAAGAAATTCTTTAAATTTTTTTAATCGACCAAATTCAGTATCATATTGATGGTGTTTGTTTCTGTTTTTAAGGTTTTGAAGATGCATTTCAGCCACAGCGAAAAAATCAAGTCCTTTGGTAACTACAATTTTATTTTTTATTTCTGAAACTGTTTGGTATTCAGGATTCATTTCAGATTTTATGACCTTATCGTTTGCTTCTGCAACCTTAGTGGTTATAAAATTGTTCAATACATTAGAATTAGGGTGCGATTTGCGAACATTCCGGTTAATCCTATCCCAATATTTTTCCTCAATATATTGACCCGTATTTAGATAAGAGCTTTTACGGTCTTTTGTAATCCTAATTGCAATAGGAAGCAACCCAGCTTTGTTTTTCTTTTTTCTTAACACTACCCGAACTGTTGCCATAACAAAATATTTAGGTCATAAAGATAATCATTTTAGGTACAACATAGGTACAACATTTGTTGGTTTTGTTTGATATCATATGTTGTCAAATTATATTAAATAGTATATAAACAATTGATTTTCAATGTTTTTATATTAAATTGATAGCATAGTATCAAAAACTCATAACCCGAAGGTCACTGGTTCGAGTCCAGTTCCCGCTACTAAGTAAGACAGGCCACCTTTACGGTGGCTTTTTTTATTGTCTTTACTTTCTGAATCCCTTGCTATATCTCCGATTGCAGATAGTAGCCCATTTATTTTTTTGGTTCGATATTGCCTTGTTTCGGGATTAATGACTAAACCTTCAGGAAAAAGAGTTTTTTGAATTTTCAATTTTTGATGGATATCTCCCGAAGCCCAGTGTGCACTGATGTTTTGGCAAAAATCCAAGGCGCTATTTATTAAATCTACTTGGTTCGATAATTTTTCTGGATTATCCTCTAATTGGCTCTTTATTCTCCTAATATCATTTTCTAATTGAGTTTTGACTTTCTCATATGTGCTTTCATCGGCACTATCACTCAGCAAGAATTTTTCATTAACCTTATCCAATTTCAGCTCAAGTGTATTCAATTCCTTTTTAAGGACCCTTGCGCTGTTCTTTTTCTCATTGGTGTGTTCGTCTATCAATTTTTCAATTTGTGCTTGTAGAAGTCTTCTTTTAGAATTATCCAGGTCAAATTTAGATAGGAATTCGATGAAAGAATTATTCACACCAGGCTTTCTGCTTCTTGGTGTAGTATATGCATTCATATTTCCACCTTTTCCGTGTTGACATTTGTAATAGTGGACCTGCTTCTTCTTGGCGATATAGCTTGTGATTGCTGCACCACATTGGGAACAATAAATAAAACCAGTCAATGGTCTATGTTTACTTACGGGAGCTTTCTCATATCCAGATTTACGGTTTCCTCCATCTAAACGCTTTTGAACCTGGTCCCAAATTTTTTCAGTTACCAGTGGTGGCCAATTCCCTTTAACAGGAGCGTCAAGCATTGCATTAGTATTTACGCCTACGTAAAATGGTTTTCTCCACATAGCGGAAAGATTTTGCTTGGATATTTTGTAATGAAATTTATCCAGTAGTTTATACCGAATATCTGCATCGGTCATACCTTCTGCCTTCCATTTCCATGCCTTTCTGAGAATCTTGCCAACCTCATTTATCTCGATTTTTTGACCTTCTCTTCGGTTTTCGAAATTAGTTACTCTCTCACCAAACATAGTATAGCCTTTAGGTGGTCTACCCAGCCAGAAGCCATCTTCTAAAAAATCTTTTAGGGCAGGTAAAGTGCGCTCCAATCTGACCATATTTTCACGTTTCGAGGCAAGAAGTTTATCATATATTTCAAGACGGTCCTTTTCATCCTTAGTGGTTAAACCAGTGCTGGTTTCAATTAAGTGTACACCAACATTATTCACTAATTCTTCAACTAAACTTATAGCTCCACCACCTGAGCGAGAGAAACGACTTATAAACTTAATAGCGATAGCATACGGCTTACGTCTGGCCTTTTTAACACTATCAAAAAGTTGTTTGAATTCCTTTCTGGTAAAGTCTCCCGTTGCACTTTCGTAAGTTCCTCCATGTTCTTTTGTTATAGTGTAGCCATGTAATCTTGCATAGTCTCTAATATTGTTTATTTGCCCTTCAATGCTATATTTTTTCTTGGTCTGTTCTTTACTGCTGACCCTGGTGTACATCCATATTTCCTTACTTTTACTTAGGGCCTGGACCTTGCCATTTTTTTTATATCTATAAAATTTATTTAAATCCATATCAACTTACTTTTAATCAATTATATCCAGAATCATTCTGGCCAAAGCGAAAGCATCATTTATCATCTCTTCGCCCTTCATATTATCTATCTTTTCAAAACCTTTAATTTTTTTTAATTCTTCAAGAGTGAGTTTATTCGACTTGAAGTCATCATCCCAATTGGGGTCATGCATATTTTCAATTCTCCACTATTATCTTCTCTATTTATTTTTTACACGGTGGAGAGAGAAATCATCCTCTCAATGGAGGTTATTCCTTTAACGTCTGCATGTAAGCCAAGACAAAAAACTAATTCAGTTGAAACTCTTCTTCTCAAACCTATTACACTTTTCTCTAAAAAACAATGCTGTTATTGGTGAAAAAGGACAAAAATGTTGGAAGGTTAACATTTAAAACCCGATGATTGTGAAGAGTCTAAATAGGTATAAAAAAAGCCCCTGCTAATGCAGAGGCCATCATTAAGGGTTAAAAAAACAATATTCAACTCATGAATATATCCCATCTCTCTCCTTTGTTACCATCTTTAGATATGTAGTATATACCCGAATCATATGGGTCGTATTCCTCCAGGTCAACTCTATCAAACTTATTCATATTCTTAATCATTAAATTGATATCTTCAAGATATTTCTTGTTCTCGCTGTATATTACGAAATGGTTATGATGACCGTCTCGGATACCATAATGTTCGGTAGTAAAATACATTCGAAGCGAATTATTTACTTTATATTTAGTTTCAATCTTATTCCAAATTTTCTGCATTCGGTTATAACTGCTCTTGGAGCTCAACTCATCTCTATAAGAAATGGTGCCGAAAATATTCCATTCCATCTGAAAGAGAAATGTAGGCATATCCTCTTTGTGCCTTATACAATCCAAAAGTTTCTCCATATTTCTCATTCTTTTATTGATTCTTGCTTCATCCTCAAGCATTAAATCGAAATTGAAATATTTGATATGAGTTTCAGGAATTAATAATCTTTTACCAGAAGGTTTCCTTTCGTCTGCTTTTTGAGTATATTTTGAATAGAAGCGACTAACTGTGCTTCTGCTTACTTCAATCTTATTCAGGAATTCATTCATTGAATAATACTTCATTTAGATATTCATATTCTTAATCTTTGTTATTTATACCGTTATAAACAGTATGTAAAGAGGATATAAAGGAAAAACTTCCAGCCTCGTACTACTATAAATATGTCAGAAACGAGCAAAGTCAAATGCTTCTTCAATTTTTTTGCATTTTTATATCTGTATCAAAAATGACATAGTAACTGGAAATCTTAGAATTTTTAGTTCTGCAAAATTTCCAGACATAATCGTAACTATAAAATGGAGGCTACTTTTGGTTACGGGGAGAGGGGTAATGCAGGGGCAAAATGAGGGACCTCCCCCGTTGGCTCACACTTGAGATGGAGCATCGTGAGTTTGCCTCAAAACCATCCTGAAAGTTATATTCAAAATTCTTGGATAACCGATAAATCTTAGTATAACACACAACTCCTTCAATTTTGAGGTAAGAAGCATACCCTACGTTTACTTGTCATTGATAATGTATATTGTTAAAGTAAGTGTTAATTAATTGTCAATAAAGGGGTGATTTGTCTGAAGCATTTTTTTTAAATTGGGACCGCTATGAGCCCTACCTCAACAGCCCTTAAAACATTAATTTGAATCATTGTTTTAATTAGATACCCCCATTCAAAATATTACTGGGTATAATAATTAATAGCCATACCTAACCTATTTATGAGTTTCCAAAAAATTCTTGACCACTACCGTGAATATTCATTTTCTGAGAGAGATAAAGGAGATAGATTTGAAAGACTTATTCAGGCTTACCTCCAAACCGACCCAACATATTCAATTACTCTAAAGTATGTTTGGATGTGGAATGAATTTCCAGGAAAAGCTGACTTCGGAGGTAGAGATACTGGTATAGACCTGGTAGCTCAAACGTATGAAGGAGACTATTGGGCTATTCAGTGTAAATGCTATGCTCAAAATGCCAGGATAGATAAGGGTGAGGTAGATTCTTTCCTTTCCACATCGAGCAGAGATTTTAAGAACCAGGAATTTGTTACCACAGGGTTTTCCAGAAGAATTTGGGTTTCAACTACAAATAACTGGGGTAGCAACGCTGAAGAAACAATACGAAATCAGAATCCTCCAGTTACAAGGATTAACCTATCTGATTTGGAGCAAGCTCCAGTCAATTGGGAGAACCTTCAAAAAGGTATCATAGGAGATTTAGCCAGAACGGAAAAGAAATCACTGGAAAGTAAAAGGTACGCACACCAAAAGGAAGCTCTAAATAAAACTCATGACCATTTTAAAGAAAATGACCGTGGTAAGCTTATTATGGCGTGTGGAACTGGTAAAACATTTACTTCATTAAGGATTGCCGAGAACGAAACGAATCACAATGGATTAGTTCTCTTTCTTGTGCCCTCTATTGCCTTATTAGGTCAAACATTAAGGGAATGGTCTTCTGATGCTGAAAAGCCCATTAAACCTATTGCTATTTGCTCTGATGCACGAATAACTAAGCAACGTGGTAATGTTGGGGATAACGAGGATTTAAGTGAAGTAGACTTAGCCTTCCCCGCTTCGACCGATGTGAAAAAAGTAATTAAACAATTTAGGGATATAGATAAGGGAAAGGCTGAAGGTATGACCGTTGTCTTTTCTACTTATCAGTCTATAGATGTCATAGCCAATGCACAACGGCATTTATTGAACGAGAAAAATGAGAATTCCATTTTCGACTTGATAATCTGTGATGAAGCTCATCGTACTACAGGAGTTACCTTAGCAGGTAATGATGAATCTGCTTTTGTTAAGGTTCATGATAATGAATTCCTGCAATCCAGGAAACGATTATACATGACAGCAACACCAAGGCTTTTCAGTGATGATTCAAAATCAAAGGCAGGTTTGAACGATGCAGAGCTGTGTTCGATGGATGATGTAGATAAGTATGGTGAGGAGATTTATCGAATTGGGTTTGGTGAGGCTGTAGACCGTGGATTACTAACTGATTACAAGGTGTTAGTGCTTACACTTAGTGAGAATGATATTCCACAATCAGTTCAGAAGATGGTGGCTAATCCATCAAATGAAATTAGTTCTGATGATGCATCTAAGCTAATTGGGTGCTTGAATGCTTTATCTAAACAGGTTCTTGGTGACAATGGATTAATTAAAGGTGTAGACCCAGAACCCATGAAACGTGCCGTTGCGTTTTGTCAGAATATCAAGGTATCAAAACGAATTACCCAAACCTTTAACGATACTTCAGATGTATATCTGGATTCTGTTAAGCCGAAGCATAGAGAGAAATTGGTTAGTGTTTCAGCTAATCATATCGATGGGAGTATGAATGCACCTCAACGTGATGAACTATTAGGCTGGTTAAAATCACAATCAGCCGATTCTAATGAATGTAGGATTCTCACAAATGTGCGTTGCTTGAGCGAAGGTGTAGATGTGCCATCATTAGATTCTGTGTTATTCCTTTCGGCAAGAAATAGTGAGGTAGATGTTGTACAGTCTGTGGGTAGGGTTATGAGGAGAGCTCCAGGTAAAAAATATGGTTATATCATTATCCCAGTAGTTATTCCATCAAATGTAGAACCCGCTGAAGCTTTAAATGATAATGAAAGGTTTAAAGTAGTGTGGACCGTATTGAATGCGTTGAGAGCACATGATGATAGATTCAATTCAACTATTAACAAAATTAACCTCAACAAGAATAAACCAAGTCAAATTTTGGTTGGTGGTGTGCCTGGTTACGGTACAGAAAACGGACCTGATGGTGTTGAAGAACCAACTAAAAAATATGGTGAAATCAATGAACAGTTGGCTATACAATTTGAAGAACTTCAAAGTGTGGTGTATGCAAAAATGGTTCAGAAGGTTGGGGACCGTGTTTATTGGGAGAAATGGGCAAAGGATGTAGCGCAAATTGCTGAGAACCAAATTGACCGTATTAATAATTTAATAGCAAGGAATGAGAGCCATAGGATAGCATTTGATAAATTTCTGAAGGGACTACGAAAGAATATTAATCCATCGATTTCGGAAGGCCAGGCTATTGATATGTTGTCTCAGCATATAATAACCAAACCAGTTTTTGAAGCTTTATTTGAAGGCTATAGTTTCGTAAAAAATAATGCTATATCATCGGCTATGCAGTCCATCCTGGACGTGCTGGAAGGTCAGGCATTGGATAAGGAAACAGAAACCTTAGATAAGTTCTATGAGAAGGTTAAAATGCGTGCTGAAGGTATTGATAATGCTGAAGGTAAACAACGTATTATTATAGAGTTATACGACAAATTTTTCAAGACCGCTTTTCCTAAGATGGTAGAACAATTGGGTATTGTTTATACACCAATTGAGGTGGTGGATTTTATAATTCATTCAGTAAACGATGTGCTACGAAAAGAATTTGGTCGTACCGTTTCTGATGAGAATGTTCATATTCTTGACCCATTCACGGGAACTGGTACTTTTATCACCCGATTACTCCAGAGCGGCCTAATCAAGGAGAAAGATTTAGAACGTAAATACACCCAGGAGTTGCATGCTAATGAGATAGTGTTGTTAGCATACTATATTGCTGCCGTTAACATTGAAAATGCCTTCCATGACCAGACCCCAGACCCAGATGATGGAATTGGTAAAGAAAAATACATTCCGTTCGATGGTATTGTGTTGACCGATACATTCCAATTGGGTGAGACGGACCATAGTGAAAAGCTATTTTCGGAAATGTTCCCTCAAAACTCAAAACGAGTTCAGGCACAGCAAAATGCACCTTTACGTGTTATTATGGGCAATCCACCTTATTCCATAGGACAGAAGTCAGCGAATGATAATGCACAAAACCAGAGTTACGAAAAGCTGGATAATGATATATCCAGAACATACGCAAACTTATCCTCAGCTGGTCTGAATAAGTCTTTATATGATGCATACATAAAAGCTTTTAGATGGAGTACGGATAGATTAGACCCTAAGAATGGAGGTATTATTGCTTTTGTGAGTAATGGTGCCTGGTTAGACGGAAATAGCACTGATGGATTTCGGAAAGCCTTGGAACAAGAGTTTTCGACAATTTATGTTTTTAACTTGAGAGGGAATCAACGTACTTCTGGAGAATTATCACGAAAGGAAGGTGGTAAAATTTTTGGTTCTGGTTCCCGTACTCCTATCTCAATAACCTTGTTGGTGAAAAAGCCTAATAATTCTGAAAAAGCTGAGATACACTATCATGATATTGGTGATTACCTTAGTCAAAAGGAAAAATTAGATATTATTTCAGAATTTAAATCTATCAATGGTATTAAATGGATAAACCTGAAACCAAACGAGCATGGTGATTGGATTAACCAAAGGAAAGATGAGTTCCAGAATTATATTCCTATTCAACCAAAAAAGAAATTAGTGTTAACCTCTAAATCCTATTTTAATACGTATGGAGTCGGTATTAATACAGCAAGAGATGCCTGGGCTTATAATTTTTCTTCAGGTAAGCTGGAGGAAAATATGGCCAAATTAACTGACTTTTATAATCGAGAGCGTAAACGATTAACTGGGAAATTCAAAAATATTAAGGAGTTTAATAAGGCCATAGATAGTGATAATAAAAAAATTAGTTGGTCTGTAAACCTTAAAAAGGATGCTTTCAAAAATAAAAAGCATAGTTATAATCCTGACAAAATAGTTGTTAGCTCATATCGTCCTTTCAGCAAACAATACCTTTACTTTGATAGGCCATTTATTGAAAGACCAGGTGTTAATGCTTCCTTTTATCCAAATTCAGAATTATTTAATATTACTATATGTGTTTCACCAAGTCAAAATGATGGGCTTTCCCTTTTAATAAGTAATGAGCTGACCAATCTACATTTTAATGGAGACACTCAATGCTTCCCTCTATACTACTATGAGGAGAAAGAGCAAGTCCAAGGAAGCTTATTCGATGCCAGCACCGAATCAAAATATGTACGAAGAGATGGTGTTAGTGATTTTATATTTGAACGTGCCAAAAAACAATATGGTAAATCTATCTCAAAGGAAGACATATTTTATTATGTATACGGGATTCTTCACAGCCCAGATTATAGGAAAGCTTTTGCTAATGACCTTAAGAAAATGTTGCCAAGAATTCCAATGGCGGATAGACCTAAAGATTTCTGGGCTTTCAGTAAAGCGGGTAGGGAATTAGCCAATTTACACCTTAATTACGAGCAGGTAGAACCTTACGAAGGGGTTGAAGTAGTTGGACCATCAGAAGACCTTAAAATGGATGCTTACGAGTTTTACAAGGTGACCAAGCTTCGTTTTCCAAAGAAGAATCAAAAGGGAACCATCATCTATAACAGTCGCATTAGTATCAACAACATTCCAGAGAAGGCTTACCAGTATGTTGTGAATGGTAAGTCAGCTATCGCGTGGATAATGGACAGATACCAGGTTAAGGTGGATAAGAAATCAGGGATTAAAAACGACCCTAACGATTGGAGTAGAGAGGTGGAAAATCCAAGTTATATTCTGGATTTGTTATTAAGCATAATCAATGTTAGTGTTCAAACCGTAGATATCGTTGAAAGTTTGCCTAAGGTGGATTTTGAATAAAATCATTCCAGTTATGAAAGTTGATATATTTAATAACTCATATAAGTCATGAATACCTTTGAAACGAACATTCAAAATCTATTAACCGACACGGACAGGATATCCTATTTCGAAGAATTTGCTGAAAAGAATCCTGGCTTTACTTATCCAGTCAACAATTATCCTGTTGGTATAGAAAAAACACTAACAGACTTTCATTATGTTAAAGATATTCTTTTAGATTCAATTGAGAATGGTGTTTTTGAATCTTTACCTATTCCATTACAATTTAACTTTAACAATAATATTACGACTATGTTCAATAGTCCTCGAAATCAAAACCAATTTACCGTTTCAGTGCAACAAGCATATCATCAGGTAGTTGTTTCTGGCTTAGAATTCAAGTTGAATGACCTGGAGAAGTTTCGGGCAACTCTAAAAGATGTTTCGAATGTCAAAAGAAGTTACTCTGCTTTAATAAAAAAATTGGATGAAACTAAAGCAAAGGTTGATGAAATTAAGAAACTGAATAATCAAAGTAACAAAGTTTTTGAGGAACTTAAAGAAAAGAATGAAACCAGTATCAAAACTGTAGATAGTACTATTCAGGGATTAAGACGTATAGAGGAAATCACAGAATCAGTTAAGCAGCATAATCAGGTTGTGGAAAATGCTAAAAAGGAAGTGGTAGCTTTTAAAGAAAATGTTGATAGTTTTAAGACAGACATTAATAATTCAACTGCGAAAACTAAAGCTATAATTGAAGATTTTGAAAATAAAAGAGAAAAAGTAGCTGATTTAATAGAGCAAAGTGAAAAAGCTTTAAAATTAAAATCCAGTGAGGGTATGAGTGCAGCTCTTTCTGCACAATACGAGGAAGAAGGAAAAATAGAAAAAAGACGTCAATGGTTAATCGGAGCTATCATTTTTATTGCACTAACTTTATTCGGACTAAGTCTCCTGATATTTAAATTAGATTTCTTTGGTGCTAATGTGGACCCGGATAGTCCTAATGCAATTATCGCTCGAATTGTTTTTGTTGGGGTAACTATTGCTGCTGCCTCTTTTGCAGCGAAGCAGTATCTTAATCAAAAAAGGTTAGCCGATAATTACGGTTATAAACTGGTTTTAGCAAAATCTATCGTGGCATTTGCTGAGGAAATAAAAAAGCACGACCCTGAAAAGGCAGCTGAGTATATGACAAATGTCCTTAATGAATTGAACAAATCACCAATAGAGAAAGAAAATTCTGGAGATGTTATCACAAAATCAAATGTAAATCTTCTTGAACGTCTCCAAAGCTTATTTAAGCCGAGCTAATTATAAATATTATTTTATAAAGTTTATGCCATGACCTCTGTTAAGGTCTTTTTGACTTTTTGAACGGTTCTGGTAGATGTAGAGGTTAGTTTACTGGTTTCCCTGATGCTTCGACCTTTATTTAAATATTTTACTACATTCTTATGTTTTATAAGATATTGGTTATTTGACATACGCTTACCTTTTTTTCTACCTACGCTACCACCACTACTGATATGTTTACGGTAACCGCTTTCAAGGCGTTGCTGGATTAGGGCACGTTCGGTCCTGCTAAACTCGGCTAATAGAGTTACCATTAGCTGAGACATTGGATTTAGAGAACCATCGGGATTTAGGGTTTCAATATTATAGTTTTGAATGTATAGTGAAACGCCCTGCTCATGCAGTGCATCAACGGTTTTTAAAACCTCCAGGGTATTGCGACCCAAACGGGATAACTCCCACACCAGTACTTTGGCAATATTTTCAGATTCAATCAAGTTCATTAAACTTTTCCATGCTTTACGGTCATGATTCTTGGCAGCACCTGTTATCTTTTCATTATATTCTCCTACAATGGTGTAACCGTTTTTATAGGCATGAGCTCTGAGGTCACTTATTTGTCTTTCAAATGACTGAGACTCTTTACTTACTCTGGTTAGGATAGCTACATGCATGGCTTAAATAAGTTATATCGTTATATTGCAATATAACGATAGTAGCAATTAAATCCAAAGAAAAAAAATACCACACGATGGGTGTGGTATTCTGTCTCAGTAAAAGATAAAAGTAGCACACTTATCAAGTACCACAGTTAAAGTATAAGAAATCTAAGTCATTGTCTCCTTTTTCACGAATAACTTTTTCCCATGTAATTTTATCTGTTTCTGGACTTTGGCAATGTCCCAGACGGTTACGTAGGATTGCAAAACATGTCATTAAATTTTCTATGTCAACTAAGGATGTAACAGATTTTCGACCGAAATGCATCGGCCACATCCAGGGCGCATCCGGACCATCACCTTCCTTTAAATTTATCCTACCACTGGGTATATACCAATACTTGTTATGTAAGTGATATACACCATCATTTTTCAATATCCAATTACCCTCAGCAATTGGGATTTGGTCTAATAATAACTCATCCATATCATTTTTATTTTTATCAAGTATATCCTATTATTTGCCCATCGCCAATAGTAAATTAAAAAAATATTGAAATAAGTGCCTGGGTAATAATATGTTAACCGGTGTTTAAAAGTCATTAAAAACTTGCGGTCGTGGATTACTATGATATTTAGCTTAAAAACATCTAACTTAGTAGTCTTCCCTACGAGATTAAATTCATATTTTTCCTAATGTCGAAGTCAAAATTCATTGGTGAGGCCGGTGAGCACTTTGTGGCTTACAAGCTTGCCCAAAAACAATATTATGTTGGTTTAACACTTGGTAACATGCCAGATGTAGACCTTCTTTTAAGTTCCCACAGCGGATTAAAAACAATATCTATTCAGGTTAAAACAAGCGGTTGGGCATATAGACGAAATCGGTATGGTTCCGAAGGTTATGAGTGGGATGTGAATACTTCGGTTATAGGCAGACATTCAACAACCTTTTGGTATCTGTTTGTAGATTTAAAAGGAGAGCAATCTGAACCTGATGTATATGTGGTGCCGTCCAAGTGGGTAGCTGATTTTGTAAAGCCAAGTTTTTCAAGAAAGTTATTCTTCCTTCCAAAAGGCGCTGCCGATATTACCCGAAACCGTTGGGATATTTTAGAAAGAATATTTCAAGAAGATGAAGAAATTTTAAAATGGGCTACAACCTGGGACCACGAAAATCTCGTAAGGTGGGGCCCTAAATCTGAACAATCAAATTAATATTAATCACTAAACCTAATCTAATGGCGAAACCATTGTACAAAATTACCGCTAAGAAAAATAACGGAAGTTTGCTTAAAGGAATGACAACTGATGTTGTTGCCCAATATAGCTCTAAGCTTAGGCAGCAAGAAATTGCCGATGCCCTAAATCAAAAATATAATAGCAATATCCACCATAGTAAATGTGGTCTTACGAATTTTGAAATTCAGAAATTGAATTAATAATGATACTTAACTAAATTTAGATTACATGAAAAAGAGAATTTTAAAATCCTTCGTAAAATACCTTTTACCATTACTAATTGAATTATTTCGGGATGTTATAATAGAAGCATTGAGAACTGCATTTCAGGATTGGAAAGAGAAAAGAAGAAAGAAAAAAGAAGAAAATAAAGAAGCCGCACAAACCGAGCAGGAAAAAGAGGATATCGAGAAAGATTGGAAAAAAGAGGAGGAGAGAATTGACGAAATGGAAAAATCTTTTGTGAAAAGTTTCAAAAAAGCTTTTAATAAAGGAATGATTGAGTATCAATCAAAATTTAAATTAAATGAGGGAAATTCAAGTTGCAATGATGTTGAAGATATTGACCATAAAGAGAAATAATGTTTAGATTTTCCCCTATAGAAATTTTAGAGGTAATCTCTATAGGGGATTAAGAGTATTAATCTTTATTTGGCCCAGTTGGACACTCACAATCATGATAATACTCTCCGCAAGTGTTACAGGTTCCGAATTCTTTCTTTGTGTTTTTCATATTTTAAAATTTAAATTTTATTCAGTATTAATTAATCCTGGTGATAAAGATAAAGTTTTTTAAACATCCTTAAATCATTTGTGGTTACAACAATCATGTAAGCACGGAAATCGTTGCTATTGATTCCAAATCTTTTATAAACTGGTTCGACATTTCAATTTTACCCGCTACTCAAAAGAAAAGCCACTCAAATCGAGTGGCTTTTTTCATTCATATAAGTAGGGTCATATGCTACTCGGTAGGGACAAGTACAGCATCAATTACATGAATTACTCCATTGCTTGCGGCTATATCAAATAGTCCTGCTTCCACAAGAATTGAGGCATCATCGAATATCATATCTTCATCGTTTGTATCGATATCTCCCTTACTATCCACGTAAATGCTAGCACCATTAACTGTTTCAATTTCCTTAGCGCTCTTTTTTCCAAGGACACTATTACTGAATCTTTGACCTTCGGTAACATGATATGTAAGAACTGCGGTTAATAGTTCATTATCTGTAGGGTCTAAAGTTGGATTTTCTTCCAGGAAAGTGGCAAATGCATCATCTGTAGGAGCAAACACGGTATACTGATCTGTTCCGGTTTCGAACATTGGCTTTAATCCGGTTTGTTCAAGCAATGATAGTAGAGTAGTAAATCTGCCATCTGCTTCGGCAATTGCCACAATAGATAAGTCACTTTGCTGAGATGCAGGTGAGGCTTTCGCGTTAGCATCAACAGATGTTATTTCTTCAGAAATTGGGTCTTTCTCACAAGATGCAAAAATAAGGATCAGGGCAAAAAAAAGGGATGTGAATAATAAATTTTTAGTTGTAATAAAATTTTTCATAATTCATAATGTTTTGATTATGAACTAAATATACACACAAACATTAAAATGTTTAATTAAATTAACTAAAGTTTAAACAAAATAATATTAAACTGATATTTCACAAGTTAAGATCTGGATATCGTCCAAATTAATTTAAAAATCATGAAAGAAAAAAGCCACTCAAATCGAGTGGCTTTATATTCATTAAAAAATTGTCATGTTACTTGGCAGTATAACCAAACCTCTGTCCGGCTACTGAAACTCCGGCCATCGCACCTGCTTTAGGCATGGTGGCTACAGCAATTCCGTCCACAAATTTTATAGTTTTAGATTTACCTTTTTCAATAATAACTGCAGAAGCATTTCCGGAAAGCTCATATTCACCGTCCTTAAAATCTTCCAGATCTTCTTGGGTTTTAAAGAAAAGCACTTCTCTGTAAGCCTTTCCACCAACTTGTAATCCTACATCTACTTGTTTTAGGTTAGCATAACCTACCATTGCTCCGTTTTCATAAACAACTCCGTTTCCTGAAGCGCCACCAATGATATAGGCTCCTTTTCCAACATTTGGGAAAATTGCGTACCCAGCAGATTCACTAAATAGTTCCTGAAGATTAGAGTCTGCTTCTAGCATAGCTGACTTCGCATCTCTAGAATCCTGCATTAAGGCATCTACATCACCGCTTCCACCTTTACCTGGTCCGCAGCTGGTAATTGCTATAAAAAGCATCAATAAACCAGCTTTCGATAAATAACTGTTCAAATTTTTCATAATTGTTTTAATTATTTTGGTTAGTCAAATTTATCTTATGTATCGCTGTTAAGCTGTTAACTGCAAGTTATTTGGCAGTAATTTAAAGTGTATTGTGAAAAAATGTTAAGCCGGTTACAGTCTTCTTTTAATTTAAAAAAGCCGCTCATTTTGAGCGACTTTTCAAATTAGCAATTCAACACATAAGCATTAGTCTCTATTCAAGACCTCTTTAAATTCTTCTGAATTGAACATGGCGTTGCCGTCATGCCCTATATTTGGAACTTCTATCTTTTCCTGGTTATTATCCGGATAAAACGTCTCAAAGAAATTGAAAATATTTCTACCTCTCTCCAGCCTGTTAGACCCAAGCAATGTTGCAGCACAATCTGTAGTATTTAAAGTGCCTTCCGTATTTGTGTCGTCTGTACCTAGTAAGTAAATAGTATTTCTCGAAATTTGCTGTTGAAGCAGGTCATCTTGTGTCATTCCATCAACATAAGCCGGCGCGGTTTCGTATCCATAAGGCCAGAAATTATAACCTGTACAATCTGTTGGAGTATAGAATTCATTGGTAGATTCATCATAGCGTCTTCCATCGGGATAATAGAAATACTGGTTATTCGCAACGATATATTGAAACTGGTATTCTGAATACATAGATTCAGCGGTATTCACAATTCCGTAATGCTGCACCAGAGCTGCACCTGAACTGTGACCCGCAAATTTTATTTCAGTAAGTGCTGGGAATTTTTCAGTATCGGCTAGATATTCCACTATGTTGTCCAAAACGGTGAACGAACTAATGTCTATTCCTGAATTTGCTGAAATTGCGCCTTCTCTCCAGTTACTGTCCCAGTAAAGCTCTCCGTCTGCCGCGTTTGCTTCATCTTTGAAATAAGGAGCGATCACTAATGTATTTTCCAGTTTGCTGATATCTCCAACGGCATTCGTCATATATCTAAAATACTCATCGGCATCTCTGTTTTGCCCGTGGATCACAAACACTACTTCTTCAATATTTTCCCAGATAAAATCGCTATCGGAAATTATATCGTAGGAACTATAAAATTCAAATTCAGCTCCTTCCTGAATTTCTATACTTTGCATACAATCTGCAGACGCAGTTATGCATGGGGTTTTAGTTTCTTCAACCTCTTCCGTGGTAGTGAAATTTCCGGAAAAACCTGTATTGAATTGTTCGCCATTGTCTCCCAAAGCACCCTGATCTATAGAAACGGTGTAGGTTGAAGCAGGATTTAAGCCTGAATAATTCAGAACAACTTTAGATCCGGCATTTCCCAGGGTCGTGGTATAATTTGCTTCTCCCTGTGCATCTGAAAAGCTAATCGCCTGTTCCAGGGCTTCTGCATTCAGAATATGAGAAAAAGCGATCTCGATGCTTCCGCTAAGAGGAACATTCGCCGGAGATTCATCCAGTCCAGTTCCATTTATTGATGCCGAATAGACAGATAATGTATCTAGAGAATCATCGTCGTTATTACAACCCACGAACAAAATTGAAATTATCAGTAAGCTTAAGATTCGTATCGTAAAATTCATTTTTTTCATTTTATAATTTTTATAAGCGGAAATTTTGATTCCCGCTTTGGCTAATCTCTATTCACAAATTGGGTAAGGACAGGCTGAACTTTGAGTAGAGGTAGATCCATCTGCACAATCAAGTCCGCCAACCATGAATTCTCCGTTCATCTTATAAGCCCATGATCCAGAATATTCCCAGAATTCGCCAGTTCCGTCAACATCTGCATCGCCATAAGTTTCTACAACCACCTCATTATTGAATAATTCAATGGCGTCATCTCCATTCTGACTGACTGATCCATTAGACTCCAGTACATATTCAAATTCATCTGTACAATCGCCGAAATATGCCGCTAAAGTTCCAGGCTCCCTGGCGAGAAGAATATCATCTCCCTCTTCAACCGACATTACAGGGAAGGTATATTCAGGACCATCTGTTCCACCACCATTATTGGCAATTCCAACACTATAAATACTTAGATCTTCAATATCCTTGTTCGCTTTTACATGAATCGCTTTACCTCCGTTGGTTCCGCTTCCATCCCAGGTGAGTGCCATTACTCCCTTAATTTCAAGAGCTTCCTTACAAATTGGGTAAGGGCATGGAGAGTTGCTGTTTAGCGTTCCCCCAACGGTACAGTCTATACCGCCGGTGGTCCATTCCCTTCCAATTTTATAAGCCCATGATCCTGAGTATTCCCAGGCTTCGCCGGTACCATCTACATCTGAATCTCCATAAACTTCTATAATTGTTTCTCCACTGAAAAGTTCTATGGCATCATCGCCATTCTGACTGATGGAATTATTTGATTCCAGGATTTCTGCAAATTCACTTCCACAATCTTCAAAGTAAGCGGTAAGCGCTTCAGGATTTCGTGCTACCAGCACATTATCTCCTTCAGAAAGTGAAATGGCAGGGAAAGTATATTCCGGCCCGTCAGATCCTCCTCCATTATTCGCCACACCTAAACTATACAGACTAAGATCTGCGATATCGGCATTTGCTACCACATGCACCGCTTTACCATCATTTGTATCTGCTCCATCCCAGGTAAGTGCCAGAACTCCTTTTAAAGATAAAGGTGGCAGCTCTTCAGTAATATTGATCTCTACCATAGCATTATTAGTATCTGTGGCATTCTCAATACTTGCAATCGTTATGATTATTGATTCATTATCATCATTTTCTGAATCTGGAGAGGTGGTTATTTCAAACGTAGTTGAAAGTTCTCCTGCCGGGATCGTAAATTCTGTCTGACTAACTGAATAATCTTCATCAAGTGTTGCAGATCCTGCGAAATCCAGGCTAAAGCTGATGTCATCTTCAGAATCTTTATCAAGTTCAGCGGTGACCACAACGGTCTCGGCACTTTCTTTTACCTGATCTGCTTCTGCTGAAAGTTTTATAACCGGCGGTACATAGGCTGCAGTCTGGAAATTGATATTTACAGCTTCCTTCAGTTCTTCTCCTTCAGTTCCATAAGTTCCCGCAGGAATTGTGATCGTATAATCGGTTTCATAATCCAGTCGGGTAGTAGGCGTGATGGTTACTGTAGAATTTGAATTGCTGAAATCCAAGTCGTAACTAGCATTACCATCTGCAGCATTAACCTGTAGCGCAGAGCTAAAAGCATCAGTACTCAGGCTATGAGAAAATATCAGCGTGAGTGGAGATTCCACCGGGATATTTTCAGCACCATCTATAAGGTTATCTTCTCCAATATTCTGTTTTAGTAATCGAAGAACTCCATCATCTGTCATCGTAGCGTCATCATCATTTGAACAGGCTGCGAAAGCCAGGAAAATGAAGAGCAAGACACTTGCATTAAGAAGCGTTCTTGTTTTAGAATGTATAATAGTTTTCATTAATTGATATTTTTAGATAATTATTCTGGATTATGGTTTTTCAATTACAAATTGCTCGCTAAACCCAAAGGGATCAAAGTCCCAGAGAAATGGTAGCATGAGATATACCATGGCTGTTAAAATGAGAATGGATATTAAATTCATCCAGATCCCGGTTTTCACCATGTCTGGAATTCTTAGATAACCGGAACCAAAGACCACTGCATTTGGCGGAGTAGCTACCGGTAACATAAATGCACATGATGCGGCCACCGTGGTAGCAACTAATAACATATATGGATTAAGGTCTAATTTTAAAGCAATAGGGGCCAGGATGGGTAAAAGCATCGCTGTAGTGGCCAAATTTGAGGTGAGTTCAGTTATAAAATTCACGCTGAATATTACAATTAGAACCAGCAATAACAATGGCAAGGCTTGTAATAAGGTCATCTGAACTCCGAACCACTGCGCCAGACCTGTAACTTCAAATCCTGAAGCCAGGGCCATACCACCACCAAAAAGGAGGATAATTCCCCAGGGCATTTTTACGGCTTCTTTCCAATGGATAATTCTTTTACCTTCTTTTCCTGAACTTAGTGTAAACAGAGTAATTCCAGCGATCATCGCAATAATCGTGTCGTCTATTCCCGGTAAGAATTTTTCCAGGATAAAAGATCTGGTGATCCAACATATAGCGGTGATCACGAAAACGATCATTACGATCTTTTCTTCCCGCTTCATTGGTCCTAGTTCAGCGATAAGTCTTTGTATTTCCTGTTTACCACCTGGAAACTCTTTTTGCTTGAAATTGAAAGCAATATGGGTAATATAGAACCAGGAAATGATCAGTAAAATTATAGAAATCGGTAATCCGAATTTCAACCATTGAAAAAAGGAAATATCGATATTGTAGATCTCCTGTATGTATCCGGCAAAAACAAGGTTTGGCGGAGTACCTATCAAAGTGGCGATACCACCAATTGAAGCACTGTAGGCGATACTCAACATTAATGCTTTTCCGAAGAGCTTATTTTCGTCCATAATAGTTGATGGATTGTCTTTAAGCTGGGAAACTATAGACATCCCGATTGGTAACATCATTACTGATGTTGCCGTATTCGAGATCCACATAGACAGAAAAGCGGTTGCCACCATAAAGCCTAGGATAATATTCTTAACATTGGTTCCAATGAGTTTAATAATATGAAGTGCCATGCGCTTATGGAGATTCCATTTCTCTATTGCAATGGCCATTATAAACCCTCCCATATACAAGAAGATGTATTTGTGACCGTATGATGCCGTGGTAGTGGAAAGGTCCAGGGCACCGGTTAGAGGAAATAATACGATGGGAAGTAGGGCTGTAACAGCAATAGGGACTGCTTCTGTCACCCACCATAATGCGATCCATATGGTTGCGCACAACACGTCATAAGCTGGTTCTGGCATTCCGTCCGGGCCGCCAATGGCTTGCAGGACCAGAAATAATACCGGTCCCAGGATCAAAAATATATTCTTGTTGATTTTCATTAATGAGCAGATTTAAACGATCCCATATCAAAATCTTCAACCAATTGTCTTAAGAATGCTCCGGTTTCAGGAAGCACGAAACATAAGTACAATTTGTCTCCTTCAGAATCTTTAGTGATTAATCGATTTGGAATGTCCAGCACAGATTTTCCTGTGAAATATTTGTAATAGATAAGGGCAATTAGATAAGACCCGTCTGATGAGGGATGCTTATCATCAAAATACATTTTAAGATCTGGCCTTACTTTCTGAGCTTGCATGAAAATACTTCCAACAGGAACAACCTTTACTTTAGTTTCTTTACCCAGTTGGATATATGAAGTGCTGATGGTTTCCTGCATTAACGGATTTGAATCATATGCCCAGGTCATCGATAATAGAGGTTCAGCTCCTTTTTCCTTAACCAGGTTTATAAGTTTAGATGCATAGGTTGTGAATCTTTCCGGAGCATCAATAGTACTCATACTATGATCCTGCAGAACCACATAGTCGAATTTTTCATTTTCAAGAATGCTTCTGGTTTCAGTTCCTTTTTCTTTACTCCAATGCTGAGCCAGGTTACTGCCTCCAACCGTAGATTGCGAAGTGCGTAGATCAACTCCCTGGTCTTTAGCCATAGCCTCAAGCATTTGAGGCATGTTGTAGAAATAAGTAAAGCTGTTACCAACAAATAGAATTTCTTCTGATTTCTCCTGAGCGAAAATCGCTGCTGGAAGAAAAAGTAGTAACAGGCTAAGACCTAATAAATGTCGTTTAAGATTAATTTTCATTATTATGAATTGATATCTGTAGGTTCAAAAAAGTCCGGGATCGGGTTTGGTGAATTATCATTTCTGTCGATCTCTGTCTGCGGATATAAAAATCGCTGAGGTAACTGGTTTCCAGAAGATGGCTCTACCGGAACTCTCACATTGGTTTCATTCAATGTTCTTCTAAGATCATTAAATGGGTGGATCAATCCGAATAGAGTTACATATCTTTCCTCAAGAATTTCCCTAAGTAATGCATTTTCCTGACTTAATCCATCAGCATTTTCGATTCCACCTGCGCTAAAATCTGAAGCATTATAAGCTTCATAATTAAGGTTCGCAGGATCTATATTCATCAAATATCCACCGGCATCCATAAATGCTCTGAAATCGTTCAATTCTTCCAGTCCGGTGTCAAATCCTTGAGATCGAAGCCCTGCTTCAGCAAGGATCAGTAGATTTTCCTGATATGTTACTAAAGGGGCAGAAGCTGTCTGAGCTGCAAAACCATCTTCGGTATTAGGTTGAACTCCCACACTGGTAATATTAAATAAATAGTTGAAACGTGCAGTTTCATCAGTTTTTGTATTTCCGCGGTAATTGGCCGGGATCGGATTCGTAGCACCCGGCTGCATTAAACTGGTCATGAATTCTGAAACTACAACATCTGCCTGCCTTACTTCGACAGCAAAGAATTGATAGTTCAAATTTGAATTATCTGCAGCTGTACCATGTGGGGCATACATACTATTTTCCATAGAACTGATCCCGTTTAGAGCAGCCTGGTATGCTAAATCATATTGTTTTGTTTCCAGGTAAAATCTGGCTTTTAAGGTATATGCCGCTTCTATCCACTTATTTGGAGCACCATCATAATAAATATCTGAACCTCCAACGGGTCTACCGCCACCCATTTGGAGATTGGCAATGGCTTCGTCTAATCTATCCTGAATTTTCTGAAAAACTGCCGGCTGATCTTCATACATCGGATCTGTATTTTCAAGATTAGCTGCTTCATCGTAAGGTACATCTCCATAAAGTGAAGCTGCGGTTCCTACGATGTAAGCTTGCATGGTTTGGGTAATACCCAGGCTTACTGGCCCAATATTATCGGCTAACACAGCATTTTCGGCTTCCACCGCATTTCTGAATGCATTTACATAGATGTCATACCATAATGCGTCAAAATCACTGGTTGTAACATTATATTGAGTGAATCCAAGATGCTGACGGTCTATACCGGTATACTGTCCTGCGAAAAGTGCCGATCTTCTGGCAGATTCTCCTGTTTGTACAATTATATTTCCAACTTCGGCACCCGTAAGTATGCTACCATATGAGCTTTCAGTCAGATTATTTGGATCGTCGTTGATCCCGTCTACAATATCGCTACAGGAATATTGAAGGCTTATAACCAAAATTAAAATTATATATCGTTTCATTTTTCGGCTGATTTTAAAATTTAACATTAAGATTTACCAGGTAGGATTTCGTTCCCGGGTTGTTGAAATAATCTATTCCTCTTGCGGCACTTACACCAGATAGGTTGGTGTCTGGATCATTTCCTTCAAAATCTGTCCATAATATCAGGTTCCTTCCGGTCAATGTAACTTCAATAGATTGTAATTTAGTAGTATTCTTTAACCATTCTGAATCCCATAAGTAACCAAGACTTACTTCTCGTAACCTAGTCCATGATCCGTCTTCAACATATAATTCATCATTACCACCGCTAAAGAAACCTCCCTGGCCATTATACCATGATTCTGTTAGAGCAACCGGTCCTGCTCCAAAATCCTGAACATTTCCTCTGAATGTTTCTCCAATATTGATAACATTTCCTTCTGAGGTTAAATAATTCCTTTCGGCAGTTACCCTGTTGGCAGTATCATACCATCTCCCAAGATCTCGTAAAACAGATTTGGTTCCGGCGTAAATATCTGCTCCCTGGTAAGTCTCAACCAATGCTGAAACTCTGAAATTTTTGAACTTTATGGAAGTAGAAACTGATCCCTGCCAGTCTGGATTTGGATCTCCAATAACTCCTTCAACCTGGTCCTGAACCGGGAAGCCATTTTCATCCAGTACAACCTCTCCATTTTCATCTCTTAGGCTTCTGGACCCCCAAAGTACTCCAAGCGGATAACCTTCAACTGCTCTGGATGAAACGGCGGAAAGTCCACCAAGATTAAAACTTTCAATTCCGGCAAGATCGGTTACCTCATTATCTATTGTGGTGAAATTTGAATTAATGCTCCAGGAGAAATTATCGGTAAGTATGATCTGGTAACCCAGGTCTAACTCGATACCTTTATTCTGTATCTCTGCGCCGTTGGCATAAATAGAACTATAACCCGTAGCATTGGCTACTGGGAAGTCGAGTAATACATCTTCGGTCTTATTGTCAAAATAAGTACCGCTGATTCTTAATCTATCTTCCAGGAATCTAAGGTCTACACCAAATTCCATTTCCTTTTTTCTTTCCGGTCTCAGGGCGCTGTTACCTCTGCTCGCAGATGGCACGAATGCTCCATTTCCATATAAAGTAAGATCAAGATCTCCACCATAGCTATCACCGAATGATGGCGATACAAAGGTGTTCGAAGTGTTATAACGTGATGGTTGCACACCAACCTCACCATAAGAAGCTCTTAGTTTACCAAAAGATAGAATATCATCATTCATATCCAGAATTTCGGTGAATTGCCAGGCCAGCGATGCCGATGGGAATGCGAAAGTATTATCTACATTATTACCAAAGGTAGATGCAGACTCAACTCTAATTGTTCCCGTGAAATATAGCATTTCAAGTGCATTAAGTGAAAGTGAAGAATATACCGCAGCGGTTCTTTCATTACCATCGCTGCTGCTTACCGATCTGTTTTCGGGTAGAGCATTATCTATATCTCTAATCCCACTGTCTACATCTATGAATTGAATAAAATTCGTGGCGCTTGATCCTTCAACACTTCTAGATTTCGAATTGTAATTAAAACCTGCAAGAAATGTTCCGCCAAAATCATCATTTAATTGGTAGTTTGCTTTGGCGATATAATCCATATTAAAAATAGTATTCGTAGCAAGAGAATTATCTATAAAACCAGATCGATATGCTCCTGCAGCAGATCCCGGAGTAAAGAATTCTCCTCTTTCCTCACTATAATGGTCTAAACCAACCCTGGCGATAAGATCTAACCATGAAACAGGTTCAGCTGTAAGTTCAAAATTGGTGATAAAACGATCTACTTTAGATTCATTTTCCTGTTCATTGATCGTCCATAGTGGGTTATTGTAAGTTGGAGTTCCGTCTGCTCCCAGAGGTTCTCTGTATGATCTATGTCTATCTGAAACCGGAGAAGCATCAGGACCTGCATAATAATTTCCTCTATATCCTGAAATGTCGAAATCGGCTGGAGTTCTTAATAATCCAAGGTAAAGTCCAGATGAACTTGAACCCTTTCTAATCCTGTTAGAATTTGTTCTGGCATAAGTAGAACTGAAATCAAGGCTAATTACATCATTAAATTTATGTCTTGCATTTAACCTGGTCGTAGTTCTTCGGTAATCTGAATTATTAATGATAATACCCTGTTGGTCCAGATCACTAATGCTGAAGAAAACCGAACTTTTTTCATTACCACCGCTTAAACTGATGTTGTTTTCCCAGAAATAACCATTGTCGAATATCTGGTCGAAATTTGAATCGTCATAGATCTCCTGTGAATTCTTGTTCACGATTGGGTAATAAATTCTACCATCCTGGTCTTCATAAAATTCTCCTGAAGTATCAAAATCATCCATACCTCCTGCACGTTCTGAAATGCGATCTCCATAAGAATCTCTTGCTCTCTGATCATAAACACCTCCGTCACCCTGGCCATATTCAGTTTGTAGAGGATACATCTGGTTGATAACATCATAAGAAAAGGTTGTGGAGTAATTTATCTGAAGTCCCTGATTATAGCTTCCGTCTTTAGTCGTGATTATAACCACACCACCTAAAGCCTGCGTTCCCCATAATGCTGCTGCAGAAGCTCCTTTTAGAACGTTGATAGATTCAATATCATTCGGGTTAATGTCATTTAATCTTGATTCCTGGCTTACACCACTGCTTTCAGAATTCCCTCTTACGTCATTACTAATGGGAACACCATCAACAACGATCAATGGCTGACTGTTTCTTGTAATAGAAGATAAACCTCTAATCTGAATATAAGCACCTGCACCCGGATCTCCAGAGTTTCTTGAGATTCTAACTCCGGAAGATTTACCTGAAAGTCCGTTTAAAAGAGTGCTTTCTCCAGATTCGCTTACCGTTTCACCATCTACGGTGGAACTGGCATATCCAAGCTCATCTCTTTCTTCCTTAAAACCAAGGGAGTTGATCACTACACTTTCCAGCGACTCAACATCTTCTTCTAAAACAATATCTATATTGGTTTTATTACCAACGTCTATTACCTGTCTTTTAAAGCCAAGAAATCTAAATGTTAGAGAAGCGTCTTCGTTCGCAATCGTTATCGTAAATTGGCCATCAAAATTTGTGGCAGTTCCGTTTTGAGTACCCGTTTCCAGCACGGTAACTCCAGCTAATGGCATACCAAATTCATCCTTTACCGTTCCCGTGACCTCTTGCTGAGCGAATGCCAGCTGAGAAAAGGAGAAGAGTAAGATCAGAAAAGATTTAGTAAAAAAGTATTTCATTGGATTGGTTTTTTTAAAGTACTTATTAATTAATTGTACCTTTAGGATCTGTTATTATAACCTTAAAAAATTGCTTCGTTTGTTAGCAATTATATAAAATGAAAGCCATATAATTATCACTTTAATAATTTTTAAGGAATTTTATCAAATTTTATTGATTAATATCTAATATGAGTCAGGAAAATACAGCCTCTTTTCACAAAGAATTCGTTACCAAACTCGAATCTATTTACGGGAATTTTAATTCGGATAAAAACAAGTTTGAGTCTACCAGCAATTCTAAAATTGCGAGAGATCTTTGTTATAGTGATTCCCAATTTTCCAGGTTGATAAATAATACCGCTTCTGAAGGTGAATTTAAAAGAGCCTTGAGAAATGTAAACCGTCTTTTAAATGAAAAAAGACTGGAAACAGAACATACGGCAACGGCAAAATCTGATTCAGGTCCGGGAAGGAATTGGATATTTTATGTTTTGGGAGTAATTATTATAGCGCTTTTGGGATACCTTGCTTTTACATTTTCTGAAGAACCCGAAGAAATCGAAGTTACAGAAAAGGCTTCCCGAGCTCAAATGCTGGAGTGGAGTTTCGAAAACCAGTATATAAAACCATATGTGAAGCTGAAAGAGCTTCCGGCAGATTGTAATTATCCGTGTTATAAATACCAGGGAAAGTGGAAACTGAAAAGTGAATATAGAATTCCGTTTTTCAGGGAAAGAAACGGATTTCATTACGTAGCTAAAGATGCTGTGATGTATGCCAGATGTATGGATGAAAGTAGTAGCGACGGAACATTATTCGAAGGTTATGAATATCAGTTGCACGAGATTTGGTATGATAAGAGAGAATTTCCTATAGATTCTTTTCTTGTGGAAGGCAAAAAAACCAGAACCAGGGAAGAATATAATAATGCCGATCTGGCCAAAAACAAGAACTTCGTAAAAGTGGCACTTGTACATACCTTTTTCAGAAATGAGTTTTCAATTGATAGTACATTGATCAATAGAAAAGGGAAAGCTATTGGGCGGGATATTGAATTTTTGTCTGAAGACGGTCTGGTTGAAAAACTTGGCTCAGATAAACTGGTAGATGAATTAAAAAGTGAGATCAATTCTATTGCCAAGAACAGGCTGGAAGATTTTTCAAAACCTATTAGTTGTGAACCAACAGAGGTTCCTAATACAGACTTCAATTATATAGAAGAAAATGATGAACTGGTCTTTAAATGCCAGTTCACCACTGGTAGATTCTTAGTTGATTATGAAAAGACCTTCGTACTGGAAGATCAGTATATCAACAATATTTGCAGGTAATTTAGAAGTCAAAACGCTGAGGTCCACCTCTTCGAATTTCCTCGTTCGCATAAGATTCGAATTTTTCAAAGTTCTTTCTAAAGGCATTTGAAAGTTTGAATGCTGCAGTATAATAAGCTTTATCATTGTTCCATGTAGCTCTTGGACTTAGAACTTCATCTGGAACTCCAGGACAGGATCTTGGTTGTGCTACTCCAAAAACTGAATGAATATGATATTTTTCATAGGAATAAGTTTTATCCAGTTTTCCATCCAGAATGGCATTCACCATGGCGCGAGTGTATTTTAATTTAATTCTTGAACCAACACCATAAGCCCCGCCTGTCCAGCCAGTGTTTATCAGCCATACATTAGCGCCACTTTTCGCGATCTTTTCGCTGAGCATTTCAGCATAAACGGTAGGATGTAAAGGCATGAAAGGAGCACCAAAACATGCAGAAAATGATGGCACAGGATCTACGATGCCAGCTTCAGTCCCTGCGATTTTTGAAGTGTAACCTGAAATAAAATGATAAGCTGCCTGGTGAGCCGTAAGTTTAGATACAGGAGGTAAAACTCCAAAGGCATCCGCGGTTAAAAAGAAAATATTCTCAGGGTTTTCACCAATAGACGACACCTGTATGTTATTAATATGGTGAATTGGATAACTCACCCTGGTATTCTGGGTAATGCTCGTATCGGCAAAATCTACTTCACCGTTATGGATCACTACATTCTCCAATAAGGCACCTTCTTTAATAGCATTATAAATATCCGGCTCAGATTCTTCATCGAGGTTTATGACTTTCGCATAACAACCACCTTCAAAGTTGAATATCTGGTCTTCCGGGGTCCAGCCGTGCTCGTCATCTCCAATCAATTTTCGATTAGGATCCGCAGATAAAGTAGTTTTTCCGGTTCCTGAAAGTCCGAAGAAAATAGCTGTATCATCGTCCTGACCAACATTTGCTGAACAGTGCATCGGTAATACATCATGTTCTGTTGGTAAGATAAAATTCAAGGCTGAAAAAATTCCTTTTTTAATTTCTCCGGTGTATCCGGTACCACCAATTAGAACGGTCTTTTCAGAAAAACAAAGAATCGCAAAATTTGATTGTCTAGTACCATGTTTTTCTGGATTAGCCTTAAAACCCGGAGCATCGATCACCGTCCAGTCTTTTTTAAAATTCTCCAGCTCGTCTTCCTCGGGCCTGATGAACATATTGTAAGCAAAAAGGTTAGACCAGGCATATTCGGTAATAACCTCAAGTTTAAGCTGATATTTTTCAAGCGCACCGGCATTGGCAAATCGGGTATAGATATCTTTATCTTCAAGATATTCCAATACTTCATTTTTCAGCTGGGAATATTTTTCAAAAGAAATCGGGATATTGATATCGCCCCAGTGAACTTTATCTTTAGTCTGGGTCTCTTCGACAATAAACCTGTCTTTTGGAGATCTCCCAGTAAATTTTCCAGTATTAATGGCAATGCTGCCAGAATTTGTTCTCTGACCTTCCTTTTGCTCCTCGATGATCTTGATCAATTCATCAGGTTTTAACTGGTGATGAGCATTTTTAGCATTGTTGTATGGTTTCATAATTATGCTTTGTTGTTATTGATATCTCAGCAATGTGGATAAAAAATTATTAATAAAGCCTGTTTTACAGGTTTTTATCAAATTTTATTGAATTTTATAATAAAAATACGACTAGATTTTTGAAAATATTGGTCGATATCAACTGAATGTTGTTCTTCAGATATATAATTCTGAAATACAGGAGGGAAGGTCAAAAATGATTGGTTTAATAATCGTAAATTTCCGAAGCACTAAATAAATCTGTCATTATGAAAATGAAATTTTACCTCTTCACAATTTTGTCTTTAATGATCATCACTTCCGCTTTTGCCCAGGGCAACTTAGGCATGATTGCCTTAAAAGGAGCGACCATTTACGATGGAAATGGAAAGTCTATTGAAAATGGAATAATCATAATCGAAAATGAAAGAATCGTAAGTCTTGGAGATGAAGAACTTGAAATTCCTGAAAATGCTCAGATCATAGATGTTGCTGGGAAATATATAATGCCGGGGCTTATTGATGCTCACATACATTTTTTTCAAACCGCTTTTTTTGATTCCAGGCCTGATGCTGCAGATCTAAGAGACAGCATTCCATTGGCAGAGGTTGTGAAATACCAAAAAGAGCATCCGGAGAGATATTACCAGGCATACCTTCGTTCAGGAATTACCGGTGTTTATGACGTTGGAGATTATATGTGGACTCTAAAATTTCAGAAAGAGAATGATGAGAATCCACTCGCGCCGCATACAGCTTCAGCCGGACCGCTTATTACTCCTGCACCAGAGCAAATGATCGGTATTTTCGATGTGAATGGAGAAAGTACTTTCGTTCACCTTGGTTCAGAAGAAATTGGAAGAAATGCAGTTATAAAGAATACAGAAGCTGGAACAACTGGTATTAAGGTTTGGGGATTTAGTCCTAAGGATGCTGATTTTGTGAAAAATATAAATGCAGTAGCTGAAGAAATTATAAACCAGGACAACAAATTAATAGCCCATTCAACCAATTTAACCGAAGCAAAAATGGCAATGGAACTGGGAGCAAAACTTTTAGTACATAGTGTGGAAGACACTCTGATAGATGATGAATTTATTTCATTAATGAAAGCCAATAAAACATTATATAATCCAACCCTGATTGTAAAAAGGGGCTATTACAATACCTACAATGCGCTTCTGGGGAATGATTTTGAATTGAGCGATCCGGGAAAGATCGTTGATGCTAAAACCAGGAATATGTTAGAGAATGCTTCAGATTTTAAAAAATTCCTTCCGGATGCTCGAATTAAGGCTTTAAAATCAAGGCTTCCCGCAATGGATAAAAGTATGAATACAGGAAAGGAAATAATGCTAAAAAACCTGAAAAGGGTTTATGATGAAGGAGGGACTATTGTGGTTGGTACCGATGCAGGAAATCCGGGAACACTTCATGGAGTATCATTTTACGATGAAATAGAAACCATGCAGGAAGCAGGGATTCCTGCAAGTGATCTTATCATAATGGCGACAAGAAATGGAGCTATGGCAATGGAAAGACTAGATGATTTCGGGACCCTTGAAAAAGGTAAATATGCAGATCTTATTGTATTAGAAAATGATCCTTCAGAAAATATTTCAAACCTGCGTACGATTACCCACGTGATGAGAAATGGAATTTTGAGAGATGTGCAGGATGCAGAGGATTTTAGACCTTAGACAGTTAAAATGTAAAATATCAGATTATCAGTCTGTTAAAGTTTTGATTTGATGCATAGTGATAACAATTAAATTTATAGAGTCAATCAATACAAAGCTTAAAAAATATATTTGTTATTGAATTTAGTTAAAAATTAAAAGGGGATCGGTATTGTAGGGAAATCGGCCCCTTTTTCTTTTAGATTTAAGAATAAGATCTAAGTTTTTTTAAGGAAAAAAGCACCCATTATTGGGTGTTTTTTATGTGTTTAATCCTATTCAATATTTCTTAATTACATAGGGCTTAATAGATCAGATCGATATTCCTCATTCTCCGGATCATCCTGTTTAATTTACTTTCAAATTATAATTATCTATTAAAATGCTATTAGTGTTCTACTAATGTGAATCTTTTATTTACCTTACTAAATAGCTATCCAAAAAAGACGAGAAAGAAAATGAATGAACAGGCAAAAATTACTGATGCGAATATTGATATTACCATACCTATTAAAATAGGTTATCCGGTGCTGAATACCTATTTAAAGGAAAAACTGGTAGGCGAAATCATTAGTAAAGAAGATGAAAACGGCAAGAAATCTAATTATGCCCAGATCCTTGATATTAGCATGGAGCAAAGTGAATTAGAGGAGTTTGATCTTTGCTTGCACATCACTCTACAAACATTGACCAGCCTATTTAAAAATAAACAGATAAAGTTACTTTTTCATGCTTCCCTGGAACTTGATAGAGAATTACAGAAGATCAGTTTAAAGGATTATGAAGTAGACGGAAAAACCAAAAACTGGATCGCAAATCAACTTCTGGAAACAGTGGTGAACAAGTGGATGTATTCTAAATTGAAGGAAAAGATGAATTTCAACTTTATGCCACATATCGAGGAACAAATGGATTCCCTGAACGAAAAACTGGAAAATAAACTGGAAGCCAAGGAAGGTATTCATCTTATTGGTTCACTGGAAGGCCTGGAAGTTTCTAAATTTCATGCAGGCGAATCAGATCTGTGGATCTCCATGAACATGAAAGCACAGGGAGTAGTGGAGATAGAAAAAATTAAACTGTAATAATTGTAGCCAACCAGAAATGCAATTGAATAAATACATTGACCATACGTACCTGAAACCAACAGCAATCTCAGAGGATATAAAAAAATTATGTGATGAAGCTTTAGAATATTCTTTTTACGCTGTTTGTGTAAACTCTAGTTATGTGAAACTGGCAAAAGATCATTTAGAAGATTCAGAAGTTAAGATCGCAGCAACGATAGGCTTTCCTTTGGGTGCGTCATCTTCGGCATCCAAAGTTTGTGAAGCTGAAAACTGCATAAATGATGGCGCAGATGAAATTGATATGGTCATTAATATCGGTTTTCTTGAGGATGGGAAATTTGATGAGGTTCAGAAGGAAATTTTAGAAATCAAAAAAGCAATAGGCGATAAGATCCTGAAAGTTATTATTGAAACTGGTTATCTTAGTGAAACTGAAATTGAAAAGGCTAGTGAACTTGCCATGAAAGCCAAGGCAGATTTCGTGAAGACTTCCACGGGCTTTGGAGAACGGGGAGCAAGCCTTGAAGATATCAGAATCATGAAGAAAGTCGTAGGGGATAAGCTGAAAATAAAAGCTTCGGGCGGTATTAGAGACAGGAAAACGGCAGAGGAATATATTGCACTTGGAGTTGATAGGATTGGAACTTCATCAGGAATCGAGATCGTTTCTTAAATATCGTTTAGATAATGAGTTTACATATTAAAGCTAAAAAGGGAGAAATTGCAGAAAATGTATTGCTTCCTGGTGATCCGCTCAGAGCGAAATGGATAGCAGAAACTTACCTTGAAAATTCATTTTGTTATAGTGAGGTTCGCGGAATGTTTGGTTATACCGGGAGTTATAAAGGGAAACCAGTTTCCGTTCAGGCGACGGGAATGGGAATTCCATCGGCAATGATCTATATCAATGAACTTATTAGAGAATACGAGGTAAAAAATTTAATAAGGGTTGGTAGTGCCGGTTCATATCAAAAGGAAATTGAGTTGATGGATATTGTGATCGCCATGTCGGCATCTACCAATTCTACCATTAATAAAGATCATTTTCAAATGGATGATTTTGCTCCAACGGCAAATTTTGAACTATTCATGAAAGCTGTTGATCATGCCAGAAATAATGATGTCAACTTTAAGGCCGGGAATATCCTTTCATCAGATACATTTTATGAAGATGATCCTGATACATATAAAAAGTGGGCGAAGTATGGTGTTCTGTGCGTAGAAATGGAAACTTCGGCCTTATATACAATTGCAGCGAAATTTGGAGTTAATGCACTTTCTATTTTAACCATTTCTGACTCTTTGATCACAAAGGAAGAGCTTTCTACGGAAAAACGAGAAACAAAAATGGGCGAAATGATCGAGCTGGCACTAGAGTGCTTCTAATATTTTAGATCAGATCTTAAAAGTAACCACGGGAATTGCTGAATGATTAGCGATATCCTCGCCGATACTTCCCATAAAGAAATGGCCGATACCTTTTCTTCCGTGGGTTGGCATGGCGATTATGTCAATGTTATTTTCCTTGCAATAATTGAAAACACCTCTTTCAACCGTATAATCATCGTAAAAAGTGATCGCCTCATCCAATCCTTTATGATCCATACTGGCATCGATAAGAAAGTTTGAAGCTCTTGTTTTCATTTCCCGGGTATTCATGAATTTCTCAGGAATATTAATGAATAATATTTTTGGCTCGATTCCGAAGATCCTGAAAAACTTACGCGAATGTAAAAAGGAATCAAGAGTCTCCAGTTGAAAATCTGTAACAAAGATGGCTTTTTTCAATTCGAACTTAGAGATGCGGTCTTTGATCACCAGAACGGGTACCTCAGAGGTTCTAACCACCTTTTCGGTGTTTGAGCCAATAAACGCCTCTTTAATTCCAGAGCTGCCGTGTGAGCCCATTACAATTAAATCGGCATCATATTCTTTAGCTACTTCATTGATCTCAGAAAAAACCTTGTTCGTTTTCACTGCCTCGCTTACCTCAAGATCTTTCAAATAATCTTTATCCAGAAGCTTGTCAAATCTTTTTTTGGTGAGCTTCATAAAATAAAGGGCATTAAAAACTTCTTGTTTTTCATCGTTGGTAAGAAACGAATCGGGAATACCCATCATATGTAAAACTACAATTTCTGCATTTTGCGATTTCGCAATACTTGCAGCTACTTCAAGGGCATATTCAGAATGTTCTGAAAAATCGACTGGTACAAGGATAGTTTTCATCTTTCAACTGTTTTATATTCAAATCTAATTACAAACTCGCCCAAAAAACATGATGAAAATCAGTATTCAGGCAATTAATCATAGGAAGAGGCTATCGATCAGGGATTGTTCAGGGATAATTCTAAAAAAGATTTTACCTTTAAAATACGAAATTAAAAATCCAGATTTGCGCGAATTTTTCAAAAACAAGGAAGATGTTTTCGATACGCTTTTCCAGGCGGCTTCCGAAGGAATTATTATAGTAGATGCCAATCAGAATGTTACTGCGGCTAATAAGGCGGCCGATGAAATATTTGGCTATGAGCATGGCGAACTTATCGGTCAGCATCTGGATGTTCTAATTCCTAAAGATTATCATCATAGGCATCATGGACATTTCAATAAATTTCTGAAAGATGCCGAAAAAAGGCAGATGGGGCATGGTCGTGATCTTTATGGTGTTAAAAAGGATGGCAGTTTATTTCCAGTAGAAGCCGGTTTGAATCCCTTCATGATGAACGGTGAAAAATTTGTAATGTCCCTGGTTATAGATATCAGCGTTAGAAAGGAAACCCAGCGACAGATCCAGGAACTTAACAATGAACTTGAAGATAAAATTAGGCAAAGAACAAGGGAGTTAAGGGAAACTGTGCAGGAATTGAAAGATCTGAACCTGGATCTTGAAGATGAAATAAAAAAGAGAAAACTGGCAGAAAAGCGAATCAAAACTGCCCTGCAAAAGGAAAAGGAACTCAATGAATTAAAGACAAAATTTCTTTCCCTGGTTTCTCACGAATTTAAAACACCGCTTAGTGGAATTCTTACCTCAGCTACTTTAACTGAAAAGTATACTACTGAAGAACAACAAGAAAAACGAGAGAAACACCTGGTTACCATTCGAAATAAAGTACACTACCTGAATAATATTCTCAATGATTTTCTTTCCATTGAACGTCTGGACAGTGGAAGAGGGCAGTATAAATTTTCAAAATTCGGTCTTAGGAGGTTCATAAATGAAGTGATCTATAATGCCAATATCACTCTAAAAGAAGGTCAGGAAATAATTTACCCGAAAGAAATTGAAGATGTAGAGCTTTACCAGGATGAGAAGATCCTGGAACTCATCGTTTCAAACCTGCTCGGGAATGCCATCAAATATTCTTCAGAAAACACAAGTATCTGGTTCAATATTAATTTTGAAGGAGATGACATCCTCTTTGAAATTAAAGATGAAGGCCGCGGAATTCCGCAAAAAGACCAGAAACATATCTTTGAAAGATACTTTAGAGCTGAAAATGCCTTGCTGGACCAGGGAACTGGAATTGGTTTGAATATCGCGAAATCTCATATTTCGAATTTGGGCGGATCAATTGAATTTGAGAGTCAGGAAAATGTTGGAACTACCTTCAAAGTTCAGGTGCCAATGGATAAATCTTAAAAATCAGAATCAGGATATAGTTATGAAAAAACTGTTATTAATTGAAGATGATATTACGGTAAGGGAAAATACGGCAGAATTACTGGAGCTTTCCAATTATGACGTCATTACGGCGCCCAACGGGAAAGTAGGAATTGAAAAAGCTAAACAGGAAGGTCCAGATATTATCGTTTGCGATATCATGATGCCTGAAATTGATGGTTACGGAGTGCTGGCAGCTTTGGGTCAGAATGCTGAGACAGCTGGTATTCCCTTTATTTTTCTATCAGCCAGAACAGAACATAAAGATATTCGCAAAGGAATGGATCTTGGTGCAGATGATTATCTCACAAAACCATTTGAAGAAGTGGAGCTACTGAGTGCGATTGAAAGCAGGCTAGCTAAAGTCGCCATTCTAAATTCAAATAAAAAGGAGAATAACGATGCAGCGTCTTCTGATAAATTAAGAGATATTGAAGACCTGAAAAGGATCTTCGCTGAAAACGAATTACTGCATTTTAAAAAAGGTGAGAATGTCTACGAAAAAGGGAAACATTCTAATTTTTTCTACCTGGTAAAACGCGGAGTGATAAAAGTATACCGGGCAGATAATCAAGGTAAGGAGCTGATCACTGAATTATATAAGGAAGATGATTTTTTTGGAAATCATGCTGTCAATTCCAGTTCGTCTTATGAAGATTATGCCACAGCCATGGAAGAATCCCAGGTCTATGCAATTTCTAGAGATGAATTTCAAAAGATGCTGGCAGAGAATCCGAAGATCACCATGCAACTGGTTGAAGACCTCAGCAATAATATGTCTGAACTTAAAAACCAATTAATGGATATGGCCTATGGTTCGGTTCGGAAAAAGGCTGCCAGTACTATTTTGCTTTTTGCTGAACGAATTACAAAACACCCATTAAAGAGTATTCGAATTTCCAGAGCAGACCTTGCCGGTGTAGCAGGAATGGCTCCTGAAAGTCTTATAAGAACACTATCTGAATTTAAAAAAGAAGGACTAATAGAGATCGAAGGTAGAAATATAAAACTTCTGGATTCTGAGGCGTTAAAAGAAGTGAGATAATTAATCCCTTAAGTTCTCAGATACTGATATTCATCATTTTTTTGGATTCTTACTTCCCCTAATTTCGCTTTTATAAGTGAATAAGATGAATGTCCTTCTTCTAACCGATTTTTCAAATACATCAGATAATGCGATGAAATACGCCATTGAGTTCTTACAGAATTCTAAGGTGAATTTCTATTTGATGAATATTCATGAATTCAATTTTGAGAAAACCAAAGGGAAAGTCCTGGGTGAAAAAGTGGAAAACACACTGCAGGATTTGCAATCCAAAATCCAGGAGTTAAAGGTATTATCATCAAATTCACAGCATCGGTTTAAGACCATGTTTTCTTCGGAAAACCTTATCAATGCAGTTAGAAGGTCACTGGAAGAGCATAAAATAGAACTCATTTTCATTGGCACGCTAAGCCAGCAGGACCATTCACATCCTATTTTTGGTGATCATGCGTACGAATTGGTGAGAAAGATCAAATGCAACATTTTTGCAATCCCCAGTGGATGTGAATTCAAAAAACCTAAAACGGCTGCATTTCCTGTTGATAATAGTATTCTGCCTGCTAATTTCGAAAGTAATATTCTGGAACAGATAGAGTACTTTAAGTCTCTAAAATTTACTTTGCTGGAAATCAATAATCATTCTGCTGTAAAACTTTCTGCAGATGATAATTTATCTGTCGCCTTTACTTCCGAATTATTCCTGGAAATCCAGCAACAGTACGATTTTATTTTCATTATTGGTAAAAATCTGAGTCTTTGTGACCGACTTCTGCACTCTGAATATGGCCTGTCGGCCAAAATGCCAGTATACATTCCAATTTACGTCTACCACGGATAATCAGATTCCGAAAGTTTCTGAAGATTAAAATAAATAAAGACAATTTTTAAAGAGGAGAGATTGCTTTTCCAAAGATCTTTTAGGAGATGGATATTACATGGATATAATCGATCTTTTGAAGAGAAAAGCAATCTCGTATATAGGAGTGCTGTATAAAGGAACTGTTAGAAAAAACCTGTTTCTAATATTCAGAACTATCATCAAAGGATATTTATAAGAATAAAGCTGATGCTAACAATAAGGCTTATTATTAGTGAGTTGAATACAAATCTGGGTTTTAATTGCGCTAGAACAGATGCGTTGTACCACATGCAAACAACCACGATCAAACCTAGTTGCAGCATTTCTCCTAATCCGTGACCATTCATTAAAATTAGCATGGCGGCTATTGATCCTATACAGGTGGATAAAATGATCCCTGTGGTTGCTCCTGCATAAAAATCCTGGGTAAATTCCGAAAGTTGTTTTTGATAAAAAGTCATGATTTCTAGTGTTTGAATTACAGGATAAAAATAGCACCAGCACTAAACTTAAAATATGACGAAAATCATGCTTTCAGTGAATTCTAATTATTTAATCGTTCGTAAGCCATTCTGGTTAATTCTTCCTGATGATCTGGATGAGCAATAGAGATCAAAGCTTCTGCTCTTTGCTTGAGGTTTTTTCCGAATAGATCAACCACACCGTATTCTGTAGCGATATAATGCACGTGAGCCCTGGTGGTGGTTACGCCCGCACCTTCCTTTAAATAAGGAACTATCTTTGAAATCCCATTTTTGGTTACTGAAGGAAGAGCGATAATGGCTTTTCCACCTTCAGATAAAGCAGCGCCTCGAATAAAATCCATCTGGCCACCAACTCCGGAATATTGAATTTTACCAATGGTATCGGCGCAAACCTGTCCCGTGAGGTCAATTTCAATAGCAGAATTAATTGCGGTCACTTTTGGGTTCTTTCGTATGATCGCCGTATCGTTCGTATAACCAGCTTCCTTGAAATGCACCAATGGATTATCATCTACAAAGTCGTACAATTTTGGTGAGCCTACCGCAAAACATGTTACCAGTTTTCCTGTTTTTATCTCTTTTTCTTCACCGGTGATCACTCCTTTTTCAATAAGTGGAAGAATTCCGTCTGAAAACATTTCTGTGTGGATACCAAGGCGTTTATGATGGATGAGGTTGTTGAGAACCACATTGGGAATTCCACCTATTCCCATTTGAAGCGTAGCTCCATCCTCTACAAGATTGGCTACATTTTTACCTATTTGTTTTTCAATTTCGGTTGGTTCAGTTAAATGAGCAGCGTGAATTGGCTGATTTACTTCTATAGCAGCATCCAGCTGATTTATGTGAATAATACCATCACCATGAGTTCTGGGAACATTAGGATTGATCTGGGCGATCACTTTTTTAGCATTTTGAATTGCCGGTAAGGTTATATCTACGGAAACTCCTAGAGAACAGTATCCATGTTTATCTGGTGGTGAAACCTGAAAAAAGGCAACATCCAAAGGCAGAATATTTCTTCTGAAAAGTATATGGATATCACTGAGAAATATCGGGATATAAGCTCCGAAATTGGAATTCACAGCTTTTCGAACATTACCACCTACAAAACAACTGTTGGTCTTAAAGGCATCATGATAAGGAGCCTCTGTATACAGCGCTTTCCCTTCGGTATGAATCTGGATGATCTCAACATTTTTAAGTTCTGTATATCTTTCACAAAGTGCGTCAATTAGGATATTGGGAGTCATCGCAGCACCCTGAATAAATACGCGCTGATTAGATTTTACCTCTTTTACCGCTTCCTGTGCCGATACGATTTTTAAGTTTTTCATAGTTTTTATGTTGATATTTATAATAGCTCCCTGACTTTTAAATTGAACTGAACTTCGATCATTTCATCAACTTCTATTAGTCCAAGAGCTTTGGTAGGTGGCTCCAATCCGAAATCCCGAATATTGATTTTGAATTTTCCCATAAAATGTTCCTCGTTCAAATGAACTGGCAATTCATAATTTTTATTCTTACCAGCTAAGGTTACTTTTATAAAAGCCTTAGCATATTCAGATGAGATTAATTCAACCCGTTTCACCTGAATAATGATCATGGGATGGTTTTCATTCATCAAGAGATCCTGAAAATCGGCATTCATTCGTTTATTACCGCAATCAAAACCTTCAGTAAGCAACTTAAGATCCAGGTTTCTGAAAATGATATTTTCCTCTTCCAGCGAGTAACTAAAATTCTTCGGCTCACAGATCAATTGAATATTGAATTTGCATTCAAAATTATTTACGTTGGTGCTGCCTGCGATGACCAATTCACTTTCAGGAAGGATATAAATGGTTTCCTTTTCAAGATCTTTCTGTGCTGTTAGTACTATCGAGAAGAAGAGTATTAAATAATATGTAAGTAGACCTTTCATGATTTAGTTTTCAATTTGCCAGGTAAAAATTCGGGTAGAACTTCATTGCAGAAGTTCTACCCGAAAGCATAATTCAAACTCTAGAAACTAATTGCAGCTTCAACCATAAACCCGTTGAATTTTCCATCGTTATGAATATCGGTAACAGGATAATCGTTGTATTTCTGATTTACATATTCCAGTTTCATCAGGATGTTTTTTGTCATAAACCATCCGGCCCCTAATTGGAATCTGTTAATGTCTACATCATCACCACTTTGAAGTTCACCTTCGGCAAGGCTGTAACGTCCTCCCAGGTAAAGATCTTCTTCTTCACCAAACCTGTATATCAACTCGCCGGCATAATGATTCCAGGTTCTTTCACTAGCTTCAGATGAGGCTTTTCCCTTTGCTCTTTCGTAGATCCCGAAGAATTCCAATCCGCCGTATTTAAGGAAAGGGTTGATCATTATCGAAGTTAATTCGTTTCTAAGTCCGGGATTGATACGTCCGGCTCTAAAACCGTCTCCATTACCGTCAACATCGGTGAATATGGTATAATATCTGCTACCGGAACGGTCGCCGCTATATAAATAGGCGCTGGCGGTTTGTGCGGTATGGTAAACAGAACCTGTTAATCTTAATCTCAGGTCTTCACTTACGTAATCATCGTAACCAAATTTAGCCACGAAAGAAGGACTGGTAGAATCAGGATTTTCTACAGACTGGTTTAGCTTTCCGTTGGTCATACCCAGCATTCCTAGCCAGCCTTCATTGAAATAATAAACTTCGGCACCAACTTCAGTAGTAAAACTATCCATAAGGTAATTTCCAACGAATGGATTGTAAAGCGCCATGGCATTATCTGTTCTTCTAAAATGTGCATCACCGTAATTCACCTCCATGTGACCGATTTTAAAACGAAGCTTATTCATAAGATCTTCAGCAAAACCTTCGCTTATAAAATCAAGCTTGTCAATTTGGATATAGCCGCCTTTCACCCAGGCTTCCGGGTGATGTTGAGAAGACAGGTAAGTTCTTAAATGCATTCTAACTCCATCGTAAAGAGCCACATCAAGATCTAGGTTCGCAGTTGCAAGATTAAAATTCTTTCCAATTTCTTCCAATACCGGGGTTGCCTCGTTTCCTGAATTTTCGTGATCAAGACCCTGGAACTGAATAGTAGAAGCTCCTCCAATTCTCACTTTAATACCATCAAAATTAGACAAGCTGTCTTTTGGTGCTTCAAATTGATTGATTCCTCTTTGATCTGGAGATCTGTAATTATCGAGATCTCGGCTACTTTGCGCGATTGCAGATGTAGCCATGAGTGCTATAAGCACGAAACTGAAATATTTAGTAAAAGTTTTCATATCGGTAATTTTAAAGGTTGAAGTATTATTTATTGAATTGAGCTCTAAATTTTATTTTAACCTCGTCTCCGGTTTTGATTGATCCGAATACAGCAGTTGGAGGTTCTATATTGAAATCGGTCATTTTCAATTCATGTTCACCATTTATTGTGACCTTGTTGTTTTGAAGCTCCAGGTTAAATTTCAGATCGGTGTTTTTCTTGACTCCCGCCAACTCGAGAATTCCTGAAGTCATTACATGGTAGGAACCATTAGAGCTTTGATTAATGCTTTTAACTGATTTGAGCTTATATGTGATCGTTTTGAATTGTTCTGTTTTTAAAGCCTTGTACGTGTTCTTATCCATACCGCTCTTGCCACTTTTTAAACTTTCAGATCTAATTACCATTTCAAGATTCTCTATACCGGTAATTTTTTGATCTGATGTAGCCAGAGTTATTGTTCCGCTGCTTTTGGCAGCGTCTATAATCCAGTCATGGATATTGGAAGTGCCGTACACAATCAGGCTTGAAGAGTTATTATCAAACTGGAAACTTTGAGCATTTAATCCTAGACTTAACAGAAGTAAAGCGCCAAGCATTTTAAGTGAGTGAAAAGGTTTCATATTGATTACGTTTTTAAATCAATACAAATTTGGGGTAGGAGTACTTCTTAAATAATGACGAATATCAGGTTTTGAGTATTTTCCTAACTGTGGTTTGTGCTAAATAAATATATATAGGGGAAAACCCTTATTTTTCGTCAATTATCAAATAGCTATTGGATACACATTATTTGATTCGTATCTTTAAGTATTGTTAATCGGTAAAACGATGAACATGAAGGCTAACTAAATATGCGTTTGTATGTTGGTTAGCCTTTTTTATTTCCAGATTTTAAACTGTATGAAAATTCTTTCTTCATTTTGTTAATATCGTCTTAATAAATCAACTCTAAAACTTTATAAAACAGGGATTTGTAATCCTGATAATTCCTAAATTATCCCTGATTCAATCAACTAAAATTTGAGATTTGGGGCATTTTAAATTGAGAGTTTTGTATTCCTTTTTATTTATAATTGGAATTATCGGTTCGTTAATCGGTCAGAACTCAAATTCAGTTAAAAGAGTAAAGGCGGTAGAGCCATTTATTAAAGCCGAAGAGGTGCATATCCAGCAGGATCTGGGCGATATGCTCTGGATTACAACTCCCGTCAAGGTCATGGCCTATAATTCTATTGAAGTAAAAGACTACAATAAATTTAGAGGAGTGCCTAAAGAAATCGGTTCGGTTTTTCTCGAAACTTTTACCGATTCTGAGAACAAGATCTGGCTTTCAGGTAACAGAGGGCTGGCAGTTTTTGATTCGAAAAAAAATGAATTTGTATTCGTTAGCAGCATTACCGGAAAGATTTATGGGATGCTCGAAGATCCAGGAAATCAACTATGGCTAGCGGCAGAGAACGGTATTTTTAAGCTGAATATCGATTCTGATAAAGAAGACTTTGGAATTTCCCGATTCCTTTCAGAAAATACGATGGCCTCAGATATCGTGTTATTCAATAATAAAATAGTTTTTGCCGGACCTAATGGAATTTTAACAATAGACAGACGTTCAGGAAAATTCAATAAACTGGACATGGGCTACTACCAGAACATGGATATTACCAGCGCACTTGCTTTGGATGATAAAGTGATTTTTGGTACCAGAACCGGTGGTTTGCTTATGACCGATACTCAGTTCAGGAATGTTCAAAAAGTTTATTCACTTCCGTATTCAGTTTCAAGCCTTGAAATCACCGATCTCGAAAAGTTTGACGATGAAGTGATCATGGCAACAAATGGAAAAGGTGTCTTTAGAATTAGTGAAGACCTAAAGTTAATTGAAGAGCCTGGAAAAGAATATCCTAACAACATCCACCAGATTTCTTTTAATTCTCAGAACCTTTTATGGCTGGTTGCAAAGGAAGGTTTATATCTTAAGAACTTTTCTGGTTATGCCATTGACAAATTAAAAAATGATCCGGCAGTCTATTCAAGTCTTGCCGATAATTTTGTGACTGCAGCTCAAACCGATTCCAGGGGAAATGTATGGTTTGGAACAGGAAAAGGATTGAGTATCTGGAATCCCGAAACCGATCGCTGGAGGCATATTAAAAACCTTAATTATACGAGAAGTTTAAATGAACCTGATGCTATTACCGATATAGCCTCTATTGGTGAACATGTTTGGGTTGCCACGGCAGATGATGGTGTTTATAAAATCAATATCAATACGCTTTTGCGAGCTCATTATTCGATAGACGCATTATACAAAACTAAAGTCCAGAATGCCAATACACTGTTTGTAGACGCTAAGCAAAATATCTGGATCGGTGGAGAAGATGGTTTTATTAGCATGGTCAAACCGAATAATAAAATAAAGAATTATCCTTTAAAAGAGGTAAAGGCGATCGCAGAATTAGGCCCGAAAAAGATCATTATCGCTACTCGTTCCAGAGTTCATTCTTTAGATCCAGACTCAGGAAGGATCACAGATCTTGAGGCACTTTCAGCAAATAAAGAGCTTCTTTATTATTCTATAAATGATTTGAAAATCACTCAAGAAGGATTTGGCTTATTCGCAACTGAGGGAATGGGCTTGATCAAGTATGATTTTGAATCTAAAGAAATAGAAATTTTAAACAGCGATAATGGATTACCATCGGATAATATCGTTTCTATTCAGGGAGTTTTTAAAGATGGAATCTGGCTGGCTTCAGATAAAGGTCTTGCGCATTATGATGAGGAAACTAAAGCGGTAAAGGTATTTTCAGAATTAAACGGTCTTACCAGCAATGAACTTACTTCTGATATTACTATGATGAAGGATGGTTCTCTGGCAATTGGAAGCACAAAAGGAATCAATGTATTCAAGCCGAAAACTATGCTTGCACAGCAGGAATTCAAACCAAGGCTGGAATTGAAAAATATGTTGCTTCCTTCAGATAAAGATGAAAAGAAATCGAATATTCTGCTGGCTGGGAAAGATCAGGTTCAACTTGATGAAACAAAAGGTTTCCGAATTGAGTTCGCTGGATTCTCTCATTTAGCACCTGAATCAATTCTTTATTCCTGGAAAATGGAAGGTCTTGATGAGGAGTGGAGCAAACCTTCCCAGGTGAATACGGCTAGCTATTCTAACCTTGCGCCGGGTAATTATGTTTTTAAGGTTAGAGGCAGGCTCGGCGATGCGGCCTGGACGAAACCTGAAACTTTAAATATTTCTGTTGAAGCTGTAGCAGGAACAGTAAGTAGTATTTACCTATTTATGGGCATAAGTATTCTGGCTACCATTGCGATCTTTGTTTTTGTGTTCATCAAACGTTCCAGGAACGCAGATCAGTTAGCGAAAGCAGAACTTCGTGATCAGCTTCAAAAGGAATTTAAAAAGCCAGTAGAAAGTGCTGTAAAGTCTTTAAGTAAGATCTCGGCATCGGCAGAAGCAGGTAATACGGAAGATCTTCAGCGTTATGCGGCAAGATTTGATGAGTTGTTTAACCAGATCCTGAATTTCAATTACCAGGAATCTGTTTATGAGATCTCGAAGATCAACCTGCAAAATCACTTTCCGCAGGTGATCAGGGAAATTGAGCCGGTTTACAAAATGAAGGAGCTTGAAATGATTATTAATGATCAGTGGGGAGATTCTGAATTCTTTTATAACCTTGAAATGCTGGACAAGATCATTTTTAGTCTTATTTCGGGAAGTGCTGGTTATTCCTTAAAAGAAGGTAAAATTCTTGTAAACCTTATCCAGACGAGTATTGGCGATCTCAAAATCCAGATTACCGATAACGGTAGAGGTATTCCTGAACATGATATCAAGGTTATGGAGAAGAAAAAATCCATCAATCCAAATATGAAGTTCAGGGATAAGAGCGGATTGAAATATATTCTAAAGGCCCAGGATCTAATCGCTAAAGCTGGAGGTAGTTTTAGCTACGAGACAGAAAAAGATGAAGGTTCTACTTTTACGGCTGTTCTAAAGAATAAAAAAGAGGATTACAGAAAAGTGCCGGAAAGAGCAGCGGCAATTTTCAAAGCAGAAAAGACTAAGACTGCCCCAAAAACAGAGTTTCCAGCAGAGATTACCAACTTAAGTGAAAGTAAGGTCCTCATTATCGAGAATGATGTTGAAACACGAAATCTTCTGGTGAATAGTATCGGGAAATATTGCCAGATCTACCAGGCAGGAAATGCTGAAGAAGGAATAGAAAAGGCTGGGATGATCTTCCCCGATATCATTATTACGGCTACGGTTCTGCCAGATATGAATGCCTTTCAGTTATCAAAAATGCTGAAAAGGAATATAGGTTTGAACCATATTAATATTTTCCTTGTTGCAGATGAAGAACAAATGCTGGGTAAAGATCAGATGGAAGAAATGGTTGAGGTGATTAGAAAACCGATTGATGTGAATCTGCTTTTATCCAAGGTCACTAAGATACTTACCTGGCAACGCGACCTCAGGAATTCTTATGTAAAATCTCATGTAGATGCTGTTGAGGTTAAATTCCGAAGTGATAGCGATGCGAAATTCATCACAAACCTAAGTGATATCGTGGTGCAAAATATCAGGAATGAAAATTTCTCTGTGCATGATCTAAGTGCCGCCCTGAGCATTACCAGCAACACACTGTTTATGAAATTGAAGAGTCTGGTAAACCTTTCACCTCAGGATTTCATGGAATTTACCAGGTTGAATTACGCAAGAGATCTTATGGAACATACGGATATGAATGTAATGGAAGTAGCCTATAAATCTGGCTTTTCCAGTCCGAAATTATTTTATAGTTCATTTAAAAAATTCTATGGCTACAGCTTAACAGATTCTGTAGAGGATAGATCAAATTAGTAAAATGCCCTAACAAAAATTAGCCTGTCTTCATCATTTGATGAGGCAGGCTAATTAATTTTATAAGCTTTGATATTTTATCCTACGAGATGAATATCACTGAATTCCTTATCAACTATTATAGTTTTCTCTTCTGCATTATACTGAAGATTCTCTAATGGAATCTCTTCGTTTTCGAAGATTACTTTCTTGACTTCAAATGGAAGTCCGTGGAATTTCAATTTAAACCTTGCATAAGGAGCAGAATATTTTCCGCTTTTGTGCTGCTGTACAATGATCCCATCTTCTCTTCCTGTCAATTTAAAAGTTCTTAAACTATAGATGTTCTGGCGATATTCATATCCATCATGAGCATCTTCGTAGAATTCTGAACTTTCCTTACCAAGTTTGTAATAAACATCAAGGTCTATTTCCTCAAGGTCTAATTGATCCACATATTGCTGAACAGGATATTTAGGAATGATTGCACCTTCCTTGATATACATAGGAATCGTGTCCAGAGGAGCATCTACCCACATTTCTTTTCCGCCGGTGATCAATTTATCGTTCCAGAAGTTATACCATTTTCCTCGTGGTATATACATTCTTCTTCCCTGTACATTTGGTTCCTGAATAGGGCAGACAAGGATCTGGTTTCCGAAGATAAATTCATCAGACCTGTAATGCGTTTGCACGTCTTCCTGATCGAAGTAAACCAGAGGTTTTAATATTGGTGCTCCTTCATGCACATATTTCTGAAAAGCTGTGTATAAATAAGGTAATAACTGATATCTCAGTTCTACATATTTCCTGGCGATATCAAGCACTTCATCTCCAAAGAACCATGGTTCCTGTTCACCGTGATCTCCAGAAGAGTGTACTCTACAGAAGGGGTGGAAAATACCTAATTGCATCCAGCGAGTATATAGCTCTCCCGATGGTTGCTCAGCAAATCCACCAATATCAGATCCTGCGAAGCTCATACCGCTCATACATAGTCTTTGAATCTGAACATTCGCTAGCCAAAGGTGTTCCCAGCTAGCTACGTTATCACCCGTCCAGGTAGAGGTATATCTTTGACCTCCTGAATAGTTTGCACGTGTGATAATAAAAGGTCTTTTCGGGAAATTGAATTTTTTCACTCCTTCATAAGTGGCGCGAGCCATTTGCATTCCATAGATATTATGCGCTTTACGGTGACTACATCTGTGACCATCGTAATCGTGCCTTACATCCAAAGGGAAGGTTTTTCCCGGAACTTCCATAACAGCAGGCTCGTTCATATCGTTCCAAACTCCTTTTACTCCGATATCACCAATCAGCTCACGGTAAAGTCCGCTCCACCATTCTCTAACTTCCGGATTGGTAAAGTCGGGGAAATAACATTCTCCCGGCCATACTTTTCCTCGCATATAAGGTCCATCGGCTCTTCGGCAGAAATAATTCTTATCTAAAGCCTCCTTGAAAATATCGTAATTAAGATCGATCTTGATTCCCGGATCTATTATCGCAACAGTCTTGAATCCATCTTCTTCGAGTTCCCGTACCATTCTTTTTGGATCTGGGAAATATTCTTTATTCCAGGTAAAGCACCTGAAACCATCCATATAATCAATGTCAAGATAAATGGCATCACAAGGAAAATTAAGTTCCCTGAATCTTGAAGTGATCTCTTTCACTTTGCTCTCCGGGTAATAACTCCATTTACATTGGTGGAACCCTAGCGCCCACATTGGTGGAAGTTCTGGTTTACCTGTAAGGTCTGTGTAGGTAGTTAAGACATCAGACATTTGAGGCCCATAGATGAAATAGTAATTCATCTCACCACCATCTGCCCAGAAACTGGTTACGTGTCTACGTTCACTACAAAAGTCAAAATGTGTCTTGAAGGTATTATCGAAGAATATTCCGTAAGAAAGATTTCCGTGAAGTCCCATATAGAATGGAACAGCTTTATAAAGCTCATTTGTATCTTTTCCGTAGGCGTATTGATCTGTATTCCATAGGCTAAGACGTTTTCCTTTCAAATTGAAGTTAGTTGGCTTATCACCAAGGCCAAAGAAGTTCTCCTGATCTTTCGATGATTTGCTCATTTTTACAAAATTCCCTCCAAATTCAAAGCTTTCTTCCCAGTGGAAACCAAGTTCATCCTCAAGGATGGTTTTTCCGTCAAGATCATACATGCCAACACGTATATCGTCACGGGCAACCTTGCATTTAAATTTTTCAGTAGTAATAATAATATGCGTCTCATCCTCTTCAACCTTTAGTTGGTTAAATCCATGTGGATGATTTTCATCTACAGCATAAGAAAAATCATTTTCAAAAATGCCATTTGTAGTATAGCGCATTCTTAACATGTTATCACGTAAAACGGTAATTTGAAGTCTAACTCCGTTTTTGGTGATGAAATTTATCGTATCCTGATCGTGCTCATATGAGATCAATCCGCTAGGGTATAGGTTCCCCTTATGTTCGAGTTCTGTATTGGTAATCATAGTTTTGCAATCTTGTTAATCGGTTACAAAAGAAGTTTATTCCCTTGAATTATTATATGCTTGTTCATAAAATTTCAAATACAACACATCCCAAAGGTGGAATGGTTATTTCTGCAGAATTATCTCTTCCGTGGAAAGATTCTTTTTTGGTTTTAATGCTTTTATTTTTGATTCCGGAGCCTCCATATTTTTCGTTATCTGAATTGAAGATCTCTTTCAGTTTTCCGCTATGTGGAACTCCGACGCTATAATCTTTCAACACCGTTGGAGTGAAATTGCATACAACCACTAAGGATTTTTTGGGATCTTCTCCTTTACGAATATAGGTTAGCACTGAATTCTGACTATCATCATAAGAGATCCATTCAAAACCATCTGCAGTGAATTGCTTTTCATGCAATGCTGGTCTGGTTTTGTATAATTTATTCAGATCTGTAAGTACTTTCTTGATTCCCTGATGGGGCTCATAATCAAGTAAATGCCAGTCCAGGCTGGTATTATAGTTCCATTCTTCATATTGACCTATCTCTGCACCCATGAAAAGTAATTTTGCGCCGGGATGAGTGAACATATAAGAGTAAAGAAGTCTTAGGTTGGCAAATCTCTGCCAGTCATCTCCAGGCATTCTGCCTAATAATGATTTTTTACCATATACCACTTCATCGTGACTTAGTGGCAAGACAAAATTTTCAGTAAAAGTATAGGTCATACTGAAGGTGATATCGTTCTGATGATATTGCCGGTAGATAGAATCTTTCTTGAAATACTCTAATGTATCGTGCATCCAGCCCATCATCCATTTCATTCCGAAACCAAGGCCGCCAAGGTCTACAGGTCTTGAAACCATTGGGAAAGACGTAGATTCTTCGGCAATGGTCTGTACCCCGTCAAAACTTTTATAGACCTCAGTATTGAGATCACGCACAAAACTAATGGCATCCAGGTTTTCTCTTCCGCCATGTTCATTTGGCTCCCATTCTCCGTCTTCCCTGGAATAATCAAGGTATAACATAGAGGCAACAGCATCTACCCTTAATCCGTCTGCATGATACTTGTCCAGCCAGAAAATAGCGTTACTGATAAGGAAAGATCTAACTTCATTTCTACCGTAGTTGAAGATTAAACTTTTCCAGTCAGGGTGATATCCTTTTCTTGGATCTGGATGTTCGTATAAATTGGAACCGTCAAATTTTCCAAGGCCATGTTTATCTTCCGGAAAGTGTGAAGGCACCCAATCCAGGATAACACCAATTCCAGCCTTATGGAAAGCATCGGTGAGATACATGAACTCCTGAGGATCGCCAAAGCGCGAAGTAGGAGCAAAATACCCGGTTAATTGATAACCCCAGGAAGGATCATAAGGATATTCCATTATAGGCATGAATTCAACATGAGTGAATCCAACTTCCTTTACATAAGAAACCAGCTCATCGGCCATTTCTACATAGGTAAGTGAACGATTCTCATCCATGTTTTTTCTCCAGGATCCCAGATGAACTTCATAAATCGAGTACGGACTGCTTAATGAGTTTTTATCTTTTCTGGAAGACATATGTTTCTTGTCTTTCCATTTATATTCAAGATCCCATACGATGGAAGCGGTATTAGGCGGATGCTCACATTTCAGAGCATATGGATCTGCCTTTTCCAGCTTCATATCATCGATGCTGGAATGTATCTTGTATTTATATTTCGCTCCTTTCTCTACTCCCGGAATAAATCCTTCCCAGATACCGCTTTCGTCCCATCTAACATTAAGTGGATGCTCGCCCTCCAGCCAGTAGTTAAAATCTCCAATAACCGAAACTGATTTTGCTGATGGAGCCCATACTGCGAAATAAACGCCTTTCTCGCCATCAACTTCCAAGATATGCGCGCCAAACTTTTCATACAGCCTGTAATGTTTTCCAGCCCTAAAAAGAGATATATCGAAATCTGAAAATAAAGAGTGTACTTGTACTTCTTTTTTCATAGTTGGTTTTAATTTTTCTTATTCTTTAAAATACTGGCGATTCCTCTAAGAGGAATTATGGTCCATCTTGGCCTGGAATTCAATTCGTAACCAAGTTCATAAACCGCTTTTTCCAGTAAGCAATAATCGAGTAAAAATTCTATTTCCTGCTTATATCCAATATTTAAATTTTCTGCCTGTACTTTGTGTACATAAGTCTCCATGAATACACCGATCATGTATTTATAAAGCACCTCACCGGCCTCGAACATATCTTCCTGAGAGGTAGAAAAGCTCCCGTCGTTATTAAAGATGGTGGAATATATGGCATAATGAAATGATCTGAACATGCCTGCCACATCTTTTAATGGTGGTTGTTTCACTTTTCTATCCTGGATAGTACTTTCAGGTTCTCCTTCAAAATCCAGCAAATAAAAATCATCATGATCTACCAGAACCTGTCCCAGATGATAATCTCCATGGATCCTGATGCGTTCGCTTTTCATTCTGGTCCAGTTAAAATTCAGAAAATGTTCCCTTATTTCTTTTTTCTTATCTAGAAATTCCTTGGCAAGTTCAAGGGCTTCACCATCCAGTTTATGCATATTATTTTCGATGGTATTCAACCTGTTCTGAAACATATAAATAAGCCGGTTCTTAAGCCAAACCGCATAATCACCATTGTATTTCGTAGGAGTGAAGGCCGTGTCTTGCATGTCGCTTCCCAGAGCAATATGCATTTCAGCAGTTCTTTGTGCAAGTTTGGAAACTTTAAGAAATATATTGAGTCCCGCGAAATCGATGATCTCAGGCGGAATGGAATTAATAGGTTGCCTCTGGTAAAGCGATATGGCAGGAAGCTTTTTAACCTTGATCTTTTTCTTTTCAATATTGGTAAAAACAGATTTTAGCTCTTCCAGCATATATTTCCAGGCGTCACCTTCATTTTCAATAAGATCCTGCATCAATGCCAGGGTAATAGTATCACCATTATCAAGATCAAGATTAATGCTGCCTACGTATGCTGGAATGTTTTTGAAATTGCTTTTTTCGGTAAGGAAACGACTTATTTCATAATCTGGATTCTTACTGGTATAAATTCTACGGAAGAATTTCATGACCAGGCTGTTATTATAAATAATAGACGTGTTGCTTTGTTCACCGCCCATAAATCCTGAAGATTCATACTTCATAGGTTTCATGGTTTCTGAACGATGGAAAAGGATCTTTTTATGGTTATTTTCTCCGGAGTAACCCATAATTCTATTGAACACTACGATCCTGAAATCTTCAATATGCAGTGCATCTATTAAATGACCTTCCACGCCTTGAAAGGTAACCGGAGCAATGATGGTTCCCGTCTCTAAATTTTCTTTATTTCCAGGGATGAAACTTACCGGGATAAAATAATCTTGGAAAAAAGCCTCGCTAAAGTTGATCTCGATAAGCACTCCAAAATAAGTGTTTTTATCAGAGCTAAGTTTACAGTGATCTACAACTTCAATATACTTAAGTGTGCTCGACTTTCCGGCATACCAACGTTTCTTCAGAATATAATCTTCAAGAATTTCTGTGCTGAAAGTCTTGATGAATTCCTGGTCTTCGAATGCCGTTTCCCAGGTATTCTTAAACTGAAAATCTGAAGTATTTACGTTGGTATTCGCCTTCTTTGACATTTTTTAGTTTTTAATAATTTTGAATAAGTGGAAAGGCATTCCTGGATGTAATTCTATATAACACCATTCCTGATCCCAATGGTAAGAGTTACCAGTGATCTGATCTTCAACAGTTACAGATTGGCCATGATCCAGGCCAATTTCATGCCTGGGAAACCTTACCGAACCCTGCTTCGCATAATAAGGATCAAGACTCACTACCATTAAGGTTTGATTTTCTTTTTCCTGGTCATATTTATAGTATGCCATGAGTCCGTCATCATGAATTTCACAGAATTGAATATTATTGGTTTGCTGCAGGGAAGAATTGTTTTTTCTCGCTGTGTTGATCTTTGAGATCACACGCATAAGTTTATTTTCTGCCTTCCAGTCCCAATTACTAATCTGGTATTTTTCTGAATCTCTATACTCTTCTTTGCCAGGCATGGCTTCAGAAATCATAAACTCATAAACGGGTCCGTAAATTCCAGTATTAGAACTTAAGGTCGCAGCAAGAAAATACCTGATCATAAACATTGATTCGTTCGCACCCTGAAGATGGTAAGGATTAATATCTGGAGTATTTGGCCAGAAATTGGGCCTGAAGTATTCGCTTAATTCAGTATTCGTTAGCTGGTTCACATATTCTGTTAGCTCATGTTTATTTGTTCTCCAGGTAAAATAAGTATAAGACTGTGTAAAACCTTGCTTACCTAATTGCTCCATGATTTTTGGACGTGAAAATGCTTCTGCCAGGAATAAAATATCAGGATGTTTCTTTTTCACTTCAGCAATTAACCATCCCCAGAAATAAAATGGTTTGGTGTGCGGATTATCTACTCTGAAAACCTGAATTCCTATTTCTTCGATCCAGTAAAGAACGATATCCAGAAATTCTTTCCACATTTTTTTCCATTCATCAGATTCAAAGTGAATGGGTAGAATATCCTGGTATTTTTTTGGAGGATTTTCAGCATATTGAATGGTTCCATCGGGACGCCATTTGAACCATTTAGGATGTTTTTTTACATATGGATGATCTGGAGCAGCTTGCAGGGCGAAGTCCATGGCCACTTCTATATCCAATTCCTTTGCTTTTTTTACGAGAGATTTAAAATCTTTAAGGCTTCCAAGTTCCGGATGAAGATCTTTATGACCTCCATTTTTCGAACCTATTCCCCACGGTGATCCTACATCATTGTCCTCAGCATTAGTTGCATTATTCTTTCCTTTCCTGTTAACTTCTCCAATAGGATGCACAGGAGGGAAATATAGGGTGTCAAATCCCATTTCAGCAACTCTAGGTAAGATGGCTTCACAGTCTTTAAAAGTTCCATGTTTACCTTCTTCTTTTGATGCAGATCGTGGAAAGAACTCATACCAGGTACTGAATCTTGCTTTTTTACGATCTACGTACACCGGATATTTTTTCGTTTCGAATGGTACAGCTTTATGAGGATAATTCAATAAAATATCTTCCAACTCTTTGTCAAGACAAATACTTACAGCTTCTTCATAGCTATTTTCGTCCTGAAACGCAGCTATGGCTTTCTTAATTAAAACTGAATCAGACTTTGTTGATTTTGGTAATATCTCTTTAAAAATCTCCGCTCCCTCCAGTAATTCTGAAGTCACCTTTTGTGAATCCTCAATTTTCTTGATGATGCCATGTCTCCAGTTCAGGCCGTGATCTTCCCAGCCCTGTAAATAAAATTCAAAATTCCCCTGACTTTCAACGGAAAAGGCACCTTTCCATACATCATTTTCAGCAGGACACATTCTGGATTCTTTCCAGTTTCGTTTAGCTGAATGTTTATAAAATACAGATGCCTGAATGATATCATGGCCGTCTCCAAAAATATCTGCCTGCACATTTACAACTTCATCAACAACTCTTTTAACCGGGTAATCACCACAATTGATAACGGGGCTTATATTTTCAATTACAATTCTACTCTTCTCTAGCATATAGACTATGAGTTTTAATTTTTGATCGTCAGAATCTTAAATTTAATAAAGAGTTTTTGAAAATGACATCGATTTCCAAACTTGTTTAGATTTTTGACAATTAATTAAGGTTTAGGAGGTTGAGTCATCATTTAAATTGCGAATTTCTTTGAAATAAGCGTAAAAAATTAGAATTTAGTTATTGCTCCACACTTGCTTACACAAGAAAGACTAATCAAAACCAGTAAATATGAAAGCTACTAATTTCAAATTATCGTTTGGAGGAGCATTAATCGCTGTATTATTAAATTTTTTAATTCTATCCTGTAAATCGAATGAGGAAAAAGATGAAGATTCAGTTGAGGAAACTGAGGAAACAAAACAAGCTGAAGAAAAGCCTGAAGCTCAATCTATGACCATCGTCACCAATGCGATGGAGTTTAAAGCTAAAGATGAATGGAAGGCAGGTTGGACCACCATTAAATATCGCAACAATTCCAATGAAACTCATTTTATCCTTTTCGATAAATATCCGGAAGGAAAAACAATTGAAGATGCTGAGAGAGAAGTAGGACCGGCTTTCCAGGAAGGGATGGATTTCCTGAATAAAGGTGAATTTGAAAAGGCTAATGAAGCATTTGGGAAGTTACCTGAATGGTTCCAGCAGGTTGAATACACCGGCGGAGTAGGTCTTATTTCAGCAAAAAGTACTGCTCAGTCTACTATTTACCTGGAGCCTGGAACTTACATTATTGAATGTTATGTTAAAATGGCCAACGGTGTTTTTCATAATACGCAGGGTATGGCAATGCAGATAAATGTGATTGAACCTGATAGTTCTGAGGTTGATATTATGGAAGATTACACTATTAATGTTTCAGGGATTGAAGGAATCACATTTAATGAAAGACCATCTGCCGGCGAAAAAACTTTTAAAGTAGAATTTGGAGAACAAAAAGTTCATGAAAATTATGTGATGTCTGATGTTCACCTGGTTTGGGTAGATGAAGGTGCAGATATTTCCAAGCTTAATGCCTGGATGAACTGGGCAGATCCAAAAGGACTACAGACGCCTTCTCCTGAAGGATTTAAATTCCTTGGAGGAATGCAGGAAATGAAACAGGGGGGAATCGGTTATTTTACAGCTGAACTAAGACCGGGTAATTATGCCCTGATTTCTGAAGTGCCAGATCCTCAAAGTAAAGGAATGCTCAAAACTTTTAAAGTTCAATAAAATAAAAACCGGCACAAAGCCGGTTTTTTTATTTTGTTTTTAAACTGTCCAGTTTTGTTGGAGGGATTGGCGCAGGAACAGCATTTTCAACCGGTTCAGTGCTCTGAAGGTATTTGAACATAGATTCTAGGTCTTCATCTGTTAGCTTACCTAAATTTTGCCATGGCATAGGAGGGAGCATCATTCTACCACCTTTGTCTCCTTTTAATTTACCTTCTCGCATGGCAGTTTTAAATCTTTCCATACTCCAGTTACCAATCCCTGTATCATCTGAAGTTAGGTTGGCAGCAAAAGAAACACCCCATGGGCCTACAGCAGCAGTTAAGTCACCACTCATTAACATCCATCCATTTTGAATAGCTTCAGAATTGATTGGAGGTAAAGTGTCGCCCGCCTGGTAACCGCTTAGAGCAAGTTCCGGAATTTCCTGTGGTCCACGTTCGGTCATTCTTTTTGGTGAGTGACAATCGTGACAGCCAATTGTTTTTACAAGATATTCGCCTCGCTTAATACTGTCATTCATCGTCATTTTCTTTTCTTCTGGAACTTCTTTATAGTCTTTGTCCTTACAGGAAGCTGCAAAAATCATGAGAATTACGGCCAGGAAAACCTGCAGGTATACACCTCTCCCGGTCTCGAATTTGGAATTAGAGTCTAACATATTGATTTAAAATTGGTTGATAGTTGACTTGAATTTAGTTCAACTTTTTGAAATACAGTAATATAACCGATAAATTCAATAGCTTTTTCGATAATCGGCATATCTGCGATCATCTATTTTTATGAAGAAAGACTTAAGAATCCTATTTTTGCAGGATGCAAACAGATAATCTGGAACAGGGATTTTTCGGAATTGGAATTCAGAATGGAAAGACCCCTGAAAATCTTGGGGTTTTATGGCGTTCTGCTCAGAATATGGGCGCTAGTTTTATTTATACGATTGGTAACAGATATTCAAAACAGGCTTGTGACACCCATAAGGCTGTAGGCGCAATGCCGTATTTTCATTACGATACTTTTGAAGATTTTTATGCACATCTTCCAAAAGGCGCAATGTTAGTTGGAGTTGAACTTACCGATGAAGCACAGGCTCTGGAAGAGTTTAAACATCCCCGTAGATGTGTTTATCTTCTGGGTGCAGAAGATCACGGTTTATCTAATGCAGCTATAGAAAAAGCCCATTTTCTGGTGAAATTCAAATCAACTTTAAGTTTGAATGTTTCAGTTGCGGGTAGTATCGTTATGTATGACAGAGGTATGAAATCTGAATTTTCCACCTAAACCGGTTTTAGCTTTGAGTTTCTTTTTCTTCCTGAAATAGATTTTTTTCCTTGATCATTTTCGCAGTAAGTCCGGGAACCATATTTTCCCACTCTTGATCGCCTTCACGAATCATTTCATAAACTTTTCTCGGGTGAATATCCAGTGACTCTTCATCATAATCTTCGATATCGATCACTTTTCCATTATCCACGAAAAACTTGTAAAGTTCTTTAACTCTTGGATGAACTTTTAGATTCTTACTATTGATGATATCACCGGTCTCTTCATCTCTAATTGGATACAGGTAAACTTTCAAACTTTTAAAGAATAGTTTTCCAAAAGCTTCCAGAATGCCACCGCTTAAATGTCGATAGTATTTCTCGTTGAAAATATCGATAAGGTTGTCTACACCCATCGCCAGGCCAAGTTGTTTTTTAGTATGCAAAGAGAAATATTCTACTACTTTATAATATTCCTGAAAACTGGAGATCATTACGGTTTGTCCAGAAGCACATAAAAGATCGGCTCTATCTAAGAAATCTTTTTCATCAATTTCTCCTTCAGCTTTTAGATTATTTAGGGTCATTTCAAAAATAATGACGGTCTTATCTGGATCTACTTCTTCTTCCTCCAGGAATAATTTCCTGGCAGACATGAACATGTTCAGGTTTAGGTTGGTAACCGGTCGAAAACTTCCTCTAAGGGTTAGAATGTTCTTTTTATATAGAACATTTGCGGGTAGAATATTGTTTCCATCCTTAGAGAACATTACGGCATCAGTAATGCCTTCTTTCACAAGTTCGAGGCTCATCAACCTGTTATCCACATTTTTGAAAACAGGTCCTTTAAAATTGATAGAATCGATCTCGATTTTATCTACTGAAAGATGATCATAAAGTTTTTTGATAAGTACTTTAGGGTCGTCGCTCTGGTAAAATGCAGCATAAATAAGATTCACGCCCATAATTCCTAAACTTATCTGTTGCTGAGAAGCATTATTTTCGTGAAACTGAACGTGCAGAATGATCTCGCTATATTCCTGTTCCGGCTCTCGCTGGAATTTGATTCCTAGCCAGCCATGACCTTTATACTTTTTAGCCCAATCTATAGTTGCTACTGTATTGGCGTAACTAAAGAATAGCTTGTTAGGATATTTTTTCCTGGACAATCTCTTTTCAATCAGGTCTGCCTCGTAATCTATCATTCGTTTAAGTCGAGCCTCTGTTACATACCTGTTTTGAGGATCTAAGCCATAAATAGCATCACTAAAATCTTTATCGTAGGCACTCAGAGTTTTGGCTATGGTACCCTTTGGATTTCCTGCTCTAAAAAAATGACGAACTGTTTCCTGTCCGGCTCCTATCTCAGCGAAAGTTCCATAAATATTTTCGTTGAGGTTTAACCGGGTACATTTATTCTGAATAGATAGAATATTCTGAAATTCATCTTCACTTAGCTCAGCCATCTAATAAACTTTGATTTTGTTGGTTCCTGAAAGTTAGGAATATTATATTTTCTGATCAGTCATTTTAAGTAATGTTTAAAAGAAAATGCAAAGTTTTAAGGCTTTCGGGAAGTGCCGAAACATTTTCAGAAATTGTCTAACTTTAGAATCCAACAATAAGAAAATGAAAAAAATAATTAGTGTTCTCACAATTTTGTTATTTACTTCCATGATGAACTCACAAAATAATTTTCAACTGCATAAAGACCACGATGCGATCCTGGTAAAGGATTTAGATGCCTCGGCAAAATTTTATTCTGAAATTCTAGGACTGAAGGAGATCCCTAATGGCGGTCTTCCAGATCATATTAGATGGTTCGAACTCGCTGAAAAAGTTCAGATTCATTTAATTGAAAGCGAAGATGTGCCAGAAAAACATAAAGGAGTGCATATGGCATTAAATACGTCAAAGCTATCAGAATTGATGGAGTTTCTGAAAAGCGAAAAAGTGCCATTTGAAAACTGGACTGGGGAAAAGGAAACTACCAATACCAGGCCAGATGGTATAAAACAGATTTATCTCCAGGACCCTGATGGATACTGGATAGAGATCAATGATAATTCTCTTTAAGCCTTATCTGTTGCAACCTTGTAAGTTGGGTCTTCCAGGATGTTTACTTCAATAAGTGCATCAGCGTTCTGAAGTAATCTGCGGCAGTCATTGCTTAAGTGTCTTAAGTGAACTTTTTTGCCAACCTTACTATATCGCTGAGTTACGTTGTTTAAGGCTTCGATGGCCGACATGTCTGCAACACGACTATCCTTAAAATCAATAATGATCTCTTCGGGATCGTTTATTACATCAAATTTTTCAGCAAAATTGGTGGTAGATGCGAAGAATAACGGGCCGTATATTTCATAATGCTTTACGCCATTTTCGTCAATATGCTTTCTTGCTCTAATTCTTTTGGCGCTTTCCCAGGCAAAGAATAATGCTGAAAGGATTACACCAACGAGAACTGCCAAGGCCAGGTTATGAAGTAATACTGTTATTAATGCTACTATGATCACTAGAAAAATATCTTTCTTAGGTACTTTATTAAAGATCTTCAAACTTGCCCATTCAAAAGTTCCGATCGCTACCATGATCATTACACCCACAAGAGCCGCCATTGGTACCTGTTCTATAACCGGTGCTCCAAATAGTACGATCACCAGAATTGTAAAAGCCGCGATAATTCCGGATAATCTGGCTCTGGAACCTGCAGAAAGGTTAACCAGAGTTTGAGCAATCATTGGGCAACCACCCATTCCGAAGAAAAATCCATTTAACACGTTAGCACTTCCCTGGGCTACACATTCTCTGTTACCGCTACCTTTTGTTTGAGTTATTTCATCAACCAGGTTCAAAGTAAGTAATCCTTCGGTTAATCCAACTGCTGCCATGATCATGGAATATGGCGCAATAGTTTCCAATGTATTCCAGCTTAATTCAATTTCAGGGATATGGAATGGTGGGAATCCACCACTAACAGATGCTATGTCTTCTACAGTTTTAGTGTCTATTCCCAGGAAATAGACGAGTATGAATACTACTATAATGGCAACTAGGGAAGAAGGTACAGCTTTGGTGAGTTTAGGCAATAATACTACAATAGCGATGGTAAGAGCTACCAGGCCGGCCATGATATAAAGAGAAGTTCCGGAAAGCCATACAATATCGCCATTCACAACAGTTTTAAATTGATCTAATTGGGACATGAAAATGATGATCGCCAGTCCGTTTACAAACCCGAACATTACAGGATGAGGAACCAGGCGTATGAATTTCCCTAGCTTAAAAACACCAATTACTATCTGAATAACACCGGCTAATGCAACCGCCGCAAGAACGTAATCAAGCCCATGAGACTTCATTAAAGCAATAAGTACAATTACCGTTGCACCGGCACCACCAGAGATCATTCCCGGTCTTCCGCCAAAAATGGCTGTAACCAGACCCATGATAAATGAAGCATATAATCCCATAAGAGGAGGGAATCCGGCAAGAATAGCGAATGAAAGTGATTCGGGGATCATGGTCATCGCTACAGTTAATCCGGCAAGCACCTCTGTTTTATAGTTAACTTGTTGCTTGAAGTCGAATAAGTTCAAAACTTTTTTCATAATCGGGCTTTTTCGGCTTGATTTTTTGAAGCGGCAAAAATAGTCATTAAAAAGAGAAGCGCAACCCTTAATGAGTTCAGATTCCTATTTTTATTAAATTATGATTTTCAATGGGTTATATTGAATTATTCAAAGTATTCTTTAGCTTTAATTTCAAATTATAGATCGGTAAATGTCTATTCGTTAGAAATTGAATAAAGATTAGGTAACAGTTTCCAAATGAAATACCTTTGCAAAAATTATCATTATGGCACATAAAGCCGGATTTGTAAATATTATTGGTAATCCCAACGTGGGAAAATCAACTTTGATGAATGCTTTTATCGGGGAGAGACTTTCTATTATCACCTCGAAAGCACAAACTACCCGTCATAGAATTCTAGGAATCGTTAACGGTGAAGATTTCCAGGTAATCCTTAGTGATACTCCGGGAATTATTAAACCGGCTTACGAGCTACAGGCTTCGATGATGGATTTTGTAAAATCTGCTTTTGAAGACGCCGATGTTCTTATCTATATCGTTGAAATAGGTGAACAGGGGTTAAAGGATGAAGCTTTCTTTAATAAGATCGCAAATTCTGAAGTGCCAGTATTACTATTGTTGAATAAAATTGACAAATCTAATCAGGAGCAATTAGAAGAGCAGGTTAGTTACTGGACTGAAAAAGTACCGACTGCCGAGATTCATCCAATATCTGCATTAGAAGGATTCAATGTTTCTGAAGTTTTTAATAGAATTATAGAGCTGCTTCCGGAATCTCCGGCGTTCTATCCAAAAGATACTCTTACAGATAAACCGGAGCGTTTCTTTGTAAATGAGATCATTCGTGAGAAGATCCTGATGCATTATAAAAAGGAGATCCCTTACAGCGTTGAGATCGAGACCAATGAGTTTTTTGAAGAGGAAGACATCATTAGAATGCGCAGTGTGATAATGGTAGAAAGAGAAACTCAAAAGGGGATCATTATCGGGCATAAAGGTTCTGCATTGAAAAGAGTAGGAGTAGAAGCCAGAAAAGATCTTGAGAAATTCTTCGGAAAACAGGTGCACCTTGAATTATACGTGAAGGTGAACAAAAACTGGCGTAGCGATTCACAACAACTGCGCAGGTTCGGGTACACAGATAAAAAATAAACTTTTCAGCTTAATACAGGAACCGGGTTAATTGGTTTAAAACCATTAATTTTGCTTCCTGAAATCAATTTATAGTTATGGGCAATATTGTCGCCATTGTGGGTAGACCTAATGTAGGTAAATCAACTTTTTTTAACCGTCTCATTCAACGTCGTGAAGCGATCATTGATTCGGTAAGCGGGGTAACTCGTGACAGACATTATGGCAAGTCTGACTGGAATGGTCGTAAATTCTCTTTGATAGATACCGGAGGCTATGTAAAGGGAAGTGATGATATTTTTGAAGAGGAAATAGATAAGCAGGTGGAGCTTGCCATAGATGAAGCAGATGCGATCATCTTTATGGTAGATGTTGAATCTGGAGTGACTCCAATGGATGAGGAAGTAGCAGTTTTGCTTAGAAAAGTGAATAAACCTGTACTTCTTGCAGTCAATAAGGTTGATAATAATAAAAGACTTGCCAATGCTGTAGAGTTTTACTCTTTAGGTCTCGGTGAATATTTTCCAATTGCCAGTACAAATGGTAGTGGTACAGGTGATCTTCTGGATGCTTTAATCGAAGCTTTGCCAGAAATTGAAGAGGAAGATGAATCTGAGCTACCGAGATTTGCTGTGGTTGGAAGACCAAATGCAGGTAAATCTTCTTTTATCAATGCTTTAATAGGCGAAGATCGTTATATCGTAACCGATATCGCCGGAACTACCCGTGATTCCATTGATACCAAATATAATCGCTATGGATTTGAATTTAATCTGGTAGATACTGCCGGGATTAGAAGAAAAAGCAAGGTGAAAGAAAACCTTGAATTCTATTCGGTAATGCGATCTGTAAGAGCCATCGAAAATTGTGATGTTTGTTTATTAGTTCTGGATGCTACCAGAGGTTTTGACGGGCAGGTACAGAATATTTTCTGGCTGGCTCAGCGTAACCACAAAGGAATCGTGATCCTGGTTAACAAATGGGACCTATTAGATAAGGAGACCAATACCATGAAGGAGTACGAGGCAATGATCCGTAGAGAGATCGAGCCATTTACAGATGTGCCGATCATCTTTATTTCAGTTCTTACCAAGCAAAGAGTTTTTAAAGCTATAGAAACAGCAGTTAAGGTATTTGAAAGCAGAAGCAACAAGATCAAAACGCGTCAATTGAACGATGTGATGCTTCCTATTATTGAAAAATATCCACCTCCTGCATATAAAGGGAAGTTCGTAAAGATCAAATTTTGCATGCAATTACCAACGCCGCATCCTCAATTTGCGTTTTTCTGTAACCTCCCGCAATATGTTAGAGATCCTTACAAAAGGTTCATTGAGAATAAATTAAGGCAGGAGTTTGATTTTCAGGGTGTTCCGATTTCTATTTTCTTCAGAAAAAAATAACGGTCTGGTTTAAACCTTCAATAATAATAATAGTCTTAGTAGAGGCCAATAATTCGTTTATAATTGAGTTATTGGTCTTTGTTTTTAATCTAACTTTATTATTGAATGCGTTTTTACCTAAGTCTCCTGGGAATTTTATTCAGCACTCTTTGTTTCTCACAGGAATTTCAAATCACGGGAAGGATTGTCGACCAGTCTTCCAATCCTCTAGAATCTGCCACCGTATATACTGAAAAGCCCAGCGACAGCAGTTTGGTAAGCTATACTATTTCAGAAAAGAATGGTTCCTTCATCTTAAAAGGAAATACAGAACTTGATAAGCTTAATTTACTGGTTAGTTATAACGGCTTTACTCCTCATTTTCAAAGTGTGAAAGTTGAGAAGAGTATTGTTCTAAATGATATTCAGCTAAAACCAATGGATAACGCGCTGGACGAAATTAGTATTACTGCCAGTAGAGCCCCAATAACTATTAAAAAAGATACTCTTGAATTTAATGCCGGATCCTTCAATACAAGACAGGATGCAAATTTGGAGGAGTTGATGAAAAAGCTTCCGGGCGTTGAGGTAGATTCAGATGGAAATATAACGGTGAATGGAAAGCCGGTTTCCCGAATCCTGGTGAACGGAAAAGAGTTCTTTGGGAATGATCCAAAGATCGCTACCAAGAACCTTCCGAAGGAGATCATAGATAAGATACAGGTTACAGATACTAAGACCAAAAGCGAAGAATTTACTGGTAAGGCCGGAAATCCAGACGATAAAACCATAAATATCGAACTGAAAGAAGATAAGAATAAAGGTTACTTCGCAAGGTTAACTGCCGGTGGCGGTACAGATGAACGTTATGAATTGAGCGGAATTGCGAATTACTTTAAAGATGATCTGAGATTAAGCGTTCTTGCCAGTTCTAATAATATCAACAGTTCAGGTTTCAGTTTTGATGAGGTCTTTGATATGATGGGCGGCAATGCGAGATCTATAAGTTTCAACTCCAATGGAAGTTTTAGTATCAACGGAAATGGCTTTGGAAACAATAACGGAATCACAAAATCTGAAACAGCAGGTTTTAATTTTGTGAATGAGTGGGAGAATGATATGGAGCTTAGTGCAGATTATTTCTATGGAAGCAATGATACCGATACCAGAACAAGGGTGGAAAGAGAGAATATCTTGCCAGACTCACGTTATTTCACGAATTCTCTTAGTAGCAGCAAATTGCTGAATGAAAGTCATAGGGCGAATTTGAGATATGAAGTGGAATTTGATACCCTTACTAAACTTTCCATCGCCCCGAGATTCAATGCTAATATCGGTACATCTTTCAGAGATCGTTCTGAGGAAAACCTGGACGAGAACATGAATCTGCAAAATTCAACCGTGGTAGATGAAACGGAAGATCTAAATAGCGCAAATTTTACTAATAACATAGATTTTATCAAGCGTTTTGGAAGTCGCGGATCTTTTCTTCAGTTAGATCTTAGCCATTCTCATAGCAAGCAGGAAAATGAGAATTTCTATTTTTCGGAAAGTACTTATGTAAATGCTCCTGAGGATAACGAAGTTCAGGATCAGTTGATAGATCAGGATGAGAATACAAATTCATTTAGTGCTGGCGCGTCTAAGCGTAGCGTTTTGGCTGAAAAGCTTTTCCTTGATCTGAATTATAATTTTTCTACTTCAAAAAATAGAAACACCAGGAACGTTTTTGATGCGGTAAATGGAGAATATTCAAACTTCAATGATCTTTTAAGCAATGATTTTGAAGTAAAGACTTTCAAGCACACTCCGAATGCAGGGATTAATTATGAAGGTGAGACCTGGAGGGTGAGTACAGAAGTAGGGCTTTTGAGTACCAACTTAAAAACCGACAATTTCAGAAATGATGTAAGTTTTGACAATACCTACAATAATATTTTTGTGGATGCCGATGTTCGATATTCAATAGAGCGTTCAAAAAGCATCAATATAGGCTATAGTACAAATGCAGATGTTCCTTCTATAAGACAATTGCAACCGGTTGTAGATAGAACAAACCCACTGAATATCATTATTGGGAATCCTGAACTGGAGCCAACCTTTAACCAGAGAGTGAATTTCAACTTCAGAAATTTTGATTTTGCCTCTCGTAGTGGATTTTTTGGTTACATGTATCTGAATTTCACCAACAATCAGGTAGTAGCAACCAGCAGCGTAGATAATTTTGTAAGGACTACTACTTATACAAATGTTGACGGAGTGATAAACGGAAATCTTGGAGGTTCTTATAGCAAGACCTTTAAAAAGGACGCGAGAGAGCTTCGCTTAAGATTGCGAATGAATACTGGTTACAACAGGAATGTTGGATTCATCAATGCGGTTAAATACAGATCAGACCAATATAACCTAAGTCCAAGCTTTCAATTGACCTATGCCATAGATGAGGTGCTTGAGATCAATCCAAGTTACACGCTTAATTACAATGATATTACCTACGATATCAATAGTGGGAGAGATCAAAGTTATACCAATCATACCTTGTCATTAGAGACTACGACATACTGGCCGAAGAATGTAGTTTTTGGAAATGATATTTCTTATAATCAATTTGGCAATGTATCTCCTGGTTTTGACAATACTTCGCTTTTATGGAATATGAGTCTTGGATATCAATTCCTGAAAGATAATGCAACCTTAAAAGTCAAGGTTTATGATCTATTGGATGAAAACGTAGATACCAGAAGACTGGTTGGAGATGATTATATTCAGGATGTAAATAACCTGGTACTTCAGCGTTATGCGATGCTTAGTTTCACTTATAAACTGAGTAGTTTTGGTGGCGGAAAAGGACCTCAAAACAGGGGAAGATCAAGATTCATTAGAATGTAATGAACAGGTGAAAAATTTCTTTAAATGCCGAAATCCAGATAAAAAAGTCCGATTTTTCCATTACTAATTTTCCTGCCGTGTCATACGCCTAAAATATCGTGGGTTCAACGATTATTTTTTGAATAAGCCTTGTAACTCCTTATATTTAAGAGAGTTGAATATTAATTCAAAACAGGCTAGGCTTATGGAAATTTTTACTGATTTTGTTCAAAATTATAACAGATCGCTACAAGGCTTGAATATTTTCGCCAAGATTGGAGTTACTCTAGCTTTGGCATTAATTCTTGTGGCTGTAATTAGTGCGATCGTAAATGTGATTGTACTGAACGTATAATTTTTGAATTACAGACGAAACGTCTAACTAAAAGACCGTCGATTGATTTCTTTGAAATCAGTAGATGGTCTTTGTGTTTTATAGAATCAGTAAAAGTATATGAATAAAAAAACCCGATTCAGCTGAATCGGGTTTTTAAAGGTGGTGCCTCCAGGAATCGAACCAGGGACACAAGGATTTTCAGTCCTTTGCTCTACCAACTGAGCTAAGGCACCAGTTGCTTGTTTAAGCGGTGGCAAATATAATTTCATTTTTAGGAACTCACAAAGGAAATTTTAAAAAAATGCTTTTGTATTTTTGTCTTTCAAAGAAAAACTGAATGAATTTAGTTATCGATGGCGGCAATACCTTTATAAAGACTGCTGTTTTTCAAAACAATACAATTTTAGATAAGCAGATTTTTAAGAAGGAAGAATTTTTAAAAAAAATTGATCAGCTTCAAAAAAAGTTTCCTGAAATCGAAGAATCAATCCTTTCCAGTGTCACATCTCTGGATCCTGAAGTTGAAAAAAGGCTTGAAAAAGCATTTTCTTTACTTCGGCTAGATGGAAATACTAAAATTCCTTTTACAAATTCTTATGCTACTCCTCAAACTTTGGGGATAGATAGAATTGCTTTAGTGGCGGCCGCAGTAAATTCCTATTCTGGGAAAAATGTTCTGGTGATCGATGCCGGTACCTGTATCACTTATGATCTTAAAACTTCTGAAGAAGTCTATCTGGGAGGAGCTATTTCCCCAGGTTTGGAGATGAGATTTAAAAGTCTGCACAAGTTTACCGCAAATTTACCGTTAGTAACAGCGAAGCCGGAACCTGAACTGATTGGTGATACTACCGAATCCAGCATATTATCCGGAATTATTAACGGCATTAAAATGGAATTAAAAGGAACAGTAGAATCCTATTGCTCTAAATTTGAAGATTTAACAGTTATTTTCACAGGTGGAGATAGTCAAATTTTGTCTATACCATTAAAAAATAGCATATTTGCCAACTCAAATTTTTTGTTAGAAGGACTTAATTTCATTCTAGAATTTAACAAGACTCAATGATAAAACGATTTATAGTAATCGTAGCTTTATTTTTAGCTTTTGCTGCAGAAGCACAGGAAAACGTATCCTCACCTTATTCTTATTACGGTATTGGTTTAACAAACTTCAAGGGAACTGTAGAGAACAGGTCTATGGGAGGTTTGAGTATATTCAATGATAGTATTCATATGAATATTCAGAATCCTGCTAGCTATGGTACCTTAAAAATCACGAACTTTACAGTAGGAGCAAGTCACGATAGAATAAAAGTTGAAACAGAACAGAATAGTGATAATGCTAAGATCTCCTCATTAGATTACCTGGCGCTTGCTTTTCCGGTTAGTGATAAAGTAGGAATTGGATTTGGTGTTTTACCTTATACCTCTGTTGGATACAGAATTCTTGATTTAGAAGAAGGTTCAGCTAGTTTTCTTAACGGGCGTGGAGGTATGAACAAGGTTTTTCTATCTGCTGGTGTAGCGGTAACTGATGAATTAAGCCTTGGTGTGGATGCGAACTATAATTTTGGGAATTTTCAGAATACCCAAAGTATAAATCGTGAAGAGCTACAATATGGAACAACAGACATAAATAGATCTGATATTAAAGGTTTTAATTTTAATTTCGGAGCTAATTATCAAACGGATATTACTGAAAAATTAGATCTTCATGTTTCCAGTACATACAGACCGGCCATGGATCTGGATTCAGAGAATTCAAGAGCGATCTCTACAGTAGATTTCACCGGAGGAACTGGTAGAGTAATCGAGGTTAGAGAGCTGGATCTAAGAAATACTCAATTTGAATTTCCATCAAAATTTGTTTTTGGTGCAGGATTGGGAGAGAGAAATAAATGGTTTGCCGGAGCCGAGTATTCTAAAGTAGGATCTTCTTCATATGAGGACAGTTTTAGATTTAGGGGAGATGGTGGTACATTTGAAGATGCCTCTCAGTTTTCTCTTGGAGGATTTTATATACCCAACTACAATTCTTTCACAAGTTACTTTGAGAGAGTAGTTTACAGGGCCGGATTTCGTTATGATCAGACAGGTTTAGTGGTCAATGACGAGTCTATAAATGAGTTTGGCATATCTTTTGGACTAGGATTACCAGTCGGAAACTTTTTCTCTAACGCAAACCTCGGAATCGAGCTTGGACAAAGAGGTACCAAGGATTCAGGTTTAGTTCAGGAGAACTTTTTAAGACTATCTGTAGGATTGTCTTTAAATGACAAATGGTTCACGAAAAGAAAATTTGATTAACCACACAATAAAAAAAAGATGAAAAACAAATTTCTAGCACTAATAACGGTTGCCATGTTAGGTTCGGGAGCTGCAAGTGCACAATCTGGAGATTGTGCTACAATGGCCGCTCTGGCGTACGATGATGCAAAAGCAAAAAACTATGATGCTGCTTACCCAGCTTTAATGAAAGTTAAGGAAGAGTGTCCTAAATATAGCCTTGCTACATACCAATACCTTGAAAGAGCGATCGAATCTAAAATAGATAAGGCTGAAGAAGGTGATAAAGCTGAATTGGTAGAAGAACTTATCGAAGTTTGGGAAACCAGATTAGAACTTTATCCTGGTAAAACTGAAAAAGGTAAAATATATACCGATATCGCTCAGTTGAAGTATGATAATAAAATGGGATCTAAAGACGAACTTTTCAAAGCTTTTGATAAAGTTTGGGTAGAGGATAAAGAAAACTTTACCAGTCCTAAAGGTCTTTATGCGTATTTCGATCTTGTAGTTGAAATGCAGGATGAAGGAGATAGAACCCTTCAGGATGTATTTGATATGTACGATAGAGTATTTGCTAAAATCGAGACAGAAGAGAATGCTGCTGCCGAAAATCTTGCTCCTTTATTAAAGAAGCAGGAAGAAGGTGGAGATCTTACTTCAAAAGAGCAAAAGCAAATTAAATATGCTGAGATCAACCTGAAAAACTACAGTAATGTAAAAGCTGCGCTTAACGCAAAACTAGGTGCACGTGCAGATTGTGATAACCTTGTTCCATTGTACAAGAAAGATTTCGAATCTAAGAAAAGTGATGTTAGCTGGTTGAAAAATGCCAACGCAAGACTTTCAGCTAAAGATTGTACTGAAGATCCATTATTCGTTCAGGTTTCTGAGGCGCTACATAAATTAGAGCCTTCTGCAAAATCTGCATACTCTTTAGGACAGTTAGCTGAAGCTGATGGGAACGGATCTAAAGCACTAGAATACTATAATGAAGCTGCTGAGCTTGAGACAAACAAGTCTGATAAAGCTAAGATCTACTATAGAATTGCTAATAACTACAAGGATAAAGGTAGCTACGGTCAGGCAAGAAGTTTCTATAGAAAAGCATTAGAAGCTAAGCCATCATTAGGTAGTGCTTACCTACAGATCGCTAATATGTATGCTAAAAGTGCAAACAACTGTGGTGAAGATGCATTCTCTAAAAGAGCTGTATACTGGTTAGCTGCTGATTATGCTTCAAGAGCTGCAAGAGTAGATCCATCTATCGCAAGTAATGCGAACCAGGCTGCTGCTGCCTACAGAGGTAGAGCGCCACAGAAATCAGATGTATTCCAGTCTAGTAAAAATGCTGGTGATGCGATTTCAATAGGATGCTGGATCGGTGAGACCGTTCGTATCCCGAACCTATAAGATGAAACTCACATATAGTAATATAATTTCAAGCATTGTCACGCTCATAGGCGTGACAATGCTTTTTTCATGTGAAGGTAATTTACAGCAGGTAAGGGCCTTCAGTTTAGAGGAAGATGCACCTCAGGCAATTGCCGAAGGCATCAATTTAAAATTTACCGATTCCGGAAGATTGGTTGCTACCCTTAAAAGCACCAAAATGTTAGACTATACTAATAAATCTTTTCCATACCGGGAATTTCCTGATGGAGTAGAGGTAGAATTCTTTGATGAAGAGGACAGAAAGAATACAGTGGTAGCAGATTACGGCATCGTTTACGAAGCTACTAAACTTATAGACCTGCAGGGAAATGTGGTAATTATAACAGCAGATAGTACAAAATTAGAAGCGAGTCAGTTGTTCTGGGATCAGGATAGAAGCTGGATTTTTACTGATAAGCCCAATACTATAAGATTTCCAGATGGTTCATATACCGAAGATCTTGGTTTTGATTCTAATCAGGATTTCACTAATTTTCGTTCAAGAACCAACACGGGTATACAAATCATAGAAGAAGAAAAAGAAAAAGAAGATGAGTAAATTTTTCAGATATTTTGAATACGCATATTTATTATTTGCGGCGTTCTTTCTTTTTGAAGCCTTTAGAATCTGGGGTGATCAAAGAAACCGAGCTTATCTTTTTTTATTCTTTGTTTGTGTAGCCATTTTTATGTTCTTCTTTAAAAGACGTTTTAGGCGCAAATATGAAGATCGTAATAAATAACCTGAATGGAGGTTGATATACTTATTATAGTTTGTTCTCTACTGCTTTCCGCTTTTTTCTCAGGAATGGAGATCGCCTATGTTTCCTCGAATAAGATCTTTATCGAAATTGAAAAGCGTCAGAATGATTTTCTGGCGACGGTTCTAAAAAGGCTTACCAAGAAACCATCCAAATTCATTGCAACTATGCTAGTGGGCAATAATATTGCCCTTGTTGTTTATGGTTTTTTCATGGGTGACCTTCTTATGGCCTGGTTGGGAGGTATTGAAACCGATAGCGCTATAATTACCTATATCATTAATGATCTGAGCCTGATAACCCAGACGGTCATTTCTACACTGATAATTCTTCTTACTGCGGAATTTCTTCCAAAAGTTTTTTTTCAGATCTATGCGAACTCGATGTTGAAATTCTTCGCGGTTCCGGCTTATATTTTTTACCTGCTTTTCAGTTTTGTTTCGTCTTTCGTTATCTGGATTTCAGATATTATTCTGAAACGATTCTTTAAAACTGATGGTGATGAAGTTCAATTGGCTTTCAGTAAAGTAGAGCTTGGTAACTTTATTAGTGAGCAAATGGAAACGGTCGAAGAGCATGAAGATGTAGATAGTGAAATCCAGATCTTCCAGAATGCACTTCAGTTTTCAGATATCAAAGCTCGGGAGGTAATGATTCCCAGAACTGAAATTATTGCTGTAGATCAGGACCAGGCGCCTAATGATCTTGTAGAAACTTTTACTCAAACCGGATTGTCCAAAATCCTGGTTTATAATGAAACTATAGACGATATTATTGGATATGTTCATTCTTTCGAACTCTTCAAAAGGCCAAAGTCAATAAAGTCTATTTTGTTGCCTGTAGTTTTCGTGCCGGAAACGATGTGGGTAAAGGATGTGTTGAATATTCTTATCAAAAAGAGAAAAAGCATCGCCGTTGTAATTGATGAATATGGAGGGACCAGCGGTATGATGACCGTGGAAGATATCGTGGAAGAATTATTTGGTGAGATTGAAGATGAACACGATTCTGCAGTACTAATTGAAGAGAAAATAGATGAAGATCATTTCAAGTTCTCGGCGAGACTGGAAGTAGATTATCTTAACGAAACTTATAAAACCGAAATACCCGTTGGAGAGAATTACGAAACTTTAAGTGGTTTCATCGTGAATCATACTGAGGAAATTCCGCAGCAGGGAGAGGTTATAAACATTGAGGATTTCGAAATAAAAATCCTTGAAACTTCCAATACTAAAATCGAATTAGTAGAGCTGAAAATCAATCCTGAAGATTAAAGCTTTAAAGTTAAGAATTTGCTAATTTTAAATTTTATTATTAGCCTAAAAACCTTATTTTCGCCCCCTATATTTCGATAAATTTTAAATTCAAATGGCAGTATTAAATAAAATCAGACAAAGGTCTGTTTTCTTGATTATCATCATTGCATTGGCTTTATTTTCTTTTGTATTGGCTGATGTGATTCGTAATGGAGGACTAAGCTCTCAGAATTCTCAGAATGTGATAGCTACCGTTAATGGTAAAGAGATCAGTAGAGAAGAGTTTGCTCGTGAAGTAGAGAACTTTGAAAGAAACATGGGGAACAATATGAGTACGACTCAGGCTGTAAACCGTATCTGGGATCAGAAATTGAGACAGGTGATTCTTGAAGAAGAAGTTGAAAAACTTGGGATTAGAGCTGGTGAAGCACAGGTTACTCAATTAGTACGTGCTCAAATGTCTAACAATCCAAACTTTGTAAATGAAGCTGGAATGTTTGATGAGAACAGGTTAAGAGAATACGTTGCCAACTTAAAGGAAACTTCGCCTCAGGCTTACGCTCAGTGGCAGAATTTCACTTCTAACCTTGTGCAAACTGCCAAAATGAATAGTTACTATAATATGGTTGGAGCCGGAGTAGGCGCAACCTTATTAGAAGGTGAACAGGCTTACAGACTTCAAAACGATAATATCAATATGAAGTTTGTACAGATTCCTTACTCTTCTATTCCAGACAGTGAGGTTGAAGTAACAAAGTCTGATATCAAAGCTTACCTGGAAGATCATTCATCTCGTTTTGAGACTGAAGCTTCTAGAAGTATGCAATATGTGATCTTCGAAGAAAGTGCTTCTGGAGATGATAAAAGTGAAGCTAAAGAATCTCTTTCAACATTAAGAGGACAGAGAGTTGAGTATAACGCTGCAGTTGGAGCAAACGATACGCTTGCTGGATTTGACAACGCAGACGACTATGCTGAATTTGTTAGCGATAATTCAGATCTACCATACGACAACAGATTCAGATTCAGAAATGACTTTTCTGGTGAGAATGCTGAAGCGATCTTTAACCTGAATGATGGAGAGACTTTCGGTCCTTACGAAGAGAATGGATATTGGAAATTAAGTAAGGTTATTGAAACTAAAAATATTCCTGATTCAGTAAAAGCTAGTCATATTCTTGTGACATACCAGGGTTCTCAACTTGGAGCGGGTGTTAGTCGTTCTAAGGAAGAAGCAAAAGCTTTGGCAGATAGCCTTGCCGGTGTAGTTAGAGGAGACGAAGCTAAGTTCGCAGAGCTTGCTTCTGAATTTTCTGCCGATACATCGAATAAAGAGCAGGCTGGAGATCTTGGATATTTTACTCCAGGAACTATGATCCCGGCTTTTGATAACTATGTTTTTGATAACAATACTGGTGATGTTGGAGTAGTGGAAACACCTCTTGGATTCCACGTGATCTCTATTGATGATCAAACTGAAGCTGCCAGAGCAGTTAGAGTTGCGACCATTGCCAGGGAGATCGAAGCTTCTGAAAAAACAATGAATAACCTTTTCAATGAAGTAACGAAATTTGAAATTTCAGCTTCTGAAGGTGATTTCGCAGAAGTAGCGAAAGAAGGTAATTACGAAGTACGTACGGTAAAAGATGTAAAAGCTTTAGATGAAAATATACCAGGTGCAGGTGCACAACGTAGAGTAATCCAGTGGGCATTTGGTGATGAGGCTAAAGTTGGAGATGTTAGAAGATTCGACACTAATAACGGTTATATCGTAGCTCAGTTGACTTCTACCAGAGATAAAGGTCTTATGAGTGTTGAAGAAGCTTCAGGAGAAGTTACTCCGATCTTGAGAAAAGAAAAGAAAGCTGAATTGATCAAAGAAAGGCTTAAAGGAAGTACTCTTCAGGAAATTGCTAGCAACCAGGGAGTAAGCGTTCAAACGGCAGATGCGGTGAACCTTAACAATCCAACACTAGCAGGTGCTGGTGAAGAGCCAGAAGTTGTAGGAGCTGTTTTCTCTATGGAAACTGGAAAAGTAAGCTCTCCTATCGCTGGTGAAAAAGGAGTTTATGTTGCTGAACTTGTAAGTAAATTTGAGGCTCCAGCAATGGATTCTTATAAAGGATTTGCTCAGCAGGAAAGTGCGGCTCGTAGAGCTCAGGCAACAATGAGAGTGTTTGATGCTCTTAAGAATAAAGCAGAAATTGAAGATAACAGAGCTAGATTCTACTAGTGATTATCATAGAATATAAAAAAAGCCTCAGCATTTGCTGAGGCTTTTTTTATTTGATTAGTTCTTGATAACCAAATATGGTGTTGTAACCTTTATTTCTGAAATACTCCTTTTCTTGTTCTGTTCCAGTTGCGAGAATAAAATCACCGCCCCAGCCGCCAAGGCTTTTTATCAGTTCAGGATAATCGGGGAAAAGTTCATTCTGGATTCTAGGAAGATTAATGGCTTTGCTAATTAAGGTTTCATGAATTTTCAGGAGAAGCTTAAATTCTTCAAGGTTGTCGCATTGAATGATCTGCTCGGTGATGCCTGAGATCTTTTCTGTAAGGCTCTTCAAATCCTTATCGGGTTGATTTCGATAATGCGCGATCGCTTCACGACTGTTTTGTTTCCTGTTCAGATAGACAAAAAACAGGTTTTCTTTAAATTCAGGATTAAAATCTGCAGTAAAACTAACCGGCTTATTTTCTGTGATCTGGTAAGTAATAGGAAGATCGCTTTTTGCCGCAGCGATATCATATCCACTACCGCCAAAACTCTCATGCAATAATTTATAAGGATCAATATTCAGCCATTGAGCTATATTATTGATCAATGTTGAAGAAGTTCCCAATCCCCATTGACGATTAAAATCCAGATGTGTATGAATTGTATAACCAGTTTGCTGAAATATTGAAGGATTTTTTTGAAAAGCAGCTTTTAGAATTTGTTGTAAACGTTTCTGTATATTCTGAATCTCAGGATTATTAGCTGTTTCGGGAGAATCTATAATTGTAAAATTTCCGTCATCAATCTTTAATTCCGATTGAAACCAGATCTGGTCATTTTCATCAAAACTAGTCCAGCTAATTATATTTTTTTCACCTTCAGAAACTTTTAAAACCTGACCTGCTTTAGTGGGTAAAGCTAGAGATTTGGCTCCATTCAATACCGCATATTCGCCCGTTAATAAAATCTTTCCGTTACTTCTAAATTCCTGCATTAAGATCTCATTTTTTCCAATTGCTCGATTACACTGCTATGTGTGATGGTGTGATGAGTAAAATACTCTACCATTTCTTCTTTTTCTTTCTCTGTAGCTGCATTCTGATTCAAAATATTCATCAGGTGCATTTTCATATGTCCTTGCTGAATTCCGGTGGTGGTTAATGATCTTAAAGCAGCAAAATTCTGTGCCAGTCCTGCAACCGCCGTAATTTCCATCAATTCACTGGCAGATGGTCTTTGCAGAATGTCCAGAGCTAATTTTACTAATGGATGTAGGCTTGTGAGTCCGCCGACAGTTCCCAGGGCTAAAGGGATTTCCATCCAGAATTTAAAAATGCCATTTTCAACAGAGGCGTGGGTGAGACTGGAATATTTCCCGTCTTTAGAAGCATATGCATGAATCCCTGCCTCTACCGCCCGGAAATCATTTCCTGTGGCGAGGACAACTGCGTCAATACCATTCATTACTCCCTTGTTGTGAGTTACTGCCCTGTACGGCTCAATTTCAGCAATTCTAACAGCCTGAACGAACTTTTCGGCAAACTGCTCACCGCTCATATTTTTGTCTTCAGAGAGTTGGTCTACAGGACAGGACACTTCAGCACGAACGATACATTCTGGCACATAATTGGAAAGTATGCTCATAATGATCTGAAGGTCTTTTTCTTCGGTCGAGAAAAATTCAGCTGTTGAAGCTTCTTTTTGTAAAACTTCAGCAAATTTTTCCAGGCATGAATTAATGAAATTTGCTCCCATGGAATCCCTGGTGTCAAATTTCACAAATAGCTGGTAATAATGATCCAGCTCTTTTGTTTTATTTTTTAGACTGATATCGAGGATTCCGCCACCTCGTTTTTCCATATTCTTCGTGATCGGCTTAACGGCTTCACGAAGCTTTGGTTCAAGATCTTTAAAAAGTTTCTCCAGTTTTGAAATATCACCTTTGAATAGAAAGTGCACCTGACCAATTTTTGTTTGATTGATCACGGTCGCTTTAAATCCGCCACGTTCACTCCAGAATTTCCCTGCTTTACTGGCTGCTGCTACTACCGAGCTTTCCTCGATCGCCATTGGCAGAACATGATATTTTCCGTTGATAAGGAAATTTGGCGCCAGGCCTAAGGGCAGGTAAAAATTAGAAACTGTATTTTCAATGAATTCATCATGCAGCTTTTGTAGCTTCTCATCTTCATTCCAGTATTGTTCAAGAATTGAGACGGCTTCTTTATTATCTGTTAAATAATTTTCTGCCAGCCATTCAATTTTCTCAGTTTTATTAAGTTTTGAAAATCCGTTTACGGGCTTTGTCATTTTAATTTTATTTCGGGAGCTCAAAGATACAAAGCATATTTTTAGAGACCTATAAATTCATATGGATGAAGAGACTAAAGCCGTGTTTTTCTTAACAGATTGTTAGTATTTAACAATTTTCGATAGTCATTTTTCCGTTAAATTTTAGTAAACTTGGCCTGCATTAAATATTTCAAAAATTTTATGAAGTTCCCTAAAATACTTGTTGCCTTTATAATGGCAGCATCTTCTGTGCTTACTGCACAACAAAAAGAAGTTAGTCTTGAAGAAATATGGAGCGGAACGTTCCAAGAAGAAAGGCTTCAATCCCTACAATCTCTTAATAATGGTGAAGAATATGTAGTCCTGAACAGGGATCGCGAAAGCGATGCCAGCAGTATCGATGTGTACAGTTATAAAACTGGAAAAAAGACAAGAACCCTTGTTAATAGTAATGATCTGGATGCCATCAAATCTTTTTCAGGATTCCAATTCAGTAATAAAGAAGATAAGATCTTACTTTCAACTGAGGTAGAGTCTATTTATAGAAGATCTTCCAGAGAGATATTTTACGTTTATGATGTAAAATCAAAAGAGCTGATGAAACTTAGCGACGACAAGGTTCAGGAGGCTTCTTTTTCTCCTGATGCTTCCAAAGTAGCCTATGTTTTTGAAAATAACATCTATATCCTGGATCTTAAGTCTAACAAGAGAACTCAGGTTACCAAAGATGGTGAGATCAACAGTACGATAAATGGGATTACAGACTGGGTTTATGAGGAAGAATTTGCTTTTGTAAAAGCTTTTGAATGGAATCCAACAGGTAATAAGATTGCTTACCTGAAATTTGATGAAACCGAAGTTCCTGAATTCTCAATGGACCTTTACGGAAAGGATCTTTATCCTACGCAGCAGGTTTTTAAATATCCTAAAGCTGGTGAAGCAAATTCAAAAGTTAGCCTGCATATGTTCGATCTTGATTCGCAAAATTCAGAAGAGATCGATCTTGGAAAAAAATATACCCAGGAAGAATTCAGTGATCTTTACATTCCAAGAATCAAGTGGACGGCTGAACCTATGATCCTTAGCGTTCAGGTATTGAACAGACACCAGAATAATCTTGATCTTATTTTTGTAGATGCTGAAGATAACGAGGCTGAACTTATTTTAAATGAGACTGACAAGGCTTATGTTGATATTACCGATAATCTGACTTTTCTTGAAGATAATAGCTTTATCTGGACCAGTGAGATGGATGGCTATAACCATATCTACCACTATAATGAAGAAGGTGAACTATTAGACCAGGTGACTAGCGGAGACTGGGAAGTAACTAATTACTATGGTTACGATAAAAAATCTGACAGGATTTATTACCAGAGTACTGAAAACGGAAGTGTTAATCGTGATGTTTATTCGGTAAAACCTAACGGTAAGAGTAAAAAGAGACTTACAGAAAATACAGGAAAAAATTCTGCTTCATTTAGTGCAGATTATACTTATTTCATCAATTCTTTTACAAACACTGAAACTCCTACAGTTTATACTCTACTTAGAGCAAAAGATGGTAAGCAGGTTCGTGAGATTCTTAATAACAAGGAATTGCTGGAAACAGTGAAACCATACGGTTTCTCTCCAAAAGAACTTTCAACAATCAATATCAATGGGAACGATCTGAATATGTGGATGATCAAACCATCAAATTTTGATGAAAATAAAGAGTATCCATTATTGATGTTCCAGTATTCAGGACCGGGATCACAATCTGTTTCTAATTCATATTTCGGCACCAATGACTACTGGTATCAGTTATTAGCGAACGAAGGTTACATTATTGTATGTGTTGATGGTAGAGGGACTGGATTTAAAGGAGCTGAATTTAAAAAAGTGACTTACCAGGAATTAGGAAAATTTGAAGTAGAAGATCAGATCTCTGCTGCTAAAAAATTAGGAGAAAGAGCTTATATAGATTCAGAAAGAATTGGAATATGGGGATGGAGCTATGGAGGATTTATGTCTTCTAACGCGATCCTGAAAGGAAATGATACTTTCTCAATGGCAATTGCAGTGGCACCGGTTACAAGCTGGAGATTCTACGATTCAGTTTATACAGAGAGATACATGAGAACTCCACAGGAGAATGCTTCAGGTTATGATGAAAACTCTCCTTTAAATCATGTTGAAAAACTAAAAGGTGATTACCTATTGATCCATGGTGGTGGAGATGACAACGTGCATGTTCAGAACACTATGAGAATGGTTGAAGAATTAGTTCAGGCGAATAAGCAATTTGACTGGGCGATCTATCCTGATAGAAATCATGGAATCTACGGGGGCAATACAAGATTGCACCTTTACAACATGATGACCGATTTTATACTTGAAAAACTTTAAGAATCTAACCTATTGACATGAACAAAGCTAAAGCGATTGAAAATCAGAACGAATTATTTGGCCATCCGGTAGGTCTTTATATTCTTTTCTTTACTGAATTATGGGAGCGTTTTTCTTACTACGGAATGCGTGCTTTATTCACCCTTTTCCTGGTAGCTGAAACTACTGCAGATAACCCGGGATTCGGTTGGACTAACCAGGAAGCTCTTGAACTTTACGGTTGGTACACCATGTTGGTTTATGTGTCTTCTATCCCTGGTGGATGGGTAGCCGATAAATTACTGGGACAAAAGAAAACTGTATTACTCGGAGGAATATTACTTTGTATTGGTCACTCCGTTCTGGCGTTCGATTCTGAGATCAGCTTTTATGTAGGTTGTTTATTTATCATTTTAGGAGTTGGAGGTTTAAAACCGAACATTTCTTCAATGGTTGGTGGACTTTACAAGCAAGGTGATGAGAGAAGAGATCTTGGTTTCTATATTTTCTATATGGGTATCAATATTGGTGGATTCCTTGCACCGATCGCTTGTGGTTTCCTTGCTCAGAAATATGGATGGCACTGGGGATTCGGTCTTGCTGCGATAGGGATGTTCCTTGGTCAGGTTGTATATATGTGGGGGCAGAAACACCTGAAGCATGTAGGTAATCTAATCTCAAGAAAGAATGAAGCAGATAAAGCTATTCTTGATAAACCACTTACAAGTGTTGAAAAAGACAGAGTTAAAGTATTATTGCTTTCATTCCTTTTAATCATTCTTTTCTGGGCTGCATTTGAACAGGCAGGAGGATTGATGAACCTGTATGCTCAACAAAAAACAGATCGTTCTTTATTAGGATTTACAGTTCCGGCATCATGGTTCCAGTCTATTAATTCATTCTTTATTATAACCCTGGCTACTGTAGTTGGTTCTTTCTGGTTCAAATGGAAGAAAAAAGGGAAGGAAGCTTCGTCTATTTTCAAAATGGCGATGGGTATAATTATCATGGCTCTTGGATTTGGGTTTATGAGCATGGCTTCAGTAGAATATGAAGAGACTGGTTCTTCAGCTATGTACTGGTTAATTTTAGCTTATTTATTCCATACAATTGGAGAATTATGTGCTTCGCCGGTTTCGCTTTCTTTTATTACAAAACTTGCTCCGCTAAAATATGCATCTATAATAATGGGTATGTATTGGGCTGCTACAGGTCTTGGTAATAAAGTTGCCGGACTTATTGGTGAATCAGCTCAATCATTAGGAGAATTTGAAGTATTTACAGGAATTGCAGTTATCTGGTCATTGATAGGTGTAATTGTGATCTTATTACTGAAACCTCTCAAGAGACTTACGCACGGAGCCGAAGACGCTACATTGGAAGAAGGAATTCCAAAAGAAACTACTGTCGAATAATTTTTAATACATATTAGCGATGGATATCACGTTATGGATCATGATCATTGGGTGGGTATTTGTACTTATCTGGGTACCCTTTATTATATACACTAATAAAAAAGCTCATCCAAAGGCACTGTTCGTGTTGTTCTTTGCTGAAATGTGGGAGCGCTTCTCTTATTATGGGATGCGGGCACTCCTCGTTCTTTATATGACCAAGGTTCTTTTTATTGACCTTGCTCAGAATGTAGCTGAAACACAGGCCTACGGAATTTATGGTTCCTATACCGCCATGGTCTATCTGTTTCCTGTTCTTGGGGGCCTTGTTGCCGACAGGCTACTTGGGTTCAAAAAAACGATCATCTGGGGTGGTTTATTAATGTCTTTAGGGCATTTTACCCTGGCGCTTCAGGGTATTGAAGGTCTTGAGGGGAATATGCCATTTTTCTTTGCTGCTCTTGCCTTGATAATCGTAGGTAACGGATTTTTTAAACCGAATATCAGTTCATTTTTGGGTACATTCTATGAAACCGATGACCCTAGAAAGGATGGAGCATTTTCTATCTTTTATATGGGAGTGAATATCGGGTCTTTTCTTGCAACGCTTACTTGTGGTTATGTAGGGCAACAGATCAACTGGCATTATGGTTTCGGACTTGCCGGAATAGGAATGCTTCTGGGATTGATCGTTTTCTATTTTGCTTCTAAAACTGATATGCTTCAGGGTAAAGGTGGGCAGCCGGAAGAAGTTACGAAGGGAGAAAGAAAATTTCTTGGCTTGAAGCCAGATTACGGAGTTTATATCGTATCACTTCTGGCAATTCCTGTGTGTGCTTATATGCTGGATCTTGATGAAGTGATGTCTGGAGCTATGATCGTGATCTCCTTATTGATCATTGCTTATCTGTTATACCAGGCATTAACAGCAAAAGATAAAGTCGAAGGTCAAAGACTTCTTGTAGTAATTGTATTATTTTTTTTCCATGCTATTTTCTGGGCCTTATTCGAGCAGGCCGGTGGTAGTTTAACCATTTTTACAGATAAGAATGTAGATAGATTCGTAGGTGGGACTGAAATTCCTGCATCGATTTTCCAAAGTTTAAATCCGCTTTATATCATGCTTCTGGCACCGGTATTCTCATGGATGTGGTTTAAACTGAACAAAGCCGGAAAAGAGCCAAGTACACCTATGAAATTTGTTTTAGGTCTAACCCAGTTAGCTTTAGGTTTTGGTGTGATTGTTCTTGGAGCGAAGTATTTTGCCTCCGGTGACGGGCTGGTTTCCATAGCTTTTCTTGCGGTTATGTATCTTTTACATACTACCGGTGAATTATCACTATCACCAATCGGACTTTCCATGGTTACAAAGTTATCACCTGCAAAAGTGGTGGGATTTGTTATGGGGGCATGGTTTCTCTCAATTGCCCTGGCTAATAAAATGGCAGGCTTAATTGGCACTTTAACCACGAGTGAAGAAGTTACAGATGATACTCCTGCTTCAGTTACCTTAGGTATTTATTCAGATACTTACTGGATATGGGGATTCTGTGTAGTTGGTGCTGCGGCATTACTCCTATTACTACTTGTTCCGCTTTTGCGTAAATGGATGAATGGAATTCATTAAATTTGGGAATGCTTTTTGCTTTTCCTAATTAAAAATTTGATGAGATGAAGAAATTACTCCTTTTTGTCTTTTTAATTTTCTCAGTTTCTGCAATCCAGGCTCAGGAAATTAACTGGATGAGTATGAATGAAGCTCTGGCTGCGCAGAAGAAAAAGCCTAAGAAAATATTTGTCGATGCATACACCACCTGGTGTGGACCGTGCAAATTGTTAGATAAGAATACCTTTTCTAACAAGGATGTTATTGAATATGTAAACAAGCATTTTTATGCGGTAAAATTCAATGCAGAAGGTGATGAAACCGTGAATTTTAAGGACAAGGTCTTTAAAAACCCAAATTATGATCCTGAGAAAAAAGGGAGAAATGCTGTACATCAATTTGCTTTGGCTATGGGTGTAAGCGCTTATCCTACCATGGTTTTCTTTGATGAAAATGCAGGTTTCTTAACTCCTATTAAAGGATATCTAACTCCACAAAAATTAGAAATATTTCTGAAGATCTTCGCGACAGATGATTATAAGAGAGTGAAGACAGATGAAGAATGGGCAAAGTATCAGGAAGAATTTGAAAGCACTTTTTCCAGTTAATCTACTGTGCTGAAATTATAATATAAGCTCCCTTTTCTCCGGTATGGTGGAAAGGGATTTTTTTGTTTTGTGAACTAGACTTCCATCTTTTTACGATTGAATTATAATTACTGCCATCGGCAATGATCTCTTTTGGATTGAGTTCATCTATGATCCTTTCGAGATTGACCTTAGGAGAATTCTGCAGTATGATAAGATCTGGTTTGAAATTCGGTATTGCATAATTTTCTGCAGTATCAATTATTAGGGTTAGCTGGTCTGCTAAATAGAAGATTTCCGGCATGCTTTTCAATTCTTCCGATTTGATGTTTCTTTCCCGGGTATAATCTTTTATCAGGCTTAAATCTGATTTATCTACCGCGGAATAGATATCTAAATGATTCGAATTCTTAACTGTGATCACCGATTGTCTGGATTTGTGGAATATCACTATTTCTGAATCAGGTATCTTTGCTTTAGACAAAAGAGTTGCTGACTGGATGCAAAGAATACTTATAAGCAGAAAACTAAGACTAAAATAATTCTGTTTCCTAAAAATAATGATCAGGCTAAAAATGAACATATAAATTGCAAGAACCTGGTAGCTTAAAACATGAATATCGCCAATTATTAGGCCTTCTTTAGAGGCGATCCATTCGATAAATTTATTCATGGAATTGAGAAGAAAATCGAATGATCTCACCATGAATTCGGGAAGTTGCCCGATGGATGCTAGAAAAATCACCAGTATACCAAACGCCAGAATAATTCCGAGGAAAGGCAGAATAACAAGGTTCGAGATCAAAAACATCCCTGGAAATTGATGAAAATAGAATATACTAATTGGGATAACTCCAATCTGCGCGGCCAGGCTTACTGAGCATAATTTCCAGAAATAGTCTAAAACTTGAGATTCAGACTTCAGTAATTTATAAATTTTTGGCTGAAAAATAATGATGCTGAAAACTGCCAGGTAGCTCAGTTGAAAACCAACCTGGAAAATATAATATGGATTTAAGATTAGTAAAAAGAAAAGTGAAACAAACAGACTATTTAATACGCTGGTCTTTCGTTTTAACTGAAGTCCGATCGCTATAAAAGAAAACATCGTAACTGCTCTCACCACCGATGGATTTAGGCCAGTGATCAAGGCGAAACTCCATAGAAGTAAGATCAGTACAATAGTCCTTATTATTCGTCCATTTTTGAATCGATTAAGCCATTGCAATAGAAAATTGAGAAAATAAAGTAGGATTCCAATATGTAGACCAGAAATTGCCAGGATATGTATTGCGCCGGCCGCAGCATAATCCTGATATAGTTTATTACTGATCTCTCTACGCTGTCCTAAAATTAGTGCCTGGTAAACGGCAATTTCATTCGGTCCAAAATCGTGGCTTTTAAGCTTATTTATAATTTTTTCCCTTATTTGCCATGCAATGCTTTTTAAACTAGCATTATTGCTTGCTGAAATCTGGATCTGGCTTGCCTTCAGGTTTATTTGCCTCTCTACTTTAAGTCTACGCATATAGTCCCTGTAATCGAATTGAAATGGGTTTAAAGAAGAATTGAATTCTAAAGGATTCCATGGAAGCAAAATTCTCATTCCAGGCTTAAACGTCAACCCGTTTATCGAATCCTTTCGGATATTTACAAGAATTTTTCCCTTGATCTTAACTGATCGATCATCGCGCAGTAAACTTTCGGTTTCAAGTATAAATCTTTCTGAAAATTCTGTCGGTTTTAATTCTTCAGAAATATTGGCGATCAGAACTTCGTTCCCAAATTCTTCTTCTAAATTTAAAAAATGCTTATTCTGATTAGATGGAATGCTTAAGCTGGTGACTGTAACTCCAATACAAAAAACTAAAAGTAAACTGGATATTCCGAAGATAGCGTCGGAGAAGATCATTCTTCGAGCTCTTAGAAAACTGAATGTAAAGATCAAAAATGCAAATCCGGAGATCAAAAAAGCAGTAGCAATTCCTATTGAGAAATAGAATCCAGCCACTATGCCGATAATTAGATAAACGGCAAGTCTAATAAATATAAAATTGAAATCCTTCAAAGATTGAAAATTGCAATCTGAAGGTATGAAATAATCAAATTACTCGTCGCGCCATGACGAAATTATTATACCAGTAAGATTCTGATAATGAGGAAATAATAACGCCTCTTGAACTGGAGGAATGAATGAAATAAATGCCGTTCTCATCAATTTCCACAACAAGCCCAACATGATTTATAACCTTTCGGTTCTTGTTGGTTTCAAAGAAAAGCAGGTCGCCAACATTCACCTCTTTGAGATAAAGTCTTTTTCCTTCAAGGGACATGGCTCGTGAAGTTCTTGGTAGAGAGATTCCTTCTTCCAGGAATGAAACATAGATCAAACCGGAACAATCCATTCCTTTTTTATCGGTCCCGCCATATTTATACCTGGTTCCTTCAAACTTTTTAGCTGTCTTAACGATTTTAGAAACCGATTTATCTTCCGGTTCATCGGAAGGTGTGCGATCGTAAACCTGGGTAGTTTGTGAGTTTCTATTCGCTTCCTTTTTTGTAGTAACTACTTTTGAACGTGAAGAACCGCAAGATGCCAAAAGGATCATACTAAATATCAGAAGTGCTGATTTTAAAATTCCTGCTTTCACGCTATGCCTTTTATGTTGTTATAAATCAATCTAGCAGTATTTTTGCTGGCTCCTTTCCCACCAAGTTTTTGCTCCAGGTCAAAGTAATCTTCAAATATTCTTTTACGATTATCCTCATCCAGGATCTTGTTCAATTCAGATCTCAAATTCTCAGAATTGAAATCACCCTGAATCAGCTCCGTGACTACTTCTCTGCCCATGATCAAATTAACCAGTGAAATATATTCTAGATTAATAATTCTTTTAGCAATATGGTAGGAAATATAACTTCCCTTATAGCAAACAACTTCTGGAACTTTGAACAAGGCAGTTTCTAAAGTTGCAGTACCAGATGTAACCAACGCGGCATGTGAGATGCCTAGTACATCATAGGTCTTATTCATAATAATTTTTATGTTGGACTTCTTGATGAATTTCTGATAAAACTCTTCATCCTGGCTGGGAGCACCGGCAATAACGAACTGGTAATCCTTAAATTCGGAGGTAATGCTTAACATGACCTCAAGCATTTTCTCAATTTCCTGCTTTCTACTACCCGGAAGGAGTGCTATGACCGGTCTTTTATCAAGTTCATTTTCCTTTTTGAAATCTTCTGTGTTCACCAAAGCTCGATTATCTATAGCATCTAATAGCGGATGGCCCACAAAATTCACTGGAAAATTATGTTTTAGCGAATAGAAATCCTTTTCGAATGGAAGTATTACATACATCTCTTCTACATCGCGTTTGATCTTTTTGATCCTGTTTTCCTTCCAGGCCCAGATCTGTGGAGAGATATAATAGTGAGTTCTGTAACCTTCCTTTTTTGCCCATTCAGCAATTCTCATATTGAAGCCTGGATAATCAACAAAAATGATCACATCAGGATCATATTCATTAATATCATTCTTACAGAGCTTGATATTTTTAAAAATGGTTCTAAGGTTCATGATCACTTCGGCGAAACCCATAAAGGCCAGTTCCCTGTAATGTTTAACCAGAGTTCCACCTTGTTTGGCCATAAGATCTCCTCCCCAAAATCTGAAATTTGCATTTTCATCAACTTCTTTCAATGCTTTCATTAGATTGGAAGCATGGAGATCTCCTGAAGCTTCACCTGCAATGATGTAATATTTCATATTAAAAGAATTTGAAGATTGCTACGCCTATCGCTACACTTACCGTTGCCAGTAAAACTCCGCGAGCATGATAATTTTGTTTCTTTTTAAGGAAAACAAAGAATGGAACGAAATTTAGAACTGCACCAAGTGCGATTATTTTTCCAAGATAATCATTCGCAATGGCATCATTTATAGTTGCGTCAAGTTCAGAATTAGACAGAAGGCTCACATACAGAATCACCCCGGCAATATTAGCGGCGATCCCGGTTAGAAATCCTGTAAAAATATTCTGTTTAATCATTTAAAGACCAGCTGCTTAAATCCTTGATAAAATGATGCGCGGTAAGATCAAATTGAACAGGTACTACAGATACATATCCATCTTCCAGGGCCTTTTCGTCTGTATCGTTTCCTTCATCCTTATTAACAAATGTTCCTGTTAACCAGTAATATTCGCGCCCCTGCGGATTGGTTCTTTTATCGAACTCCTCTTCCCAGTGAGCATTTGCCTGTCTGCAAACTTTTATTCCTTTGATCTCAGATTCCGTTAATTTCGGAATATTAACGTTAAGAACCACACCAGTTGGTAGTCCGTTTTTAAGAACATTTTTGGTAATGGCTTTTATATATTTTCGAGTGGGCTCAAAATCGGCATTTAATGAGTAGTCCAATAGTGAAAACCCAATTGCAGGAATTCCTTCAATTCCTGCTTCAACCGCAGCACTCATGGTGCCGGAATAGATCACATTAATTGAGGAGTTGGAACCATGATTAATTCCGCTAACGCAAAGATCAGGTTTTCTATGTAAGATCTCCTGCGTGGCAATTTTCACACAGTCTGCCGGAGTACCGGAACAGCTGTATTCTTTATGCTTGTAAGATTCCTTGATCGTAACCTGTTCACAGAAGAGAGTGTCGCTTATTGTGATCGCGTGGCCCATTCCACTTTGCGGACTGTCTGGTGCAACTACAACTACATCTCCAAGCTCTTTCATTACTTCTACCAGAGTTCTGATTCCCGGAGCGGTTATCCCATCGTCATTAGTGACCAGGATAAGCGGTTTATTCTTGTTCATGCTTCATTATTTGGTTCTGCTAAAATAAGAATTTAAATAAGGAAAGCTTATATTAGTACATTGACAAATTAGTGTGTATGATTTAACTCATTGGCACAGTTTTTACTATAATATTGGTAACCAAACGATGACGAAATTAAAACGAGTTATGAAAAGGAATTTTAAAATATTAGCGGTCGTTCTCCTAATGGCTGCGGCTTCATGTAGTTTTACTACTAAGAAGTTTGAAGACCCGAATAAAGATAAACTTCTTATAGATTTAATTACATATGTTCTTAACCAGGGACATTATGACGCTAAAGACATTAATGACAGTTTTTCAGCTAACGTATATGAAGATTATCTAGAAGGGCTGGATCCTTCCAAGCGTTTTTTCTACAAAGAAGATATTGCTGAATTTGATTCATTTAAGGAAAAGCTGGATGATCAGATCAAAGGAAAGAATATAGATTTTTTTAATCTTACTTATGGTCGTTTAGGTGAAAGGATGGAAGAGGCAAGATCACTTTACAAAGAGATCCTGGCTGAGCCATTTGACTTTTCAGAAGCTGAAAAAATAAATACTTCTTACGATAGCCTGGATTATGCTTCTTCAAAAGAGGAAATGAAGAAACGTTGGAAAGAACAGCTGAAATTCAATACTCTTATCACATATTACGATCTTAAACAAGATCAGCAGACTAAAAAAGAGAATGATGAGACTTATGAAATGAAGTCTGATGCTGAACTGGAAAAAGAAGCAAGAGAAACAACACTCTCTAATATCGACCGATACTATGATTTTACTGATGATCTTGAAAGAGAAGACTATTTTTCAGTTTATATCAATGCTATCGTAGAAGAATTTGATCCGCATACGTTCTATTTTGCACCTCAGGATAAAGATAGGTTTGATATTGCCATGTCTGGAAAGCTTGAGGGAATTGGAGCTCGTTTGGTAAAAGATAGCGATAATATCACGATTACTGAAGTTATTTCAGGAGGTCCTGCATGGAGAAGTGATGAGATTTCTGAAGGAGATGTGATTCTTAAAGTAAAGCAGGAAGATGAAAAGGAAGCTGTAAGTATCGTAGGTATGAGGCTTGACGACGCAGTAGATCTTATCAAAGGGCCTAAGGATACCAAAGTAATTCTTACCGTTCGTAAGAAAGTAATGGGGAATATAGAAGAAGTAACTTTGGTTAGAGATGTGATTGAAATAGAAGAAACTTATGCTAAAGCATCCATGGTTGAAAAAGAGAGTAGAAAATTTGGAGTGATCAACCTCCCAAAATTCTATTTTGATATGACCGATTATGACGAGCGTAATGCTGCTTCAGATATTAAAGAAGATATCATCCGCCTTAAAAAAGAAGGAATGGAAGGACTTGTTCTAGACCTTAGAAATAATGGTGGAGGATCTTTGAAAACGGTAGTAGATATTGCCGGGATGTTTATTAAAGAAGGGCCTATTGTTCAGGTGAAATCTAACGGCGCACGAAAAGAAGTATTGAAAGATGAAGATCCACAAGTACTTTGGGATGGTCCGTTAGTGATTCTTGTAAATGAATTATCTGCTTCTGCTTCTGAAATTCTTGCTGCTGCAATGCAGGATTATAAAAGAGCAATTATCATTGGTAGTAAACAAACCTATGGTAAAGGAACTGTTCAGAATGTAATTGATCTTAACAGATGGCTTAGAAATAATGATATGGGAGATATGGGAGCGCTTAAGATCACTACCCAGAAGTTCTACCGTGTAAATGGTGGTTCTACCCAGTTGGAAGGTGTGAAGAGTGACGTAGTGGTTCCAGATAGATACAGTTTTGTGGATATCGGTGAAAAAGATCAGGAAAATCCACTTCCATGGGATAAAATAGATGCTGCAGATTATGAGATCTGGAATGGATATGTCGGTTATGACGATGCTATTGCAGCAAGTAAGCAGAGAATGGAAACTAATGAGCAGTTAAAGCTTATTGAAGAGAATGCAAAATGGGTGAAAACTCAAAGCGATGATAACAGTTATTCTCTGAATTATGACGACTATGCTCAAGAGGCTGAGAAGAATAAGGAAATGGCTAAACAATTTGATGCTATTAAAGATTATAAGACAAATCTGACCTATAATTCACTGCCTTACGAAGAGAAGCTTTTTACCACAGATACAATCCTGAAGGAAAAGAGAGAGAGATGGCATGAAAGTCTTAGTAAAGATGTTTACATCGAAGAGGCAATTAATGTACTGTCTGATATGAAAATGAATAATATCACTAGAAATAAACTAGCAGATACTAATTCAAAGAAAAAAGTAAAGAACTAGAAGTCTAATAAAATTCAAAAACCCGGAAGGTAATTTCCGGGTTTTTTTATGCTTAATAATATGAAAAGAAAATACGTATATCCCTTTCTAATTCTAGTTGTCGCAGCGATCCTTCTAATGGTCGATAAGTGTTCCTAATAAGAGAGCCTGTCAGAATCCAGCTTAATAAAAATAAAGAGTAAAATAGTAAAGCCCCACAGTCCGGAACCACCATAACTGAAAAAGGGTAGGGGAATACCAACTGTAGGGAATACACCAATTACCATCCCTATATTTACCAGAAAGTGTATAAATAGAATTCCAATCACCGAATATCCATAAACCCTGTAGAACTGGTTGCGTTGCCTTTCAGCGAGTACAAGTAGCCTTAATAATAATAATACAAATAGGATCACTACCATAGCGCTTCCAAAAAAGCCCCATTCTTCGCCCACTGTACTGAAGATATAATCGGTATGCTGTTCTGGTACAAAGTGACCTTTTGTTTGAGTCCCTTCAGTCCAGCCTTTTCCAAGCCAGCCACCACTACCAATAGCGATCTCACTCTGGTTTGTGTTATAACCAATACCTCTTGAATCAACTTCTTTACCGAGTACGATATTAAATCTATCACGATGTCGCTGTTCAAATACATTTTCAAAAATATAATTCACTGAAAAGCTTAGGGCTATTGAAATAATTGCAAAAAGCGTTATTAATAGCCTTCCGGGACGTTTCTTTCGTTTCCTGAAGAATATAAGCAGACCTAAAGTGAGAACGCCTACACTAACCCATATAGGCCCTATAATAAGAGTTAATATGAAGACTGCCACTGCAGAAAGTCCTGTAACCAAATAAAAACCTGACAATCCTTCCCTGTAGAGTGGAAAGAAAAATGCCGCGTAGACCAAAGCGCTTCCCGGATCAGGTTGTGGGACAATCAGTAAAGCTGGAATTGCGATTATAATGAAAGCTTTTACCTGGTGACTTAATCGCCTGATATTAGTTTGAATATCACTTAAGTATTTCGCTAATGCAAGAGCTGTGGCGAATTTTGCAAATTCAGAGGGCTGTAGGCCAAAGCTCCCGAATGAATACCATGAAGTTGCTCCAGATATAGTTTTCCCAAATACAAATAAGCCCGCTAGAGATAGTAGTGAAACTATATAGATAATACTTGAAAATCGTTGGTAGAATTTGGCTTCAACCGATAGTACTATAATAATCAGGAATATGCTTAGTCCGATAAAAAGAGCTTGTTTTCCGTAAGGCTGATCAAGATCAAAAAAAGATCCTGGTGTGCTGCCTAAAGATGCAGAGTATATATTGGCCCAGCCAAAGCAGATTAAGATTAGGTAAATAAAAATGCTGATCCAGTCGAATCCTGCTGCGCTGCTTTTCGCCATTTACTGATTGATTATAAAAGGTTCCCCGCTAAGAGGCTTTTCGTATTCGTTTTCAAGGCTATGACTCAATATCCATTCTTCCATATCAGTTCTGGTGATGGTGCCTTTCATGTATTTTTCGATCATTAAACTCGCGATGCGTCCTGCATATCTACTTCCCCAATATCCGTTCTCTACAAAAACAGCGATCGCGATCTTTGGATCTTCTACCGGGGCAAAAGCCACGAAAATAGAATGATCTGTTAGCTGAACTCTTTTTCCGTCTATTTTGGTGAAGTTTTCAGCAGTTCCGGTTTTACCTGCGATCTCAACTCCCGGAATTCTTAAAGTTGTAGCGGTACCACTTTTATAAACTTCATGCATACCTTCAATAACAGGTTCAAAGTTTTTGGCTTCTATCGTGGTGTAATTCTTTTTGGTAAATTTTTCTTCCTTGATTGGCTGACCATTGATCTCTTTCAGGATATGCGGAGTATAATACCATCCTTTATTACTTATTGTGGCAGCCATATTTGCCAGCTGAATAGGTGTCATCAATACTTCTCCCTGTCCGATAGCATTTGAGATCGTTGCGGTGGCAAACCATTTATAGGTAGGATAGTTGTATATCTGGTTATAGTAATCTGAATCAGGTATCTTTCCAGGTTGCCCTGTACTAAGATCATTACCCATATATTGACCGAGGCCAAAACTTTTTAAGTGAGCATTCCAGGCATCCATTCCTTCCTGAGGTGTATTGTATTTTTCAATGATCCTTCGGTAAACATTCGCAAAATAGGCGTTACAGGACTGTGCTATTCCCGGCACCATAGAAAGTGGACTTCGGTGAGCGTGACAACCTAATTTTCGGCCTCTTCCGTAGGCATATCCATGATTACAGGAAAAAGCATCATCAGTATCAACAACTCCTTCCTGTAAACCTATTAACGCATTTAGTGTTTTAAAAGGTGATCCTGGAGGATATTGTGCGAGTAGGCCTCTATCATAAAGAGGTCTTGCAATGGTGTCGTAATAAAGTTCAGTGAAATTTGGGGATCTTTTACGTCCAACAAGTTTTGCAGGATCATAAGTAGGAGCAGTGATAAGAGCAAGAATTTCTCCTGTCCCCGGCTCTAAGGCAACGATACCACCTCTTTTGTCTTTCATTAGACGTTTTCCGTAGTCCTGAAGTGCTGCGTCAACCGTTAAGGTTATATCCTTTCCTTTTTCTGGGAGAGTGTCGTAAATCCCTTCTTTATAAGGTCCGATATCCCTGTTGAAACGATCTTTCTGTATATATTTAACACCCTTAACACCACGAAGAAGATCTTCATAAGTTTCTTCAACTCCCGCGCGACCAATAAGGTCACCAGAGATGTAGTAAGGATTTTTATTAACGATGCTTTGATTTACTTCCGCAATGTATCCAAGAACGTTTGCACTATGGTCTACCTGGTAATCTCTAAGAGAACGCTTCTGAATATAGAAGCCTTCATAATTTCTCATTTTCTCCTGTAGTATCGCATATTCGCTTTTGGTAAGCTGCGGAATAACTACAGATGGAAGCATGGGTGAATATATCCTTGCTTTATCAAGTTTCTTTTCCAAATCTTCCCTGGAGAGATTCAGAATATTACAGAATTCGGTAGTATCAAAAGGTTTCAGGTTTCTTGGAATGACCATAACGTCATAAGACGGCTGGTTAGACACCATTAATTCGCCGTCCCTATCATAAATATAACCACGCTGGGGATAATCATATACAACCTTGATGGCATTATCCTGAGAACGGATCGCCAGGGAAGTATCTACTACCTGAAGATAAAATAACCTCCCGATAAATAGTATTCCTGTGGTCAAGATGGTTATGTAGAGCAATACTTTTCTCATCTATATTTCTTGCTGAACAGCGTAAGGCTTAAAAGTGTTAGGATTACCGTGAATATACTTGAAAATAATGTCTTTTTCAGTATTAATAGTATATGATTTAGACTGAACATTTCCAAGGAAAATAATACAAAATGATGGATAAGCACCATCAAGAAAATATAACTCAGTTTAGCACCAAAAGGTGTATTAGCTAACCTGATATTTTGGTGATCATAACTAATTCCGAAAGAGAATCTCAATAAATTAGGTCTAACGAAAGCTGCTACCAGGCAAGCTGCGGCATTAATTCCGCCACTGTCTTCAAAAATATCTACACTTATTCCCAGTAAGAACGACAGGAACAGAAAAAGACTCTGGTTACCTGCAAAAGGGTATAAAAGGATAAAAAGAACGTATAAATACGGGTTGATATATCCTGCAAAATTGATGTTGTTTAAAATCAATACCTGTAGAAATACAAGTATGATAAAACGGGCGATATTTGAAAATAATTTACTGTTCATTAGTCGTCTCCTGCAAATTTTCTATAGCCTCCCGGTTCACATTTTCAATGATATACACATAACCTATATTGGTCATGTCATTGAATAATTTAATGTTGATGGTGTAATAACTCTGCGTCTGGTCAAGTGTGAAATCCTCGATCTTACCAATGGGTAATCCTTTAGGAAAGATCAACGAACGTCCTCCGGTGATTATTGTATCTCCTTTTTTAAGCGGTGCCTGTCTTGGCACATCAATTAACTGAACCAAATTGGGATCTTTCCCGTCCCATACAAGACTACCAAAGTGATTGGTATTATTCAATTGAGCGTTGATCCTTGATCTACTGTTCAAAATTGAGATCACTCGGGAGTAATTATCGTTCACTCTGTCTACGATACCCACAATTCCCTGGCTTGTGATCACACCATATTCAGGTTCAATGCCAGACTGTTCTCCACGGTTGAGAGTAAGGTAATTATCGGTTTTAGCAAAGTTATTATTGATCACTCTTGCAGTTCTGAAAAGATAATCTCCTTCAAATGAAGTACTGTCTAGTTGCTTTTCAACAGAAATACTGTCATTGATGTTTGAAATGATATTACGAAGTTTATTGTTTTCTTCGAGCAATCGTTCATTGTATTCATCAAGATGAAGATAGGTATTGATGTTGTTAGACCAGGAATAAATTCCACCGGTAACAAAATTTGCAGAACTTATAAACCGGCTTTTTTGAAAAGCATGATTTTGTATGGTTAGAAAAACTGATACAGCAAGCAGGATTAAGAATAAAATTGAATTCTTATTCCTTATAAGAAAATTGAAAATCTGCTGCATAAATTAAGCTTCTCCTACTTGATCAAAATTCCTTTATATCTGTTCAGTGTTTTAAGGGTAATACCTGTTCCACGAACTACAGCTCTTAATGGATCTTCTGCGATATAAACAGGAAGATCTGTTTTCTGAGATAAACGCTTGTCAAGTCCTCTAAGCATAGAACCACCACCTGCAAGATAGATACCGGTGTTATAAATATCGGCAGCTAATTCTGGTGGAGTTTGCGATAATGTTTCCATCACAGCATCCTCAATTCTTAAAATAGATTTATCAAGAGCTTTGGCGATCTCACGGTATGAGATATTTACCTGTTTAGGTTTACCTGTTAGCAGGTCTCTACCCTGAACGCTCATTTCATCTGGCGGAACCTCAAGATCTTCAGTCGCCGCACCTATCTGAATTTTAATTTTTTCCGCAGTACGTTCACCAACATAAAGGTTATGCTGAGTTCGCATGTAATACACGATATCGTTAGTGAAAACATCACCGGCAATTTTTACCGATTTATCACAAACAATTCCACCAAGGGCGATTACCGCAATTTCCGTAGTACCACCCCCAATATCTACGATCATATTTCCTTTTGGCTGCATGATGTCTACTCCAATACCAATAGCTGCGGCCATTGGTTCATGTATCAGGTATACCTCTTTACCATTTACTCTCTCGGCACTTTCTTTAACGGCTCGCATCTCTACTTCAGTAATTCCTGAAGGAATACAGATCACCATTCTAAGTGCAGGAGTAAATAGTTTTTTCTTTAATGCCGGAATTTCCTTGATGAACATCGTGAGCATTTTTTCACTGGCATCAAAATCGGCAATAACCCCATCCTTTAAGGGACGAATGGTTTTTATATTCTCATGAGTTTTACCCTGCATCATCGCGGCTTCTTTACCAACGGCGGTAATTTTGCCGGATGTCCTGTCGCGTGCTACGATAGAAGGGCTATCTACAACAACTTTGTCGTTATGAATTATAAGGGTGTTAGCGGTACCTAAGTCGATTGCAATTTCTTCAATGAGAAAGTCAAAAAATCCCATAGTGTATTATAAGTATTGAGGTTTGGGTAAATGTACTAAAATTAATGTTTAAAATGGCGCGTTCCTGTCATCACCATTGCGATATTATTCTCATTGCAATAATCTATGCTTAACTGGTCTTTTATTGACCCTCCAGGCTGAATTACTGCGGTTATTCCGGCATTTCCTGCGATCTCTACACAATCGGGGAATGGGAAGAATGCATCACTTGCCATAACAGCTCCTTTCAAGTCAAAACTAAATGACCTGGCTTTTTCAATGCTTTGGGTAAGGGCGTCTACTCTTGAGGTCTGGCCTGTCCCGCTTGCACAAAGTTGTTTGTTTTTAGCTAAAACGATGGTGTTAGATTTGGTGTGTTTGCAAATCTTTGAAGCAAATATCATGTCAGATAACTCTTCATCGGTAGCTTTATTATCTGTTGCTTGTTTTAGATCTTCAAGTGAGTCAGATTTCAAATCTTTATCCTGAACAAGAACACCGTTGAGGCAGGTTCTAACCTGGCTTGTTGGTAATTCAATATCTTTCAGAATTAGAAGAATTCTGTTTTTCTTTCCTTTTAAAATTTCCAGTGCTTTTTCTGAATATGATGGAGCGATCACCACTTCACAGAAAAGTTTGTGGATTTCTTCAGCAGTTTCGGCATCTATTTCCACATTACTTATCAGAATTCCCCCGAAAGCAGAAACCGGATCTCCAGCCAGGGCATCTACATAAGCCTGGTGAATGGTGTCGCGCTGAGCAAGTCCACAGGCATTATTATGCTTAAGAATGGCAAATGTTGGCGCTTCTCCTTTGAATTCGTTCATTAAATTCACCGCGGCATCTACGTCTAGTAAATTATTGTATGAAAGTTCTTTACCGTGTAATTTGTCAAAAATTGCATCAAAGTCTCCGAAGAAGGTTCCTTTTTGATGTGGGTTTTCACCATATCTCAATTCTTTTCCCTGCAATTCACTTTGTTTGAAAGAGTTGATTTCACCTTCAGTATTGAAGTAATTGAAGATACCAGAATCATAATGAGAAGAAATATTGAAAGCTTTGGCGGCAAATTTCTTTCTGTCTGCAAGGCTTGTTTCTCCATTCTTTTCATTTAGAAGATCAAGAAATTCCTTGTAATCATCTACTGAAGAAACACAGGTTACATCTTTAAAGTTCTTGGCAGCTGCACGAATAAGTGAAATCCCGCCAATATCGATTTTTTCGATTACATCCTGTTCAGAAGCTCCTGAAGCTACAGTTTTCTCGAAAGGATAAAGATCTACAATCACAATGTCAATCTGCGGAATTTCATATTGTTCCAGCTCCTTTACATCACCTTCATGATCCTGACGGTTAAGAATTCCTCCAAAAACCTTTGGATGAAGTGTTTTAACTCTTCCTCCAAGAATTGAAGGATAAGAAGTTACATCTTCAACCGGGATCACATTGATGCCAAGGTCCTTGATGAATTTTTCGGTTCCACCGGTAGAATAAATAGTGATCCCAAGATCATCAAGTTTTCGTACGATGGGTTCTAGTCCGTCTTTGCTAAAAACTGAAATTAAAGCAGATTTTGCTTGTTTTAATTCGCTCATTGTGTTGTGTTTGTTAAAGCAGCAAAAGTAACTAATTCAACCAAAAATTTGAAAGTACATGGAATGAATTCTCGATAAATTTTGTAACGAAAAATTACATCATGCGTCCTATCTTTAAATCATCCAAAAACAGCTGATTTTATACCATGTTAATCTATTTACGCGTACTTAAGGAGAGCTTTAATTTTGCGATAAGCGCACTTAAGAATAACCGTTTACGAACTTTTTTATCCCTTTTAGGGGTAACCATTGGTATATTTTCAATTATCGCCGTTCTGGCAGCTGTAGATTCTCTTAAAAAAGATATTACTGGAAGTCTGAGTGCTTTGGACAACAGCACAGTGATTATTATGAGATTCAATTTTGGTCCTTCAGATGTGCCGAGATGGAAAAGAGAGCAGTTTCCCGATGTGAGTTATGAAGAGTATCAGTATCTGAAAAAAAGTATGCCAGATGTCGAAGCGATCAGTTTCGCGCTTGGAATCCCGGGTGGGACTTCATTAAAATACCAGGATGTTACAAGTACCGGCGTAGACGTTGGTGCCGTGACGCACGAATATTATGATATTGAGGCCCTTGAACTGGAAAGTGGAAGGTTTTTCAATGAACCGGAAGGTGTAAGTGGTTCTCCGGTGATCATTCTAGGTCATGAAGTTGCGCAGAATCTTTTTGGAACCAGTGACCCAATGGGTAAAGAGTTAAGAGTTTTTGGAAGAAAAGCCACGGTGATCGGAGTAATGAAGAAACAAGGTCAGTCGCTTTTTGGAGGTTCCAGAGATGGCCAGGCATTTGTACCAGCCAACTTCGCCAGAAGGATCTACGGAACTACAAAAGGAACAGTATTCCCTCAAATTGTAATGAAACCTGAGAGCGGTGTAGATAATGCTGAATTTGTTGCCATGCTGGAACAACAGCTGCGAAATATGCGCGGAATCAAACCTGGCGAGATCAATAATTTCTTCATCAATCAGTTACAGGGATTCGCAGACTTTATTGATAATATTACCGGTCAATTAAATGTCATCGGATTGGTGATAAGCGGATTTTCTCTGCTTGTTGGTGGCTTCGGAATTGCAAATATCATGTTCGTGAGTGTGAAAGAAAGAACCAACCTTATTGGTATTCAGAAATCACTTGGAGCAAAAAATAAATTCATCCTGTCACAATTTTTATTTGAAGCGATCATACTATCTGTAATTGGAGGTATGGTTGGATTATTTATTGTCTGGCTCGTTTCCATTATTGCATCTCAATTTACCGGTGACTTCGAATTTGTACTGTCACCACTTAATGTTTTGATAGGAACAGCAGTATCTGCAATGATTGGATTAATTTCTGGGATAATCCCCGCAATATCAGCTTCTAAGCTGGATCCAGTAGAAGCGATAAGAACCGGAATGTAAAAGTCTCGTTAATATTCAAAAGTCTTCTGACATATATTTCCTTAAATTCTTATAAAAAGAATTAAAGTTAGTTAAATGCCTAATTAGCAGTGCATCCCTTGAGTATATTTAAATAAAAAATCAGGGAAAATGGGAAATGAAATTGAAAAAGATTATCTATCGTCTGTAATGCAATTAATAGGGTTTTTTATCATTCTATTTGTCATTATCGCATTTCAGTTTTAGAAAAATATTGAACTTCAAAGTTCAACTTACCTACTTGCTATAAAAAAGAAAGCCTCGAATTAATTCGAGGCTTTCTTTTTTATTTTTAAGCAGATTAATTAGAGTATTTCTGCTACTTTTTCATTTACCCATTGTAAAAAGATTTCATCTTCATGAGAGAATGGATCTGCAGTATGACTGTCTATATCTATTTGTCCAATATTTTCTCCATTTACGAACAAAGGAATAACGATCTCTGCTTTAACATGAATGCTACAAGCGATATAATTGTTCTGTGCTTTTACATCTGGCACCACGAAATTTTTATTTGAAACTGCAACCTGTCCGCAAATTCCTTTGCCAAACGGAATGATCTCATGATCTGTTGGTTCGCCGGCAAAAGATTTTAATTTCAGTTCTTCTTTATCTCCATTTTTAAAGTAGAAACCAACCCAATCATAATAAGGAATGTTGGATTCTAGAACTTCACATACTCCAGTGAGACGGTCTTTTACATCCATTTCTTTATTCTGAAGAATCTTTTCTATTTCTGGTTTTAGCTTATCAAAAGTCATATTAACAATCTTTAGTGCAAAAGTATTCATTTTCTTATGTAAAGGGAGCACTGTATTTCTATAAATTTGTTAAAAACCTATCTGAAATTTGCTCAGTCTTTTTAGAAAATACCGACTTGTTCTAAGATTCATTTTTATTTTTCTGGGTAGTTATTTTATGTTCTCCAGTCTATATAATGGTTTTCTAATTCTCTACGATACTGAAAATCCTGTGCCAGATCCGATTACACAGCTTGTAGCGAGGCAAAGCGGTACGTTAATGCAGGGATTGGGGTATGAGAATGTTGATGTGGTAATGCATTATACAGGATTATCCATGAAATTGATGGTTGGAGATTATTTTTTAGCCGGAATCGTTGAAGGTTGTAATTCTGCCAGTATCATTATTCTTTTTGCGTCTTTTGTTCTTGCATTCTTCGGAAAAACGGTATCAACATTTCTCTATTTATTTGCCGGTTCAGTAATTATCTACGCGATCAATATACTTAGAATAGTGATTCTTGCTGTGAGCATTTATGAATACCCTGAATATTCAGGCTTTATGCATTCCATCTTTTTTCCGCTCGCGATCTATGGAACGGTATTTATTCTCTGGTTAATATGGGTTAGAATTTATTCGAGATGGAAAAAAAGGTAAATAAGAACATACTTCGGTTTCTTCAGATAGGTGTGCTGATATTACTTTTAGCCTGTATACGGTTCTTTGAACAGGACCTTTTCTATGATCCCTTGATTATTTTTTTTAAATCAGATTATTTATTAGGCATTATTCCACCAATGGATATGGCGAAATTAATGTTCAATCTCACTCTAAGATATACGTTAAATTCAGCGATATCCTTAGCTATAATCTACTTCAGTTTTAGAGATCTCAACATCTTAAAATTTTCAGCAATTCTCTATGCCGTACTATATGTTCTGGCAACTTCAGTCTTTATATTCCTGGTGCTAAATATTGAAAGAGAACATTACCTGGCATTGTTCTATGTTCGTCGCTTTTTAATCCACCCGTTATTTCTATTGATTCTTCTGCCTGCTTTTTATTATTACAGGTTAAAGAATTATAAGAGATCAAAAGATTAAGAATTTCAGACTTCTATTTTATTCTTGTTCTTTAAAAGCCAGTTTTTAAAATTCAATAACTCAGGATTTAATTTTCGGGTAGCGTTCACATCTCTTATGGTACAGAAATATTCTTCCTCCTGTACTTTAAACTGAAACATATTTCCCAGGTCATCTGCGCCGGGAAAGTCAAAACTTCTGTAAACTTCCGGAGAAACCGCATTATATTTTACTTCTTTACCGTAGACTTCACTGAAGGTTTCGGCCATTTCTTTTCCGGTTAGATGTTCCCCAGCGATCGCGACGATCTTGTTCTGGAAAGTTTCACCGGCTTTAAAGATCGCATAGGCACATTTGCCGATATCTTCCGCAGCAATTCCAGGATGTTGTTTATTATCCATAGGTAAGGTGATTGCCAGGTCACCGTTTTGATCCTTTTGAGGGCCCATTCCGAAATTGATAAAATTATCCCAGTAGAATGATGTAAATAAAAGGGTGTAAGGTATTCCGCTATTAGAAAAATACTCATCTGCCTCTCCTTTAGCGTCAAAATGCGGAACCTTATAATTACCCATGAGCGTAGGCATGCGATCATCATCAAGTGGAATCCATTTCCTGGTATCTTCCAGCGTAGACCAAATTATATGTTTCAAGCCGGCCTCTTTACCTGCTTCCGCCATATTCTTTGCCTGCTGCATTTCTTTTTCAGGAGAGAAATGTTCCCAGAAATTCGTCATACAATAGGCTCCATAAGCTCCGTCGAATGCTTTAATGATACTTGCTTTATCATCGAGGTCGGCTTCTACGATTTTAGCTCCCAACTTTTTTAATTTTAAGGCATTATCAGATTTAGCATCCCTTGTTATGGCTCTAACTCTAAATCCTCCTTCAGGATCGTCAAGTATCGCCTGAACTAAACCGCCTCCCTGTGCACCGGTTGCCCCAACAACCGCAATGATCTTCTTATCTTCCATAATTTCTAAATTTAAATGATTGAAGGTTAAGCAGATCGGATACTTAAAATTAATCAATTGTATTTAAATAAATATCTAGTTATCAATCATTTATATAATTAATTATTTCTTTTGAATGGGATGCTTTTAGGGCTTATTTATAGGTATTTAAAAATAATGTACTTTTGTAACTGAATGAAAAAAGCTTTTCAACATATCATTTCATTAAGTATGGCCTTTATGGTCCTGCTTTCTACGATGTCTTTTACGGTAGATAAACATTTCTGCGGAAGTCATCTTGTTGATAAAGCTGTATTCTCAAAAGCAAAGACTTGTGGAATGCAAATGTCTGCAAACGATGAATCTCATTGTTGTACCAATGAAAAGATCTCGGTAGAAGGTCAGGATGAGTTGAAAATTTCTTTCGATTCTTTCGATTTTGATCAGCAACTTTTCATAACTACTTTTTCTTTTACTTATCTAAATCTTTTTGAAAGTCTGCCAAAACAGAGCATTCCATTTAAAGATTATTCCCCTCCGTTACTGGTTTCCGATATTCAGCTGGAAGACCAGGTTTTCCTCATTTGATAGTTAAAATTTAGAATTTAAACCACGCATCTCATGCCGTGGCAACTTGCGTTATACGCTTAATTTCTAATTTTTAATAATGGAGTAATGCTGAATAAAAGCATCAAATATTTAATTGAAAATAAACTTATCGCCTTTATTTTACTGGCGGTGCTGGTTGGTTGGGGAATCATGAATTCACCTTTCAACTGGAAAACAGATTTGCTGCCGAATAATCCCGTAGCCGTGGATGCGATTCCCGATATCGGTGAAAATCAACAGATCATTTTTACTGATTGGGCCGGTCGTTCACCACAGGATATTGAAGACCAGATCACCTATCCGCTAACCACGAGTTTACTTGGTATTCCGGGAGTGAAAACTATTCGTAGTTCTTCGATGTTCGGTTTTTCCAGTATCTATATCATTTTTGAAGAAGATGTAGAATTTTATTGGAGTCGAAGTAGAATCCTCGAAAAGCTTAATTCTCTCCCTGAAAACCTATTGCCTGAAGGAGTGAATCCCACACTTGGACCAGATGCAACCGGACTTGGGCAGATATTCTGGTATACGCTCGAAGGTAGGGATAAGGATGGAAATGTGACCGGTGGCTGGGATCTTCAGGAACTGCGAAGCATCCAGGACTATTATGTGAAATATGCGCTTTCCGGAGCCAGCGGAGTTTCCGAAGTTGCCAGTATTGGTGGTTTCGTCCAGGAATACCAGATTGATGTGAAGCCGGAAGTGATGCGGCAGTATAATATTGGTTTAGATCAGGTCGTGATGGCGGTAAAGGAAAGTAATCGCGAGATCGGTGCACAAACCTTGGAGATCAACCAGGCGGAATATCTTGTGCGCGGTCTGGGTTATGTAAAGTCTGTGGAAGATATTGAAAATGCCGTGGTGACTTCTGAAGATTATACGTCTATCAGGATAAAGGACATTGCTAATGTTTCTATGGGACCTGCTTCACGACGCGGAATCCTTGACAAGGAAGGCGCCGAGGTTGTTGGAGGAGTAGTGGTAGCTCGTTATGGTACGAATCCAATGGAAGTGATCAACAATGTAAAAGCTGAAATTAATGAGATCAGCTCAGGTTTGCCTTCTAAAACTTTAAGTGATGGAACCGAATCACAACTTACGATCGTTCCTTTTTATGATCGTACAGAATTGATCCAGGAAACCCTTGGCACATTAAACGAAGCTTTAACTATGGAAATCCTGATCACGATTTTGGTGATCATTATAATGGTTTTTAATCTAAGAGCTTCGATTCTTATTTCAGGATTATTACCGGTTGCCGTACTAATGGTTTTTGTGTCGATGAAAATATTCGGAGTTTCAGCTAATATTGTTGCTCTTTCAGGTATTGCGATCGCTATAGGAACCATGGTGGATATGGGGATTATCCTTTCTGAAAATATCATCAGGCATCTGGATATGAAAGATGATAGACCTATTAATCAGCTGGTGTATGATGCCACTGCTGAAGTTTCTGGAGCGATTCTTACCGCGGTATTAACGACGATCATCAGCTTTATTCCGGTTTTTACCATGGTTGGTGCCGAGGGTAAATTATTCAGACCACTAGCGTTCACTAAAACAATGGCGCTCACCGCTTCTATATTAGTGGCCCTATTTCTAATTCCACCATTCGCGGCGATACTTTTTAAGAAAAGAAATTTCCGAAAGGAGATCAGCTTCATATTTCCTTTTATTCTGATCCTTTCAGGTATTGTGGCGATAGTTTTTGGATACTGGATAGGTCTTGCTTTGATCGGCTTCGGAATGATTGATCTTTTGCTGAAATTAGATAAGATAGATGAACTTCAGAGTAAAATTCTTAAGATCTTAGTTGCCATAATTACGATTGTATTATTGTTATCAGTTTACTGGCGCCCACTCGGTCTTCAAAACAGTATTCTACTCAATTTAACTTTTGTTGGTGTTATCAGTTTCGGACTTCTGGCAGTATTCTATGTTTTCAAAAAATCCTATGTCCGAATTTTAACCTGGACTCTGGAGAATAAAGCATTGTTTCTGGCAATTCCGGCGGCGATCATTATTATTGGATTTCTTATAATGAAAAATACAGGGAAGGAATTCATGCCTTCTTTAAATGAAGGTTCCTTTTTACTTATGCCAACTTCTTTACCTCATTCTGGCGTTGAAGAGAATAAAAGGGTTCTTCAGCAACTCGATATGGCGGTGGCGAGCCTTCCGGAAATTGAAACTGTAGTAGGGAAGGCGGGTAGGACAGAATCTGCCTTAGATCCCGCTCCATTATCCATGTATGAGAATATCATCCAGTATAAGACGGAATATATGCAGAATGAGAATGGGGAAAAGCAAAAATATCACGTTAATGAGGATGGATTCTTTGTGCTGAAAAGTGGAAAACTTGCAGCCAACCCAAATTCTGATATTGAAAATCGAGAAGAATATCAGCAATCCTTAGTTGTAAAGCCGTTGAAAATCGGTTCATCGCAATTAATTCCAGATGAAGAAGGCGAATATTTCAGAAACTGGAGACCTGAAATCAGGACACCTGAAGATATCTGGAATGAGATCGCCAGGGTTACTAAACTGCCGGGTGTTACTTCAGCACCAAAATTACAACCAATAGAAACACGCTTGATCATGTTGCAAACCGGGATGCGGGCACCAATGGGAATCAAAGTGCAGGGACAGGACCTCAAGCAAATACAGGAATTTGGAATGCAACTGGAAGATATCCTGAAACAAGCTGAAGGAGTAAAGAAAGAAGCTGTGTTTGCCGACCGAATCGTTGGAAAACCTTATTTATTGATCGACATACAACGTGAAAAATTGGTTCGCTACGGTATTTCCATAGATGAGGTTCAGCAAGTGCTTCAGGTTGCGATTGGCGGTATGCAATTGAGCGAAACGGTGGAGGGGCGAGAGCGTTACGGAATAAGGGTTAGATATCCAAGGGAGCTTCGTGGTAGCCCTGAAGATATTAAGGATATTTATGTGCCTGTAGAAAATGGAGCGCCGGTTCCCTTGGGCGAACTGGTAGATATTAAATATGAGCAGGGTCCTCAGGTAATTAAAAGTGAGAATACATTTCTTACTGGTTATGTATTATTCGACAAACTTGATGGATTCGCTGAAGTGAATGTGGTTGAAAATGCTCAGGATTTTATTCAGGAAAAAATAGACTCCGGAGAATTAGAAGTTCCTACCGGTATCAAATATCGATTTACGGGGAATTATCAAAATCAGTTAAGAGCTGAAAAAACACTGTCGCTGGTTGTACCGTTATCGTTATTGATCATTTTCATGATCCTTTATTTCCAGTTTAGGTTGGTTTCAACTTCATTGATGGTTTTTGCCGGAATTGCAGTTGCCTTCGGAGGTGGATTTCTTATGATCTGGTTCTACGGGCAGGAATGGTTTATGGATTTCAGTTTATTTGGAGAAAACCTGAGGCAGTTATTTCAGATCAAGACTATCAATTTAAGTGTGGCGGTCTGGGTTGGTTTCATTGCACTTTTTGGAATTGCCACCGATGATGGAGTTGTTATGGCGACTTATCTCACGCAGACTTTCGATTCAAATTCTCCAGATAATAAGAAGCAGATCAGGCAGTCTGTGATCGAAGCAGGAGAAAAGCGCATCAGGCCATGTTTGATGACTACCGCAACAACTATTCTTGCTTTACTGCCAATTTTAACTTCAACGGGACGCGGAAGCGATATTATGATCCCTATGGCGATCCCTGCTTTCGGAGGAATGTTAATCGCGCTGATCACTTTATTCGTAGTACCGGTCTTATTTAGTTGGAGGAAAGAAGCTCTATTGAAAGTGAATAATGAAAAACTAAAAGTGAAAAACTAAAATTATGGCAGGTAATGTTTTAAAAGATAAAAGTTATTCGTTCGCTTTACTAGTTGTTCAACGATATAAATCCATTGTTTCTGAAAAGAAAGAATTTGTCATCAGTAAACAAATTTTAAGAAGTGGTACTGCAATAGGTGCTTTGATTCGTGAGGCAGAATTTGCGGAAAGTAAAAAGGATTTTATTCATAAAATGAGTATCGCGCTAAAAGAGGCTAACGAAAATATTTACTGGTTAGATCTATTAAGAGATTCTGAGTTTATAGAAACTAAAGTTCATGCCGATCTTTATCAAAACTGTAAGGAATTAGTTGCAATGTTGGTAAGTTCCATTAAAACAGCCAAATCTAAATTAGACTAAGATGAGAATATTAATTAGTAGAATATTGAAAATCTTCCAAAGCAATTTTTGGATGCTGATCTTTTTTCACTTTTCACTTTTCACTTTTCATTCAGTAAGTGGTCAAGAACTGGAAGACTATCAGAACCGCGCTTTGCAAAACAACCCTGAGATTCAATCTTTAAATTCTTCTATAGATATAGCCGAGGAAAGGATCAACGAAGCAAATGCATTTTCTGATACTGAATTTGGCTTGGGATATTTTGTAAGTGAACCTGAAACCAGGACAGGTGCTCAGAAATTCAAAGTTTCTGTGCGGCAGATGTTACCCTGGTTTGGAACTGTTCAATCCAGGAAAGATTATGCAGGTTCTATGGTTGGTGTGGAAGAAGTCGATCTTGAAATAGCTAGAAGGCAGTTGAAACTGAACGTGTCCCAGGTCTATTTCGATATCTATGAATTGGAAGAGAAACTGGAAGTATTGCAGCAGAATATCGATCTATTGGAAGTTTATAGAACTATGGCACTAAATTCAATCGAAGTAGGGAAAGCTTCAGCGGTAGAAGTTTTAAGGCTTAAAATGCGTCAGAATGATCTTGAGGAGCAAATGAAAATAATCAGGCTGCAACTGAAGGCATTAAACATAAGATTTAATAAGTTACTGAATATTAATGATGAGAATATGGAGGTTCAGGACACTTTGATCATTCCAATGCAGGAATCAGAGAATATCGATCTTGCCTTGCATCCCGAATTACAGCGCTATGATAAATTTGCTGAAAGTATTACTAATTCCGAAGAATTGAATCAGCAGGAATCTGCTCCTAAATTGGGCTTTGGTCTTGACTACGTCAGCGTTCAGGAAAGGACAGATATGGATTTTTCAGATAACGGAAAAGATATCGTGATGCCGATGGTCTCGTTTTCGGTACCGATTTTCAATAAAAAATATCGCTCCATTTCCAGGCAAAACGAAATAAGGCAGGAACAGATCTCATTTGACCGTAATGCTGCTTTAAACGATATGGAAAGCAGGTTAAGTTCTGCCTTGAATGAAAGAGCTTCTGCAAGGATCAAATTTGAAACTCAGTCAGATAATCTTTCTCAGGCTCGAGATGCAGAAGAATTGCTATTAAAACAATATGAAACCGGAACAATAGATTTTGATGATGTTCTGGATATTCAGGAAATACAATTAAATATCCAAATGAACCTCATTGAAGCCGTTAGTAGCTGGTTCAGGCAGGATGCCGTTGTAGAATATCTCACTCTTAATAATCAATAAGATGAAAAAATATATACTTTATTTACTGCTTATCATCGCCGGACTTTTACTGGGGTATGTGATTTTCAGTAATTCTTCAAAAGAAGTTCATGATCATAAGGAAGCTGAAACAACTGAGGCGTGGACCTGTTCTATGCATCCACAAGTTATGCAGCCAGAGCCGGGAGATTGCCCTATTTGTGGCATGGATCTCATTCCCGCTGATGCAACTTCAGACGGATTGAGTGCAGATCAATTCAGCATGACTGAAAATGCAATGAAACTCGCTAATATTCAAACCACGACAGTTGGAGAGGGAAAAGGAACTGAAGGTAAAATGAATTTATTCGGGAAGATCGAAGTGAACGATGATCAAAATGCAGCGATGCCGGCACATTTTGACGGTCGGGTGGAAAAGCTATATGTGAACACTGTTGGCGATAAAGTGAGTATGGGACAAACGATTGCCAATGTTTATTCTCCGGAATTAGTGGCGGCGCAACAGGAACTGATCACGGCGGCCAAACTGAAAAATTCCCAGCCTCAATTGTATCAGGCTGTGCGAAATAAGTTCAGGAACTGGAAGATCAGCGATGCGATGCTGGATGAGATCGAAAATTCCGGTAACGTGAGAACTTCTATTCCAGTTTATTCTCACGTGAACGGGACAGTTACCGAGATCATGGTGGAAGAAGGTGCGCATATAATGGATGGTATGCCGATTTTAAAAGTTTCTAACCTTAATTCTGTCTGGGCAGTTTTTAATGCTTACGAATCCCAGATCTCGAATTTAAAAGAAGGACAGAATCTTGATATTTCGGTAAATGCATTGCCTAATAAAGATTTCAGCGGAAAAATATCTTTTATTGATCCTATTTTAAACCAGGATTCCAGAACGGTGGAAGTGCGTGTGGTGCTGAATAATCAGAATAATGAACTCAAGCCGGGAATGTTTGTACATGCTGAGGTTGAAAATTTTACCAATTCAGAAATTGAAAGTCTGGAAATCCCTAAAAGTGCTGTAATGTGGACGGGGGAACGATCGTTAGTTTATGTAAAAGCAGCCGGAACTCAGCCGGTTTTTGAAATGAGAGAGGTGAAACTAGGGAATACGAGCGGGGAAACTTACCAGGTTCTGGGAGGCCTTTCTTCGGGAGAAGAGATTGTAACGAATGGAACTTTCACGGTAGACGCCGCGGCACAATTGCAGGGAAAGAGATCGATGATGAATCAGACTTCATCTAAATCATCTGATGTGAAATTATACCTAAAGCTTTCGGAATCTTTTCAAGAAGACTTCAAAAAGTTACTGAACGACTATTTCAGATTGAAAGATGCACTTGTAGCTTCACAAAAAGAAAAAGCTTCAAAAATAGCATCAGAAATGGATCAAAATCTGGCTAGTATGGAAGAATTAAAAAGATTGCAGTCTATGACAAAAAGCATTTCAGAAACAAGCAATATTGATAAACAGCGAGAAGCTTTCAGACTGCTTTCTAAAGAAATGATAAATATTGCTGGTAATGTATCGAACCTTGATTCGACCATCTATGTGCAACATTGCCCAATGGCAAATAATAATAAAGGAGCCGACTGGTTGAGCCGCACAGCAGAAATACAAAATCCGTACTATGGAGAAGCAATGTTAACTTGTGGAGAAGTTACCAGAACACTTCAGTAAATTTGGCAAAGATTTTAAAAAAAGAGCATAAACTAAACATCAATAAAATGAAAAGAGAAATTAAAAGACTGTTTACCATCGCTGTGATCGCCGGAAGTTTTATTCTAACTTCCTGTGTTGATGACAAGAAAGATAAGAATGAGCAGGTTTCTGGAGAGCAGCAAGAAATGAACGACCATTCCGAAGAAATGAAATCTGAAAATGGTTCAGAAGAAGCTAATGCAGAGTTCAATGATCAAAATGTAACGAAGGCTTACGAAGAATATCTGGCAGTAAAAGATGCGTTGGTTGGAACTGATGCAGCTGCGGCCGGTAAAGCTGCTCAAAATCTTGAGAAAACCCTGGCGGAAGCTAAGCCAGAGATCGCCGGGATCGCAGGTAAACTTGCCGAATCTGAAGATGTTAATGTACAAAGAGAGATTTTTTCAGAATTAACGGCAGCTATGGAGCCGGTGCTTAAAGACGCCATTTCTTCGGGGAAGATCTACAAGCAATTTTGCCCAATGGCGTTTGAAGGAAAAGGAGACTACTGGTATTCAAATTCAGAAGAGATAAGAAATCCTTATTTTGGGGATAAGATGCTAAAATGTGGTAGAGTAGATAATACCATCATGTAAAAATAAATTGATTCAGGTCGGAGTCATTTCGGCCTGATCTTTTTAATATATTATTGAAATTTGGAAAAAGTGAAGTTGAATATCAGGAATGTTGTTTGCCAGCGTTGCATCATGACGGTGGAGGAGATTCTTAATAGGCTGAATATTCCTTTTTCAGAAGTAGATCTCGGTGAAGCCATTCTTAAGCGGGAAATAAGCAGTATTGAAAAACATCAAATTCAGAAAGAGTTTGAAAAGGTTGGGTTTGAGGTCATTCAGGATCGAAATGAAAAACTGATCAATAACATCAAATCCCTTATTATCGAGGAAGTTTATTCTGAAAATTCTTCGAATCAAAAACTATCCAGTTTGCTTAGCTCAGAATTGAATTACGACTACAGTCATATTACTCATGTTTTTACTGAGATTGAGGGGCAAAGCATTCAGAAATTCTACAACAATGTTCGTATTGAAAGAGCAAAGGAACTTCTTAATTATGATGACTGGAGTATTGCGATGATTGCCGACAACCTTGGCTATTCCACTCCGGCATATCTATCCACTTCCTTCAGGAAAACCACCGGATTTACTCCTTCCGAATATAAAAATCTTCACATTAAGGACAGAAAACGACTTGATTCTGTTTAAGTAATCTTAAAACTGAAAGAACTTAGCATAATTTTAAAAGCAGTTAGCTTATCTCTTGCTTAAATTAGATTGAAAACCAATAAAATCAATAAGTTATGAGAAATGAGAAGCTAATTAGTGCGCTCGGTAATTGCATTAACCATTGTAATTATTGTGCCGATGCATGTCTCGATGAAGACAATGTGAAAATGATGAAAGATTGTATAAGAACTGATCGTGTTTGCGCAGAAGTCTGCTCTACGTTAAACCAGGTTCTTGCCACTAATTATAAAGACGTACAAGGCTTGGTTGATTACTGTAAAAAGGTTTGCCAGGCCTGTGCTGATGAATGTGGAAAGCATGATCATCAACATTGTAAAGACTGCGCTAAAGCCTGCCAGGAATGCGTAAAAGCTTGTGAGGCATATGCCGCATAATCAATAAAACTGCCTGAAATATTCTTTCAGGCAGTTCTTTTTTGGATACATCCATTTGAAAGTATACTACTAGATTTTGAAACTCTTCTATTTCGAACTGTAGTAATTTAGTATCCTTATTTCATTCCTAAATTTCTAAATATGAACCACATCTATAAAATAACCGGTATGAGCTGCAATGGTTGTAAGACGCACGTTGAAAAAACTCTGACTGAGGTTGAGGGTGTGCAAAAGGTTTCGGTTGATCTCAATTCTGGAACTGCAGAAATAGAAATGGATAAGCATATTGAATTGAAGAAATTTGAAGAAGCTTTATCCTCTTCCGGTGGAAATTACCATATTATGAATACTGATTCTGAAAAACATGCAGCGGGATCACCGATGACGCATGTATATAAGGTAACGGGGATGACCTGTAATGGATGCCGTTCTCATGTTGAAAATACCTTGAATTCGGTAGACGGCGTGATCAATGCTTCGGTAAGCCTTGAGAATGGCGAGGCAGAGATCAGTATGGAAAAGCATATTAAGGTTGATACGTTTGAAAAGGCACTTCAGAATGATGGAGGGAATTATCACATTATAATGCCGGGAGAAGAAGCTTCAGAGACTTCAAAGAATAAATCTAAAGAATCAGAAGGCAAAGGCACCGGAACCTGGTATTGCCCGATGCATTGTGAAGGCGATAAAACCTATGATAAACCCGGAGACTGTCCGGTTTGTGGAATGGACCTGGTAGAAGAAGTGAGTACTGCTTCACAAGCCACACAATATACCTGCCCAATGCATCCTGAGGTAGTGGAAGATGAACCTGGAGATTGCCCAAAATGCGGTATGGAATTAGTGCCGAAGGAGCCAGAAGCTTCTGCAGAGGAAAAGAGTTATAAGAAATTACTGAGTAAATTCTGGCTTGCTGTAGCCTTTACACTGCCTATCTTCCTTATCGCCATGTCTGAAATGATTCCCGATAATCCTCTTTATAAGCTTGCCGATATGAAAGTGTGGAACTGGATACAGTTTGGACTTTCACTTCCGGTGGTTTTTTATGCAACCTGGATGTTCTTTCAAAGAGCCTGGAGATCAATTAAAACATGGAATTTGAACATGTTCACGCTAATAGGGATAGGAGCGGGAGTAGCCTGGACTTTTAGTGTTTTCGGATTATTATTTCCAGATTTTTTCCCGGCTCAGTTTAAGACTGAAATGGGAACGGTGCATGTTTATTTTGAAGCAGCCACAGTTATATTGACTTTAGTTCTGATGGGGCAGGTTTTAGAAGCCCGAGCACATAGCCGAACAAATTCTGCTATTAAGGAATTATTGAAACTGGCACCGAATACCGCCATTCGTGTAGTAGATGGAAAGGAAGAAAAGATCTCTGTCGATAAAATTAAGAAAAGAGATATTTTAAGGGTAAAACCCGGAGATAAAATTCCAGTGGATGGTACTATCAAAAAAGGAGCTTCGAGTATTGATGAGTCCATGATCACGGGTGAACCAATTCCGGTAGATAAAAATGAAGGAGATAAGGTAAGTTCAGGAACTATTAACGGAAATCAAAGTTTTACCATGACAGCCGAGAAAGTAGGAGATGAGACCTTGCTTTCCCAGATCATAAAAATGGTGAACGATGCCAGCCGCTCTCAGGCGCCAATTCAAAAACTGGCAGATAGGATTTCAGCCTATTTTGTACCAATTGTTGTGTTGGTTTCTGTGGTCACATTTATTATCTGGGCAATATACGGTCCCGAGCCGTCCTATGTATACGCTTTGGTAAATGCGATTGCCGTGTTGATCATTGCCTGCCCGTGTGCGCTTGGATTGGCTACGCCTATGTCTGTAATGGTAGGAGTTGGAAAAGGAGCTAAAAATGGGGTTCTAATTAAGAATGCCCGTGCCCTTGAAGAGATGAACCAGATCGACACTTTGATCATAGATAAAACGGGAACGATCACAGAAGGGAAACCTTCAGTTGAAAAAGTGGTTTCTGTTGCTTCAGATTTTTCGGTAGAGGAGGTAGCTAGGTTAATTGCTTCAGTAAATGCCCAAAGCGAACATCCGCTGGCAACCGCAACGATAAATTATGCCAAAGAAAATAATATTGAATTTGGCGAAGCTTCAGACTTCAATGCGGTAACCGGTAAAGGAGTTAAGGCGAAATTTGAAGAAAAACAGCTTGCTTTGGGAAATGAAAAATTGATGCAGGCTGAAAATGTTGAAATTCCAGAGGATCTAAAAAAACAGATTTCTGATGAGCAGGAAAAAGGGAAGACGGTTTCCTATTTATCAGTTAATGGAAAGGCGGTGGGGTACGTGACCATATCAGATAAGATCAAAAAGACCAGTAAAGAAGCCCTGGCTAAACTTCAGAAAGATGGAGTAAAGGTGATCATGCTCACCGGGGATAATGAAAGGACCGCTGCTGCCGTGGCTAAAGAATTAGATCTTGCCGACTTTAAAGCGGGAATGGTTCCTGAAAATAAGATGGAAGAAGTTAAAAGACTCCAGAATCAGGGAAGAAAAGTCGCTATGGCTGGTGACGGTATTAATGATGCTCCGGCGCTTGCCCAGGCGAATATTGGAATTGCTATGGGAACCGGGACCGATGTCGCTATTGAAAGTGCTGAGGTGACTTTGTTAAAGGGAGATCTTAAAGGAGTTTTGAAGGCAATTAGATTAAGTGAAAAGGTGATGAAGAACATCAAGGAGAATTTATTTTTTGCCTTGATCTATAACAGCATTGGAGTGCCCATAGCTGCGGGAATTCTCTATCCTTTTTTCGGATTATTATTATCTCCGATGATCGCGGCGTTAGCGATGAGTTTCAGTTCTGTTTCTGTAATTGGAAATGCATTGAGGTTACGTAGTGCGAAATTATCATAAAAAAAAGGAACCTTCACAGGTTCCTTCTCAAGCTAACAAACAATTAAAAAATCCAATCTTAATTTTTCCTTTCTCGCATTGGAGCTTTTCTACCTTTTCTTCTTTTTTCCTGAAGTTGCTCCCATTTTATATATTGTTCTTCAGTAAGGATCTCACGTAACTCGGCTTTCTGCTCTTCGTTCATTTCCATACGTTCTTTTCGCATTTCAGCCTTCTCTGCACGGTCTGCATCCTTATTTTTTTGAATTTCTTCTTTAAGCTCTTTATTTGCTTCAATTCTCTTGGCAAACAATTTTTTCAGTTTTTCTTCCTGGTCTGTATTAAGATCTAACTGCATAACCAATCTCTTTGCTCTAAGAGTTGCCATTTCATCCTGAGATATTTCTGCTCTTGCGGCACCTCTTTCCTGTGCAAAAACTGAAATTCCCAGAAAGAGAAATACAACTGTGATCAACTTTTTCATAGAATGAATATTTAAGTTTCTGATTGTTTGACTTTTAAATTTGAAAAAGGTTTAAAATAAAACATGATTTTTGGTCCTTTTTTATGAAATTCAAAATTTCAGATTAATAATCGTCTGAATCTTTTTCATATTCATCCTTGTCTTTTCCTTTATTCTTTTCTTTGTTTTTGCCTTTTGCTTTATAGAGATCTTTATTTTTCATTTTGTCTCTTTGCATTTTCATTTCACGCTTATGCATTGGTTCCCAATCTTGATATTGTTCAGGAGAAAGTATTTCTCTCATTTCATCCTGGAAGTCACTCTGGATTTTCATCTTTTCCTGCTTCTTTTCCTCGTTATAACTTCCCATATTGCCACCTTCGCTCATCATAGCAGCCATCATTTCCTTTTGTCTTTCAAGTCTTTTCATCTGGGCCTCCCTGATCTCTTCCTTTTGCTCCAGGCTAAGATTTAGTCTCGTCGTCATTTTATCTGCATACATCATTGCATGAGCTTCACTATCTATATGCTCTTTACTCATATTATGAGTTTTGGAGTGTTTCTCCATCTTGTCTTTTTTATTTCCCTGGGCAAAGCTGCCTAAAGAAATAAGTGCTACGATCAATAATAAACTTATCTGTTTCATCACTTTGGTTTTAAAAATGTCTATTTAAAATTAAACCTTGGATGTGTAAATAAAATGTGCTTTAACAAAAAAAAGCTATCGTTTTAACAACGATAGCTTTTAGTATTGGGGTACAGTTAAAATTTAGTTTACCGGATTGAGTATCAGGTCTATTCTCTTTAGGACATCCTGTAAATGATACCTTGTTAAGGTATCTCCTGAACTATAAATAGAATTTTTAACCTGGCGTTCTAGAGCTTTTAATTCTCCTCTAACTACAGGTCTTATATCACTTTGAGAAACATTTACATTACTTCTTGTGATCCAGTTTCTCCATCTTGATGGAATTTCATCCTGCTCTTCATTCATTAAATGCTCCATTCTTTCGATATAAGCACGTTGAAGGTTTCTACGATATCTATCAACTTTCTTTCCTGAATAAACTTCGCTCCAGATTCCTTTTCTAAGATCGGTCATCATATCCAGAAGTGAATATGCTTCTTTGCCGTTGATCTCTTCATTTTCCATTAATCTTGACATTCTACCAAAATCAAGGATGTTATTTAGAGATCGCTGCTGCATATTTCTAATACGTTCAATATTTCCGTCAAATTCAATCTTATTGAAAATATCCTGGTTGATCAACCATTCCGGAGTATCAAATAATTGGTCCTGAAGAAAGCTCATTGCTCTTTCCTGGGTCTCTTTATCAACATGAGTATAAACCGCACCTTCCTGATCGTAGGTTTTATAATACTCATAAACACCACCGATGTTCGCAGCTACGTGTCCCATATATCTGTTGTACTGAGCAAGAACCTGTCCGTAAAGGTCATCAAGATCTTCATAATCCTTCCCGTCTTCAGCGGTCCATTCGATAAGCTTAGGAACAATTCTTTTAAGGTTTTTAATACCATATTCGCTGGCAAGCATTGCGTCATCACCAAGATCTTCGGTTTGAGAACTTGGATCTATAACTCCTCCACTTTGCTGACTTCCGAATCTGTATTTTGGATCTCCTGCATGTTCCAGAATCCATTCATCAAGAATATCTTTTTCTTCCATTCCTTCTTTTTCCGGAATTGGACGGTAACCCCATTCAATAGCATATTTATCGTAAGGTCCAATTTCTGGCATAAGAGCCACATCACCATCTTCAGGCTGCGCGATATAGTTGAAACGAGCATAATCCATGATAGAAGGAGCTGTTCCAAATTCTTTAGTGAATTCAGGGTCTCTTAAATCTTCAACCGCATAGGCAACACTACTTCCCATGTTGTGCGGAAGCCCTAATGTATGACCAACCTCGTGTGAAGAAACAAATCTTATCAATCTTCCCATCACTTCATCCTTGAAAGCTACTCCCTGAGCATCTTCGTTGATAGAAGCTGTTTGAACAAAGAACCAGTTTCTTAAAAGGGTCATTACATTATGATACCAGTTGATATCAGATTCCAGGATTTCTCCGGAACGTGGATCACTAACGTGAGGGCCATTTGCATTTGGAATTGGAGAAGCAAGATATCTTACGACAGAATATCTAACGTCTTCAGGACTCCAGTCTGGATCTTCCTCAACCGTTGGTGCATCTTTAGCAATAATAGCATTTTTGAAACCAGCAGCTTCAAAAGCTACCTGCCAGTCTTCAATCCCTTCCTTGATATAAGGAACCCATTGTTTAGGAGTTGCTCTGTCTATATAATAAACGATTGGCTCTTTTGGCTCCACCAATTCACCATTTTTGAACTTCTCCATATCTTCATCTTTTACCTCAAGTCTCCATCTGTCAAGGTATTCAATGGTTTTACTTTTCTGAGCAGCCAAACCATAGTCGGTTTGTTCAGTAGTAAACCATCCTACACGCTCGTCAAAATATCTTCTTTCCATTGGTACTTTTGGTAGAAGGATCATGGAATTACTGAATTCCATAGAGATGGAACCTGTGCTTTCATTTGAAGGCGGTTCACCTGCGTTATAGGTCTTGATATGTCTAATTTCTATGTTCTCAGGGTAACTTCTGATAGTGTCTATAAAAGAACGACTTTCATCAAGCCTGGAAACTTTATACTCTTTCCTGGTTCTATCCTGCATTCCAAGCGCCTGAACATCCTTCGTGTAAAGATCGGTTACATCGATCACTGTAGATTTGCTTATAGAGTCTTTACCAACAGTTTTAATGTCAAAAGACTGGATGATTGGCTCGAAATTAGAATTTACCACAGCTTCATGAACAGGAAGAGAATCGTTAGCGTAGATGTCATAAGAAACTACTCTAAGCAATACTTTATTTCCTTTTTTCTGCCAGCGGTGAACCTGGGTGTTCTGTTTTCCACCTCCAAAACCAATTCCGCTTGCTGTTTTCGCAATACGTGTAACCGTAAGCATTTCACGGTTGAAAAGGCTATCTGGAATTTCGTAGAAGTAATTTTCATCAACTTTATGCACGGTAAACAGACCTTCGTCTGATTTAGCATCTTTAGTGATGACTTTAGCGTAGGGTTTTAAGCCTCCATCTTTCTTGTCTCCTTTTTCTTCTTTCTGAGCAGTCTCAGATTTCTTGCTAGTCGGTTGAAAAACCGCACAGCCCGAAACGGACAAAGAAAGTGCTACAAGCATGAGCCTGAGACCTTGTTTTTTGATCATAGAAAAGTAATTATTTGGTTAATATGTTAACTTTTTGAAAGCAGTGATTCTATGGAAAATAGAATGAACTGCCTATTAGGTAGTGGTTTGACTAAATTTTTCCTGAAAGGTTTAAATGAGAAATGTTAAAAGAATAATTCTTGGGCAGAAATAAAAAAAGCCCCGTTTATATACAGGGCTTTTTTATATAAATAAGTAGAAGATTATGAGATCTTCATATTTAATGTCTCTCCTTCTTTAAATACATCTATCATCTTATGCTTTCTAAGGCCTTTTACAGCTTTATCCCATTTTTTGTTACTTAATCCAGATTGTTCTTTCACAGTATCCAGTTCATGAACATCATCACCTTTTAAAAGCTTGTAGACCACTTTTTCTTCATCGGTAAGTTCAACTGCTTTTTTCTCAGGTTTCATTTGAGGGAAGAATAATACCTCCTGAATAGATTGATTATTTGTAAGGAACATGATCAACCTGTCCATGCCAATTCCAAGTCCAGATGTTGGAGGCATTCCGTATTCAAGTGATCGTAAGAAGTCATTATCAATGAACATCGCCTCATCGTCTCCTTTTTCTGAAAGTTTCAATTGTTCTTCAAAACGTTCTCTCTGGTCAATTGGATCATTCAGCTCAGAATAAGCATTGGCGATCTCTTTTCCGCAAACCATCAATTCGAAACGCTCTGTAAGCTCCGGATTTTCTCTGTGTTCTTTACATAGCGGACTCATCTCTTTCGGATAATCTGTAATGAAGGTTGGTTGTATAAAGTTACCTTCACATTTTTCACCAAAGATCTCATCGATAAGTTTTCCTTTACCCATTGTATCGTCAACTTCGATACCCATTTCTTTAGCAGCCTCGTAAAGTTCTTTTTCAGACTTTCCAGTGATATCAAAACCGGTAAATTCCTTAATAGCATCGGTCATGCTCAAACGCTTGTAAGGCGCCTTGAAATTGATCTTATGTTCTCCAAAAGTAGCTTCCGTAGTTCCGTTTACTGCAATAGCACAGTGCTCCAGAAGTTTTTCAGTGAAATCCATCATCCAGTTGTAGTCTTTATAAGCTACATAAATTTCCATCGCAGTGAACTCTGGATTATGCGTTCTGTCCATTCCTTCATTTCTGAAGTTCTTCGAGAATTCATAAACTCCGTCGAATCCGCCAACGATCAATCTCTTAAGATAAAGTTCGTTTGCGATTCTAAGGTATAATGGTATATCCAGTGCATTATGATGAGTTACAAAAGGTCTTGCCGCCGCACCTCCGGGAATTGATTGTAAAATTGGAGTTTCAACTTCGAAATATTCTCTTTCATTAAAGAAATTTCGCATGGCGTTGAACAGTTTTGTTCTTTTTACGAAGATCTCTTTCACCTTCGGGTTTACCGCTAGATCGGCATATCGCTGGCGATATCTTTGTTCAGGATCTCTAAAGCCGTCATGTACATTTCCTTCTTTATCGGTTTTTGGTAGCGGAAGCGGTCTAATAGACTTACTAAGTAAATGAAAGTCTTTTACCATAACTGTCATTTCTCCCACCTGAGTTTTGAATAACTCACCTTCGATACCAATAAAATCACCTATATCCAACCACTTCTTATAGAAATCATTGTATTTAGATTTATCATCACCAGTACAGATCTCATCTCTGTTAAAATAAACCTGGATCTTTCCTTTAGAATCCTGAAGTTCTGCAAAAGATGCCTTTCCCTGAATTCTTCTAGACATTAACCTTCCGGCGATAATCACCTTTTTACCTTCTTCAAAAGTATTCTTAATGGCGATGGTGGTATGGTCTACCGGAAATAGATCGGCAGGATATGGATTAATACCGGCTTTTCTTATAGCCGTTAATTTCTCTCTTCTAATCTGTTCCTGTTCTGATAACTGCTGCATATAATTTTTTTTATGCATTCAACAAAAATGCGGATGCAAATATAGTGACTATCAGGCTGCCGCACAACGCAATTAAAAGCCGAAATAATAATTCTATCTTTGCATCAAAATTTGCTTTTTAATGAGTGTTTGGAGAGTTATTCTTTCAGTCTTGTTCCCGCCGCTGGCCGTATACGATAAGGGTTGTGGTTCTATTTTGATCGTACTAATACTTACGCTTCTTGGTTGGATACCTGGAGTAATAGCTGCTTTGATCATTCTTAATAATCCTAAGTCTTAGCTAATGAACAAGAAAGTAGAAGTACAGAATTTAGGTATTAAAGATTACAAGGAAGCCTGGGATTACCAGGAAAAACTTTTCAAGGATACGCTAGATCTCAAAATAAAGAACAGGAGGGAAGAACAGGATGAACCTACTCAAAACTACTTGTTATTTGTAGAACATCCACATGTTTATACACTGGGAAAAAGCGGAGATGCTTCCAATCTACTTGTTTCTGAAGCTGAACTAAAAGCAAAAAATGCCACTTTTTACAAAATCAACAGGGGAGGAGATATCACCTATCACGGTCCAGGACAAATTGTGGGTTACCCAATTTTAGATCTGGATAATTTTTTTACCGATATTCATAAATATTTGAGATTGCTGGAAGAAACCGTGATCCTAACACTTGCTGAATACGGACTCAAATCTGAAAGAAGTCCGGGTGAAACAGGTGTCTGGCATGATGTGGGAACTCCATTTGCTCGAAAAATTTGCGCCATGGGAGTTCGTGCCAGCAGATGGGTAACCATGCATGGATTCGCTTTGAACGTGAATGCAGATCTTGGTTATTTTGATAATATCATTCCCTGCGGAATCAAAGGTAAAGCAGTAACTTCTTTAAATGTTGAATTAGGCAAAAAAGAGATCGATCTGGACGAAGTTCAGGAGAAATTAATGAAACATTTCCAGGAACTCTTTGAAGCTGAACTGATTCAGGAATAATTAAAGTTTATATAGCAGGATCTCATTATCATCACCTTTTACAATCAGTTCTTGTCTTGAATCAAGATCTGCATTAGAAATATCTACTTCTGAAGTTCCAAATACCGGGAAACCGCTTAACAATTCCGCATTAGAATCATAAACAAATACCTTCTGCGCCTGCAGATCTGTAATTGAAACGTAAGTTTTTCTGCCAATACTGAAAATTTGAGGATCTGTATATAATCCAAAATCCAGGCTTACGATCTTTCCTTTGATAGATAATTCATTTTCATTAAGGTAAACGAGCAGATCATCGTTTGCTTTAAGTCTGTGATTATCTGCTAGGTTTAGATTTTTTCGTGATACAGCTCCACTTTGAGTGACGGTAATTAGATTGGAATCTGGTTCTGTGGTGATGAAATTTCCGTCATTACCATACCATTCATTTTCAGAATATTTAAAATTCTCATTCACGGGCACGCGAATACTTCCTTGCCTGCTAAGAATATTGAGTCTTCCAGATTCTTCAGCGATCAAAATATAATCTTTCGTGCCCAACCTGATGTGCTTAGGAGCTTTTACAATATTCGATTTCGCATTTTCAAAATCAAAGCCTTTGATCGATTTTCCTTTAGGCCCTAACATGTAAACCCTTTTATTCTGAGTCAAAACAAAACGGTAAGTTCGGTTGTTGTCATAATCAAATACCGAAAGCGGTTGAGTAAGAGGTTCGTTGAATTTAATAGGAAAAGGCTTGACCGTATTTCCATTTCTATCTAATACCTCAAGGTGATAACCAGTTGAAAAAGCGATTTGCTTATTTCCGTTTTTAAAAAGGTCTACCTCATGAATAGGCCCCGAGATCTGGCTATCCAATTCCTTTTTCCAGAAAATTGTCCCTTTGTTTGAAATTAGATAGAGTGTGTTATTTTCATCCTGAACCAGGATATCTCTTTGGTCTGTCTCGTGATTTTTGAAAAAGTAGGCTCTTGTGGCGACAGGAGCTTCCAGTTTAAAGGATGCCGATTGTTTTGCTCCATTACTACTTCCTTTCTGTTCCTCTGAATTTGAAAAAATACCGTGTAAATGAGTGAAATTATCTTCAGCTATCATTTGAAAGGCAGCAAGGCTGTTCTTTTTAAATTTCAGCTTACTTGATTTGCTGTTATTTTCTATAGAAGTATAAAATTCAGGTAATCTTGACACCAGTAACACTGATGATTCTGAAGATAGGGAAGAAGCTATTTCTTCATAATAAGACTTTCCGGCAATGGTATTTGAATTTTGATGATCGGCGATGGTTTTTTTGATGAGTTCTGTGTCACTGGAAAAAACAATAAAATGATCTATGATACCATAAAATCTATTCTCATTTAAAAGTATAAGATCGCTGAAAATCGAATTAAAAACTCCCGGTTTTTCCATTTCATAAATCGGTATTCCCCGGTAAGTTTCTATTTCAGTTCCAAATCCTGCAAGATTTGCCTTTGCTGTTTCGCTTTCAATGGCGTTAAGAATAAAAAGTTCACCATCCTTTAATTTAATGATAGCTGCTTCTCTGGAATTATCGAGAATATTGGGATATGATTTTTGAATAGAATCTTTAGAGTTTTTCTGAAGGTCTTTAAATGAAGAAAAGCTAAATGAGTAAAAGCTTATAAAATCTTCAGGGCAAACCTTACTTACCTCAATCTCCCTTGGTGATACTCCGTTAAAGTTGGTCAAAAAGTTCTTCTGCTTACCATGCACGCTAATTCCATTTGCTTTTAGCTTGTCTTTTTTCAGATCAAGGTCGAGAACGATCCATTCTGAGAAATCTTTGAATCCAGGAAAACTGAATTTTTCAAAGATAGAAGTCATTTTTTTTAGTGCAGCTTGATTCAGGAATATGGAAGTTTTATTAGGATCTGCAGCATCGTAAGCGCTTTTGAAAGTATTTGAATTCAATGAATTTCTATTATTGGCAATGTCAAGAATCTTCGTTTTCGAGTTACTGATAATTGTTGCATTTTCAGTTTCAAATAGAAAGAATTTTGAATTCTCGATGTTCATTCTTTTAAAAGTAGCTCCATCTTCCTGAATGCTCTCTACGCTTTTATTCTGAATGGAATCAAGTTGAATAAAACCTGAATCCTTTTTTGTAGTAATAGTATAAACAAGAGTTTTAGAATCGAGATTCGAGATGCTAAGACCTGTTTCTGTTTTAAAATTAAAATTCGATAAATAACTCAGTTGATTAATCAATTTGGTTTTAAGACCAAACTCACTATCTGCTAAAAAATTATTTGATTTGATGTGCTGAAGTAGTTCTGAAAAGTCATTCGTTACAACTATTGCCTCAGTATCTGCAGGAATATGTTTTGCCAGGTTGTAATTATCTTCCTGTTTTTTTGAACAGGCAATGAATGTTAGTATGGTTAGAAATACGGCAAATCGCTTCATAGGTTGGTAGTGGGTTTGCGACAAAAATAGCAACTTAGAAATCAATCTTCAATTGATCTGGTAGTAGTTTGAAGCTTTTTCTGTGGTATTTATTGATTCCGTGCTTTTCTATGGCCGCTCTATGTTCTTTAGTTGGATAACCTTTATTCTTTTTCCAGTTATATTCAGGATATTCTTCATGAATTCTTTGCATAAACTCGTCCCTGCTGGTTTTGGCCAAAATGGAGGCTGCTGCAATGCTCATGAATTTTCCATCACCTTTTATGATGCATTCGTGTGAGATATTTTTGAATGGTTTGAACTTATTTCCATCCACAATTATATGCTCCGGATCTAATTTTAACTTTTGCAGAGCCCTGTGCATGGCCAGTATAGAGGCGTTTAAAATGTTAATTTTATCGATTTCATCCATAAAAACATGGTCAATTCCGTAAGCCAGAGCTTCAGACTGAATTTGAGACTTTAATAATTCGCGGTTTTTTAAACTGGTAATTTTTGAATCGTTGAGTATATCATTTGTGAAATTTTGTGGAAGGATAACTGCAGCAGCAGTAACAGGTCCCGCGAGGCAACCCCTTCCTGCTTCGTCTGTTCCAGCTACAATTAATTCAATGTTGTAAAAATTGAGCATTCGTAATTTTGTTTGGTTTTTATTGATAGATACTTAAAATCAGCCTCTTCAATTCCTTGAAAGATTCTCGAAGTTGTTAAAGTATTGATAAGTTAAAATGAATATTTTTTTGGTTTATTAAGAATTTATTATGATTTTTGGCGCTGGCTAATTCAAATTTAACGAAATAATGAAAAAAAGATTACATGGATTTCTGACACTATTATTGGTGTTAGTAGTGCAAATTGGTTTTGCACAGGAAAAAACCGTTACAGGGACGGTAATTGACGGTGATGGTCTGCCTTTACCAGGTGTGACTGTCCTAGTTAAGGGTACTAATACTGGTACTCAAACAGATTTTGATGGTAACTACAGTGTTACCGTTGCTCCAACTGGAACCTTAGTATTTAGTTACGTAGGTTTCAAATCACAGGAACTGCCTGTGGGAAGTGCAAATCAAGTAAACGTAACCCTTGAGGTAGATGCTGCGGCATTACAAGAGGTGGTTGTACTTGGATATAGCACTAAAGGAGTTGAAGAAGTAACAGGATCCTCAGTTCAGGTAACTGGAGAAGAAATTGCAGATATACCTGTGGTTTCTGCAGATCAGGCGTTACAGGGTAAAGTTGCAGGTCTTCAGATCTCTGCTTCCTCTGGTACTCCTGGTTCTACTCAGGACGTACGTATTCGTGGTCTTAGTTCCCTAGCCTCTTCAAATGAGCCATTATACGTAATTGATGGTGTGCCGGTTGTAAACAATAACAATAGTGGTAGTGATAACCGTAGCTCGCTGAATCCACTTTCAGCAATCAACAGCCAGGATATTGCAAGTATTACAGTACTTAAAGATGCTTCGGCAACTGCTGCATATGGTGCTCGTGGGTCTAATGGTGTAATTGTAATTACAACTAAAGATGGTAAGACGGGAGATACACAATTTACGTTTACTTCTCAGGTAGGTATTCAAAATGCTGCTTATAATGAAAGAAAAATTCTAAACGGTAATCAAAGATTAGAGTTGGCAAGCGAAGCATTAGTAAATGCTTACGGAGCCAATGGTACTAACGGAGATTTTGGATTTACTCAGGACAACGCGATTCCGTTAGCAGTTGATTTTGGTCTTTTCCCAGCTGGATATCTTGATTATGATGGAACAGATTATGATTGGGGTGGTATTATTACTAATGATGATGCTTTAACTCAAAATCATACGTTTTCTGCCTCTGGTGGTAGTGAGAAGGGTTCTTTCTACGCTTCTATTGGTTTTAATGATACAGAATCTACAGTTATCAAGTCTGACTTCAGAAGAATCAACGGACTTCTTAGCTTTGAAAGACAGTTTAGAGATAACTTGAAATTTTCTACAAGTGTAAACGTTTCTAACACTGAACAAGGAAATCCTATTTTGGAGCAGGGGTCATTCTTTTCGAATCCTTTTCTTACAAGATACTTGATGAATCCTTTGAACAATCCTTATAATGAGGATGGTACACCAACAACAGATTTATCTTTCGGTTCTTTACATAACACGCTATATGTTTTAGATAACAACATAACTCGTAACAAATTACTTAGAGGGATCTCTAATTCTCAGTTAGATTGGGAGTTATTTGATGGTTTCACTTTCAGAAACACTTTGAGTTTGGATTTCCAATTAACTGAATACCGTAACTATGAGAATAGATACGAAGGAGATTCAGCTCCGGTGAATGGTTCATCTACAATTAGTGATGAGAAAAACTATAACTATGTTTATCAAGGTTCTTTGAACTATGATTTTACCTTAGGTGATGTTCATAATTTTTCCCTTACTACTTTATTTGAGTACCAAGAAAACCAAAATTTCTACCAGTATGGGTATGGTGAAAACTTCCCAGCCGATGGTTTAACCAATATCGCTTCTGCTAGTGCTAACTTTGACGCATTTTCTAGGTTAACAGACTGGGTAAATGTTGGTTATCTAGGTTTATTAAACTATAACTATGATGGTCGTTATGTACTTGATGCTACGATTCGTCGTGAAGGATCTTCAAGGTTTGCTCCAGAAAACAGATTTGGTACTTTTGGATCTGTAGGTGCGGCATGGAATATTCACAGAGAATCATTTATGCAAGGAGGATTATTTAATACCTTGAGATTAAGAGCTTCTTATGGTCTAACAGGTAACAACGCAGTAGGATTAAATAGCTACCAGGCTTTATTAGGTTTTGGAGCAGATTACTCTAACAATGGTGGTTCTGAACCATCTCAGTTTGGTAACCCTGATCTTACCTGGGAAAAAGGTGAAAACTTTGATGTAGGTATTACTTATGGTCTTTGGGACAATAGAGTAAATGGTACTTTTACATATTTCAACAGAAGAACTTATGATCTTCTTCAAGGTGTGCCACTTTCTCCAACAACGAGTTTCCAAGAGCAGGATAGAAACCTTGGGGAAATGACAAACTCTGGTATTGAAGCAGAACTTTCTGTTGATATTTTCAGAACAAATGATTTCGTTTGGAATGTATCTGCAAACTTTGCTACAGTAAAGAACGAAGTTACTGAATTAGCTATTGGAGCTGATGGAGAACCATTAGATCCACTCGCAGGTACATCATATAAATCTACAGTAGTAGGTCTTCCAGCTGCTGCATGGTATATGAGAACATGGGCTGGTGTAGATCCAGATACAGGTGCTCCAACTTGGTATTTAAATGGTACTGATGGTGAGGTAACTTCAAATTATAACTCAGCGGCAAGAGTATTCCAGGATGATGCAAGTGCATTGCCTACATACTCAGGTGGTTTTAGCACAAGAATTAGCTATAAAGGACTTTTCGCTGACGCAACGCTTTATACAGCTGGTGGTCACAAAATCTACGAGCAGTATGCACAGTTCTATTTAAGAACTAACAGTTTTACATTAGGGACGTATAATGGTGTTCAGGAATTATTAGAAAGATGGCAGCAGCCAGGTGACGTTACAGACGTTCCTGCTGTAAACTACGCTCAGAATAATAACTTCCATGCAACAAGTTCTAGACATTTATATGATGGAGATTATGTACGTCTTAAGAATGCTACTATAGGATATAGCCTTCCTTCTGGATTAATTGATGGTATAGGAATTGATGCTTTAACTTTAACCTTAAGAGGTACTAACCTTTATACTTGGGTTAAAGAAGATGGATTGAAATTAGACCCGGAGGTGAGAGCTAATGGTTACACAGAACTTACAACTCCACCTGTAAAGACTTATTCTGTAGGCGTTAATGTTAAATTTTAAACTATGAAAATGAAATTAAAATATTTATTTGTTTTAGGATTAGGATTGGGTCTAGCGACTACTTCCTGTTCTGAAGAGGATCTCGAGCCTACTTTGGCTCAGGACAAAAGTATAGAAACCAGTATTAATGAAATTGGAGATCTTCAAGCTGTATTAATTGGAGCCTATGAAAGAATCCAAGAAAATACTTACTATAGCCGTGATGTAATTGTCATGGGAGAGATCATGTCTGATAATACGACTTCAAATGCGAATTCCAATAGATTCGTAACCGAAGCTCAGTTTTCTTTGACTCCAGAATCTGGAATCGTGGCGACACTTTGGGAGAATTTGTATGAGGTTATCGGTTCTGCTAATATTATAATTGCAGCAGAGGGTATTTCTGGAGATGAAAACAGAATAAATCACCTAAAAGGGCAGGCGTATGCCATTAGAGCTCTTACTCATTTTGATCTTGTGACTTTTTATGGTCAGCAAAATGTTACTGGTGGTGAATCTGCATTAGGAGTTCCTTATGTAACTACTTTTAGAGATAATGAAAGTTTATTTCCTTCAAGAAATACAGTGGGTGAAGTTAAAATGATGGCTTATGCAGATCTTGAAATGGCTCTTTCTTTAATGGATCCTACTTTTGACGATCCGGCTAAAGAGTATATCACTACAAGTGCAGTTTCTGCTATCGAAGCTAGAATCGCTAATTATTTTGGTGACTGGCAGAGATCTTTAACAGCTTCTGAAAGAGTGATTGACTCTGGTAACTTTAGCGTAGTTGGAGCTGATACATTTTTAGCTAATTTTGATGCTGATGGTGGAGCAAACATGATCTGGGAAGTTGCGAACACACCTACAGATAATGCTGATATCAACGGTTTAGCAAATATATACCAAACTGGTTCTTACGGTGATGTTATTGCACTTCCAAATCTAGCCGCAACTTATGAAGACGGTGATGTTAGAGGTGTAAGCGACTATGATCCTGCAGCTGGAATGGCGCCAAGTACAGTTATTGGTCTTCATCCTGATGGAACTTTAAGAAATGTTGGAAAATATCCATCAACCGCTCCTTATGAAGATAATATACCAGTAATTCGTTTCGAAGAAGTTGTTCTAATATATGCTGAGGCTCTATTGGAAACAGGAAATGCTGGTGATGCGTTAGATTGGTTAAATATGGTTCCAGAAAATAGAGGGGCAACTTCTTATGCTGCTGCTACAAAAGATAACATTCTTTTAGAGCGTAGAAAAGAATTAGCTTTTGAAGGATTTAGATTCCATGACCTTATGAGAACAGGTATGGGAGTTGAAGCTAAAGATCCAGTGCTACAATTGCATACTGGTATCCCTTTTGGAGACTTTAGATTGGCATTGCCAATTCCAAGTTCTGAGACTGCTGTTAATTCGAACGTTCAACAGAACCAGGGTTATAATTAAATTAATGACTTTATATAATAGAAAACCACCCAATTCGGGTGGTTTTTTTTGTTTTAATAAACTTCAACTATCTTTCGTTAATTATTATATTTTTGCTCCCATAGTCTTTGTCGATATGAGAAAAATCCTTTTTTGTCTTTTTATTTTATGTTCTTTTCAGAGTTGGAGTCAGGCTCCTGGAGAAAGCCAAAGAATAGATGCTTCCAAGAAAAAGGATAGCATGCCGCCTATAGAGGATTACAAGATCATTTCGGTTAAAAATGATACAGTTCATTTAGATACTACTTTAACCATATTAAAAGACTATAATTTCAATTACCTGAGAAAAGATAATTTTGAACTTTTGTCTTTCTCTAATACAGGTCAGCCTTATAATAGTTTAAGTCTGGATAGAAAATACAAAAATGCTTTTCCGGAGTTTGGGGCAAGAGCTAAGCATTTCAATTTTTTCGAAGTGGAAGATGTGAATTATTATCACGTTCCAACTCCAATGACCGATCTTTATTTTAAAACCGTCCCGGAGCAGGGGCAGCAGCTCGATGCTTTGTTTACAGTGAATACATCTAAAAATTTCAATCTTTTTATTGGCTATAAAGGAACCCGTGCCTTAGGTAGGTATCAGAATATTAAAACCAGTGCCGGGAATCTTAGACTAGGCTTTAGTTATGATTCTGATAATGCAAAATATCATGCAAAGGCGCATTTCGCATCTCAGGATCTGGCAAATGAAGAAAATGGAGGTTTAGACAGTCTTTCGGTAGAACAGTATATTGCAAGGGAGGAAGAGTTTGACGACAGGTCTGTGCTTTCCGTGAATTTCGAAAATGCTGAGAATACATTGTATGGGAAACGCTTCTTTCTGGACCACGAATATATCCTTACCAGGGTGACCGACTCTACAAATATGTTGAGTATTAGTCATGAATTTGATTATAGTTATAAGAAATATGTCTATGATCAGGAATCGGCGGTTAATGATATTTTCGGTGAATCCTTTGAATCATCTAATTTACGGGATGAAACCAGGATGAAACGATTATTTAATGAAGTTTCGGCCAATTACGCCAATAAAATTCTAGGTAAGCTGTCTTTTGGAGCAGGCTATACCAAATACGATTATGGATATAATTCGGTATTTATAAAGCCCGGAGATACCATTGGAAATCGATTGAATGGTGGTGTACTTCATATTGCTGGTGCTTACAATAAGAAGATAGGTGGGTTTGCATTAAATGCGGAAGGAAGACTAAATCTGTCTGATGAATTTTCTGGAAATTATCTTGAAGCAAGAGCATCGTATAGTTTTAATAAAGATAATTCGATACTATTCGGGCTGAACCAGAATAGTTCGGCACCTAATTTTAATTTTCTTCTTTATCAAAGCGATTATCTGAATTATAACTGGCAGAATGATTTTGATAATGAGATCTCTCAAAAGCTTTTTGCTGATTTTAGATCCAAAAAATTATTCGACGTATCTGGTAGTCTTGAACAAATCGAGAATTACACTTATTTTTCTACAGATGAAAATGGATTTGTGAAACCGTTTCAGGCAGGTTCACAGGTAAGATATTTGAAGTTGCGGGCTGAAAAGGAAATAGATCTTGGATTATTCGGAGCTTATAATACAATAATGTATCAGAATGTTTTTGAGGGCTTAGATGTGTTGAATTTGCCTGAATTTGTAACAAGGAATTCAATATACTATAAAGACTTCTGGTTTGATGAGGCACTTTATTTGCAAACGGGTTTTACATTTAAATACTTTTCCAAGTATGAAATGAATGATTATGATCCTGTTTTAGCTGAATTTTACGTGCAGAATTCACAGGAATTAGGAGGGTACCCTGTAGTAGACTATTTTTTTAATGCGAAAGTTGACAAAGCGAGGATCTTCTTCAAACTGGAAAATCTAAATGATTTAATTGAACAGAACAATAATTTTTCCGCTCCTGGCTATCCATACACCGATTTTCTCGTAAGATTTGGTCTTGTTTGGAATCTTTTTCTCTAGAAATCTAATTTCCATATTGCTGAATTCTTTTAGAATTAAGGATTCAATTGCATTATTTGAGGTGTTCTTCTAGAAACATCTGCCTAATCCTATAGTTTGAAGTCGTTATAATAGATTTAAGATAAAAATAACTAATTTTTAGAATAGCTATTGTGCAATTAAAAAACGGCTGTATATTTGCACCCGCTTTGGAAACGAAGTGATGTTCATAGAGAGGGGTGATTAAGGAGTGAGCAAATTTGGGATTTGCGCTTTAAAAAAGAAATCAAAAATTTTTATTAAAAAGTTTTGGTTAGGAA
>NZ_JAVJIU010000007.1:0-62567 GCF_031344135.1 Christiangramia sediminicola
CGATCACTGTCTCTACCGAAGATACTTTCACAGTAACTGTAACCGGTGATAATGGATGTACTGATACTGCTTCTGTTTCTACTACTTTAGATAATGAAGCTCCTGTGGCTGGTATCACTAATGATAACGGTCTGGCACTTGATTGTAACACTCCTTCAACTACGCTGACTGCTTCTGGTGGTTCTAGCTATGCCTGGACAAATACAAACGGTGACAATCTTGGAGACTCTGCTTCGATCACTGTCTCTACCGAAGATACTTTCACAGTAACTGTAACCGGTGATAATGGATGTACTGATACTGCCTCTGTTTCTACTACTTTAGATAATGAAGCTCCTGTGGCTGGTATCACTAATGATAACGGTCTGGCACTTGATTGTAACAGTCCTTCAACTACGCTGACTGCTTCTGGTGGTTCTAGCTATGCCTGGACAAATACAGCCGGTGACAATCTTGGGGACTCTGCTTCGATCACTGTCTCTACCGAAGATACTTTCACAGTAACTGTAACCGGTGATAATGGATGTACTGATACTGCTTCTGTTTCTACTACTTTAGATAATGAAGCTCCTGTGGCTGGTATCACTAATGATAATGGTCTGGCACTTGATTGTAACACTCCTTCAACTACGCTTACCGCTTCTGGTGGTTCTAGCTATGCCTGGACAAATACAAACGGTGACAATCTTGGAGACTCTGCTTCGATCACTGTCTCTACCGAAGATACTTTCACAGTAACTGTAACCGGTGATAATGGATGTACTGATACTGCTTCTGTTTCTACTACTTTAGATAATGAAGCTCCTGTGGCTGGTATCACTAATGATAATGGTCTGGCACTTGATTGTAACACTCCTTCAACTACGCTGACTGCTTCTGGTGGTTCTAGCTATGCCTGGACAAATACAAACGGTGACAATCTTGGAGACTCTGCTTCGATCACTGTCTCTACCGAAGATACTTTCACAGTAACTGTAACCGGTGATAATGGATGTACTGATACTGCTTTTGTTTCTACTACTTTGGATACAGATGAAGAGACTCCTTCAATCGTATTAGACCAGCAAACCGATTGTGATATTGCAACTGGATCTATTTCAGTTGAGTCACCAAAAGAAAATACCACCTATACCATTTCAAGTACTAACAACTATTCAGAATCTAACGAGTCAGGTATTTTTACAGGTTTAGAAGCTGGAACATATACCGTAACAGCTACAAATAACGATAGCGGTTGTAGTTCTGCTCCATCAAATGGTATTACAATAGAGCCACAGCCAATGCCAGCTGTTGCAAATAATGATTCTGTTGATACAAATGAGGATGAAGCACTAACTATAGACGCTTTATCAAATGATACTAATCCAGAGGATGGAGATTTAATTATTGAATCTTACACTCAAACTTCAAACGGTACAGTAACTCAAAATGAGGATGATACTTTTGAATACACTCCTAATGAAAATTACAATGGAACAGATTCATTTACTTATATTATAACTAATGGTAATTGTGATAGTTCTACTGCAACGGTAACTATAACTGTTAATCCAGTAAACGATGCTCCGGTTGCAAATGATGATAACGCTGTTACTGACGAGGATACTGCTGTCGTGATCAATGTTCTTGAAAATGATACTGATATTGATGGTGATGAGCTAACAGTTGTTAGTGTAACTCAGCCTTCAAACGGTAACGCGGTAATCAACGAAGACGGTACAGTAACTTATACTCCTAACGAAAACTTCAATGGAGATGATGAGTTCACTTACACCATCGAAGATGAAGAAGGACTTTCTGATACAGCTACTGTATTTGTAACAGTAAATCCAGTAAATGATGCTCCGGTTGCAAACGACGATTCTGCTGTAACTGATGAAGATACTGCTGTTGTGATTGAAGTTCTTGAAAATGATGTTGATGTTGATGGTGACGAACTTACTGTGGTAAGTGTAACAGATCCTGAAAATGGTTCAGTAGTGATCAACGAAGACGGAACTGTAACTTATACTCCTAATACAGATTTTGAAGGTGAAGATGAATTCACTTATACTATCGAAGATGAAGAAGGACTTTCTGATACAGCTACTGTAACTGTGATCGTAGCTCCTACAAATGATGCTCCGGTTGCAAATGATGATAACGCTGTTACTGATGAGGATACTGCTGTTGTGATCTATGTTCTTGAAAATGATACAGATGCTGATGGTGATGAGCTTACAGTTGTAAGTGTAACTCAGCCTTCAAACGGTACTGTAGTAATCAATGAAGATGGAACGGTAACCTATACTCCTAACGAAAACTTTAATGGAAATGATGAGTTTACTTACACGATCGAAGATGAAGAAGGACTTTCTGATACAGCTACTGTATTTGTAACAGTAAATCCAGTAAATGATGCTCCGGTTGCAAACGACGATTCTGCTGTAACTGATGAAGATACTGCTGTTGTGATTGAAGTTCTTGAAAATGATACTGATGTTGATGGTGACGAACTTACTGTGGTAAGTGTAACAGATCCTGAAAATGGTTCAGTAGTGATCAATGAAGACGGAACAGTTACTTATACTCCTAATACAGATTTTGAAGGTGAAGATGAATTCACTTATACAATTGAAGATGAAGAAGGACTTTCTGATACAGCTACTGTAACTGTGATCGTAGCTCCTACAAATGATGCTCCGGTTGCAAATGATGATAACGCTGTTACAGATGAGGATACTGCTGTTGTGATCGATGTTCTTGAAAATGATACTGATGTTGATGGTGATGAGCTTACAGTTGTTAGTGTGACTCAGCCTTCAAACGGTACCGTAGTAATTAACGAAGACGGAACGGTAACCTATACTCCTAACGATAACTTTAATGGAGATGATGAGTTCACTTACACCATCGAAGACGAAGAAGGACTTTCTGATACAGCTACTGTATTTGTAACAGTAAATCCAGTAAATGATGCTCCGGTTGCAAATGATGATTCTGCTGAGACAGATCAGGATGTGCCGGTTGAGATCGCAGTACTTGATAATGATACAGACCTTGACGGTGATGAACTTACAGTTGTAAGCGTAACAGATCCTGAAAATGGTTCAGTAGTGATCAATGAAGACGGTACAGTAACTTATACTCCAAATGATAGCTTTACAGGTGAAGATGTATTCGAATACACAATATCCGACGGAAACGGAGGAACAGATACTGCAGTGGTAACCATTACAGTAAATGATACTGAAGGACCTGAGATCGCTTGTCCTGCTAATATGAATCTGAATAATGATCCTGGTGTATGTGGCGCAATTGTAGATTTTACAATTCCTGAATTTACAGATAACTCTGGATCTGCAACGATTGAACAAACTGCCGGACCGGCACCTGGAGACCTGTTCCCTGTAGGAACAACTACAGTGACTTTTGTTGCAACAGATGCTTCAGGGAATTCTACTACCTGTAGCTTCGATGTCATCGTTACTGATAATGAAGCTCCAGTAGTTGAAACGATTGCAGATATTAACGTAGACACAGATACAGATGTTTGTGGTGCAGTTGTAGAATTTGGAAATATCATAACTTCTGATAACTGCGAAGTGGATACTGTTGAAGTGACTGAAGGCTTGATTTCTGGATCTGTTTATCCTGTTGGAACAACTGAAGTTACTATCAACGTAACCGATATTTATGGAAACACTACTACTACAACTTTCAGTGTTACAGTTAACGATAATGAAATGCCAGTCGTTTCATGTCCATCAGACATTATAACTACTACCGAGGCAGGTGAAGCATTTGCGATTGTTAATTTTGACAATGCAACTGCAACAGATAATTGTGATGTTAGTGTAGAACAAACGGCAGGTCCGGTTTCAGGATCAGAATTCCCAATTGGAGATACAGTAGTGACTTTCACAGCTATAGATGCTTCTGGAAATTCAACTGAATGTAGCTTTACCGTTACTGTTGAAGATGATGAGGATCCTAGCCTTGAATGCCCTTCAGATTTTGATTCTGGAGTAGATACTGGTGTATGTGGTGCCGTGGTTGAATTTGAAACTCCAACTGGATTTGATAATTCTGGAGAAGTAACCGTAACTCAAACTAATGGGCCGGCTTCTGGAGCAGAATTCCCAGTAGGAACAACTACTGTAGAATTCACTGCAACAGATGCTGCAGGAAATTCAGCAACATGTAGCTTCACCGTAACAATCAATGATGATGAAGCTCCTGTTATTGAAGACATGGAAAATATCACTGTAAATAACGACGCAGGTATCTGTGGTGCAGTAGTGAGCTTTGAAACTCCTGGCGGAACTGATAATTGTGGAATCGAAAGTGTGATCATGACCGAAGGTCTTGATTCAGGATCTGAATTCCCAGTAGGTGAAACAACTATTACTTACGTAGCTACAGATACTGCAGGATTAACTGCAACTACAAGCTTTACTGTAACAGTTATTGATAACGAGGCTCCATCAATTGAGTGTCCGGAAGATATTACTGTGAACGTAGCTTTTGGAACTACCTCTGCTATCGTAGAGTATGAAACTGTAACTGTAACCGATAATTGTGGTGGTAGTACAACAACTATGACAAGTGGAATCGCTTCTGGTGAAGAATTCCCTGTAGGAGATACAGTAATCACATACACTGTGACCGATGCTAATGGAAACGAATCAACCTGCCAGTTTACTGTAACGGTTGAAGAGAATCCTGCTCCTGCGCCACCTCCAGCTCCAACGGTAGATGTAACACAGGCTACTTGTAGCAATCCAACAGGAACGATAACTGTAGAAGCTGAGCAAGGTCTATCTTATAGTATCGATGGTGAAAACTTCCAGACTGAAGGTGTATTTACAGATCTTGCACCAGGAACTTATGATGTTGTTTCTCAGAATGGATTGGGACAACTATCAGATCTTACTACAGTAATAATTGAAGAGCCAGTTGCTGAAGAGATCGAATTGGTTAATAATGGAACCGTAGATCTTTGTGTTGATGATTCGGCTTACGATCTAACAGACCTTTTCGTTGGAGACTTCGATGAATCAGGTGTATGGATTGATACTAATAATACTGGTGCTTTAGAAAACGGATTTGTAGATCCAGATCTACTTGCTCTTGGTTCTTATACTTTCGAATACAGAATTGAAGGTAACTGTCCTTCTAGCACTATAGTAACAGTATTGGTAAATGATGACTGTGTAGTATTAGATTGTACCATAGAAGATGTTCGTGACAGTATTTCTAAAGCTGTAACTCCAAACGGAGACAATAAGAATGACTTCTTTACTGTAGATCTTGATATTGCTTGTGGATTCACTTACAACGTTAAGATATTCAACAGATGGGGTGCTAAAATATTTGATGCTCAGAACTACCAGAACAATTGGGATGGTTATTCAGATTCATCTTTTGGAAGCTCAAATCAATTACCATCAGGTACGTATTTCTATGTACTTGAGATCAATGAAGGAAACTTCGAGCCAATTCAAGGTTATATTTACTTAGGAACTAAATAAAAAAGGGAAACCATGAAAAAAGTTTATCTAATTATATTAATGCTATTTGTTGCGGCCCCAGGATTTTCGCAACAGCTCCCTCAGTTTACGCAGTACATGTATAATACAGTTTCTATTAACCCTGCGTATGCAGGTAGTAGAGATGGATTTTCTATCACCGCACTAAACCGTAACCAATGGGTTGGTGTAGATGGAGCTCCTGTTACTCAAACACTATCCATCAATTCTCCTTTGAGAAACGACAAAATAGGTTTAGGATTGTCTATCATCAATGATAAGATTGGTGATGAGAACACAACCTTTGTATATGGAGACTTTTCATATCGTGTAGATCTAAGCGCAGATCTTACCTTAAGATTAGGATTAAAAGCAGGTGCTTATTACTACGGACTCGATGATCCTACTTTAGGAGATGACCCGTTCTTCGCAGATAACTTTAACAGATGGACTCCAAATTTTGGAGCTGGGGCTTACCTTTCATCTCAAAACTGGTATCTGGGATTCTCTGCACCAAAACTTATTAATAAGGATAACAACCGTGCTGAAGAATTTAGAGCGCTGGAACAGGTTCATTATTACCTTACTTCAGGATATGTGTTCGATATGAGCGAGAACTTTAAGCTAAGACCTTCAGCTTTAGTAAAAGCTACAAAAGGAGCACCGCTTTCAGTAGATATGACTGCAACAGCGATCTTCAACGAAAAGTTTTATCTGGGAGCTAATTATAGAATAGATGATGCTATTGGAGCATTTCTGGATGTACAATTATTTCCAGGATTTCGTGCTTGCTACGCTTACGAGTATTCAGTTTCAGATATTCAACCTTATACTTCGGGATCACATGAATTCCTGTTGATCTATGAATTCAGATTTAAGAATACCAGGTACAAATCACCACGATTCTTTTAACCAAAAGCCTGTTAATTATGAAAAACATATACTTTTTATTTTTAATACTACTTTCCGGTTCGCTTAGCGTACAGGCTCAAAGTGGAAAACAAAAAAAGGCAGATAGGCTTTATAACGATTTCGCCTATCTGGAAGCTACAGATGTTTACAAGGAGCTAATCGAAGATGAATATAACGTTGTCTACAACTCTAAGAAGTTAGGTGATGCTTATATGAATCTTAGAAGCCCGGAGAACGCTGTGTTTTATTATGGCGATGTTATCGAAGACACCACCATTTCTCCAGAATACTACTATAAATATGCACAGGCACTACGTGGAGTAAAGAGATATGACGAATCCAGACAGTGGTTGCGTAAGTATCTTGAAAGTGGAAGAGGTTCTGAAGAGATTCAGACAATGCTTAACAAAGACGAATATAAGAGCAAGGCTACTTATAAGTTAAAAGCTGCCGACTTCAATTCTGAAGTAAGTGATTTTGGAGTTTTTGTAAAAGACGATCAGGTATATTTCGTTTCAGCCAGAGCTCAGGATGTAGATGTAAAAGACAAAACTTACAGCTGGAATGGTGAACCTTTCCTTGATATCTATGTAATGGATAAGGCTTCAGGTAATATTGAACCAATAGGCGGAGATATTAATACAAAGCTACATGATGGCCCTGCAGTTATAAGTCCGGATGGAAATACAGTTTACTTTACTAGAAATAACTATATAGATAACAAAGAAGGTAAGAGAGATAAAGAGAAAACAAATCACCTTAAGCTTTATTCAGCTAGCAATGCTGGAAACGGTTGGGCTGATGTAAAAGAACTTACTTTCAACAGTAACGATTATTCTGTAGGTCACCCTACTCTATCTCCAGATGGAAAAATACTTTATTTCGCTTCTGATATGCCCAACGGTATTGGCGGAACAGATATTTATAAAGTCTCTGTTGATGAAAATGGAAATTTCGGAGCACCCGAAAATCTAGGTGAACCTGTAAATACAGAATTTGACGAAACTTTCCCATTCATGGACACCGATGGAACTTTATACTTCTCATCTAACGGACACGCTGGTCTAGGTTTATTTGATATTTTCAAAATGACCGAAGAAGATGGCGTAGAAAATCTTGGTGAACCGGTTAACAGTAGCAAGGATGATTTTGCATATTTCCAGGTATCAGATTCTCGTGAAGGTTATATCTCTACAAACCGTGACGGCGGTAGTGATGATATCTATGTCTTCAATAAAATGAATCCGTTGGTTCTAAAAGGTCAGGTAACAGATGCTGTCAATGGAAATCCAATTTCCGCAGCAACCGTAAGACTTATGACGGAAGAAGGTGAGGAACTTGCTTTTCTTGAGACTGACGAAGAAGGAAATTATGAAACTGAGATCGCTAGAGATAAAACCTTTCCCGTAGAAGCCAAGGAAATAGAATATCAAACTTTCGAAGGTGAAGTTAGCTCTATGGATTCAGACGAAAAGGATGAGATTGTATATAATATTCAATTGAATCCGGTAACCGATGTAGAATATCTCGCTGAAATTGATAATATCTATTTCGATTTTGATAAGTCTAACATCAGACCTGACGCTGCAGCTGAACTTGATAAGCTGGTAGATCTTATGCAGAATGAATATCCAGATCTTGTAATTGAGATTGGATCTCATACAGACAGAAGAGGTAGCAATGCCTACAACGAAAAACTTGCTGAAAGAAGAGCAAAATCAACCTATGATTATCTTGTGTCAAAAGGAATTGCTGAAGATAGAATCGTAGAGTATAAAGGCTATGGTGAAACCAAGCCAGCGATAGATTGTGATCGTTGTTCTGAGGATGACCACCAACTGAACAGAAGATCTATGTTTAGCGTAGTTAAAATGGAATAAACTTCTAACTAACCCGAAGGAAAGAGGCGTTCTGGAAAAACTGATCTCCCCCCTATTGCTTTAAGCATATAGCGTGGATTCAAACAGAAACTTTTCTAGAAAGTCTCTTTCTATATAAATTTAACCCAACCGGAAATCGATAAAAGGGTAATGATCTACAGAGAACGATCATTTAAGATTTTGCAAATCGACCCCAACAAATCGATTGAAGAGAAAAAGGTTCAGCCTCTAGCCTGAACCTTTTTCGTTTTTATTACGTAAGTATTAGCAGTTTCCGTTTCTTTATTAGCCGAATGAAGTTTTAACACTTTATGGCATAGTTACTGAACTAAATAAAGAAAAATTGTAGGAAAGATTAAGTTTTTAACCAAAACTAAAACTAATGAAACTGAAAAATTTACTAATACTGAGTAGCTTATTATTCTTTATTCTTAGCTCATGTTCAAAGGATGAAGATATAATTGATAATCCAAATCCCAATACGGGTAATGAAAATCCAGTAAATTCGAACGAGAATGAAGAGCTGGAAGTAGAAAGCTTCGTCTACAGGGGTTTGAACGAATTATACCTTTACAAAGCGGATGTTCCGGAACTGGCAGATAATTATTTCAGCAGTTCCAGTGATAAAAATGAATTTCTAGCCAGTGCTTCTTCTCCTGAAGCATTGTTTGATGACCTTACTGCTTCTTTTGATAGATTCAGTTTTATAACTGATGATTATAATAGCCTGGAAGAACAATTCCAGGGAATGAGCGGTGCTACCGGTATAAAATTCGGATTGGGACAGATCTCCGGTACAAATAATGTATTTGGTATCATTAGATATGTACTCCCAAATACTTCAGCTGCTGAAGCTGGTTTGGAAAGAGGAGACATATTTACAGAGATCGACGGCCAAAAACTTACTTCATCTAATTTCTCCAATTTGATCGAGAGAGAAAGTTTTACCATTAATGTTGGATATGTTGAAAATGGAAAGATCTATTTAACGGAAGAAGAAGTAACTCTTACAGATGACACATACACTGAAAATCCTATTTTCATTGCCAAGACCTTCGATATTTCAGGAAGAAAAATTGGCTATTTAATGTATAATAGTTTTATAGGAAATTTTGATGAAGAGCTGAATGACGCTTTTGCTGAATTTCAGGCTAATGGAGTAACAGATTTCATCCTTGACCTTAGATATAATGGTGGTGGTTCAGTAGAGTCTGCTAAAGACCTTTCTAGCATGATTACAGGGCAGTTCGAAGGCGAGGTATTTATAAAAGAACAATGGAATGCTAAATATCAGAACTATTTTGAAACTCAGAATCCTGAAGCTCTGGTTAATAGATTTGACAGCACGCTTAGAACAGGAACTGCGATAAATAGTCTTAACCTGAACGAGCTTTATGTATTGACTTCAAGATCCAGTGCCTCTGCCAGTGAGTTGGTGATCAATGCTCTAGACCCTTATATCAATGTGATCCAGGTTGGAGATAGAACGGTTGGAAAATTTCAGGCCTCTGTAACCTTATATGATAGTGATGATTTTGATAAAGAAGGTGCAAGTGATAATCATACTTACGCTATGCAGCCACTAGTTTTTAAGTCTATTAATGCTGATGGTAATTCAGATTATGTAGATGGCCTGATACCTGAGATCACATACGTGGAAGATTTGAATGATTACGGTGTTCTTGGTCAACAAGATGAGCCGTTACTAGCTGCAGCTTTAAATAACATACTCGGACGTTCTCAAATTACAAAACAATACAATAGAAGATTGGAGTATCAGAATTTAGGTGAAAGCGGAATGAATGATATGCAATACCAGAAAATGTACATTACAGAACTTCCAAAGTTGGATTAAATAGATAATAATGTAATAGATAAAGAAAGGTCCGGATGAATTTCTGGACCTTTTTATTTAAGGCAATTGTCTTAAAATCTATCAATAGATCTTAATTTTTCTTAATTCCAGTCTCGTGTTTAAAATTCAGGTTCATTTTAGAATTTCCTTAAGTTAAATTACGCAGTGAATTAACAATTTTTGAGTTGTAGGAATAAAAAAAAGGGTCAGCCTCTAGCCTGAACCCTTTTCTTCGATTTGGGGGGAAAACAAAACTTGCGGTATTACTTTTTTATAAAAATGTTGGTGAAATAATTTCTTCCATTTTCATCCTGTCTAACCGATACTCCAAAATGAGTAAAATCACCTTCAACATTTTCTCTATGTCCCTTGCTCTTTAACCAGGCATTAACAACTGCTTCTGAAGATCTGTAACCATAACCAACGTTTTCGGCAACTTTCTTAGCTCCAATCTCTTGCATCAAAAAAGAAGCACGCTCAGCAAAATTATCATGACTAACGGTTCCTTCTGTAATCATATACTCATTATGACCTTCAGATTCAATAGATATGTTTGCAATGACTTTTAATTCCTTTAGACCTAAAGCGCTTCTATAAATATTGATCTCATCAAGGATCTCCACTTCGATCGTCGAGTAAGTATACTCTACCTTTTTTGTAACAACTTGATCGTAAGAAGAAACTTCATCTCCAATGCTATCTTTTGAACACGATGTAAGAAAAACCGTACATAAGATTAACATAAATCCTGTTAAAGTAATTTTTTTCATAGGTTGTAATGTTAGATTCAGGGAAGATAAATCTACATCTTTTATCGACTAAAGACATAACAATCTAAAAAAAAGACTAAAATTTAGTCAATTTTAACATTTTCTGTAGGAATTTACGTTATGTATACTGATTATAAGTCGTTTAACGACCTTTTAATGAAGAATGCGGAAGAGTGTTATTCAACGATAATTTCTTTTCCATCATCGGCTAAAATGATGTCGGAAAATATTTCAGAGGCCTCTGTTCTGAATAGTTCGATATTGGTATATCTGGTAGAATAATGTCCCATGATCAATTTTTCGACATTTGCGGCATTGGCTATGGAAGCTGCCTGTTTAGCTGTAGAATGCTTTGTTGGAAATGCCAGATCTGCCTGATCTTCTAAGAAAGTAGATTCGTGATACAGAACGGTTACATCTTTTATCAATGGAACAAGTTCAGGATCATAAACTGTATCGCTGCAAAAAGCGTAAGATTTAGCCGGTGGTGGATCTGCAGTAACCAGATAATTAGGAATTAGTTTTCCATCCTCTGAAACTACATCCTTGCCTTTTTTCAGACTTTTAAAAAGCGTATAGTCAATATTATATTCTTCCGCCTTATCTATTAAAAGCTTACGGTCTCCCTCCTTTTCCTTGAACAGAAAGCCATTGGTATAAACGCGATGTTTGAGCGGTAATGTGCTTACACTTACTTTGGAATCTTCAAATAGTAATTCCGGTTCTTTTGAAGTAAGTTCATGAAATATCAAAGGAAAGTTGGTCCAGGAATTGGCCAACTTCAGTTGCAGTGTTATGATCTCCTTTATTCCCTTTGGACCATAAATATGCAGTTCATTATCACGATTTAATAATCTGAAAGTAGATACGAGTCCTACAAGTCCATAAAAATGATCGCCGTGTAGGTGCGAAATGAAAATATGTTTGATTTTAGAAAACTTGATCTTATTGCGACGTAATTGAACCTGTGTACCTTCACCACAATCTATCAGGAATAAATGATTGTTAATCTCAAGAACCTGAGAGGTCGGATTTGTGAAACTACGTGGTGTCGCTGCATAGCAACCAAGTATGGTAACTTTCATTCAATCTTCATTTTCAATTTGAGCTGGATCTAAAACCCGAGATCTCTCTGGATTTCATCCATTTGTATCATATCTTCAGCTTCCTGAAGGGTAGGAACTACAACAAGTTCTTCTGGTAACTCATCTATACCTACTGCATCGTTGACTAAAACAAAACTTTTATTTTCTCCCCTGTGTACATTTGAGATCTCCAGAAAAGCAAGTAAGCTCTCTGCATTTGCCTCATTATACCTTCTAAGATCTACCACAAGATTTTCAGATTTAAAGTCATTATGATGCTTTGTTAAGCCTGAAACAAAATCGGTAAGCGAATCGGTATCGTTTTCAATAAGAAGAAAATTTTCTTTTTTAGAAGTTTTCATTGTATTGTACTTATATCATTCTATATCACGTTCCGAAGAACAATGATCTTTTTATTGCTTAATTTTTGAAGCCAGTAGATAGATCACAGCCATTCTTACAGCTACCCCATTCTGAACCTGGTCCAGGATGATTGCATGATCTGAATCTGCCACATCACTGGTGATTTCAACACCACGATTAATCGGTCCCGGGTGCATTACTACGATCTCCTTATTAAGGCTATCCAATAGTTTTTTATTCAGGCCGAATTGCTTCACGTATTCACGCGTACTCGGGAAATAGCTAATATCCATCCTTTCGTTCTGAACTCTTAGCATGTTAGCCACATCACACCATTCCAGAGCTGCCTTCAGATTCATCTCCACTTCTACTCCAAGAGATTCTATATGTTTTGGTAAAAGGGTTTTAGGACCACAAACTTTTACTTCAGCTCCCTGAAGTTTTAGCGCGAAAATATTTGATAAAGCAACCCTGCTATGAAGAATATCTCCAACGATCACTACTTTTTTTCCTCTTACATCCCCGAGTTTTTCTCTAATAGAATATGAATCAAGTAAAGCTTGCGTAGGATGTTCATGAGCTCCATCTCCAGCATTGATAATGCTTGCGTTCACATGTTTAGATAAAAATATCCCAGCTCCTGGATTAGGATGACGCATTACCACCATATCCACTTTCATGGAAAGAATATTATTAACCGTGTCTATTAGTGTTTCTCCTTTCTTTACAGAAGAAGATGCCGCGGAAAAATTGATCACATCTGCACTCAATCTTTTTTCGGCTAACTCAAAGGATAGTCTTGTTCTGGTGCTGTTTTCAAAGAATAGATTGGCAATGGTAATATCTCTTAATGAAGGCACCTTTTTAATTGGCCTGTTAATTACCTCCTTAAAATGATCGGCTGTTTTGAAGATAAGATCTATATCTTCAGGTTTAAGATATTTAATTCCTAATAAGTGATCTACACTTAATTCGCTGCTCATTTTTTATCTATTTTGAAATTAGGTAAACCGCGTCTGCACCATCATTCTCTTCCCAGCTCACCTTTACTTTTTCTTCATTAATTGCATCTACCTGTCTTCCATTATAATCTGGCTGAATAGGTAAATGCCTGCTGAATCTTCTATCTATTAAACTTAGTAATTCAATTTCACTTGGTCTTCCAAATGATTGAATTGCTGTTAATGCTGCTCTAATGCTTCGGCCGGTATATAAAACATCATCAATAAAAACCACTCGTTTATCTTCCACTACAAAATCGATCTTCGTTTTGTTTGCTTCCAATGGCTTTTCACCTCTTCTGAAATCGTCCCTATAGAAAGTGATATCAAGCTGACCTGTACTAATATCACTTAGTCCATACTCTTCTTTCAGGATTTTTTCGATTCTTTGAGTAACATAGATACCTCTTGGCTGAATCCCAACAAGTACTGTATTTTTAAAATCTGTGTGCTTTTCTACCAATTGACAAGCCAGGCGATGCAGAATGATGTTGATCTGGTTTGAGTCTAGTAGTACTTTACGGCTCATAAGACTATTTGTAGATTGGAACAAAAGTAATGTTTTTTTTGGATTGAATTATTATCTCCAGACGTTCATGTTTTATAAAGGAGATTCTATAATCCTTATAATATCAATTCAATGAATCTAATTTAATCTTCATGTTTTCTCTGAAGAATTCAAGGATAGCATTCTCAACGATTTCGGTATCCTTAGATTTGATATCACTCCCTATAAAATGAGTGGCGGGTGTCCTAAGAGGTTTCAAAACTTTTAAAGAATCGGGTGTGCCTAGCAATTTATACACATCTTCATAAACGCTTACTTCAACATGCTGATCTTCTTCTATAAAATTTCGATGATAATACAGGGTAAGTACCGGACTTGTGATTTTTTGAAAGGTCTCAGGAAGCATCGTAGTTTCAACGAGAACCTGTAGATCTACCAGCGCTTTTGAAGGATAAATTGTATCCCAGTACTTTCGTGCCTCTTCCTGTTCATGTTCTATCTTTTTCATATCCCCAAAAGAAATAAGTTTCGCGATCTCATATCCCCAGGGAGAATTAAGCACAAAAGTTCCGGGTTGGTCATCTTCAACATTTGGAGACAAATTAACCAAGGCATAAACCTGATCTGGAAATTCAGCTGCCAGCTTAAAAGCTAAAGTACCACCGGTAGATGTGCTCATAATAATCACCTTATCTCCTAACCTCTTTCCAATTGCCAATGCTTCTCTAGCAGAAAACCATGCATTCTCACCTGAAAAATTCTCAAGTGCGGCCTCAGGTTTCAATCCATGTCCTGCCCATCTGGCCATATAAATATTCGCTCCGAGATCTTCAGCGATATCTTTATTTACCGGATATCCATCCATATAACTTCCGGCAAATCCGTGTAGGTAAATTATGCTGTACTCAGTTTTTCTTTTCTGATCATTGTTCCAGATTATATGTGCTTCGTTATCTTTTCTTACGGGAAGAGAATCTTCCTTTTTCTCAACATAAAGCTCAAGCTTATCTAAAGAGGAGGTAATTTCTGGAAGTGAATTTGAATAATCAGGTTTATCTGGAATGGGTCCAGAAAAATATGTAATGGTAAGCGTTACTAAAAAAATCAGGATAGCCCAGTATCTTTTTTTCATCCTCAATGATAAGCATATTTTTTAGTAGAGAATCCAAAACTATTGTGAAATAGCACCTTTTCATAAGATTACCATTTTAAATTTCAATTTGGAATTGTTGCTTTACTATTACTACATTAAATATCAGGAATTTTTCAGGATTCTTTTAATAAATCTGCTTTCAAGATATTTCCGTATATCTATTTATAATTTTTAATTGTATTTTATTCGAAATTAGTATTACTTGCAGCAAGCTAAGATTCCCAAATCTTAAAACTAACCACAATGACGTACGGTGTTATGGACAGGATTTTCTCCTTGATCAGGAAAAATCAGGAGTATTTTGAGTTTACTCAGGTAAGCGCACTGGATGGCTTTTTGATCTTTAATATAGAAGATCCTAAAAGTATCTGGTTAAATCCCAAACTTCGCTCTATCCTTGGGTATGATCCTGCGCTTTACGAAACCAGAGAGCCTACTAAAGAATTTATAGACGAAGAGAACCTGAAACTTATTGGTGGTCTTAACAAGGGTAGCACCCGAATTTTTCTTAAACACAACCAGGGTTTCAAGATTCGTTTATCTGTAAATACCTTAAGAATTAATACTGAAGATAGTCACTGCCTGCTAGTTGGAGTAAACCAGATGGAACAGACATCTGAAGTTAAATACAATCTCCTTCGAAAATTAAGCCGCTATGAAAAAATTATTGAAGGCGCAGAATTGGGTAACTGGCAATGGAATATTCAAACTGGCGAGACTATATTCAGTGACAACTGGGCTCAGGTTCTGGGCTATTCCCTGGATGAATTAGAACCTACTTCAGTAAAAACCTGGGAAAGCCTAGCTCACCCTGCAGATCAGGAAAAATGCAACCAGGAACTTCAGAAACATTTTGATGGAGAAACAGATTACTATCTCACCGAAGCCAGAATGCGCAATAAAACCGGGGATTGGATTTGGGTAAGAGATAAAGGAAAAGTAGTTACCTGGACTAATGATGGTGAACCAGAATGGATGACCGGTTTTCATGTAGATGTCACTGAAGAAAAATCCAGGCTTGAAATAAAGAAATTATTTATAGATCAAGCTCCAAGTGCCATTGCTATGTTCGATAAAAATCTGGTATACGTCGCAGCATCAAACAAATGGCTGGAAGACTATCATATTAAAGATAAAGAGATCATTGGGCATTGCCATTATGATATCTTTCCGAATATTTCTAATGAATGGAAAGAAATTCATAGAAAATGCCTGAATGGTGAAATTCATAGTAAAGATGAAGATTGCTACATCTATCCTGACGGCACCGAACAATGGATAAGTTGGGAAGTAAGACCCTGGTATACCAATGAAAACACCATTGGTGGGTTGCTCATGCATACTGCAGATATCACTCCTATTAAAATGGCTGAAAGAGAGATCTTTAAGCGACAGCAATTAATGGAAACCGTACTTGAAAGTATCGATGTTGGCATCGTTGCCTGTAATCAAAATGGAGAGCTAACTTTATTCAATAAAGCAACCAAAGACTGGCACGGTTTGCCAGCAGAAAAAATCCCACAGGAAAAATTATCGGAATACTATGGACTATTCGATATTGAAGGAAAGAGAGCACTCGAGTTATCAGAAATTCCATTGCTTAAAGTTCTAGACAATGGTAAATTAGAGAGCGATGAGATCATGATCAAGCCAAATAATGGTCCACATCGTAAGGTATCCGTCAACGGCTCTCAACTTTTTGATGAGAATGGAAAGCTTTCCGGAGCGGTTGTGGCAATGCATGATATCACTAAGAGAATCGAAGCGGAGAATAAACATCGTATTAGCCAGGAGACTTTTAGAGGTAGTTTTGAGAATGCAGCAATTGGAATGGCCATTATCAATCCAGATGGAAATTGGATCCAGATAAATAACAGGGTAAGCGAAATTGTTGGTTACACCTCAGAGGAACTACGAGAGTTTACATTTAGAGATATTACACATCCTGAAGATCTTGACCTCGATCTAAAATTACTGAACGAACTGGTTGAAGGTAAACGAGATCATTATCATATGGATAAGCGTTATTACCATAAAGATGGTCATATTGTTTATATCAATCTTGCCGTTTCTCTGGTTAGAAATGAGAACAACGAACCGCTTTTCTTTGTGTCGCAGATCATAGATATTTCTAAAGAGAAAATTGCTGAAGCTAAACTGAAGAATACACTGGTTGAACTGGAAGGACTACTTGAAGCCAGCACGCGAGTAAGTATCATCAGTATAAAACCAGATGGTATTATCACTGCCTTTAATAAAGGAGCTGAAAATCTATTGGGATACACTAAGGATGAAATGATTGGCAAACAAACTCCAGCCATCATACATTCTAAGAAGGAAATGAAATCACGATCCAGAGAATTTGAAGAAATCTATGGAGAAAAACATGAAGGTGTTGAGTTATTCAAGGCAATGGCTAAAAAGAATAAATTCGACACCAGGGAATGGCTTTATAAGCCTAAAAATGGTAATATGTTCCCTGTTCAGCTAACTATTACCACGATCAAGGATGAGGGTGAGATCATAGGATACCTTGGAGTAGCCACGAATATTTCCAAATTAAAAAATGCAGAAAGAGAATTGTCAAATATTCTTGAACTTACCAAAGATCAAAATGATAGGCTTAAGAATTTTGCACATATCGTTTCCCATAATTTAAGATCACACTCCGGAAACCTTGGAATGTTACTGGACCTGTATGTGGAAGATCATCCAGATCAGAAGGAAGATCAGATCATAGATATGCTATATAAAGCTTCAGGAAATCTAAAGGAAACCATAGATCACCTTAATGAAGTAACTATCATCAATGCATCGGTAAGTGAAAATCTGGTAGAAGTTAACCTTCATAATGAAATTAAAAAAGCAAAAAATGCTGTCGTTGCCCTTATAAATAATGCTAATCTGAACATAATTAATGATGTTCCTGAAGATTGTCATGTTATGGGTATCCGGGCGTATGTAGAAAGTATTCTTCTGAATTTTACTACGAATGCAATCAAATATAGATCTGAAGAAAGAGAAAGTTTTGTAAGATTCAGCATTATTGATAAGAGAAAGTATATCCAGCTAATTATTGAAGATAATGGGCTGGGAATTGATCTAAAAAAGAACAGGCAAAAACTGTTTGGCATGTATAAAACCTTTCACAACCATAAAGATTCAAGGGGAATTGGCTTATTCATTACCAAGAACCAGATAGAAGCAATGGAAGGAAGTATAGATGTAGAAAGTAAAGTTAACCACGGAACCAAATTTATAATTAACCTAAAAAAAGATGAAAAAAGTTGATATAGCCTGCATCATTGACGATGATCCAATATTTGTATTCGGAACAAAAAAAATCATGAAGCTTGCCAATTTTTGCAACAACTTTATGGTGTTTCATAATGGTGAGGAAGCTATAAACAATTTGAAGCCTATCATTGAAGCCAATGAACCATCATTACCAGATGTGATTCTTCTGGATCTTAATATGCCAATTATGGACGGTTGGCAATTCCTGGATGAGTTCGTGAAAATACCCTGTGAAAAAGAGATCACCATCTATATCGTAACCTCATCTATAGATCCACAGGATCTTGCTCGCGCGAAGGCTTATGATAACATTAGTAATTATCTAATAAAACCTATAAGCGCGCAGAAGCTTCAGGAGTTATTGACAGAAGCAGGGTAATTAAAGAACATAAATTAAGAGTATAAAAAAACCTCCTTAGAAAACTAAGGAGGTTTTTACTTTATAAATATCTGGTAAATTATCCTTTACCTTCCATTTTGTCTTTCAACGCTTGAAGATCAGCATTTACATCACCAATTGTAGTGGTGTTGTCTTTGTTTTGCGCAGCTGATTTCTTAGCAGCCTGCTTAACAATTTTTTGCTCTTCTTCTTTGTGAATTACCATGTGAGAAGCTACCACTCTCTTGAATTCTTTGTTGAATTCAATGATCTGGAATTCTGCCTCTTCACCTTTCTTAAGTTTGCTTCCGTCTTCTTTTTCAAGATGTCTCTGCGGAATGAATGCAGTGATATCCTCGTTAAAGTCGATAGTTGCTCCTTTGTCTACGATCTCAGTGATCTCTGCAGTATGCTTAGATCCAACACCGAAGTCTTTTTCATATTTATCCCAAGGGTTATCCTCGATTTGCTTATGTCCAAGAGAAAGTTTTCTACCTTCAACATCAAGTTCAAGAACTACAACTTCAAGCTCATCACCTACGTTAGTAAATTCTGATGGATGCTTGATCTTCTTAGTCCAGGAAAGATCAGAGATGTAGATAAGTCCGTCGATTCCTTCCTCTAGCTCTACGAATACTCCGAAGTTAGTGAAGTTACGAACGATACCTTTATGCTTAGAACCTACAGGATATTTGGAAGTGATATCTGTCCATGGATCCTGGCTCAATTGTTTGATACCAAGAGACATTTTTCTATCATCTCTATCTAAAGTAAGGATCTGTGCTTCTACCTCATCACCAACATTTACGAAATCCTGAGCTGAACGCAAGTGCGTGCTCCAAGACATTTCAGAAACGTGGATAAGACCTTCAACACCTTCAGCAACTTCGATAAATGCACCGTAATCTGCGATCACAACTACTTTACCTTTCACATTGTCACCAACTTTAAGGTCCTCGCTAAGAGCATCCCATGGGTGTTGGCTAAGTTGCTTAAGACCTAACTGAATTCTAGACTTAGACTCATCAAAGTCAAGGATTACTACGTTAAGTTTCTGATCAAGTTCAACGATCTCGTTTGGATGATTGATTCTAGACCAGCTAAGATCTGTAATGTGTACAAGTCCGTCAACACCTCCAAGGTCAACGAATACACCGTAAGAAGTAATGTTCTTAACAGTACCTTCAAGTACCTGACCTTTTTCAAGCTGACCGATGATCTCTTTCTTCTGCTCTTCGATATCTGCTTCGATAAGCGCTTTGTGAGATACAACAACGTTTTTGAACTCATGGTTAATTTTAACCACTTTGAATTCCATGTTCTTACCAACGTAAGCATCGTAATCACGGATTGGCTTAACATCAATTTGCGATCCTGGAAGGAAAGCTTCAATACCAAATACATCTACGATCATACCACCTTTAGTACGACATTTGATGAATCCATTAACTACAAGACTCTCGTCATGTGCTTTGTTTACTCTTTCCCAAGCCTTGATCACTCTCGCCTTACGGTGAGAAAGGATCAACTGTCCAGTAGAATCTTCTCGAACGTCGATTAATACCTCAACATCATCTCCTTCTTTAAGGTCTGGGTTGTAACGAAATTCGTTAAGAGAAATAACTCCTTCACTCTTCGCGTTGATATCGATAATTGCATCACGATCTGTAATATTGATTACTTTTCCTGTTACAACCTCGTCATCTAAAGTGTCAACGAAATTTTCTTCAACTAGCTTCTCAAATTCTTCTAGCTTTTCATCGTCGATAGGATCGATTCCTTCTTCGTAATTGTGCCAGTTGAATTCTTTAAGAAATTTCTCAGGATTTTCCTGTTGCTTTTCTGCTTCAGGTTGAGAGGCTGTCTCCATTCCGGCTACATCCTGTACTTCAATTTCCTGAGTGTCTTTGTTTTTGTTTTCTTCAGCCATTACTGACTTTAAATTTGTATTCTGAGTCTCTTCGGAAATCTTTAAGCAAAACAGAAACTACAGAAGTTGTTTATAGTTTTGATTTTCAACCCTTTTTGGATTTCCGGTCTTCTGCCAAAAAGGAGTGCAAAAATACGATATAAAACAAAAATCCGCAACTAATATTAAAATTAATTGCGGAGTAGAAATTTTATTGATTCTTATCTAAGAATTTACTTCTGCTATCTTATCCTTAGCGATCTTCAGGATCTTTTCAAATTGCTCGTCAAGACCCATATTGGAATTATCAAATTCAACAGCATCATCTGCCATGATCAAAGGAGAATCTTCTCTGGTTGAATCCATATAATCCCTGTCCTTTACATTTTGAAGCACCTCATCAAAGTCAACCTCATCTCCCCTCTCTTTCAGCTCATCGTATCTACGCTGAGCCCTGGTTTGGGTGGAGGCGGTCATGAATAACTTCAGTTCTGCATCTGGAAACACTACGGTACCTATGTCTCTACCGTCCATTACAATTCCTTTTTCCTTTCCCATCTCCTGCTGTTGTTCAACCAACTTTTTTCTAACTTGTGGAATTGCTGAAACTTTGCTTACCTGCTGAGAGACTTCCATATATCTGATCTCTTTTTCAACATTCTCATCATTCAGATACATTTCTCCAAATCCAAGTTTTTCATTGAATTCAAAACTTAAACTGATAAATGGCAAATGACGAATAATAGCTTCTTCATCAAAATTACCTTCAGATACAAAGACCTTTCGCATCATGAATAATGTAACCGCGCGATACATTGCTCCAGTATCTACGTAAACATAACCTAATTCTTTTGCCAGCTTTTTAGCAACCGTACTTTTTCCTGTGGAAGAAAATCCGTCTATCGCTATTGTAATCTTTTTATCCATTTAAAATTTTATGTTTTGCAAAGGTAATTTTTTAGAAGTGTTATTCCCTAATTAAATAAAAAAAGCCCCATAAAGGGGCTTAAATTATAACTTCTTCGCGTTCTTCACATTTTGATTTGTGATTGCGATATCAATGACATCGCTCATTTCTTTAACGTAGTGAAAGGTTAATCCTTTCACATATTCTTCTTTGATTTCTTCTATATCACGCTTATTATCTTCACAAAGAATGATCTCTTTAATCCTGGCTCTTTTAGCTGCAAGGATTTTTTCTTTGATCCCTCCAACAGGAAGAACTTTACCCCTAAGTGTGATCTCACCTGTCATTGCAATACTTTTCTTCACTTTTTTCTGAGTGAAAAGAGAGACAAGAGACGTTAGCATGGTTATACCTGCACTTGGACCATCTTTTGGCGTCGCTCCTTCCGGAACGTGTATATGCACATTATACTGATCAAATATAGAAGGTGTAATTCCAAGTCTTTCAGCATTCGCTTTGATATATTCCATTGCGATCGTAGCAGATTCTTTCATCACCTTACCCAGGTTACCTGTGATACTAAGGTTTCCTTTTCCTTTGGAAAGAATTGATTCTATAAATAAGATATCACCACCAACACTGGTCCAGGCCAATCCTGTTACTACTCCGGCTACATCGTTATTCTCATACTTATCGCGCTCCATTTTAGGGCTACCAAGAATTTCTATAATATCTTCATCGGTAACCTTAATATTATAATTTTCTTCCATCGCAATATTCTTGGCAGCATATCTTACCACTTTTGCGATCTGCTTTTCAAGCGCACGAACACCAGATTCACGAGTATATCCCTCTACAATTTTCTCTAGTTGTTTCTTCCCGATCTTCAAATGATCTGCATTCAAACCATGTTCTTCGAGTTGTTTTGGAAGTAAATGTCTTTTGGCGATTTGTACTTTCTCCTCGATGGTATAGCCAGTAACATTAATGATCTCCATACGATCTCTTAATGCAGGCTGAATAGTGCTTAAAGAGTTACAGGTTGCTATAAACATCACTTTAGAAAGATCAAATCCCATTTCAAGGAAATTATCATGGAATTCTGAATTTTGTTCAGGGTCCAATACTTCTAGCAAAGCGGAAGATGGATCTCCAGAATTTCCAATAGCAAGTTTATCAATTTCATCAAGTACAAAAACAGGATTACTGGTTCCGGCTTTCTTCAAGCTTTGAATGATCCTACCAGGCATTGCACCAATATAGGTTTTCCTGTGTCCTCTTATCTCCGCTTCGTCTCTTAATCCACCTAAAGAAATTCTAACATATTCTCTACCTAAGGCTTCTGCAACAGATTTACCAAGTGAAGTTTTACCAACACCCGGAGGTCCGTAAAGACATAGGATTGGCGATTTCATGTCATTCCTAAGCTTGAGAACAGCTAGATATTCTATGATACGCCTTTTAACATCATCCAGACCGTAATGATCACGGTCAAGTATCTTCTTGGCTCTTTTTAGATCGAATTTATCTTTACTGAATTCATTCCATGGAAGATCAAGAAACAGATCCAGGTAATTTCTTTGAATTGAATATTCAGCAACCTGAGGATTCATTCTTTGCATCTTGGAAAGCTCCTTTTCAAAATGATTCTGAACTTCCTCACCCCATTGCTTGTCTTTAGCACGATCACGCATTTCCACGATCTCACCTTCATGTGAAACTCCGCCCAGTTCCTCCTGGATGGTTTTCATTTGCTGATGAAGGAAATACTCACGCTGCTGCTGACTCATATCACTCTGTACTTTGCTCTGAATATCATTTTTGAGTTCCAGTTTCTGGTTCTCGGTATTCATGTGCTTCAAAGTAGCTAGAGCTCTTTCCTTAAGATCGTTCATCTCAAGTAACTTCTGCTTCTCCTCTACACTTAAACTCATGTTAGAAGAAACAAAATTGATCAGGAACGAATTACTCTCAATATTCTTGATCGCAAAAGAAGCTTCAGAAGGAATATTAGGACTTCCTTTAATGATCTGTAAAGCCAATTCCTTTATTGAATCTATAATCGCAGAGAACTCAGCATTATCTTTTTCTGGCCTGTTATCTGGAATCTCAGCAACCGTAGCATTCATATAAGGCTCTTCGGTTACCACCTGAGTGATCTGAAATCTTTTCTTACCCTGGATAATCACTGTAGTATTTCCATCAGGCATTTTAAGAACTCTCAGTATTCTGGCCACTACTCCAACTTTATTGATGTCTTTCGATGTAGGGTTTTCTACCTCTTCATCCTTTTGAGAAACAACACCAATGATCTTACTTCCATTATTTGCTTCATTAATCAATTTAATGGAAGCATCTCTCCCGGCAGTAATTGGAATTACCACACCTGGGAAAAGTACAGTATTTCTTAACGGAAGTATAGGTAGAGTTTCTGGCAGATTCTCTCGGTTTATTTCCTCTTCATCTTCAGGCGTCATTAGAGGGATCAACTCCGCATCTTCGTCTATACCCTGCAATGACAAACTGTCAATATTACCAAACTTTGTTTTCGCCATAATTATATTTAAGTCAAACTGTCACCAAAACTAATATTGTTTAATTTTGATAAAGTTGTTTAAAAGCCCTGATAAATAAGGCTTTCAGTTTTATTTCAGATTTTCTATTTCAATTATTCAATTCCTGTGCCACGCTGGAACCAAAAGATTTTTTTCAAAAAGTGTAACAAATCAAATTAGAATACATCTTTATTACAGAAACCAAGTTTTAATTGACACCAACCATCACACATATTAAAGACCTGGTAGAACGTTGTCGCTTTGGCGATCAACGCGCTCAAATGGAAATTTATGATCGTTATTACAAAGCGATGTACAACACTGCTTATCGTATAACAGGTCATTCAGCTGAGGCGGAAGATATTATGCAGGAAGCTTTTTTAAACGCCTTCGTCAAGATTGAAAGCTTTAAAGAAAATTCCACTTTCGGTGCCTGGTTAAAACGTATCGTAGTGAACGAAAGCATTACTGCTTATAAAAAGATCGCAAAACTAGGTGAAGTCAGCTATAATGACGAGTTAAAGAACGAGGCAGATAGTGATGGAATCGCTTTGAATGAAGATGATATAAACAATAAAAAAGTTCGGTTAATCCTGAATCAGATCAAGACGCTTAAAGAAAACTATAGACTTGGTTTAACCTTGCACCTGATCGAAGGATACGACTACGAAGAAATTTGTGAAATAATGAATATTTCTTACGCAAACTGTAGAACGATGATTTCTCGTGCCAAGGAAAGCTTAAGAAAAAAATTGCAGGATCATGAAAAATAATGACTTTGACGAGTTATTCGATGAATTGAATTTTGATATCGAAGAACCTCATTCGGGACATAAAGAACGTTTTTTCAAAAAGCTTGATAAAGGTGCTACCGAAAAATCAAAAAATAATGGAAAAGCCAGGAATTTATGGACGCCTATTATGGCCATCGCCGCAAGCTTTCTCTTAGCCTTTTTCCTACTGGGTGATTTTGTGGGAACTAATGCTTCTGCGAAAAATTCAGATCTGGCCAGTATTTCACCGGAAATGAAGCAAACCCAAGAATTTTACACCGGGCTTATTTCTAAGGAACTTAATGCGCTGGATGCTGAAAAATCTCCTGAAACCGAAGCCATTATCAATGATGCTCTTGTACAAATGGAGAAATTGGAAAAAAGATACGAGACTTTAAGAAAGGATCTTGTAAATAGCGGGAAAGACAATAGAGTGATCCAGGCTATGATCCAGAATTTCCAGCAGAGAATAGACTTATTAAATAACGTTTTATCCCAAATTGAAAATATTAAAACACTAAAGAAACAAAATCATGAAAACAATATTATCTAGTATTTTAATCTTTGCCGTGCTCGCACCAGGATTACCCTATTTTGATGCTAACCTAGCACCTGAAACCTGTGTAGTTGAAAAAAACGAATTCAACGGAAAGCACACCAAGGAAAAAAAGATCAGGAAAGAATTCAATGTTAGCGCTAACTCCAATCTTAGCATTGACAATTCGTACGGAAATGTAGATATCACCACCTGGGATGAAAATCGCGTAGTTATTGAAGTCATTATCAAAACGAACGGAAATGATGAGGAAAAAGTTCAGGAAAAACTGGAAGAGATCAATGTAGAATTTGACCAGTCTTCATCAGGAGTAATTGCCAAGACAAGATTTTCTAAAGAAAACAAATCATGGTGGAAAAGCCTGACCAGCGGATTTGATAATGTGAATATGGAAGTGAACTACCTGATTAGAGCGCCGGAAGGCAATAATCTTGATATAGATAATGACTACGGCGGAATTTACATTGACAAAACTACAGGAAATGCAAAAATCTCCTGTGACTATGGGAAGATAGATATTGGTGAATTAAGAGGAAGGTCTAATTACCTTAATTTCGATTATACCAGAAGCAGCAGAATCGGTTATGTAACCAATGCCGAGATAAGAGCAGACTATTCAGATTATGAAGTAGAAGAAGCAGATCAATTGATCATTAGTGCAGATTATTCAAAATCTAAAATTGGAAAAGTTTCAAAAATGACTTTCAATTGTGATTACGGAAGTGTTGAAATTGATAAAGTAAAAGTTCTTGAAGGGAATGGCGATTACCTCACCACAAAAATTAATCGCGTTTTTACAGATTTAGAACTTAACTTAGACTACGGTTCACTTTCTATTGAAAAGGTCATTAAGGGTATCAGAAAAATAGAGATCAATACTGATTATGCCGGAGTAAAACTTGGTTTTGACCGTGAAATGAGCTTTCAGTTTGACGTTAGAACTTCTTACGGAGGAATCAAAGGTCTTGATGATCTTCAGGTTCAGAAAAGAGATCAGCAAAATAGTAGCAATTCCGTATCCGGGTATTATGGGTCACAGAATAGCGATTCAAAAATAAATATCGTTACCTCTTATGGAAGCGTAAATTTCAATAAACAATAATCATCCATCAAAAATTAAAATCATGAAAAAATCATTATTATTTCTAGCCGTCACTTTAGTATTTATGACTACCGCCTGCGCACAATGGGGAGGTAAAAAAGTAAGAGGAAATGGCGACATGGTTACTAAAACCAGAAGCGTAGGTTCATATGACGGAGTTCAGCTTGTAGGCTCCATGAACGTAGAATTAATTTCTGGAAGCGAAGGCAGTTTAGAAGTTAAAGCAGAAAGTAACCTGCAGGAATATATAGAAACTGAAGTGAAGAACGGAAAACTTAAGATTTCAACCAAAGAAGGCTATAACCTTCAACCGAAAGATGATATCCTTATCACTGTACCAGTTGAAAGTATAGAATTAGTATCAGTTACCGGATCAGGTGACATCTGGACCAAAGACAAATTAGAATCTTCTAATATGAAAGTTCAGGTTACAGGTTCAGGAGATCTTATGCTCGATCTTGAAGTTAGGGATCTTAAAGGAATGGTTACAGGATCTGGAGATATTAAACTTCGAGGAAGAAGCCAGAATTTTGATTGTACCGTAACCGGAAGTGGAGATTTTGAAGCTTATGACCTTCAGGCTGAAAATGTAGAAGCCAGAGTTTCAGGTTCTGGTGATATCATGGTTTACGCAAGCAAGTCTTTAAAGGCATCGGTATCAGGTTCCGGGGATATTGTATATAAAGGAAATCCTGAAAAACAAGATTTTAAAACAAATGGGTCTGGAAGTGTATCTTCCCATTAATCAAATATCAAACAGTTTTGAAAACCTGCCTTAGTGCAGGTTTTTTTATTGCTGAACTTTTTTCTTGGGTACTCGCATTAATAAGAATACACCCGCAATAAAAAAGATTACGAGGAACAGTATGGCATTTCTTACACTTCCGGTATGTTGAGCTACAAAACCATACAAAGACATTCCTATCACGATCCCAATTTTCTCAGAAACATCATAAAAACTGAAATAACTGGCAGTATCTATGGAATTCTCCGGTAACATTTTAGAATAGGTTGATCGGGATAAAGATTGAATCCCTCCCATTACAAGACCAACTGATGCCGCCGCAAAATAGAATTGAACCGGTGAAGTTATGAAATAAGCATAACCACAGATCGCGATCCAGATAAGATTTATAAAAATCAAGATCTTTACATCACCATTTTTTATCGCCAGTCTGGAAGTAAGGGTTGCACCTGCTACAGCTACCAACTGTATTAGCAAAATACTTACAATAAGACCTGTGGTTGGATCCTGGTCTCCCCATTCCAGTTCTTCTATCCCGAAATATGTTGCAATTAGCATAATGGTTTGAACTGCCATGCTATAAACAAAAAATGCCACTAGATATCGTTTCAATGTTTTATTATGCTTGATAGACTTCCAGATCTTATTCAGCTCTTTGAAACCATTGAATAGCACATCGTTTGTTAGCCTAGCTTTTTTATTTCCTTTCGGCAGATAATAATAAGTATACTGACTAAAGACGATCCACCATACTCCAGTGAGTACAAAAGATAACCTTGTTGGCAAACCTTCGTCTTCAAAGCCAAACCAGTCATATTTCAGGATCATTATAAGGCAGATGATCAATAGTATTACGCTACCAACGTACCCAAGAGAAAATCCTTTGGCACTAGCTTTATCCTGTTGCTCTGGAAAAGCGATATCTGGCAGGTAAGAATTGTAAAAAACCAGACTGGACCAGAAACCAATTAATGCTAGAAAATAACAGAGTAGTCCGAACCATAGGTATTCTAGATTGAACCAGAATAATCCAATACAGGAAAAGGCCCCTAGGTAGCAAAAGAATTTCAGGAAATTCTTCTTATTCCCAATATAATCTGCAATTCCCGAAAGAAACGGGCTTAGAAAACTAACTACCAGAAAAGCAGCTGCAGTAACGTAACTAATAAGGGTATCATTATTAAAATCTATTCCGAGGAAGGTTACGGTATCATTTATCTTATTGCCTTCACTATCTTTTATAATAGTTAGCGCTCCGTAAAAGATTGGAAAGATCGCTGAAGATATAACTAAGCTATAAACTGAATTAGCCCAATCGTAAAATGCCCATGCATGTATTAGCTTCTTACTTCCTTTAGGTAATTGCTTCATGCCCTAAAAATAGAAAAAGCCACCGAATTTGGTGGCTTTTCAATTTTATTTTTAGCTTATCTTATTTAAAACTGGTAGTTCCGTATTTTCTTGCTTCCGCCATTGCTTCCGGAGCCCACTTTGTTAGATTGTTAATCCTTGTTTGAGTAGATGGGTGAGTACTTAGAAATTCCGGTGGAGCCTGTCCACTACTATTCTGTTGCATTCTCTTCCAAAGTTCTGGTGCTTCTCTAGGATCATATCCTGCGATAGCCATTAAAGTCAGTCCAATTCTATCAGCTTCAGATTCATGACCTCTACTAAATGGTAGCATCACTCCAACAGTGGTTCCAAGACCGTATGCCTGGGCAAAGATCTGTTGTGTACTTTCACTTCTACCGCTAACTGCAACAGATCCTGCAACTGCTCCTAATTGTTGTAATTGTGCTGCACTCATTCTTTGTGCACCGTGATCTGCTAGTGCGTGTGCGATCTCATGAGCCATTATAGTAGCCAGACCATTCGTATTTTGAGCTTCGTCAAGAATTCCTGTATAAACAACTACTTTTCCTCCAGGCATTGCAAACGCGTTAGCCTGATCATCCTTTACAAGATTGAATTCCCATCGGAAATCTGTCATAAATCCCTGGTAACCGTTAGCATTCAAATAACGTTCAGCTGCATTTACGATATTCTGGCCAAGGTTTTGAATTTCCCTCGCTTCAGCAGAGCCTCTTTCAACTTCAGCTTCATTCAAAAATTGATTATACTGCTCAAAGGATGCAGGGAATAACTGGTCATTTGAAACAAAATTCAAATTTCTTTCACCTGTAAATGGATTGGTTTTACATGATACTACTAGTAATAATGCACTTAACCATACAAAGGTATTTTTAAACTTCATGATTTTTGGTTTTTAGATACCTAAAAGTACAAAAGCAGTTAGTATAGCTGCTGATGGTTTAAGTATGATTTAACACTAAGTAGAGTTTCAAAAACAATACCATTGTTGATATTTGCAGTGTTCGTAAGGCCTGAGACATATCTCAGGAAGTATGTTATAAAAAATATAATAGAATTCGGAATTCTTAAATATGACTAAAAAAATTAAAGATAAAACTCCAGTTCAGAGACTTCTCGTTCCTTCATATATACTAGGGATTTCAAGATTTCTAACTGTAGTATCTCCATTTCTCGCCAGTAGATTCGCGGCGAAACTATTTCTCACTCCTTTTAAATATAAATTACCAGAAAGAGAAAAAAATATGGATTCCAATTCTGTTCAGGAAAAACATTTAGTTCCATCTATGAACAGGGAAATAATTACATATGAATACGGTGAGGGCAGCAAAAAAATATTATTGGTACATGGATGGAGCGGAAGAGGGACTCAATTGGCTAAAATAGCGGAGGCATTAGAAAAGAAAGGTTATCAGATTATAAGTTTTGATGCACCGGCTCATGGTAAAGCTGAAGGCAAGATGAGTATGATGCCATTTTTTATTCAGGCCGTTCATTTTCTGAACGAAAATTACGGTCCATTCGAAGCTGTAATCGGGCATTCTCTTGGAGGTATGTCTGCCCTTAGAGCTATCAGTGAAGGTATGCAGACCAACAAGTTAGTAATTATAGGAACTGCTAATAATATTACGGAGATCACTCAACATTTTGCTGAAAATATGAAGATGAATCATAAAGTCGCCGCAAAAATGAAAAAATACCTGGATAACAGGTTTAATGAAGATATGGATACTTTATCCGGTGCAAGGTCAGCAGAAAATGTAAAGATCCCAACGCTTGTAATACATGACGAGCATGATGTGGATGTAAAGATCAACTCTGCTCATGAGATACATGAAGCACTGGATAATAGCGAGTTAATGATTACAAGCGGATTAGGTCACCGACGTATTTTAGGCAATCCAGAAGTAATTAACAAAATAACAACTTTTATCGCGGCACAATCTTTGTAATTTTATGAAAAAGATGAGCATGAAAAAGTTATTATTATTTACCGTATTATCTGTTTTTCTAATTAGTTGCAACGGAAATGCGCAGAAGAAATCGGATAAAAAATCTTCAGAAAATTATGAAGTTTCTAAAACTGAAGCTGAATGGAAAGCTGAGCTTACCTCTGATCAATATGCAGTTTTAAGAAACGCAGCTACCGAAACTCCTTTTACCAGTGATCTACTCGACATCAAGGAGCCAGGAACATTTGTTTGTGCAGCCTGCGGACAGGAATTATACGAAACTAAATATAAGTTTAAGAGTGGTACGGGATGGCCAAGTTTTGATAGAGCCATTGAAGGTGGTGTTGCCTACGGTAGTGATTCTAAATTAGGCTACCAGAGGGATGAAGTTCATTGTGCAAGATGCGGTGGTCATTTAGGACATGTATTTAATGATGGTCCTGCTGAAACTACCGGGAAAAGACATTGTATCAATGGCGTGGCCATGAAGTTTATCGCCGAAGAAAAATAAGCATGAAGAAATATAATATAGAAAAGTCTGAAGAAGAATGGAAGAAAGAGCTTTCTCCGGAACAGTATAGAATTCTCAGAGAAAAAGGAACTGAAGCTCCCAATTCGGGAAAATATAATCTTCATTTTGATGAAGGAGAGTATAAATGTGCTGCCTGTGGTGAAAAACTTTTTGAAAGCGATTCAAAATTTGAAAGCGGCTGTGGATGGCCCAGTTTTGATGATTCCATTGAAGGTAAAGTAGAATATGTGCAGGATAGGACCTTTGGAATGATTCGCACAGAAATTCTTTGTTCTAACTGCGGAAGCCATCTTGGCCACGTTTTTGATGATGGACCTACAGAGACTGGACAGCGTTACTGTGTAAACTCTGCCAGCATTGAATTTAATAAATAACTAAATCCGATAAATCATGAAAAAATTTTTATCACTAATAGTATTGACAAGTTTGTTTTTTGTTTCATGTTCTTCAGACGGAGATCAAGGACCACAAGGCCCTCCAGGAGAAGATGGAGTTAATATTGTAGGTCAGGCTTTTGAAGTTACAGGTGTTGATTTTGTAGCACCAGATTATTCTATATTCGCTGATATCCCTGGAGAAATTGAAGTTTTGCCATCAGATATCGTACTGGTTTACTGGCTTGAGGATATAGATGATAACGATAATGACATCTGGAGCCTTATCCCTCAAACGATTTATTTCGAAGACGGACAATTCCAGTATACTTATAATCATACAGATTTTGATGTGAATATTTTTCTGCAAGGAGATATAGATCTTGCAACATTGGGAGATTTTTATACTCAAGATCAGATCTTTAAGGTAGTTGTACTTCCGGTAGATTATTACGCGAACAATCCTAATGTAGATGTAAGTACTTACCAGAACTTAAAAGCCTCATTAAATATTAAAGAAACTAATTTAAAATCGAAAGCTCATAAATAAATTTCGATTGATATCATTTGAAAGCCTGTGTTTGTAAATACGGGCTTTTTTTTATGCTTTTATCCTACGTAAGTCACTTTCAGTTTAGGGTTTAATTCCTTAAATTTGCAAACTCTATAACCAGATTCAAAATATTCCGAATATGAGTAAATATGATATTATAGTTTTAGGTAGTGGCCCGGGTGGTTATGTAACTGCAATCCGCGCTTCACAATTAGGTTTTAAAACTGCGATTGTAGAAAAGGAAAGCCTTGGTGGTGTTTGCCTTAACTGGGGATGTATCCCAACGAAAGCGCTTCTAAAAAGTGCAGAGGTTTTTGATTACCTGAAACATGCTGAAGATTACGGCCTAAAACTTGAAAAAGCTGACAAGGATTTTGGAGCTGTGGTAAAAAGAAGTCGTGATGTAGCAAATGGAATGAGCAAAGGTGTTCAATTCCTTATGAAAAAGAATAAGATCGATGTTCTTGAAGGATTCGGAAAATTAAAATCTGGAAAGAAAGTAGAAGTTACTGATAGTAAAGATAAGAAAACCGAATATCAGGCAGATAATATTATTGTTGCTACCGGAGCTCGTTCAAGAGAACTTCCAAATCTTAAGCAGGATGGTAAAACCGTTATAGGTTACCGTGAAGCTATGACGCTTGAAAAGCAACCAAAGAAAATGATCGTGGTTGGTTCAGGAGCAATCGGAGTTGAATTCGCGCACTTTTATAACTCTATGGGAACTGAAGTAACCGTAGTAGAATATTTACCAAATGTGGTGCCATTAGAAGATGAAGAAGTTTCTAAGCAATTCGAAAGAAGTATCAAGAAAGCTGGCATCAAGGTAATGACCAACTCTTCAGTAGAAAGCGTGGAGAAGAAAGGTGGAAAAGTGATCGCTACAGTGAAAACTAAAAAAGGCGAAGAAAAACTTGAAGCTGATATTGTTCTTTCTGCAGTTGGAATTAAAACAAATATTGAAAATATCGGTCTAGAAGATCTAGGCATCAAGACTGAAAAGGATAAGATCGTTGTAAACGATTTCTACCAGACTAATGTTTCTGGAGTATATGCTATTGGTGATGTAGTTCATGGACCTGCACTTGCTCACGTTGCTTCTGCAGAAGGTATACTTTGTGTAGAAAAGATCAAGGGAATGGATGTTCAACCATTAGATTATGGTAATATTCCTGGATGTACCTACGCAACACCAGAAATTGCTTCAGTTGGTATGACAGAAAAACAAGCTAAAGAAGCTGGTTACGAATTGAAAGTTGGAAAATTTCCATTTTCAGCTTCTGGTAAAGCAAAAGCGGCTGGAAAGTCTGATGGATTTGTAAAAGTTATCTTCGATGCAAAATACGGAGAATGGTTAGGTTGCCATATGATTGGTGCCGGAGTTACAGATATGATCGCTGAGGCAGTTTTAGGTAGAAAACTTGAAACTACCGGTCATGAAGTATTAAAAGCTGTTCACCCTCACCCAACGATGAGTGAAGCCGTTATGGAAGCTGTTGCAGCTGCCTACGACGAAGTGATCCACTTATAAGAATTAAATACAAAACAGAAAAGTCCCGCTTTCATTAGAAATGCGGGACTTTTTTTATTTATATAGATTGAATATTATAGGCTCTTTAATCTAATCTTCAGGCATAAGATCACAGAAACAGAATTCAGTATCCCAGGATTTCTGGTCATCCTGAAAGCAATCATCATCGTTTCCGGAAGCTGATTTGTAAGATCTACGCACCTTCTCACCTATTTCAAACTTCAATGGTGAATTAAAAATTGGTCCGTCAAAAACGAAAGTATGAAATTCACCATTTTCTCCGCAGGGATCTACGTCTTCAGGAAGATTCTGGATAAAATCATTGTCTAAGATCTTTCCGCAGAAAGAATCATCCAGATACTTTGAATTGGTACAAACCACGATCGCTTTAAAACCCAGATCAATAAAATCTCTCAGCAATTTAGAAGTGTCTTTTTTCCAAAGGGGAAATATCGCATTTAATCCAACTGAATCTAATTGTTGTTCCCGATAAGCCTTAAGATCCTCAAGAAATATATCCCCGAATACGCTATGGGTAAATCCTTCCTGGATCATAGAATCTGTGGCAGACTTCATTTTAGAGTTATACTCCTCCATGCTGGTTTCAGCATCCAATTCAACTATTTGCAACGGAAGTCCCAGACATTCGGCTTGCTTCAGCAATAATTCATTTCGAACACCATGCATCGTTACCCTGTCTACATCTATGTTTACAGTAGTTAGCAACTTTTCAATCATAAATTCTTTTTGAAGTCTTGAGTAATAAAGAGCAAGCGCTGAATCTTTGCCACTACTCCAGTTTAGATATGCTTTATCCATTTCTAATCTTTTAGAAAACTCTGGATCGCCAGGTCATAGCTTTGCAACCCAAAACCAACGATCACTCCTTTGGCGTTTGGCGAAATAAAGGATTTATGCCTGAAGTCTTCACGGGAGAATGTGTTGGAAATATGAACTTCAACTACCGGAATATCAATTGCAGCAATTGCATCTCCTATTCCTACAGAAGTATGTGTGTATGCCGCAGCATTCAGGATAACACCATCAAAAACTTCTCTGGCATTCTGGATCTTATCGATTAATTCTCCTTCTATATTCGTCTGACCGTAAGACAGCTCTACATTTCTAAATTTGAACTGAAGGTCAGAAAAATAATCTTCAAAACTTTTATTACCATAGGTCTCAGGTTCTCGAGTACCGAGCAAATTTAAGTTTGGGCCATTAAGAATAAGTAACTTCATATGGTAAAAGTAAAAAATAAAGACATAAAAAAGCAGGTTTAAAACCTGCTTTGATTTTTTAGAATTTAAACTTGCTTTATTTTCATTGGTTATTCCTAAAAATAAACACGATCCTGCTAATTGAGCTAGCGGATCGTAATATGGGTCTGAATTATCATTGAATCTGGTCTGGTTAAATACTGATTCAATATATTCAGCGGTAATGCCTAATTTTGAAGTTTTCTCATTTTCTTCAGATTATTGAGATTGGGCACAAAATGGCAGAATCGCCTATAATCACGATAAGGCTAAGTATTCTATAGCTGAATCACAAAAATTCATAATTTCAAAATCAATAAGAAATATTTAAAACGAGTATCCAGCTGAAAGTTGCACTACCCTGTTTTTATTATTTCCCTGTAAGCCGCCATCTGGTGCAAGTACAAAATCGGTCATTCCTAGATTATACCTGATATCAAAGAAAATTCCAGAATCTAATGCATATTCAAATCCGCCAGAGATTGCAAAGTCCACTTTATGCAATTGGTTTTCTAAACCATTAGATCTGAATTCCTGTTCCCCTTCATATTCCAGGTCCAATTCAAGAGCAGAGTTAACAAGGAAACCAACCTGAGGCCCTAACTGAACGCTAAGGTTGGGAGTTATATAATATTCGGCGAGAACTGGAACATTTATATAGTCGGTTTTTACCTGAACATTCCCCAATTGCAAAATTTCGTAATAAGCGAAATAGTCATCTTCAGCATCTGCTCCCTGAGTTGAATACAAAACTTCCGGTTGAATGGAAAATTTATCAGTTAAAGAGAATTCAGCCATAAAACCTGCATTGAAACCAATGCGAGGACTGAATCCGTCGGTTTGATGACCGCTGATGTTAGAATAATTCAAGCCTAATTTAGGTCCGAAAGAAATATCCTGTGAATAGATAATTGTAGAAAAGGTCATAAAAAGGCCAGCGATGCATAATTTTTTAAGCATAAGAATTTTAATTGATGAATTACAAACATAGACTTTTTAAGCAGTTTTATAAAAACTGGGTTAAATGAAAACATAAAAAAAGCGAAGATAAGATCTTCGCTTTTCATTTTCATAGGTGATTATTAATTAGAACTGGAACCCAACTCCTAATTGAATACCGTTGTTCTTAATGGCATCATCATCAAAGTTATCACTATCAAAAGCATCAGTGAAACCTAAAACATATCTACCATTCAGGAAAAACCCGTTGTTAAATTTGTAAGAAGCACCAACTGCTCCACCAAATTCGAAAGTACTGGCAAATTCAGAATCTGCTTCAAAATCTAAAGTATTGCTTTCAAAATCATATTCTTCTTCTACAAGAAAGTTAAAAGATGGACCAGCTTCCAGAGCAAGACCGTCTATCACATAAAATTTAGCGATCAAAGGAACCTGAACATAATCTAATTGATACTCTCCTTCAACTCTGTCTCCTGCAAAAATTCTACTTGCTTCAGTACCCTGAGTAGAATACAATACCTCTGGCTGAACTGAGAAACGATCACTTACCGGGATTTCTGCAAGAACACCAAGGTGAAAACCTGTTCTACTGTTGTTGTCTTCAAATCCGTCTGAAGTCATATTAGTGAAATTCACACCACCTTTAACTCCAAAATTCCAATATTCCTGTGCATTAGAAGATGCACCGAATCCAATAATCGCAATTGCTACTAATAAAAATGTCTTTTTCATCATTTTCCGTTTTTGTTTGAGCCAAAAGTAGGATACAGCTTGTTAAAAAAAAGTTAGCCAAGCTTAAATTATTATTAAGACTAATAGCCCTATCTTCTTATCTTTAACACATGAAATGGCAGAATGCGCTACAGGATTATCGACATTATTTAAAGCTTGAACGCGGGCTTTCAGCGAATTCCATAGAAAATTACAGTCTCGATGTGATCAAATTGATGAATTACCTGGACGTTAATAAAATCGAGATCAGTCCGGTTAAAATTACTGACAAAAACATTCAGGAATTCATTTACAGCGTCTCGAAAGAACTTAATGCAAGATCTCAATCCAGGTTGATTTCAGGATTACGTAGCTTCTTCGGTTTCCTTGTATTTGAAGATTACCGTAAGGATAATCCTTTAGATCTAATGGAGTCACCTAAAATTGGTCGTAAACTTCCTGACACCATATCAATAGCTGAAGTTGACAGAATAATAGCCGCAATAGATCTTAGTAAAAATGAAGGTGAAAGAAACAGAGCGATCATTGAAACCTTATATGGTTGTGGCCTGCGAGTTTCTGAATTGATTGACCTGAAGATTTCAGATCTATTCTTTGAAGAGGGATTTATTAAAGTTACAGGAAAAGGAGATAAACAGCGTTTTGTACCAATTTCAGAATACACGGTAAAATTCATCAATATCTATAAAGATGAAGTAAGAAGCCATCAGAATATCAAACCTGAGGCAACAGATACTTTATTCCTAAATCGCAGGGGAAACGGATTAACCCGAGCGATGATCTTTACAATCGTAAGAAGACTTACTGAAGCTGCAGGAATCAGGAAAAAAGTGAGTCCGCATACCTTCAGACATTCCTTTGCTACACATTTGCTTGAAAACGGCGCCGACTTGAGAGCCATTCAGCAAATGCTTGGTCACGAAAGTATCACCACGACCGAAGTTTATGTTCATGTAGACAGATCTCATCTAAGACAGGTCATGGAAGAATTCCATCCCCGAAAATAGATATTAAAATTCTGCTAAACCAAACCTATTCTTTTCTGTAAATACGCATTCTTCTTAACTTCATAAAAAATTGAATTATGAAGAAATTAAAATTTAAGAATGGTGATACAATGGACGCCATAGGTCTTGGAACCTGGAAGTCTGAAAAAGGTAAGGTCACCGAAGCAGTAAAGATCGCACTGAATAATGGTTATAGGCATATAGACTGTGCAGCCACCTATGGTAATGAAGCTGAAGTTGGTGAAGCATTTTCACAAGTTTTTAAAGATGGAAAGGTAAAGCGCGAAGATGTTTGGGTTACTTCCAAATTATGGAACAATGCTCATAAGAAAGAAGATGTGATACCGGCACTTAAGGAGACGCTTAATGATCTTCAATTAGATTACCTAGATCTATATCTTATACACTGGCCAGTCGCCTTTAAACCCGACGTAGCCTTCCCTGAAAAAGCAGAAGACTATCTTTCTCTGAAAGAAGCACCCTTGATTGAAACCTGGAACGAAATGGTTAAAGCAAAAGAACAGGGATTGGTCAAGCATATAGGAGTTTCTAACTTCAGTATTCCAACTTTAGAATCATTAATGAAAGATACAGATCATACTCCGGAGATGAATCAGGTAGAACTGCATCCTTATTTGCAGCAAAACAAACTATTGGAATTTTGCAGTAAGAATGGAATCAATGTTACTGCCTATTCACCGTTGGGAAGTGGAGATAGACCAGATGCCATGAAAGCTGCAGATGAACCTTCTCTTCTTGAAAATCCAACTATCATTAAAATTGCCAAAAAGCATGGAGCAAGTCCGGGACAGATCCTGATAAAATGGAGCGAACAGAGAGGTACTGCCGTGATCCCAAAATCAACCAATGAAGAACGTATCAAGCAGAATTTAATGAGCGCTGGATTTCAATTGAACGAAGATGATATGAATTCCATTGCAGATCTGGATTATCATTTTAGATATGTTACCGGTAAGTTTTTTGAAACTGAAGGGAACTCTTATGACAATATCTATGACGATTAATCAGAATATATAGGAATAAAAAAAGGCCGATCAGTTGATCGGCCTTTTTTTATTGTAATAATTGTAATTTGAATTATTTTGCAACGTTCACAGCTCTGGTTTCACGAATTACCGTGATCTTCACCTGACCTGGATATGTCATATCTGTTTGAATTTTCTGAGAAATCTCGAAAGATAGGTTAGATGCTTTTTCATCTGACACCTTTTCACTTTCAACAATTACCCTAAGCTCTCTACCGGCCTGGATAGCATAAGCTTTCTTCACACCACCAAAACCAAAAGCGATCTCTTCAAGATCTTTTAATCTCTGGATGTATGAATCAAGCACCTGTCTTCTTGCTCCCGGTCTTGCACCACTAATGGCATCACATACCTGTACGATAGGAGAAAGTAATGAGTTCATTTCTATTTCATCATGGTGAGCACCAATAGCATTACAAACTTCAGGTTTTTCTCCGTGTTTTTCTGCCCATTGCATACCTAAGATCGCGTGAGGTACTTCTGTTTCAGTTTCAGGCACTTTACCAATATCGTGAAGTAATCCTGCACGTTTAGCTAATTTTGGATTTAAACCAAGTTCTGCAGCCATTACTCCACAAAGTTTTGCCACTTCTCTAGAGTGTTGCAGAAGGTTCTGACCATAAGATGAACGATACTTCATTCTACCAACCATCTTTATCAATTCTGGTTGTAAACCATGGATTCCAAGATCGATCACAGTTCTCTTACCTATATCGATAATTTCTTCTTCGATCTGCTTACGTGTTTTCTTTACCACTTCCTCGATTCGGGCGGGGTGAATACGACCATCAGTTACCAATTTATGCAATGATAATCTCGCAACTTCTCTTCTTACTGAATCAAAACAGCTAAGAATGATCGCTTCAGGAGTATCATCTACGATGATCTCTACACCGGTAGCAGCTTCCAGAGCTCTAATGTTTCTACCTTCACGACCAATAATTCTACCTTTTACATCATCGCTCTCCAGGTTGAATACAGATACACAGTTTTCAATTGCTTCTTCTGTACCAATTCTCTGAATAGTATTGATAATGATCTTTTTTGCTTCCTGTTGAGCGGTAAGCTTAGCCTCTTCAACAGTGTCCTGAATTAAAGACATAGCATCTGCCTTAGCTGTATCTTTTAAAGATTCGATTAATTGTGCTTTGGCATCTTCAGCTGAAAGTCCTGAGATAACTTCTAACTGCTGAACTTTACTATTATGAAGCTTATCTATTTCTTCCTGTTTTTTATCAAGAAAATCCAGTCTATGATTATAATCAGCTACCTTCTCTTCAAGGTCTTTATTCAATTTCTTATTCTTACCTAATTCGTTAGATACATGAGACTCTTTATCCTTGATTCTCTTTTCAGCATCATTGATCTTCTTGTCTCTTGAAAGAATCACCTTTTCATGCTCAGACTTCAATTCAATGAATTTCTCTTTAGCCTGAAGTATCTTGTCTTTCTTGATACTCTCACCTTCAGCCTTCGCTTCTTTAATGATGCTATTCGCTTCTTTCTTAGCGCTAGCAATCGTATTAGAGGCCTGTTTCTTTTCGAGCATCTTTGCTATTGCAAATCCCAGTGCGAGACCTACAACCGCGGCAATGATTATAACTAATATGTCCATTCGTTTCTATTTAGTATATATATAAAAAAGCCTGTATTAGTTGTGTTTTGTATTAAACTCCTTAAAATCAAGTTTAGGACTAACAAGTTGATCAAGAATCCGCTCTCCCAAAAGGGACACGGCACGCTTTTACAACCTAGACTCATCCTTTTTAAAGAATTCGTGTTGAGTTTATCAAAAAAGCACTAATACAGGCAGTAACCTTTATTTTATTTAAAGAACTTAAGAGGTTAAATGTTGCTGCAGCAGTTCGTTAAGTGACCTTAACTTCTCTTCTGCTTCAATCATTTCACTCGAATTATCAATATTCTTTTGCTCGGTTTGGGCAGCGAACTGCAATGCACACATTGCAAGAACATCCTGTTTATCCCTAACCGCATAGCTTTGCTCAAATTGCTTGATCATCGCCTCGATCTTCTTTGCCGCCTTACGCAAACCTTCTTCCTGGCTAGGTTGAATTGTAAGCGGATATACGCGGTCTGCAATCGATATTTTGATCTTCAGTTTATCTTCCATGATGACAAATTATTCAGATAACTGAACTATGCATTGATCTATCTCTCTGATCAAACTGTTTATTTTGAGCTTTGTTTCTCTTTTATGGTCGGTACTGCCAAGCATCGCATTTGCAGCTTTTAAGGTCTGAACCTGCTCCTGTGAAGATTGTAAATCTCCTTCCAGTTTCTCATATTCAGATTTTACAGATGTCAACTCTTTCTGAAGAGATTCATTAGCCTGCTTCATAACATCATATTTATGAAGTAGTTTGCTGATTCTATTCTCAAGGTTATCAACTATTTCTGTAATTTCACTCATAAGCTCTAAAACCGATGTGAACCCTTACAAAGTTAACATACGCTTTGAAATATCCCAATACTTTTTTAGCTGTTTTCAAATAATAATCAACAATAGCGATAATTCTCTGTTACCAAGCTGTTTAATTTTGACATAAGTTTGATTAACTTTACAGCAGGTTTAAATTTGAATACCCCTAGATTTATGAAGAGAGCGACAAGCCTACTATTCCTTATTTTATTTTCAACTTTACAAGCACAGAATGATCTTCCGCAAGATTATTTTGCCAATCCCTTAGATGTGCCCATCGTATTAGCCGGAACCTTCGGCGAATTACGTTCCAATCATTTTCACAGCGGACTTGATATTAAAACTCAACAACGCGAAGGCCTGGAAGTAAAAGCTTCAGCTGCTGGATATATAAGTCGAATCAACATTCAGCATTATGGCTACGGAAAAGCCCTTTACATTCAGCATCCAAATGGATATACCACGGTTTACGGGCATTTGCAAAAGCTAGCACCTAAACTGAAGGAATACCTTAGAAAACAGCAATATTCAAAAGAATCTTATGAGATAGAACTATTCCCTGAACCGGGAGAACTCTCTGTAGAACAAGGTGAATTAATAGCCTTTAGCGGAAATACAGGTGGTAGCGGTGGACCTCACCTTCACTTTGAAATTCGTGATGGCAGCCAGCGCCCAATGAACGCTCAGATGTTTGGTTTAGAGGTTCCAGATACTAAAAAACCCATGATCGAAGGTTTATTCGCCTATCCGCTTGGAGATGATGCGCATGTAAATAATTCTCAGGAGCGTCAGAAGTTAAGACTCATTCCTTTAAATGATGGAACATACACCGTAAACCAGGTTGAAGCATGTGGTGAAATAGGCTTTGGTATATCTACTGTAGATCAGCAAGATGGAGCTTACAATCATAATGGGGTTTTCAGAATTGAAGCAAGCTTAAATGGCGATCAGGTTTTTGAAGTAGATTTCGACAAATTCTCCTTTGCTGAAACCAGACATCTAAACCAATTAATAGATTACGAATATTACGCTAATAATAAAAGCAGGATACAAAAGCTTTTCAGAACCCCAAGTAATCCTTTGAGCATTTACGGGAATCTAAATGAAGAAGGTAAATTAAATGTAAAAGACAGTCTTGATTATCAATATACCATCAAAGTAACCGATTATAAAGGAAATGAAAAACTCGTAAGAGTTCCTATCAAAGGCCAGATAAGTGATAACATCAAAAAACGGGATAAAAAGGAAACAGATTTTCTGGCCAGCGCAAACAATGGATTATCGGCAAAGCAGGGTAAAATTGATGTGTATATCCCTGGCGGAAGTTTATACGAAGACGCTTACCTGGACATAGATTTTACAGATGATGCCGTAGTAGTTCATAAGGATGAGATCCCGGTGCACAAGAATTTCACCATCGGTTTTGATGTAAGCGAATATCCTGCAGAAGAAAGGGAGCAGCTATTTATCGCCAGGCTTTCAGATTACGGAAGACCAAATTATTCAACAACTTATAAAAAGGGAAACAGGTTCACTACAGGTACCAGGACTTTTGGAAAATATACTCTAGCTAAAGATTCTACAGCTCCCAGAGTTTCGCCTGTTAATTTTTACGACGGTCAGTGGATCTCAAGCAATGAGACTTTGAAAGTAAAGATCTCAGATGATCTTTCAGGTATTGAAGCATACAGAGCAACGGTAAACGGAAAATTTATTCTGATGGAGTATGAGTATAAGAATAATACTTTGACGCATTATTTCTCAGATAATGTACTTTCAGAAACCGAAAATAACCTGAAAGTGATCGTGACAGATAATGTTGGAAATACTACCACATACACCGCAAAGTTTTTCCGAAAGTAAGATCGTAAGATCAACAAGAACGGTACTATAATAAAAAAGGCTGAATTTAGATTCAGCTTTTTTATTTTATATGGATTCAGAATATCAACTCTCGATAAATTCCTTTAAAGTTTTTACTACGTAATCTATTTCCTCCTTAGTATTATATCTGGAGAATGAGAATCTAAGCGAAGGCTTTTTAAGATCATTTTCTCCAAGGAATGCGTTCAATACATGAGAACCTTTATCACTTCCACTCTGGCAGGCACTTCCTTTAGAACAGGCAATTCCTTTAAGATCTAATTGAAATAAAAGCATTAAAGCCTTCTCCTCGCTTACCGGTAAACATACATTAATAAGTGTATAAGTACTTTTTTCAAGATTGCCAGATTCTCCATTGAACTTCACTCCCGGAATTTCCATTTCTAAAGATTCGATAAAGTGCTTTTTAAGGCCAACAGTATATTCTTGCTCTTCTTCTAAATTTTCATAAGCCAGTTTAAGAGATTCCTCTAAACCTACAATATTATGCACGCCTTCGGTTCCTGCTCGGTGACCTCTCTCCTGCTCTCCTCCAAAAATCAAAGGCTTCAACCCGGAATTTCGCCTTACAAAGGCAAAACCGACTCCTTTTGGACCGTGAAATTTGTGTGCACTTACAGCAGTGAAATCAACAGGGATTTCATTGAGGTCTAAATTAAAATGCCCTATAGATTGTACGGTATCTGAATGAAAAAGAGCATTGTAAGATTTTACAATTTCAGCCGTTCTTTTTAGATCGATCATATTCCCGATTTCATTGTTCACATGCATAAGACTTACCAGTGTCTTTTTCTCTGAACTCTTTAACCGGTTTTCCAGGTCTTCCAGATCAACATTTCCTTTAGCGTCCAGACCAACATATTCAACTTCAACATCAAAACAATCCTTCAGCTGATCCACGGTATAAAGTACTGCATGATGCTCGATTCTGGATGTGATAATTCGTTCAACTTTAAGGTCTCTAACTGCAGAATTCAAAGCAAGGTTATCTGCCTCTGTTCCTCCAGAGGTGAATACAATTTCTGAAGCTTTTACATTAAGAATTCCCGCAACGGTCTTTCTGGCCTGTTCTACAAGCGATTTAGAAGACCTCCCGAAACTATGGGTAGATGAAGGGTTTCCGTAATTTTCTTTTAATACGCGGGCCATTTTATCGACCACTTCCTCCCTTAACTGGGTAGTAGCTGCTGAATCAAAATACACATTTTCCATAGGTCGCAAAATTAACGGAAATAAAATAATTTCCTACATCTCTTCCTTATAAGTTTGATTCCACTATTTTTGTTGAAAAAGCATCTTTATGAGACGTTTGTTATTCGGATTATTTTCTCTGGCCCTTTTTGCATCCTGCGATGATGGAGAAATCATTGTTACTAATTTTGATTTTGAAGATAGCACCGTAAATTTCTGTGAAGGGACGAATAAAAACGTGTTTTATTCAGTAAACAATAACGATGTTTTTGAGTCAATATCTCTGGAATTCAGAAATAGTGTACTGGAAATTGATGATGAAGGTAAAATTGTACCACCAGAGGAAGAGGAAATTTCTTTTAACCTTACCGGTGACGGAAGTGGTGACAATAGAATTATCTATAGAATCTTTAGAGCTGAAGTTCCTAATGATTATTTCTGTAATGTAGTCCCTCCAAGTCAGCCTGCAGTAGTTGAGGAATGGATAAGTGGTACCGGAGCAACTGTTTACATCACAAGAAGTTTTGGAGATGAAACCGGTCAGGCAGATGCAGACGGTGATGGCTTGAATAATATTCAGGAAGGTTGGAATGCTGAAGGGACAAATTTAACCGACACAGATGGAGATGGGATTCCAGATTACCTGGATGTAGATGATGACGGCGATAATGTACTTACAAGAATAGAACGAGAGAATGACAATAATGATCCCGTAAATGCAGATGGAGAAAGAGATACCGACGAAGATGGTATTCCTAATTACTTAGATAATGACGACGATGATGACGGAGTATTAACTCGTTATGAGGTTGATCCTAACGATCTAGACCCTTCCTCCTTAGAAAATCCCACTCTGTTTTCCAGTACGGGAGATGGAATTGCAAATTATTTAAACGACGAGCAGACCATAGAGACCTTGCATAATGAGTTTATTGACAATAAAATTAATCGTAGATATAATTACAGGATCATTGTTGAAGATCTAAAATTCACTAAACAGGATGGTTCTGGAGAATCTATTTTATATGATTCTTTTGACTTCGGCACTTATTCAGAATCTGGAATTGAAGTTGTTTTATGCCCTGATGGCGATCCAGACTGCCCGGAGAACGATGAGACAACAGATGAGACTGAAGAAGAAACTGATGAGGAGACTACGAACTAAGGATTCTGAAAAATATAAACTTCAGTAGCTCCCAGGCCATATTTCTGGTAATCGGCATCATAAAATTTAATATTGGAATACCTTCCAAGTAAATACTCCAGTTCCATTTTAAGCACACCCTCTCCTACTCCATGAATAAAAACGATCTTCTGGATTCGCTTTCTCATGGCAAATTCCAGCTTGTGTCTGGCCGTATCAAGTTGAAGATTCAGCATTTCATGATTAGACATATTTCGGGAAGATTTCACCAATTGATGAATATGAAGGTCAACTTCCATTGGTGGAGCAGATCTCTCCTTTGGCTTGATACGATTTGACTTTGGTTTTTTAGCAGGTGTCTTCTCTTTCAGAATTTCTTCAAAATCAAAATCAGAAACATCAATATCAGATTTAATTTTCACCAGGTGATCTTCAGAAAATTTCATAATGAAACCATCTTCGGTCTTTATCTCAACCTGATCGCCATTGACATTCTGAACGATCCCGCTTAAATCATCATCCAGCAGCTCCACTTTATCTCCGGGTGAAAAATCTTTCATTACTCCTTTTTTTCTGAATCGTTTTCATGATCGTCTTTGGTAGCAACCCAGAAATTCGTTGCACGATATAAACCAAGCATGATTATTATAAGGCCAATAATCTTAAAATAAGGGCTTGCATCGTCTACAGATATTGTATAAAGAAGAAAGGCTCCACCTATAACAATAAGAGCAGTATTGATTACTTGTGAGTTATTCATTTTCAGTAAGTTAAAAAACTTTCTTTGGTAAATTGAAATGCTTTATTGATTACATTTATGCAAATTTATGGCTTTCATGAAGCTTACAATCCTTTTTTTACTGATTTTTAGTCCGACCCTCCTTCTGGCTCAGCTATATATCTCTCCTTCAGAACATTCTGATAGTTATCTCTATGCGCGTGATCGATTGATCTATGTCGAGAAGGAGATTAATCTGTATAAAAACGATAAGGCTGAAACAGAAGCGAGTTTATATTTACGTAAATCTGCTCAGCTTCTTCAAGGTGATAAAACTGGAAACCTTAATAAAGGTGATGGTTTGCTCTCGGTTTATCAAAGAGGAACCTCAAATGCTTTCGACTATAATTATTGGGGATTGCCGGTTCTGGTGATAGGCGAAAAAGGCCAATTAAACGATTATCTGTATGATCTGCTTTCGAATACAGATAGTAGAAAAGCGAAATTGATTTCAGCTCTAGATGGCAGTAGTAGTCCCTTAAGTATCTCTAACCGTTGGATCTACACCTATGCTGGCTCAAATTATTCCAACTGGCAATATCTTGGAGATCATTTTGACCTATTACCCGGCGAGGGCTTTAGTATGAAAGGAGTGAATGGAAATAACTCCAGTCTTATTGAATCTGAAACTATTAATCCCGGCTCATCCCAGCTGTACGATTACCGCGGAACGCCTAATGATGGTATAATCTCTTTACCGATTAAAATAGACCAGATACTACTTTTAGGAAACCCTTATCCTTCAGCTTTAGATCTTGATAGGTTTCTTTTCGATAATACAGCTTCGACTGGAATAGCTTACTTCTGGGATTCTAAAAAAGATGGAAACACACATTATGTGTCGGAGTATGAAGGTGGTTACGGTATTTACAGTCCCGGCACTGGAATATATCTCCCGCCAGTATTCAAGAAAGGTTTTTCAAATGAAATAACCGGTGAAACAGGTAGAATCTATCCCAGATCAAAAATGCCAATCGCTCAGGGCTTTATGGTCATTGGTAAAAAAGACGGTGAAATTATATTTCAGAATTCACAAAGAATATATCAAAAGGAAAAGCCTGAGGTCTCTGTATTCAAATCTTCTGAGTCAGATATTCAATCCTTTATTCTAAATATTGAAATGGATTCTACTTATATCCGTCAATTAGCTTTGGCTTTTAGAAATGACTCCACCGTAGATGAAGATCATGCTATGGATGCCAGGAACATGGATTCTAATTTAGATGATTTTAGCTGGATAATAGACAACGAAGCTTTTCTCATCAATGTTCGGCCGAAATTAGATGAAGAATTAATTCCTTTAAATATTAAACTTTCAAAAGCATCTACCATTAATTTTTCTATTTCGAATATTTCAAATTTTGATCCTGATCGCATATTTATCTACGATTCCAAAGACGATCTATATTTTGGAATTAAAACCGGATCACTTAAGATCAATTTAGTTGAAGGTGATTATAAGGATCGGTTTTTTGTTAGTTTTATTGAAAAATTACCAACTGAAGATACCCAGCATGACGAGCCAGCTAGGGATGAAACTCCCGAAAATTCCGGCTTTGAAAAAAAACCACCTATAGTATTACTTAATACCATAGATATTTTTCAGAATAATCTGCAGGAACAGTTAGAGATCAAAATTCTATACGATACAGAATTGAGTAATATCAAGATCTACGACCTCAATGCCAAGCTATTTCTAAATCATAACTTTAAGGCCAAAGAAAAAGAATTTAATTTTTCAACTGGGAATTTAAGTAATGCTCTTTATATTGTTAAGGTGAAAACAACCGACAATAAAGAGCTAACTAAGAAAATTGGCGTTAAGCATTGAGCAATTTTGAAGAATATATGTTTCCCTGCCTGAACAAAACAGTTTTAGGTATAGAATGTACGGGCTGTGGTGGCCAGCGTGCAGCATTATTATTATTCCAGGGTAATTTTAGGGAAGCATTTTTTATGTATCCTGCTATTTATAGCCTTGCCCTTCTATTCATTTTTTTACTCGTAAACCTTTTTATTAAATTTAAACATGACTTCAGCATTAAGATGGGACTAATCATTTTAAATGCTGTGGTGATAGCCGGCGCTTATATTTTTAAAATGATTCATATTTTCAACTAACCAACTCAATATTTATGGAAAAAAGAGAACTACCTAATTCAACCTTAATCCTTGTTTTCGGGATTTTATCTATCATCGGATGCTGCTGCTACGGTATACCGGGGGCCATCTTCGGAATAATTGCGCTAGTTATGGCAAAAAAAGCTACTGAGATCTATAGTGCAAATCCTGAACAGTATACTGGCTTTCAAAATGTAAAGGCCGGAAGGATATTGGCCATTATTGGGCTGGTATTATTAGGATTGAGCATCATCGCCGGAATCATTGCAATCTTTATGCTTGGCGGAGTTGATGAAGTGAGGCAGATGCAGGAAGAGATCTTAAGAGAATACGGAGGTTAATTTCTAATTCTTACACATAAAAAAATCCCGCAAGATGCGGGATTTTTTTGTTTAGTTATGTTTTTAATTTACTTCTCGAACTGCTTAAGAGTTTTAACGATAATATCTACACAATCTCTCAATTGCTCCTCGTTCATTACCAATGGTGGTGCAAAACGAATGATATTTCCGTGAGTTGGTTTAGCCAGTAAACCATTTTCTTTAAGTGCCATACAAATGTCCCATGCAGTTGAACTTTCTTCAGAGTCATTGATCACGATCGCGTTCAATAATCCGCGCCCTCTTACCAGGTTTACAATATTGGACTCTTTAATGTAATCATCCATTAATCTTCTAAAAAGCTTTCCTAGCTTACGTGCATTCTGGATAAGGTGCTCATCTTTCACTACATCCAGAGCAGCAACTGCGACTGCCGCTGCAACCGGGTTACCACCAAAAGTAGAACCATGTTGTCCTGGCTGGATCACATCCATCACTTCATTATCTGCTAATACTGCAGATACCGGATAATTACCTCCAGAAAGTGCTTTTCCTAAGATTAGAATATCTGGTTTAGAATATGTTTCCTGTCTTTCACAGTGACCTTCACAGGTACAATGTCCACAAACGGCTAATAAACCACCTGTCCTGGCAATACCGGTCTGAATTTCATCTGCCATGAACAAAACATTATGCTTATTACATATTTCTTTTGCTCTCATCATATAATCATCAGAAGGAGTAAATACTCCTGCCTCTCCCTGAATTGGCTCTACAAGAAATCCGGCAACATTTGGATTCGCTTCCAGCGCAGCCTCAAGTGCATCCAGATCATTATAAGCGATCTTCGTAAAACCTGGTGTATAAGGTCCAAAGTTCTTTCTGGCATCTTCATCGTTAGAAAATGAGATCACAGTTGTTGTTCTTCCGTGGAAGTTATTGGCACAAACAACGATCTCAGCTTCCGTTTCTTTAACTCCTTTTCTTTCATAAGCCCACTTACGTGCGATCTTAATAGCAGTTTCTACTGCCTCAGCACCAGTATTCATTGGAAGTAACTTGTCGAAACCAAAATACTCGGTGGCATATTTTTCATATGCTCCAAGCACATCATTATGAAAAGCTCGTGAAGTAAGTGCAAGTTTAGAAGCCTGTTCATGCATAGCTCCTATAATCTTTGGATGACAGTGTCCCTGGTTAACTGCTGAATAAGCAGAAAGGAAGTCATAATATTTGTTGCCTTCCACATCCCAAACATGAACACCTTCTCCCCTGCTTAAAACTGCAGGTAGCGGATGGTAGTTATGTGCACCATGCTGGTCTTCAAGTTTAATTGCTTCTTCAGAAGAATTGATTTTTGGTAATGGCATGTTAGTTTTCGTTTTTATATTAGTGTTATGCTATTCCTTCTTTTTCCGGTTAAAAAGTATCGAAAAGGGAGAGAAATCATCCCTTATTTTTGAATTCCTGCAAATTACTAAATGTTTGCTGAAAATTTCAACTGCCTCCTCTTTAAATCTTGTTAATTATCCTATTTTTGCGCTATGGCAAGAAGAAATAAAAACAAGCTTTTTACTGAAATTGAAGTTGTAGATGCCGGTGCAAAAGGCAAGGCAGTAGCTAAATCTCCAGACGGAAGAGTGATCTTTATAGACAACGCGGTTCCGGGAGATGTGGCAGATGTGCAGACAACCAGAAAAAGAAAATCATACTACCAGGGAACTGCAGTAGAGTTCCATAAACTATCAGATAAAAGAACAGAACCTGTTTGCCAGCATTTTGGAACCTGTGGCGGCTGCAAATGGCAGAATATGGATTACAAGTTCCAGCTGGAATACAAACAGCAGGAAGTTGAAAATAATCTGCGAAGATTAGGTAAGATCGAATTGCCAGAGATCACTCCAATTCTAGGAAGTGAGGAGATCTATTTCTATCGTAACAAAATGGAATTCTCCTTTAGTGATAGCCGCTGGCTTACACAGGAAGAAATTCAGAGTGGTGAAAATATAGAAAACAGGAATGCTTTAGGATTTCATATTCCGGGAATGTGGGATAAGATCCTTGATATTAAAAAATGTCATTTACAGGCAGATCCAAGTAATACCATCAGGAATTTTGTAAAAGAATTTGCAACTGAAAATGGACTTGAATTTTTCAATACCCGCAACCAGGAAGGTTTATTAAGAACTTTAATGATCAGAACTACTTCTATTGGTGAGATCATGATCTTGGTTCAGTTCTTTGAAGACAACAAAAAACAAAGGGAGTTGCTTTTAGATGTTTTGGAAAAAAAATTTCCGGAGATCACTTCGTTGCAATATGTAGTGAATAATAAGGCGAATGATACAATTTACGATCAGGAAGTAATTTGCTATAAAGGTCGTGATCATATCTTTGAGGAAATGGAAGGTCTTAAGTTCAAGATCAACGCCAAATCTTTCTACCAGACAAATTCAAATCAGGCTTACAATCTTTACAAGATAACTCGTGAATATGCCGATCTTAAAGGTGATGAGTTGGTATATGACCTGTATACTGGAACTGGAACGATTGCTCAATTTGTTGCTAAAAATGCAAAAAAGGTAATTGGAGTGGAAGCAGTTCCGGAAGCGATCAAAGATGCCAAGGAAAATGCTGAAAGAAACGAGATAACTAATACTGAATTCTACGTTGGTGATATGCGAAAAGTTTTTACTGAAAGCTTTATCAATAAACACGGGCGTCCAGACGTTATCATTACAGATCCACCACGAGACGGAATGCACAAGGATGTAGTGGCTCAAATTATTGGTATATTGCCTGAACGTATCGTTTATGTAAGTTGTAATTCAGCAACTCAGGCACGAGACCTGGCCATGTTGGATGAGCATTACAAAGTAACAAAGGTGCGTGCAGTAGATATGTTCCCACAAACTCATCACGTAGAAAATGTGGTATGTTTGGAAAAAAGATAGTTTCAGTAAATGAAAATAGCTAAATATACTTTTCTTCTTCTTTTAATTCTCTCAGCAAGTTTCGGTTGCCAACGTGATGACATTTGCGCGGAATCTGTCGATACAACTCCGCTGCTAATTATTCGATTCTATGATATTGACGAACCAGATGAATTAAAAGCTCCACAAAATCTTAGTGTAAGGGCTGCAGATGATTCTATACCTGGTTTTGTAGTTAACACTGGCGGACAGACTCCCGTTAGATATTACAGATTCTCTCGAGATAGTATTGCCATTCCATTAAGAACAAATGCTGATGTTACCAGCTATGTTCTAACACTTAATACTGAAGAAAATGATACTACCGCTACAACAACCGGAGTAAGAGATACGATCAATTTTAGTTACGGAAGACAGGAAGAATATATCAACCGTGCCTGCGCTTACAAGTTGAGTTACCTTGGACTAAAGGTAGATGTTGACGGAGGTGCAGCAGGGCCAAACTGGATCCAGGATATACAAATTGAAGAACCTAATGTTGAAGATCAAAATCAGGCACATGTATCGATATTTTTCTAGCTTAATTTTAATTCTTCTAATTAGTTCTTCTGCCATGTCACAACAGCGTGCAGTTGCACAGGATACCACGACCTATAAAGAAAAGTACGGTTTAAGGCTTGGAGTAGATCTAGGTAAACCCTTACGAACATTACTGGACGATAATTTTAGCGGAATTCAATTAGTTGGAGATTACAGAATTTATGATAACTATTATATCGCTGCTGAACTGGGAACTGAAAAGATCACTTTTGAAGGAGATAATATTGAAACTTTCACCAACGGAAGTTATATAAAGATTGGTGGTGATTATAATGCTTATGAGAACTGGCTCGATATGCAAAATGCGATTTTTGTAGGTCTTAGATACGGATTCTCTACCTTTTCCCAAACTCTTGACGAGTACAGGATCTATACTTCTTCAGACTATTTTGGTCCTGATATTAGAGAGGATAATAATGAAACTACAGGTCTTACTGCCAGTTGGGCAGAGATTATGATAGGTATTAAAGTTGAAGTGATAAACAACCTTTTTCTTTCAGCTAATGTTCAGCTGAAAAGAAGAATTGGGCAAAACAGCCCTACAAATTTCGACAACCTGGCCATCCCAGGATTTGGGAGAACTTATGATAGCAGTGAATTTGGAGCAGGATTTGGATACTCTATATCTTACCTTGTTCCATTCTTCAAAAAAGCGAGAGATTAATCCTGCTGTTTGCTTCTTTTCTTAGAACCTTGATAAAGTACATATTTTAATAAACGTCCTTCCAAGGGACCGTTATATAATTTAATCTTTCTTGATGCCCTAAGCCCTACACTTTTAATAGCATCAAAATTTGTAGCGATAAACCAGGCATGAGTTCCAGGATAACCCTGCTTTAAGGTATCCCCTATTTTTCCGTAGAAATCTTCAATATCTATTTCCAGTCTTTCACCGTAAGGTGGATTGAAGAGCATATGAAGATATTTATCATTCTGCTTTTTAGTTTCGAAGAAGCTTTTCTGTTCTATTTCAATGAATTCTGAAAGATTTGCATTTTTCACATTCTCTTTCGCCTTCATCACAGCTGAAGGAGCTTTATCGTATCCCTTGATCTTGAAATGAAAATCCTTTACTTTTTTCAATGCAGATTCTTCAATCTTTTCAAAAAGCTCTTCATCCCAGTCATTCCACTTTTCAAAAGCAAATTCCTTTCTATTAAGGTTTGGCGGAATATTACAGGCGATCATAGCCGCTTCAATAGGAATAGTTCCACTACCACACATAGGATCCAGAAAATCACACTGTCCTTCCCAACCAGACATCAATAACATTCCGGCTGCCAGAACTTCGTTGATGGGCGCGATATTGGTGGCAGATCTATATCCTCTTTTATGAAGAGAATCACCTGAACTGTCAAAGGATACATTACAGAAATTCTTTTCAATATGAATATTTATTCTAAGATCAGGGAAATCAAGATCTACATCAGGTCGTTTTCCAAATTTCTCTCTGAACCTGTCCACGATCGCATCTTTACTCTTTAAAGCTACATATTGCGAATGGGTGAAAATATCAGAATGAACGGCAGAATCTATAGCAAGGCTACCATCTTCAGCAAGGAATTTCTCCCAGGGCAACTTTTTAATATTATCATATAATTCCTGCTCAGAATTTACTCTAAAACTCTCGTAAGGCTTAAGGATTTTTATCGCGGTTCTTAAACAAAGGTTCGCTTTATACATAAAACCAAGATCACCAACGAAACTAACCATACGGTTACCTTCTTTGATATCCATTGCACCAAGGTCTAATAATTCTTTTGCGAGGATCGACTCAAAACCATACAGGGTCTTAGCGATCATTCTGTAGTTATCCATATTCCTTCTTTAAAGAACGACAAAAATAAGTTAATTTTGTCCGAAAGTATAATTATTACGGGATAGTTCATCAACATTGTTCTATCCCATAAATCAACCAACCAGGAATTCTTTGCTTACAGACCTATACATTTATATTCTACCGATACTGGCCGTTATTGCCGGTTATATTATTTCGATATTTCTGAAACCTGGAAGCTCTTCAGGATTCAAGCTATTACTTGCTTTTAGTGGTGCTTACCTATTAGCAGTTACTGTACTGGAACTCTTGCCCGATGTTTATCGTGAGCCAGACTCAGGCATAGGGGTTTTCATTATGCTTGGCTTGCTTTTGCAGATCATACTTGAATTCTTATCGAAAGGAGTTGAACACGGACATCTGCATTTTCATGAAAACTCAAATGCATTTCCTCTTTTACTCTTAGTGAGTTTAAGTTTGCATTCATTACTGGAAGGATTTCCATTAGATAATGACAATCATTTATTACATGGCGTGGTGGTTCACAAAATTCCGGTAGCGGCCATACTTTCTGTTTTTCTGGTGCAAAGCAAACTAAGTAAACCAAAAGTTTTTTTATTTCTAGGATTTTTCGCTTTAATGACTCCGCTGGGAAGTTGGTTGAAAAATAACGTTTCAGTAATCAATGAATATGCAGATTATGTAAACGCAGTAGTCATTGGTATCTTTCTTCATGTTTCCACTACTATTCTGTTTGAATCATCTAAAAATCATTCTTTCAATGCTTCTAAACTTGGTGTTATCATCCTAGGGATTTTGTTAGCTTATTTTATTTAGGATGCTTTCAAAAGAGGAATCAAAAAAGATCAGACAGGAATTCTGGACGAGCTTCGGAAAAGAATATCCTCATAAATGGTTGTTGTATAATACTAAAATGAAGGAGATTCAACTGAAGTTCACTTTCAACAGAAAATTTGCGCAAGTGTCTCTTGATGTAATAGATGAAGATGAACTTATAAGGGCCTATTATTTCGAAAAACTTCGATCTCTTGAAAAAATCCTAAAGGCTGAATATTTGCCCGAAATAATCTTTGATGAAGAATATGAACTTCCGGAAGAGAAAGTAATCGGCCGAATCTATTTGCAATTAGACAATGTTAGCATTCATAACCCAAAAACCTGGCCCGAAGTAAAAGAATTTCTCAATGCTAAAATGTTGCAATTAGAGGAGTTTTTTAAAGATTTTAGCGATTTTCTAAAAAATTAAAATACTTCAAAAAAATTTTTACTACTTTGTATGACAGAAAGATAGCGACTTTCAGTCTTCACCCTACCACATCTTTTTCATTTTAATAATTCACTAACCAAAATTTTAAAAAATGAAAACGATCAAATTTTCACTCATTGCCTTTTTATTTATTTCATTCGTTGCTTGTTCTACAGACGATGATTCACCGAATGTAGATACTTCTATGATTACAGGGGTATGGAATATCGAAGAATTCAATTACACTGGAGAAACCAGCGGCAATTTTGAAGGAATGGATATTAATGCCAGTTTTGAAGGAGTTGCCGAAAATATCGATGCCACCCTCAGCTTCAATGAAGACAATACTTTTATTATGGCAGGAAGTTATGATGTAAGGCTGAGCTCAGAAGGAATTACTGAAGTAGTCCCGGTAAATAATGCATCATCTTCTGGAACCTGGAAGATCGAAGGTGATTATATCATAACATCAGGCGCAGTTGGCCAGGTGCAGGGTCAGGGTGTTGCAGGACCGCAGGAAGGACGTATGAGGATTAGCGAAGTTACTGAAACCAGAATGGTATTAATCATAGATCAGGAAAGCACAACAAGTCAGGGAGGAATGGATTTCACAATGAAAATGGATGGTATCTATGTACTAACTAAGTAACCTGGATTTGTTTGAGTTGAAGCATATTCTTCGGAATATGCTTTTTTTATGCACTAACGTTAAGTTTTGACTGATAATCTCCGGGGGCAACCTTCTTTCTACTTTTAAAAACCCGGTTAAAATAAGACCTGCTTTCAAATCCGCATTCCTGGTAAACCTGTTTAATACTTTTATTAGGATTTTGAAGTAAGCTCACCGCAAGTTTGATCCTTTCGTTATTGATAAAGTCTGTTGGTGAGATGCCCAATTCATTTTTAAAAACCCTATAAAAATTAGATTCACTCATACAGGCTTTCTTGCTCAGGTTTTTTACCGATAACGAATTATGAAGATTATTCCTTATATGTTCTACTATAAAAGCCAGCCTGTTACTGGAACTGAGATTGAAGCTTTGTTCGGTATAGATCTTCCTGGAATTGGTCTGAAGAATTCTTATGATCAATTCTTCCAGCATATTATCCACAAAAAGGTCTTTAGAAGGATGATTTTCAGTAAATAAAAAAAGTAGTCTTTGAAGGATCTGGTAAATACCAACATCATTCGTAAAATGAAAGTTATAATCCATCAGGCTCCATTCACCGGCATCAGCTTTCGGCATCAATTCATTCATATGCTCCAGAACTTTATCGATCTTATCTTCATCTATCGCCATAGCCAGACACTGCGTAGGATTATTAGCTTGGGCTTCAGGAAAATCTATACACATTAATTCATCTGAAGGTAGAATTAGTGATTCACCAGGTAGAAAATTAAAGGATTGCTTTTCCCGCAAATGCATGATTTTTTTACCCTTCAGCATACTAGCCAAAACAGGTTTATCAAACTGTAATAAAACCCGTTCTGCCTGTTCATGAGTCTCAAAAATGTGAAGAGCAGCATTATTCAGGGTATAAGAAGTTTGGTTCTCAACCAGATTCTCTAATTTCCTGTTCCTGTAGAATTCATTAGGCAGATTCATTTGCTAACTTATTACGATATAAAAATTGATTCGGTATGTATATTCCTAAATATACAATTTAAGAGTCTAATTTTTAATGATATAACAACAAATTAAAGATATGTTCATGGTATTGCGAGTATAGTTCAGATGTTTTAGGGAAACGTCTATTAACTTTGAGAGACTTCCGTTTTTTATAACCACCGGAAGCCTTCACTTATCAAATTAATTTAAAACATATTCTTATGAGCAATGTACAAACCACAGAAAAACAGCAGATCCAGAAACCAAAATTCAAGGATAAATACGATAATTTTATTGGAGGTAAATGGACTGCTCCTGTAAAAGGTGAATATTTTGATAACATTTCACCTGTAGATGGAAATAGTTTTACTAAGGTCGCCCGATCTACTGAAGATGATATAAATAAAGCAATAGATGCCGCCTGGAAAGCTGCGCCAGAATGGAACAATTCATCGGCAGCATACAGAAGCAATCTTCTTTTAAAGATCGCAGATATTATGGAAAATAATCTGGAAGATCTTGCTAGAGCAGAAACATGGGATAATGGTAAAGCCGTGCGGGAAACCATGGCTGCCGATCTTCCCCTTGCTGTAGATCATTTCAGGTATTTTGCCGGAGTAATTCGTGCCGAAGAAGGATCGGTTGCAGAGCTTGATTCTAATACTGTTTGTATAAATGTTACTGAACCTCTCGGGGTTGTGGGTCAGATCATTCCATGGAATTTTCCGATTTTGATGGCTACCTGGAAATTGGCACCTGCACTCGCCGCCGGAAATTGTGTGGTTCTAAAACCTGCAGAACAGACTCCCGTTGGAATCATGATCCTGATGGAATTAATTGAAGATGTTCTTCCTGCTGGTGTTCTAAATATTGTAAATGGATTTGGAGCAGAAGCTGGAAAGCCGCTTGCATCGAGTCCGCGTATAGATAAAATTGCCTTTACCGGAGAAACTACCACAGGGCAGTTAATCATGCAGTATGCTTCTAAAAATATTACTCCAGTGACTCTTGAACTTGGAGGAAAATCGCCAAATGTCTTTTTTGAAAGCATTATGGAGGCAGATGATGAATTTTTCGATAAATGTATTGAAGGAGCTGTGATGTTTGCGCTAAACCAGGGTGAAGTTTGCACCTGCCCTTCCCGTTTATTAGTTCAGGAAAGCATCTATGATAAGTTCATTGAAAGAGTTATTGAAAGAACCGAGGCTATTAAATTAGGTCATCCCCTAGATCCTGACACCATGATGGGTGCGCAGGCTTCAAATGATCAATATGAAAAGATCCTGAATTATATTAATATTGGAAAAGATGAGGGATGTGAAGTATTAACAGGTGGTGAAGCCGCATTTACTGAGGGTCTTGATGGTGGATACTATATTAAACCAACCATCCTGAAAGGAAATAACAAAATGAGAGTATTCCAGGAAGAGATCTTTGGTCCGGTACTTTGTGTTACCACCTTTAAAGATGAAGCTGAAGCTATTGAAATAGCTAATGATACTCTTTATGGCTTAGGTGCAGGTGTTTGGACAAGAGATACACACCAGGCTTACCAGATCTCCAGAGCGATTAAAGCAGGACGTGTATGGGTAAATAATTACCATAATTATCCTGCCCATGCTCCATTTGGTGGATATAAGAAGTCTGGAATAGGTCGTGAAAATCATAAGATGATGTTGAATCATTACCGTCACACTAAAAACATGTTGGTTTCTTATGACAAAAAAGCCATGGGATTCTTTTAAAATAAAATATGACTAATAGAGTAGACATAACAAGTGAAGCTGTTGAAGTGATTGATAAATTAAGAGAGCGACATGGTGAATTGATGTTCCATCAAAGCGGTGGATGCTGCGATGGTTCATCTCCCATGTGCCTTGAAAAAGGAGATCTGCTATTAAATGAAACCGATATCTGGCTGGGAAATATCCATGGTTGCGAATTCTTCATGAATCAGGATCAGTTTGAGTACTGGAAACATACTCATTTAACCGTAGATGTTACTAAAGGTCGTGGTTCCAGCTTTTCTCTTGAAATACCACTCGGCTTAAGATTTGTTGTTAAGTCAAGGATGTTCAAATCTGAGGAACTGGAAAACTTACCATCGATTAAACGTGGTGAACAGTTTCTGGATTAATTGTTGAATTTTTAGATTAATTGTAAGGCCGGCAAATAGCCGGCCTTTTTTTTATGGTCAAATTTTAGTTAATATGGCACGAATGCTGTATTAATGGAATTATTCTATTAATTTTAATAACCTAAATCAGAATAATCGAATGAAAAAGCTATTCTTTTCCTTCCTGTTCTTTTTCGCTGTTTTTAGCTTACAGGCTCAAAACTGGCAGACAGATCTTTCAAAAGCTGAAAAAATTGCTGGTGAAGAAAATAAAGAAATATTACTGGTATTTCAAGGTTCAGACTGGTGTGCTCCATGTATTAAGCTAGATCGTGAAGTATGGAGTACAGATGAATTTAAGGCTTATGCGGAAGAGCATTTTGTATTATTAAAGGCAGACTTTCCTAAACGTTCCAAAAATGCACTGAGTTCGGAACAACAGGCCAAAAACAATAAATTAGCCGAAACTTATAACCAGAACGGGTACTTTCCATTCGTAGTTTTACTGGATGCAAAAGGAAAAGTACTTGGTGAGACCGGATATAAAAATATGAGTCCAAAAGAATACATTAAATTATTGAACTCATTTAAAAGCTAATTTGAAGAAATTACTACTTATTACCTTCTTATTTTGCTGTAGTCAAATTTCAGCTCAAAATATCTATAAGCGAACTTTAAAGCTCATGGGCAGCAGGTTTGAAGTTACTGTTGTTGCTAAAGACTCCTTAGATGCAAATAGATCCATTGATCTAGCTATCCAGGAGATTACCAGAATTGAAAAACTCATTTCCAGTTGGGATCCAGATTCACAAACTTCAGAAATTAATAATCATGCAGGATTAAGGCCAGTAAATGTTGATAAAGAATTATTCGATCTAATTGAGCGTTGTTTGAAGATTTCAGAAGTTACTGATGGTGCCTTTGACATTTCTTATGCGTCTATGGACAGAATCTGGAAATTTGACGGTAGCATGAAAAATATGCCCTCGGAAGATGAAATTAAAAATTCCGTAGAAAAAGTTGGTTATAAAAATATTCAATTAGATAAAGAGAATTCTACTGTTTTCCTTAAAAAGGCAGGAATGAAAATTGGCTTTGGAGGAATTGGTAAAGGTTATGCTGCAGACAAAGCTAAATCCCTGCTTATTTCAAAGGGTGTTACCGCTGGAATTATTAATGCTTCAGGCGATATGAATACCTGGGGAAAACAACCTAATGGCCAGGAATGGAAGGTCGCAATCACAAATCCATACAATAAAGATAAGGCGTTTGCTGTGCTTCCAATCAATGATTCTGCGGTAGTAACTTCAGGAGACTACGAAAAGTTTGTTACCTTTAATAACGTACGATACGCTCACATTATAGATCCACGCACAGGATATCCTTCAACAGGGATTATTAGCGTAACGGTTTTTGCTCCAAAAGCAGAACTGGCAGATGCGCTGGCAACTTCTGTTTTTGTAATGGGTATCGAGGCAGGCGTCAATAGAATTGAACAACTGCCAGGCATAGAATGTATCATAATAGATGTTAATGGAAAAGTTCATACCACTGGAAATATAAAAATTGACTGATATGAAATTGAAAGTTTTACTTTTAGGAATAGGCATAATTGCATTGAGCTCTTGCAGCGCAGTCAAGGAATATGAAAAGGTTTATATTAATGATCCCGATATGGTTTTGGGTCAGAAGAAAATTGACAGATTCGAAACTAATTTCCAGGCTTATCGTGAGGCTTCTGCTGGAGCAAATGGAGGAAAAACTGGCGGAGGTTGCGGCTGTAATTAAATTCAAAGTAATGAGAAAAACCTATTCCCTACGCTGCAGCATTCTATTCATTTTAATTACAAGTTTAACTTACGCCCAGGACTCTACCGCAACTTATAAAAAGAGAGTACTGGAAAGCACAGAAGTAGATCTACTGGCAAGCTATTATTCTCAAGAAGGCAACAATGCGGCCGTTACCGGTGGACTGGGAACTGAAGAGTTAACTGACGCTGCTCCTACAATCGTAATTTCTATCCCGATGAATGATGATGATGTTCTCACCATCGATGGAGGAATTTCTGCATACACTTCAGCATCTTCCAGTAATGTAAATCCTTTTGACGGTGGAGACAATCCTGCAGATCCTTTCGTAGCATCAACCGGAGCATCTTCAAATGATGTTTGGGGTAATTTAACCGGTACCTACAGTCATAGTTCAGACGACAGGAATACGATATGGACAGGTAAACTTTCCTTCTCTACAGAATACGATTATACTTCTTTTGGTTTTGGAGGAAGCTTCACCAAACTATTTAATGAAAAGAATACTGAAATTAGTCTGAATGGAAATGTATATCTGGATTCTTGGAAGATCATTTATCCATTCGAATTAAGACCATTTACTGAAGGCGGACAGGGAATAAATGACTTTTTGTTCAATGCATATCCACTTCTTGGTAATGCTAATTATGATCCCCAATTCACGGAATTAGGTGAAAAGAGAAGGAATTCTTATTCTTTAGGTTTAAATCTGTCTCAGATCTTTACACAACGTCTTCAGGGATCGCTTGCTGTAGATCTTGTGTTACAAGACGGGTTATTATCTACTCCTTTTCAAAGAGTGTATTTTGGAAATGTGGAGGATACATTTATCCAGAATTTTCAATTAGCCGATGATGTAGAACGCTTACCATCTGAAAGATTAAAACTAGCAATTGGAGGTAGATTAAATTATTATTTAAACGAGATCTTTGTTTTGAGAAGTTATTACAGGTTTTATATCGATGATTGGGGCATTAGCTCACATACAGCCAATATTGAAGTCCCTGTAAAGATCAGTCAGAGTTTTACATTATATCCGAGCTATAGATACTACAACCAATCTGCTTCAGATTATTTTGCGGGTTACGAACAACATTTTTCTACGGGAGATTTTTATACATCAGATTTTGACCTTTCTGAATACAATGCTAATCAATTCGGTTTTGGTCTGAAATATACTGACATATTCACCAGATTTAACATTGGTGGTTTTGGCTTGAAGAGTATAGATCTGAAATACAATTATTACGAAAGAAACACAGGCCTTTCAGCCAACATGATTGCCGGGGGTTTTAATTTTGTAATGCAATAATCACATTTTGTCAAGCTCTTCAATTCCACACTTAAAAACTGAAAGATTAATTCTTAGTAGAATTACAAAACAGGATCATAGCAATATTTTTAAAGGTCTTTCCCATCCAGAGGTAATAAAATTTTATGGCGTTCAATATTCATCTATTGAAGAAACTTCGGAACAGATGAACTGGTATGAAAATCTGGAAAAGGCAGGTTCAGGAATGTGGTGGAAAATTGAATTAAATGATTCAGAAGCCTTTTGCGGTGCAATTGGAATTAATGATTATCATAATGAACACCAGCGAGCTGAAATAGGTTTCTGGCTTCTACCAGAACACTGGGGAAAAAGATTAATGATAGAAGCTGCTGAAAAGGTTATAGAATACTTGTTTGAAAATATAAATCTTCATCGATTAGAAGCCTATGTAGAAGTCGGCAATCAAAATTCTGCAAAGCTTCTGAAGAAGTTAGATTTCGCTTTTGAAGGTTGCATGCGTGATTGCGAAGTCAAGAATGGAGAATACATTTCCATCGACATATATGCACTGATTAATTCATAGATTAATTCACCAACTTCACATCCACACATAAAAAAACCCTTTATCGGTAAGATAAAGGGTTTTCAAGAAGAAGGCGGCGACATACTCTCCCACAATGATAGCAGTACCATCTGCGCTAACGGGCTTAACTACTCTGTTCGGGAT
>NZ_JAVJIU010000008.1:0-11265 GCF_031344135.1 Christiangramia sediminicola
GGAAATACTTACAGTTGTATCTCAACGAGTTTATTTACAAATTAAACAGACGGTATTTTGGAGACAAACTCTTTGACAGACTAGTAATTGCGAATATAACAGGTGCATAAACGGATAATCAGAAAAAAATTAAAAGAAAAAATACTTTTACAAAAAACTAGAGATGAAAAGTCAGGAATCAATGAATTTGATGAAAAATTTATTGAGGACAATACCGAAAGATCTCTCAATGTACTTATTGTCGATTTAAATACATATTATACCTTAAATAAAGGCAAAAAAGACATCACAAAATTAACAGCTTTAAAAAATAGATTTACTGATTTATTATCTTTTGACTCTAAAGACTATCAATTATTCTACCATTATTCAAGAATATTAAAAGAATTTTCAGACAAACCGAGTGAACTAAAATTCCTAGAGAAATCTTTAAAAATTAACCCTAAATCTCCTAGAACAAAATTTTCTATTGGAAAGCATCATTTTTATAATGGAGATTATAAAAATGCTATTGAAACTTTTAACGAATTAATTGAAAATAAATATAATAATCCCAAGATATCGTGTAGAGTGTTCAGCTATTCTCTTACCAAATTAAACTTACTTTGTTTATTATACCTTAATAAATATAACTCTATATTAGATATTACTAAAAACTGGGAAAATGATATAAATTGGAGTGCTATCTATGGAACTTATAGAGCGTCTGCCTATAAAAGACAATCTGAGGAACTCAAAAATGAAATACCAAAAAGAGAAGAATTAATATCTAAATCAATCAAAGTATTTAATAAAATATTCAAAGAAGGTGATTATCCAATTTTCGCATGTATTGAAGCAAAAAAAATATTACATGAATTTGATTTTGTTGTAACTAACAATTCATATTCAAAGAAAATAAAAAGTATTTATATCTCATTTATAGCTAATCACTTTTTTAATATAATTTCTCGTTTAAGAGGAGAAAGTATAGATTCAAAGGAGTCAAAAGATTTATTAAGTAAAGTTTATAATACTGACATAGAGATTAACCCTCTACACAATGTTAGTTGGTATTCTGAAAATTCAACTTCAATTTATGATAAAGAACATATTTCGGAATTAGAAGAAGAGGGATACACTATTGTCGAAGTTTATAATATTCCAGAAAAAGATAATGGCCTTTCAAATTTTATATTTGCTAAAGACAAACAAGAAAGGCAATTTTTTTTAGTAGTTGCTTATTATGAAAGTGGATGGAACGGATGGGGTTATATTGAAATAGGAACGTTATTGGCTATTAAATATGATTATATATTACCCGTAGACAAAGCGACACCGGCAACGGAAATCAAAGAAATTGACCAATATATAATATAAAACTCATTACAACAACGTATATAAAAAATAGCGATTTTAGTGCCTAAACGAAAGAACAATAATAAAATAAAGGTTAGTTATAAACCGTAAATTTAGCACTTAAAACCCTCTACGTTCCATACACAAGTCCATTGGCAAATAAAAAAAATGAAAGAAATTATATTAAAGTTAACCATTGTGTTATCAATACTTACAATATCTATTCATAATATTCATGCGCAAGATAGTATAAAGAAAAATTCTATTTATACAGAAATTGGAGGAAATGGAGTTTTATATTCTATAAATTATGAAAGACTATACAATGTTTCTAAGTTAATTAATATTACTTCCAGAATTGGTTATGGTTATTTTACAATCAACAGAATTAAAGCAAATTCTATACCTTTTGAAATTAATGGGTTGTATGCCATAGCTAAACAAAAACACTTTATTGAAATAGGTAGCGGAATAACATATTTAGATACTAAGGACTTAAACGATGACCCTCTTGATATAACTGCTTTAATTTATGCAGCTCGATTAGGTTATAGATACCAAAAACCAACAGGTGGTATTATGTATAGAATTGGTATTACACCGTTGTATGATTTTTATTCTGACAAACAAAATTTAATAAGAAGCAAAGTATGGTTCTTAATAGGTGGAATTTCTATAGGTTATAACTTTTAAGTAAAACAACATAAGCATACACCTGCTATACTTTATAAAGGTGCTGGCCTACTCCATAGTTTTGTATATATTTACAAAATCCGCTAAATATAATTTTGTGCAAAAACTCAAGCTTACAGCAAATAAAAAAATTAGCAACACCCAATACCTCTCATTATGAAAAAACATTTATGCAGCATTATTCTCCTTTTATTAATGGGTAGCCATTTATGGGCTCAAACAAAACAACCTAATTTTTTAATTATTTTAGGAGATGATATTAGTGCAAAAAACATAGGATGTTATGGTACTAAAAACCTAAACACCACTCCCAACATAGACAAACTGGCTAATGAAGGTATGGTATTTAAAAACATGTTTGTATCCGAAGCAATTTGTGCACCCACCAGAGCAGAATTGTACACCGGATTAACGCCAAACAACAATGGATGTAATTTTAACCATGCTGCAACCAAAAAAGGAACGCTTAGTATTGTTCAACATTTAAACACATTAGGGTACCGAGTAGGCTTAACAGGTAAAACACATTTTAGACCTGCCTCGGTGTATCCGTTTGAATTTATTGATGGTTTTACCAAAAATGCCAACTACAATGGTACTCCTCCAGAAAATTGGGATGGGGTAACAGAATTCATCAATCGTGATAAAAACCAACCTTTTTGTTTAATTATTTGTTCAGTACATGCTCATGCCCCATGGAATGCTGGAGATAGTTCTTTATGGGATCCAAACACTATAACACTCCCTAAAAACTTGGCAGACACCCAACAAACACGTGAATATTTTACTGAGTATTTAGCCGAAATAAAACTTTTTGACGAACAAGTGGGGCGAGCAAGAAAACTACTTAAAAAAAGCAATATAGAAAACAATACTGCTTTAATTGTTTTAGATGAAAACGGTGCAGGTATGCCAGGTAGTAAATGGACTACTTACGACATGGGGGTTAGATCTGCCTGCATTATAAAATGGCCAAAAGGGCAACGTAAAACAGTAACCAAAGCCATTACACAGTATTGCGATATTGTACCTACGTTAATTGATGCTGCTGGAGGAAACGTTCCATCAAACTTAGACGGTAAAAGCTTACTGCCTATAATTACAGGAACCAAAACAACACACAGGGAGTACGCTTATTTTTTATACAATAATTTAAAAGAAGGTCCAGAATATAAAATAAGAGCCATTACAGATGGTACCTACAAATTTATTTGGAATACATCTCCCAATAACCTTTACGCTATCCGTGTTATTAATGGTTTTGATTATGGTTATGTTGATAAAATGGAAGACAGGCATGTTCGTAAAATGTATCTTTCTTGGTTGGCCAAAGCTGGTTACGACAAAAATGCTAGTAAAATTGTTAATAGATACAGAAATAGACCTGAATTTGAATTGTATGATTTAAATAACGATCCTGAAGAAATGAACAATCTTGCAGATAAACCTGAATTTACTTCCAAATTAAACCAACTAAAAAATGCTCTTTTAGAACATATGAACACACAAAACGATTCATTTTTACAAAAAGACAAAACCGACTCATAACCTAACGTTTACATAAAACAACTAGTAACTTTCTGTTTACTCTCAAAAAATATTTCATCAATTTTTAGGACATCTATAGCAAATTTCCATCAATATAAATTTTAAGAACACAAAGAGTTAAATAATTTTATATTTATGGGTATTAAACAAAAGACAATATGCTTCCTAAAAAAGATTATATACAAGTCGTTAAAAACACTCCTTTGGTTTCTATAGATTTAATTATAGAAGATGCCCAAGGCAACATACTTTTGGGGTACAGATTAAACAATCCTGCCAAACACACTTGGTTTGTTCCTGGTGGTGTTATTAGAAAAAATGAACTTTTTACAGAAGCCTTTAAACGTGTTTCTTTAAATGAGTTAGGATTTGAAATCAACTTAACCGAAGCTATTTTTATTGGGGTTTATGAACATATTTACCCTACCAATTTTGCAGATACAAATGATTTTGGAACGCATTATATTGTTAATGCTTTTCATGTAAACATCAAACAAAATAACATAGAATTGCCCAAAGCACAACATGCAAAATATTGGTGGGCAACTAAACAGGAGTTGTTAACCCACAAAGATGTTCATACCAATACCAAAAACTATTTTAATCAATCTAAACCTTTTAGCAATTACACTTCTTAAATTGATTTTTTGTTACTTTAAAATTTACACATCTCCTCTAATTCTGTAATGTACAGACTCTTTTACGGGTGATGAATCAGTCATTACACAGAAACTAAACACCTATAAAACAAGCACTTAAACACATATCGTGTAAATTTATGTCACAAATATTTTTTTATTACTAACCGATTGTTTAGTTTTGTATCGTATTAGAACAACAATGGCAAGAAAAAAAGAATATATAGAAGCAGAAGTTATCGAGAAAGCGATGAATTTATTCTGGAGAAACGGTTACGAAACCACTTCTATGCACATGCTTGAAAAAGAAATGGGCATTAATAAATTTTCTATATATGCTAGTTTTGGAAATAAGAACGGAGATTTTTTAGAAAGCATTAAATGTTACAAACAAAAACTTAACAAACTTATTTTGCCATTAAAAAACTCTAATGAGGGTGTTGCAGCCATCAAACAATACTTTTATGATTTTGTTGAGTTTACAAAAGAAACAGAATTTGGTAAAGGGTGTTTGGTAACCAACACAGCAAATGAAATTGGTGAAAATGGAGATGAAAAAATAAAAACTGAATTGGTAAAATTTACCAACGAGGTAAAACAGGTATTTACCCAAAAATTAGAACAAAACACAAACTTAGAACCCTTAAAAATAGAAGAACAAGCAGATTTTTTAATCATATCTATGTTCGGATTGTCATCTGCCACCAGAGTATTTAGCAACACACAATTAAACCACTATATAGAAAACATATTTAAAAACATTTAACATTTTTTTTAACCCATAACTAAACGATTGTTTAGTTTTAAATTAATCATTAAAAACAAAAATCATGACATCATTAAAAATTCACAACATTGAAACTGCCCCTGAAGCAAGCAAACCATTATTAGAACAATCTCTTAAAGCCATCGGAATGATTCCTGGATTGCATGGTGTATTGGCTGGAGCTCCTGGAATTTTAGAAGCTTACCAAATGTTACACAAGTTATTTACAGAATCTTCTTTTAACAACGAAGAATTAACCGTTGTTTGGCAAACCATTAACGTAGAGCACGAATGTCATTATTGTGTACCTGCCCATACTGCTATTGCCGGAATGATGGAAGTGGATTCTGAAATTAGTAATGCTTTAAGAAATAAGACAGCATTGCCTACAGAAAAATTACAAACATTACATGAGTTTACTTTAAAAGTAGTACAAAACCGTGGACATGTAACCTCAGAAGATTTAAATACTTTTTATGCTGCTGGTTATGAAGAAAGACATGTCTTGGAAGTAATTTTAGGATTGTCTCAAAAAGTAATTAGTAATTATACCAACCACATTGCCAACACACCTGTAGATGCTCCTTTTCAAAAATTTGCTTGGGAACCTGCTACCAAATAAGATATTGTTAAAAAATAACAAGTCCATACCATTTGGTATGGACTTGTTATTTTAAATTATGCACTATCAATTTTACTTTTTACCGTAATGTTTGTAGACAACTTAATAAATTTCACATATTAAAACATCTAACTAACTCATTATTAGCAAAAAACTACATGTAATAAAACAGCAAGTATCAAAATAGGAAACAACACAAAAATTTAATATTTAACTAAGAATAAAATCTACTACACAACTAGTGATTACTGATGTTTTTTACGTATATTACACTATAAGCCTTTATACTTTTAAATACTAAAGCTTTTGTTTTAGTAACTTAAAAAAGGATTTTCTACATCCTTTTTTAAAATATAAAGAGGATATGACTGTTTCTATTCTACCCTATTGAATAGATTGATTTTGGACTCAAAAAGAACAACTTATGATTAATATAGACCTCCCTACAGTATACTTTAGCTATATTCTAGTAAATATTATTAATCTGCTACTAAGTAGTTTTTTATATTTTCAAATAAAAAAAAGATTCCCAGGTACACTATTAATTGTCCTTAGTATGTTTATGAATACTACAGGAAATATTTTAGTGTTTTTAAGAGATCATATTCCTGATTGGCTCTCTATACCCGTAGCCAATGTTTTTATTGTTTCTTCTTTAATCTCCATGTTTGTAGGTCTAGAACAGTTTGTAAAGAAAAAGAGTTCTACGGTACCTCACTTTATTTTTATTTTCATTTTTTTTATCATCCATAGCTACTTTACATTTATAGATCCCAATTTAAAAGCTAGACATTATAATATTACCATCGGTTTTCTATTCTATAGTATTTTTATAGTCCACCTAATGTTTATAAGAACTCCTAAAGCTTTACGTAGTACCACACGCCCAATAGGATATGTTTTTGTTCTTGTTTTCATCATTCAACTTTTTCGTGTTTATTTTCTAGTCCAAAATACAGAATCAACAAAAAATTATTTTTCATCTAGCTCAGGAGAATCCATATTTATTATGTTATGGGAATTAATTGTTATTCTACTGGCCTATAGCCTTTCTTTAATGTATAACAAAAGGTTAATTATTGATGTAAATAACCAAGAAGAAAAATTCTCTAAAGCTTTCCATTCTGCTCCATTTATTATTGTATTGTCTAAACACAGCGATGGTGAAATTTTTGAAGTAAATAAAAAAATTGTAACTATTTCTGGTTACTTACCCAATGAGTTGATAGGTTCTAAAACTATCGATTTAAAACTATGGGGTGATGATGAAGAACGTTTAAAATTTATGTCTGATTTAAACTCAAAGGGTTCAGTTATAGAACATGAATACTTATTCCGTAAAAAATCTGGAGAACTATTTCCTGGGTTAATTTCTGCTGAAATTGTGAATATTAACAACGAACCTTGTATTATTTCTGTTATAAACGATATTACTAACAGAAAAAAATCAGAACTAAAACTACAAAAAAGCGAAGCATCTTTAAGAAAATAAAATTCTACAAAAGACAAATTCTTTTCCATTATTGCACATGATTTAAAAAGTCCATTTAATGGTATTTTAGGGTTTAGTGAAATATTAAGCGAACAAGTAAAAGCGAATAATTATGAGGGGATTGATGAATATGCAGAAATTATTAATACCTCTTCTAAACATGCTGTAAACTTATTATCTAATTTAATGGAATGGGCCATGTCTCAAACGGGTAAAATGGATTTTAATCCAGAATTTGTAGACATGGTTGTGATGATTAAATCTACAACAGAATTACTAAGAACCTCTTTAGAAGAAAAAGCAATCAACATTCACTTAAACTTACCCACGAACTTAATTCTATACGTAGACAAAAGAATGATAGAAGTAGTGTTTAGAAACCTTATTTCTAATGCTATTAAATTTACTCCTAAACAAGGAACTATTTCTGTGGATACTACAGAAAAAGAAAACCTATATTTATTTTCTGTAACAGATAACGGTGTAGGAATTAAGGAAGCCCATATTGATAAATTATTTAGAATTGATAGCACCTACTCTTCTCTTGGAACCAATAACGAAAGAGGAACTGGTTTAGGACTTATTCTTTGTAAAGACTTTATAGATTACCACAAAGGTAAAATTTGGGTAGAAAGTAAACATAATGTGGGTAGTAAATTTTATGTCTCTATCCCTAAATCTTACCATTAAACCGTTGTTTTAAAAAGTGAAAACTTCTAAAATAAAAACAATCCACCTATAAGAGCCATACAAATTCATCTTTAATGATACCTTTGCGTAGTTTTTAAACCAAAAGACAACAAATTATAATTCAAAGCCAAGCAAAGGCCATTTACATATACTAAACATGAATATTTACCAACAAATTGAAGCAGAAATTCAAGCGGCTTCAAATATTATAATCACGGCTCACAAATCTGCAGATGGAGATTCTATAGGATCTTCTTTAGGATTGTTACATTTTATTGAAAAACTAGGAAAAAAAGCCACTGTATGCCATCCCGACAAAGCTCCTAACTTTTTATACTGGTTAGACACTTCTGCTATTTTATTAATGGAGGAGACTCCAGAAGCTGTAACCAACGCTTTTAAACATGCTGATTTAATCTTTTGTTTAGATTACAATGCTACCAACCGTGTAGGACCAGAAATGCAGGCATTATTAGAAGAATGTACGGTTAAAAAAATAATGATAGACCATCATTTAAATCCAGAAGATTTTCCATTCCTAACCGTTTCTGAAACTTCTGTTTGTTCTACCTCACAACTTATTGTGGAACTTATAGAGCAATCGGGATCTATCCATTTATTAGATGAAAACATAGGAACTCCTTTGTACCTTGGAATTCTTACAGATACTGGAAATTTTAGATTCAACTCTGTACAACCAAGAACACATGAGATTATTGCCAAATTATTAACGGCTGGTGTACAACATCATCTTATTCACGAAAAACTTAACGACACCAATACCGAAAGTCGTTTGCGTTTACAAGGGTATGCCATGAGTCAAAAACTAGAAATTTTATACGACTATAACGTAGCCATAATTTCTTTGTCTAAAGAAGAATTAGCAACCTACAATTATAAAAAAGGAGATACAGATAGTTTGGCCAATACAGCATTGTCTATAAAAGGAATGAAAGCTGCCATTGTTTTTACAGAAAGAGATGGAATTATGAAAATTTCTTTCCGTTCTAAAGGAGTAGAAAATCCAGTAAATATATTAGCTGCAAATCATTTTAATGGTGGTGGACACGCAAATGCTGCTGGTGGAATGAGTGAATTATCCGTTCAAGAAACATTAGAGAAATTAAAAGAACTTATTCCTCAATATTTTCCTAAAGAGCAACAAAACTAATTTATAGTTATTTAACACCTGCAATTATGACACAACAATATTTTTTAAATGAAAATGTTTTTATAACAGAATCCGGAACAACAATAAATGATGATAATGCTACCTTATATTTTTCTGAAGAAGCATTTGCTGAAATTTTAAACAAAGCGGAACATTATGGAATTTCTATATATGATATTAAATCTACATCAACGATAAGTGGAGAAGCAGGTAAGTCTGTAAACCATCTAACTCTAAAGAAAAAGGCAACAGATTCAACCTGGTATAGAGGTGCTTTTAAATCTTTGAAAAATCATCAAAAAGGATATATATATGCTGCTACCTATAAAGTTTCTAAAAAATTATTGAATAGATAATTACAAGTCAATAATTGGTTCCTAAAATAAAAATCCTGTTATGAATCATAACAGGATTTTATTTTTAAACAATCACCCATGTTTCTATGAAAACTATGAGAAGGATCATTTATACCAAATATTCCTATCTAGTTGTAGTGGTATTCTTTTTCTTGAACTAGCTGATTTTTCGAACAACAAAAGGTAACCTTTAGTTGTTGTAGAATTGATTGAGAATTAATGAATTTATTTTCACTGATTTTTTATTTTAGTAAAAACATCGATGGCTTCATTTTTATTTTTAATGTTTAATTTTTCATATATATTTCTAATATGATATTTTACAGTATTTAAAGACACAAATAAATCTTCGCCTATACGTTTGTTTGTATATCCTTTGTAAATTAAAATTAATACTTCAATTTCTCTAGCAGATAAATCGTGTTTAGATTTTAAAAGTTCCTCCATCTTGTGAGACTCCTTTAAATTGGATTTTTTTAAGACTTGTAAATCGTTAAGATATTGGTTTATTTCTTTTTTGAATCGATCATTCTCCTCGTGTAGAATTTTTATTCTATATGTAATTGCATAGGTTAATATTAGCATTTCAAATAAGGCTCCGAATTTCACGGTGTTTAAAGATACTGAAAAGGTATTTAACCCCCAATTACGAGGAATTACAAACAAAAATGAAGAAAATAAAATTAGGGAATAACCAAATACAAAGAATTTTGCGAATTTATATTTTTTAGAAATAATAATTCCAATACACCAATAATGGAGTAAAACAAGCATTGAAAAAGTATCTCCAATGGCTACAAATAAAAACTTACTAGTAAAAACAAAAAGTAAATAACTAATAATTGTAACTAAAAGTAATACAATTCCAATGAAATTGCTTTTAGGTAAATAATATTTTATGTTTAAAAATTGATTAGCGAACAATGCTCCAGATAAGCACAGTAGAAAATGAGTTAAAATTCTATGAAATCTTAAATAAGAATCTGGAAATGTACTATTAAACAGACCATCATAATCCAAAAAAATAATAGTAATTAAAATTAAAAAAAAACAATAAAACAAAAAGGTTTTGTCTTTTAGAGAAAAATAAAAGAAGCTATTTATAATTAAAACCATCAGCACAAAACCATAGAAAATTCCGTTTACAAAAAATCCATATTTCTCCTTTAATTGAGATTTTTTAAAAGTGTTTACATGTAAAGGAAAAAAAACTTCGTAATTAAAATAGACCTTAAAATAATAGATATTGCTCCGAGACACAGTATCAATTAAAAGAGACAAATGTGAATTGTCTAATTCTTTCCATGGGATGATTTCGTTATTTTGATATACCGTAATTTTATGAATATTAGATTCGGGTAAATCAAAAACAATACTTTCATCAATTGGTTGTTCATCTAAAATAACTTTAAACCAATACACTCCATTTTTAAAACCGATGTTTGGGCTTTCTAAATTCTTTAACTTTTGTTTTGAAATAGTTTGAATTGTTTCTACATCCTTTACATCTTCCAAATATGAAATTGAAAAATTAAGCTTATCAGCTTCGTCTATTTTAGAGCAAGAACTCAATAGAAAAATTATAATAAAAAAAACAGAAGTAAATACCTTCAAGTTGGGGAATATTTAAGTTACAAACTTAACAAAGTATGTAGAATTAAGATTATATATTAGGTAAACATTTTTCAAAAATCTCTATAAAAATATTATTCCAACATCTGTAAACATTTCACACAAACCCAGTAAAAACAATAGAAAGAAACAAAAACTACCCGTTTCGGGTAGGAAAACAGAGTAATACAACACATAATTTTGCCTAAGAAATTTTTCTGATTCTCCGCAAACACACCTAATATTTTTAGTATATTAGCGCTCAAAAAGCAGGGATTATGAACATATTCAGTTTTACGGCTCATTTCGGTTCGGAGGAAGATTGTCGTTTGCATTTCAA
>NZ_JAVJIU010000009.1:0-9111 GCF_031344135.1 Christiangramia sediminicola
CTCCTTGAAATGCAAACGACAATCTTCCTCCGAACCGAAATGAGCCGTAAAACTGAATATGTTCATAATCCCTGCTTTTTGAGCGCTAATATACTAAAAATATTAGGTGTGTTTGCGGAGAATCAGATAGATTTTTCAAAACACTCAAGTCCATACTCGCATTATGAAAAATTAATAAATTAGATGAAAGATATTTAGAAAGTTCGTCTTCCCATAATTCTTGAAAATTAAGGGAAAATTCTACATCTTCATATGAAATTCCGTGTATTGAAGTATGAGTTTTTAAAAACTTTTCTGATTTTGGTGGATTTATATAGTGTTTTGTCGAATAAACTATTGTGTCATTTTTCACGAAGCATAATCCGATTGCACAAGCACTTAATCTACTGTTATTTGCTGTCTCAAAGTCAATAGCAATAAAATCAAATTTATTTTCAAAGTACTCAGGGAATGTATGAGGATTTTTAAATTGATTGAATTTCAATTTTTGCAAAATCGCTTGTTCGTATTGAGGTTTTACTTTATAACCAACTTGTTTTGCTTTTTTTAGCCAAGGTTCAAGAATATAGTTTGGTGTATTTTCGATAAAATTATAGAATAGAAATTCATTGTTTGTTTCAGGATTTATTCCCGAAACTTCCATTTCAATTTGATTTTTTGGTTTAGGTTTAAAAAAGTTAAACATAGTTCATTTTGTATAATTCAGACAAGTTTTGGTGTAATATGGCATATAACGTTTGGCAAATTGGCGATGGAGCCGACTTTTAGCACAAATGTTGAATAGAATTACTAATCTTCAACATTGCACAAAAGTTCAATAGAAGTACTTCACCGGCTCTATTGCCAATTTGTTTGTTATGTGCCGTTTTATTCCATTTTATACATTTAACAATTGCTGAAACGTAAAGTCGGGTTTAAACATTTCAATTTCGTTTTGAGTTGATTCTTCTTGTGCTTCTTTGCCATAGATAAACATTTGCTGTTCATAATTTTTAACAGCCTCTTCAATGCTATTAAATTTTCCATCGGCTAGATTATCAGACAATATCAAGGCATCCACCAACCCACTATTTACTCCCTGCCCTGCAAAAGGCGGCATCAAATGTGCGGCATCCCCAATCATTGTTATGGGTAATGGGCGCTTGCTTTTCCAAGGCTTTTCTAAAGGAAATATCCGTGTAGCCAATCCTACAAATGACAACGTCGTATGAATCAATTCTTTGTAGCGTTCGTCCCAATCGGAAAATTCTTTCAGAAGAAAATCAACGACACTATTTCTGTTTTGAAAATCTACCTGCGTTTGGTTTTTCCATTCATCAGGTGTTTTAAAACTTATTCCAAAATGCAATGCACCATTATTATTGGGGTTAGCAAATAATAAATTACCTTGGTGAGATGCCATTAGCCGGTTTCCATTGCATAGCTGAAAAAATCCAGGACAGTTTATCTCTGGTTGATGAATATCGGCTTGTATATTGAAAGTACCTGTTTCTTCAACTTCCGTGTCGGTAACAAATTTTCTTACCTTGGACATCCCGCCATTGGCAAGAATAACCAAATCTGCTGTTTCACTCGGTTTATTCTCAAAAGTTAGTGTCCACTTCTTCTTACCAGGTTCAAGCATAACAAGTTTTCTATCCCAAATAACCGTGTCGTTTTCTAAACTATTCAACAAGATAGCCCTTAAGTCATTTCTGTTTATTTCAGGATTGTCAAATCGATTTTCGGGCTTTACATTTTTTGTGGATAAAATATTGCCTTTTTTATCAGCAATATTTACACCCATTGGTAAGGCTAAGTCATAATAAGTTTGTAACAATCCCGCTTTTTTCATTGCTTCCTGACCTGAACCTTTGTGTAGGTCAAGGGTTCCACCAAAAATTCTTGCCTCTCGGTCGTTGTCTCTTTCGTAAACTGAAACGTCTATGCCGTTTTGCTGTAATAATTTTGCCATAGTCAGTCCAACGGGTCCACCACCAATTATTGCAACGTTCTTATCACTAAGTAAATTCATTTGTTTGTCTGTATCTATTCGCATTGTCATTCAAAAATGGCCCATAACGGGAAACGCATTGGCGAAGTGGCGGATAAATTGGACGAAAAGTTCAATTTAGCAGTGACGTAGCCGATGTGTTTCCACAGAAGCTAAATTATTAAAAAAAGCTGAATGTGGAACACATTCGGCGGAATAAAATGCAGAAACTTTCAATTTAGCACTTAACCTGCCATTTTGCCAATGCGATGTTATGTGAAGGAATTTTTAGTATCTTTGTATTCAAATAATTCACATTTTATGTATTTCAGCAAGCCTTGGTAATTAAAAATTAAAGTAAATTATTAAATCGTCTTTTTGAGACGGTTGCTATTTGGTACGTTAATTTTTAATTTAAAATAAGGTAATAATGAAAAATATAAAACCCTTAACTTTTCCGTTTAATTCGGAAAATAATACATCCATAAAACAAAGTCTTTTTCGATTTCGAGAATATTTTGATTCTTCTACAATTGTTGGTTTAGGCGAAAACGCACATTTCATAAAAGAGTTTTTTACATTCAGGCATCAAGTTATTGAGTTTTTAGTAACTGAATGTGATTTTGACACCTTGGCATTTGAGTTTGGTTTTTCTGAAGGATTAGAAGTTGATAAGTGGATAAAATCACAAATTCCATTCGACGATTTGGATAAGTTACTGTCACACTTTTATTATCCAAATGAGTTTAAAGATACTTTGCTATGGCTTCGTCGGTATAATCAAGACAATAATAATCAAATTACCTTTTTAGGTGTGGATATTCCTAAAAATGGAGGTTCTTATTTTCCAAACTTTCGTATTGTATCTGATTATTTGCAAAGACTTTCAATCGTTTCTTCTGATGTCTTACAGAAGATTTTAAATCTTGCTGAGAAATTTGATTTCTATTCGACTTCTCAGCTTGCGTTAAATTTATCGCTTTTTGATGAAGCTGAACATAATGAATTAAAAGCATTGCTATTAAAAGTTTACATTCGTTTGATTACTCTTCAACCAAAATTAGAAAGTTTAGAATTTCAATCGATAGTTCATCAAGTTAAAGGCTTGATTTATATGAATTATAATGCTGATGCTATGGAAAGTTTCATTACTGAAAGGGGAATTGAAGGAGATATGGGAGCAAAAGACCAGTATATGGCAGAAAGCATTGATTGGTTTTTGAAAAATTCACTTGGTAAAAAGATTATTTTGGTTGCCCACAATGCTCACATTCAAAAAACTCCGGTAGATTTTGATGGATTTATTAGTTGTTATCCAATGGGGCAAAGACTTTCGATGACTTTTGGAGAAAAATATAAAGCATTTGCAATAACTAATCTACGTGGAGAAACTGCGGCATTGTATCCTGATAATGATTATCAATTTGGCTTTAGGGTTGATAAATTTCCACTTGATTTTCCAGAGTCGGATTCTGTTGAATTTATTATGCAAGAATTTGGAGGAAAAGAATGCTGTTTACTAATGAACAGAAGTACGGAATTAAAAAATTGTAATAAGATTCGATTTGATTCGATGTGCCTAAAAACTGAAATAGAAGAAGCTTTTGACGGAATTTTTCTAATAGAAAAATCAACTGTTTCAGAAGTAGTGGATTGAGAATTTATAAATTTAATTTCGAAACGGCACTTTCTTTTTGGAGGTGCCGTTTTATTCTTTCACATAACGTGCCGCGTATTGGCGATGGGCGGGATTTTTAGCACTGAACTTTAATCGAAGAACAGAAGTTGAATTTTGCACTTCCGTTGATACGAAGCCGTTCAGCCCGCCTATTGCCAATACGATGTTGTACGACGTAGTTATGTTTTGGGTTTTAGTCCAGCTAAATATTTTCGTATGTCATTTTCTAATTTATCCGGGTATTTGTACTCTAATTTTTTTGACAATTCAGTTCCTATTTCTGAAACTAAATCAGTCATTGAAAATAGAGCAGTCCAATTTTCCTTTATATCGCTCCCTGAAAATGTTTGTTCTGTTTTAGCCCACATTTCCTGGTTAAGATACTTTTTGAAAAGCCGTCCATATTTATTGGTCGTTATGTTCCAATTGTGTTCACTTGCAATGTGCCATTCAATTAAAGGAATTAAATATTCTGTGCGAATAACGGTTTCCGACATAAATTTCGCATAGAATATTTCATCTCTCACAAGACACTTTGCCACGTAAGTTGTGTCCCACCAAAAATCGTTTATTAGATTTTGAAACTCTTTTTCAGACGGTTTTTTGATAATGGAAATTTGATAAGTTGGTTTCAGCATTTGCTTTGTAATACCATCTTTATCAATTAAAATTTTATAACCAATATCCCAATCTTCTGGTAATTCTTTCTCTTGCGTTTCCTTTATAAATTTTGATTTGCTGTAAAGTTTAAAATCTACTTTCACACCGTCTTCATAAAGTAGCATTTTCATTGCGTGTTTATGGTTAAAACAACTTTCGTCTTCTTCAATCATAGCAATTGGATTTCCGAATTTAAGCGTCCAGCTTTTGTCTGAAATGTAATTTGTATTATCCTCAAAAACAAATTCAATGTCTAAATCACTAAATTCGTCAACAAGTGCTAAAGGATTTACAAGTGAACTTGTCAGAAGAAGAACTCTTACATCTTCGTTTTTCTCCGACCATTCTATAATTGTTCTTAACTTTTCTTCTCTGACTTTCATTTTGTTTGGTTCGGTTTTACTATGTCGTACAACGGGAAACGCATTGGCGAAGTGGCGGATAAATTGAACCGAAAGTTCAATTTAGCAGTGACGTAGCCGATGTGTTTCCACAGAAGCTAAATTATTAAAAAAAAGCTGAATGTGGGACACATTCGGCGGAATAAAAAGCACAAAAGTTGAATTTTGAACTTAACCCGCCATTTTGCCAATGCGATGTTGAACTGAACAAGGGAAATGAGCGGTATCCTGCCAGACAGGATACCGACATTCACGAGGTTTCGATGGTTAGTGCGCCGCATCGGAGCGGGCCTGCTACCAGTCGTCGGTTAGACGACTGGCGACTTCTCGGTGGCAGCCCCACGGAGCCGAAGGAGCACCAGCCCCAACGAAACCAGTACCGCCATCGCCGTGGCGTAACAGATCACGGGCCACGCTGTGTCACCGTTTAAAAGTGCCACCGCCAATGTCCCGACAATGCTGACTATCAGGCTTTGAACGCAGAAGTAGAACGCGACCGCTGATCCCGCGATGTCGTCGAACTCTGCCAAAGCGCCGTTCGCGGTAACGGACACCGTGAAGACAATACCGACCGCGACAACCCACATCGGTAGGATGAAGGTGAGGAATGACGGCGAGCCGTAAAGTTCGCCGATCCCCAACAGGACCGCTCCGCAAACAAGCAACGCCATCCCACGCGCCACGCATCCTGCGATGCCCCATCTGGCGACAAAGGACTTCGCGAAACGGGTTGTCACGATCATTACAAGCGCGACAGTGGCGAAGGCAAAGCTGAATCCGATCTCGGAATATTCCGCTTGGCCTATGAGCACACGGGGAGCCGTCGAGAAGAAGACGAAGTAGGTGCCCATACCGGCGCTAAAGCCGACAGTGTAAACCCAAAAAGCCGGACTCGCGAAGATCGGCAAGACAGATCGGCGCGTCTTGACTTGATCCAGAGGGCGGGTTTCGTGCCACCTGAAACCCGCATTTAGGAGTGCGAGCATCGCCAGTATAGCCAAAGTAATGAATATCGCCTGCCATCCCAAGAACTCGCCGATCAATACTCCGGCGATAGGGCCGAGCGCAGGCACGAACGCCAGCATCGAACTGAAAAGGCCGTAGATGACGACACCCTCAGGACGGTTGGCATAAACGTCGCGAACCGTCGCGAACGTCGCCACCAGCATGGCCGACGCGCCCACTGCTTGAAGTAGACGGAAAGCGACAAAGGCCGGTGCAGTTGAAGACCAAGCTGCTCCCAGAGACGCAATGACGAAAGCCGTTGCGCCCGCAAGTAGAATTGGCCGTCGCCCGATTCTGTCTGAGAGCGGACCAAAAATCACCTGGCCCACGCCGAGCATCACCATATAGAGGCTCAACGTGAGTTGGATCATAGCGGGCGTCGTGTTCAGGATGCCGGGCATCGCTGGAACGACAGGGAGATAAATATCCATCGCCAGTGAAGCGAGGATGTCGAAAGGAGCCATCAGCAGCAGTGCTGCCGGCAGCGTATAGGCCCACGCGGGGCGTTGTTTTTGTTTATCAGTCATTTATGTGTTTTTCTATTCCATCAATAATTGATTTCCAATCATCAACGTGTAATTCGTGTCCTGTACCTTCAAGGGTGATTAGATTTGAACCTTTTATTTTTTCTAGTAAAAAACCTGCATTCTTATAATGCCAAATTTTGTCGTCTGTTCCGTGGATAATTAAGGTGGGTTGTTTGATTTCGTTTAATCTGTTCCAATATTCTTCACCACCACCACCTTGCGATGCAGCGTGATTGAACATACTTATATAATTGTTGGCTCTATTGAACTCAGCTCTTATCAGTTTTTCACTTCTTTGTTTGTCAAATTGTTTCTTGCCACTCATTAATTCTGCACCCTGAATTAAATAGTTTACCACACTGTCTTCATTTGTCCAATTGACTGTACCTGCTTTACTATGGAAATCTAAAATACTCGTGTCCATTTCAGGTATAGTTGGGTCTGAGTCTCCCCAAGGGCCTGATGACATAAGAGTTAAGGAGTTAACTCTGTCGGCAAACTTTATTGATGCTATTTGAGAAATTAGTCCGCCCAAAGAAATCCCCACAAAATGTGCTTTGTCAATCTTGTAGCCATCCAATATTGAAATAGCGTCATTAGTTAAGTCAACAATATCGTATGGAGTAGAACCTGGTTCATAATTAGTGGATTTTCCTACATCTCTGTTGTCGTAACGAATAACAAAAAATCCTTTTTCAGATAATTGTTGGCAAAATTCAGTGTCCCAATACAGCATTGATACGGTTGCACCTGCTACCAAAAGGATTGCTGGATTTTTCTTATTTCCAAAACTTTCCGTACAGAGTTCAATGCCGTTTGTTTTAATTATTTTCTCTTTCATTTCTGTTTTCCTTTGTTTGCAACTGATTATTATCAGTCCTAAAATTAATATCCAAAGTAGTTTTTTTTTCATTTATCAATGTTTAACTGTTATGCTGGTATCTTTCACAATGCCCGCTAACGAAAAATGGTAGCCGTAGTTGCCGGATTTACAGCACTTTCGTATCAATTTAGCACTTCGGTTCGTTAAAAGCACCAAAGTATCAAGTTGGCACGAAAGCCGGCAATTATCGGCTACCATATGTTAGTGGCATTTATCATTTCATTATATTCATTTGCTTTAACGCATTTTTTGTTACATTAATTCTCGATGAAATAAAATCATCAACATTCAATCCGTCTGTCGGAATTACATTTGTTGCAAAAAAATAAACATTAGATTTTGTTTCAACATAACCAACAAACCAACCATTATATTTTTCTTCTATCGAACTTAATCCAGTCTTACCGCTTAAAATGTAATTTTCAGTTCGCTCAATTTCCATAATATTTTTGACAATCTTTATTGTCCTATCAGAAATTGGAAATTTTGAAAAATAGAATTTCCTTAAAAAGTCGATTTGTTGTTTTTGAGATATTTTTGAATTTCCTTCAAGCCAAAAATTGTCAATCGTTAAACTGTCAAAAATCATATTTTTATACTCAAATTTTTCTAAATATTCTTTCATTTTAATTGTTCCGATTTTCCTTGCAATTTCCTGATAGCAAGGAACACAGGAAATTCTAAAAGCATCTTTAAATGATAAATCTTTTTCCCAAATATCCATTTTTCTCTGCTCGCCATTCCATTTTAAAATAGTTGTATCATTTTCAATAATGCCTAATTCAACAGCAATTATAGAATTTGGAATTTTGAATGTTGATGCAGGTAATTTTCCGTTTTTAGCCCAATCAAAGTCATTTGAGTAAAAAGTATTCTTGTCGTTATCATAAATTAGAATTGAACCATTTACTTGAAAACTATCTAAAATTTTGTCAAAATCAGAAATTTCTGTTTCAATTATGTTTTTATTCGTTGTTGTGTTACAGCAAACAAATAAAAATATCATTGAAATAAAAACTACAAATAAAATATTTTTCATTTATTGTCTAATTATCGTTTGTTTTTGTTGCCACTAACGGGAAACGCATTGGCGAAGTGGCGGATAAATTGGACAAAAAGTTCAATTTAGCAGTGACGTAGCCGATGTGTTTCCACAGAAGCTAAATTATTAAAAAAAGCTGAATGTGGAACACATTCGGCGGAATAAAATGCACAAAAGTTGAGTTTGGCACTTAACCCGCCATTTTGCCAATGCGATGTTATATGCCGTATTTTTTGATAAGATAATTTAAGTCAGCTTCGTTTAAAATTCTAATGTTTGCTTTTTTTGATTGGTTTAAGTCGTTTATTTTTTGGATTTTTGACCAACCACAATCTTCACCTGCAAAAACAAAATCTACTTTACCTGTTATTCCTGATTTTATTTGTCCACCAATTTTCATTAGAAAAGTTTTTATTTCTTCTCTTTCTATTGAAAAGTTGCCCGTAATAACTATTCCTTTTCCTATTAAATCAATGTTTTCAAGTTCGTTTTGAGTTATTTGATAATTTGATAAATGCTCTTCATTTTCTTCTAAAACATCTTCACTTGGTTGATTGAAATAATTATTATTTGTTTTAGGCTGGTCATCAATTTTTCTTATTAGTTCTTGATAACTTGGATACTTGTCAGTCAATTCGCCAAATATTAAAGCACAAAGTTTTGCATCGAATTCTGGGTCGTGATGATTTGTTACTTCTAAGTCCAAACTCTCTGCTAAATCTTTTATTTTTTTAGGCATCCCAAGTTTATCTGCAAATAACATTGTGTCAATATAACTTATGACATATGGTTTTAAATTATAATGTTCATATAGATTTTTCTGATTATCCGTTTATGCACCTGTTATATTCGCAATTACTAGTCTGTCAAAGAGTTTGTCTCCAAAATACCGTCTGTTTAATTTGTAAATAAACTCGTTGAGATACAACTGTAAGTATTTCCT